>NZ_JBVIZC010000001.1:388268-666443 GCF_055591945.1 Streptomyces sp. NPDC041191 | reverse complement strand
ATCAACACCAACCCCCAACTGCCCTGGTCCTTCCTCACCCACACCGGCCTCACCCTCCACCCGCCAACCCCACCCAACTAACGAAAAGATCAGTAAGCCATACCAACTGCAACAGACAACGAGCCACACCCAGAGCCCCTGGGCTCCGCCGATCGTACGAGTGACCAGTTCGAACCCACCAAGAAGGTAAGACGGACAACTCCTTCCGAAGGTCTTGAACCGGCACGAGGGTGGAGGCATGCAGACCACACACCTTCCCGGACGCGGCCTGGTCGCCGCCGTCGTCTCCTCGATCGGCGTCCGTCACGACGGCGCCCACGACCTCGTCGCCGACGGCCTCTACTTCGATCTCAGCCACGTCCTGCGTAACCCTGCCGACGACCCGACGATGCGCTACCGCACCGGCCTGGACGACGACGTCTACGCCCACGTCCTCAAGACCCCCGGCGCCCTGACCCTGATCAACCGGACCGCCGTCCAGCTGCGCGCCCTGGCCGACGAAGTGCCCGTCGGCCGTCTCGTCCGGCTCACGGTGGCGTGCCAGGGCGGCCGTCACCGGAGTGTCGCGGCTGCCGAGACGGCCGGCCGGCTCGTCTGGGAGGTGTGGGGCGGCGCGTACGGCGTCGACATTGAGCACCACCACGTCGACCACCCCGTCCTGACCTCCTCCACCCCCACCTGACCCGCCGGGCACACCAGGAAGCGGCGGCTGCCCGGGAACCCGGGTGGCCGCCCCTTTCACCTGCCCGGTCCCTGCGCCGACGCCGTCTTCGGGTGCAGCGCGGCGAGCGGCCGTGTGTCGGTCCTTCTCGTCCCGCCGCTCGGCGCAGGCGGATCAGGGCGCGCAGACCGCTCTTCTGGGTGGGGCCGGTCCATCGCGGCTGCGGTTCGTCCGGTCGGCTTTCGGTACGGAAGGCCGGGGCGGGTTCCGCGCGGCCGCCGGGCGGGGGTGCGCGGTGTTCTCCTGAGGAAGGGGCCGTGGTTCAGTCGCGGTTCACGGGTTCTGGCGCACCGGTCTGCGGCGGGTCTGTGGGCCGGGAGAACAGGAAGTGCTCCAGGGCGTCCATGCCGAACAGCATGAACACGATCAAAACCGGCAGGAGCAGGACAACCATGGCCATGACGTCCCCCGAATCGGAGTGCTGATCATGGAACCGCGTGGACTGGGCCTTCGGCTCCAGACTGCTCCGAAGGAGGGAATGCCGGCCACCGGGGACAGCATCCGTTAGGCCGTTCGGGTGGGCCGGGCCGCCGCCCGGATGGAGGTATCGAGCCCTCCGCCCGGCACACCAGAGGGGCGGCCGCCCGGGAACCCCGGGCTGCCCGCTCCTCTGCCTGCCCGGCCCCTACACCGACGCCGCCCCCGTCTTCGGGTGCAGCGCGGCGAGGGGTGAGCGCCGACCCTTCCCGACCTGGCGGCGCTCTGCCCAGTCGATCTCGGGGTGTGCGGCGGGCAGGGTGTCGACGTCGGCGGCGCGGTGGAGCGGGGCCTGGACCACCCCGGCCCGCGACGTACCGAACCGCACTTCCGCCCATTTCGCGGCCCGGATCCACTTGAGCTTGACCACCCAGTCGGACTCCACCCTCCTCACCCGGAGCCGGGCGGCGGCCTGTTCCGGTCCGAGTGGGGTGTCTGCGGCGACCAGGCCCGCCAGATCCTCGCGCTGGCAGACCTCCGCCAACCTGACCGGGGTGCTGCAGCGTCCTGTCCGGGTTCGCGCTCAGGTCGACCAGCAGGCAGCGGTTGACGAACCGGTGCACCACGAACGCCGTCGCGTTTCGCCTATCGGTGATCACTGCGCCCGGTTGCGGCTGTTTCCGCGCAGCTCGCCGTCGGGCCGGGTGTGCTGAGGCATGTCGGTACAGTGCCTGGGTGCCGACTGCCTGGTCGGCACCTCCTGGGGGGGATGAATGAGACGAGGATTATGCCGGAGCAAGCGAGTCAGCCTGCGATAGCACCGAGCGGACCTGCTGTTGAGGCGGCGCGGTTGGCGGCGGTGCGCCGTTACGACATTCTCGACACCCCTCCGGACGGCGCCTACGACCGGGTCGCGGCGCTGGCGGCGCGCCTGTTCGAGGTGCCGGTGGCGACGGTGACGATCGTGGACGAGGACCGGATCTGGTTCAAGGCCACGCACGGACTGGAAGGTGTCACCGAGATCGGCCGCGATCCGGGCCTGTGCGCCTCGGCGGTCCTGACCGATGACACCACCGTCATCCCCGACACCCTGCTCGACCCGGTCGCCTGTTCCAACCCGCTGGTCGCCGGCCCGATGGGGGTACGGTTCTACGCGGCCGCTCCGATCATCACCGCCGACGGGTACCGGCTGGGCACGGTCAACGTCCTCGACACCCGCCCCCGCGAGATCAGCGAGGCGGACTCGGCCACGCTCGCGGACCTGGCGGCGGTGGTCCGCGACCAGCTGGAGCTGCGGCTGTCGGCGTTGCACGCGGTGCGCGCCGAGCAGGAGCGCCGCAAGGTCGAGCAGGAAAAACGCCAGGCGGAGGAAGAGGCCCGGCAGCGGGCGGAGCGGGACAAGGCGGTCATCGCCGCGTTCGCCTCCACCCTGCAGCGCACCCTGGTGCCTCCCGCGTTGCCCGCGGTACCGGGGCTGGAGCTGGCCTGCCACTACAAGACCGCCTCCCCGCAGGAAGTGGGCGGCGACTTCTACGACGTCTTCCCCGTCGACGGGGACCGGTGGGCGTTCTTCCTGGGCGATGTGTGCGGCAAGGGCGCCGAAGCCGCCTCGGTCACCTCACTGACCCGCTACACGCTGCGGGCCGCAGCCCTCGTCGACGCAGACCCCACGGCCGCGCTCAAGGCCCTGAACACGGCGCTGCTGCTGGACGCGGCGGTCGGTACCCGCTTCTGCACCGCCATCTTCGGCCTGCTCGATCCAGACCGGGACGGCGGTTTCACAGTCACGCTGGCCACCGGCGGCCACCCGCCCGCCTACCACCTCAGCCCCACCGAAGACGGCGGTGTACGGGTCGACGCGGTCCGCGCCAAGGGCGGCATGCTGGTCGGCGCGTTCGCCGAAGCCACCTTCGCCTCACGCACCCTGCACCTGGCACCCGGCCAGGGACTGCTGCTCTACACCGACGGTCTGACCGAGGCACGTACCGCCGACGGCCACATGCTCGCCGACACGGGCCTGCTCGACTTCCTGGCCCAGCGACCGGCGCCGGTCGCTGCCGGCGCCCTGATCGACGACACCGTCGCACTCCTGGACACCCTTCCCGACACCGAACGCGACGACGTGGCGCTGCTGGCCCTGTCCGTCCCCACCCCCGATGCCGCTCCCGCCGGTATCACCACCACCGCTCACAGCGCCGCCGCCCCGATCGCCGACGCCTCCGTCGGGCAGGAGAACCGACGCCCATGACCGATGCATTCCACATCGACGTCCCGCACACCGACGGCACCCTGGCCGTGATCGCACTGTCCGGCGAATTCGACATTGCCACCGCGCCCGCCGTACGGGCCCGCGCCCTCGAGCTCATCACAAACGGCCACCCCCATCTGGTCGCCGACCTGGCGGGCGTCACCTTCTGCGACTCCTCGGGACTGGGCGCCCTCGTCGGCATCTGGCGCTGCGCCAAGGACGCCGACGGCTCGCTGACCCTGGCGGCCGTCCCCGACCGGCTGAGCCGCCTGCTCAGCGTCACCGGGATGGACACCTTCCTGCCCGCCTTTCCCAGCGCCGACACCGCACTTGCCGCACGCCAAAACAACCGCACCACCGCCTGAAACCCCTCGCTCGACAGGGCGGCGCGGACAGACTGCTGGGCTTGCGGCCGGCCTCGACGTTCATGCGTAACCTGATCATCGGCGCGGGGCCGACTGCCTGGAGGGGCACTGTGGGCCTGCGCGAGCTGATCACCGACGCCTGGAGCTGGCTGGACTACAAGCCGGTCATGGCCGACCCGAGACGGCCGGGGCGGAACGCCTGGGCGGACCTGACCTCGTCGTGGATTCCCGACGAGGACCTGCGCCGCCTGGCGGCCTACCGGTTGCTGGCCGCCTACGACTCCAACCAGGCCGGGCAGCTCGCCGCGCTGAGCGGGGACGACGACAGCGGGACCGAGCGCCGGGAGCTGGGCGACCCGTCGAAGATCGTGGACACCGCGCTCGGCTACCTCCTCGGCTCCGAGCAGACCATCAGCGTGGCCGGCGCCGAGCACGCCGACGACGAACCGTCCCCGGAAGCCGCCGCGGCGCGCGCCGTGCAGGAGCGGCTGCGGGCGTGGGCGGAGAAGGAGCTGCTGCCGCTGCGCATCCAGCAGACGGAGCGCAACGCGATCCTCCTGGGCGACGGGGTCTACACCCTGGCGTGGGAGCCGGGGAAGGGCCGCGTCCTGCTGCGTACCTGGGACCCGGGCCTGTACTTCCCGGAGTGGCCGGAGGACGGCGAGCAGGACGGTGCCGAGTTCCCGATGCGGGTCCACCTGGCGTGGGAACTGCCCGAGGACAAGCGCCGCGGCCTGAAAACCCGCGTACGGCGCATCACCTACGAGCTCGCCCCGATCGGCCCGGCCAGCCGCCGGACCACCACCAAGGGCCGAGGCGCGGTCCGCGAGTTCCTGTATGGAGAGGACGGGACACCGGTCCTCGTCGGGGGCGACGAACTCGACGCGGACAGCGGCGTCATCACCCGCACCTACCCGTGGGCGCCGAACCGGCCCAGCCCGTGGACCTGCTACCTCACCGACGCCGAATGGGACCTGGACGACCTCCACCACGCCGACCTGCTCTACGACCTGCCGCTGCACAAGGCGACCTACCGCGTCCGCTCCGACGGCGAAGTCCTCGACCGGCTCGACCTGCGCTGCGACTTCATTCCGCTGGTCCATATCACCAATTCCATTCCCACCAGCGGCGAACACTGGGGCAAGCCGACCATCGCCACCGTCCTCCAGGGCCTGGACGAGCTGTCGGCCACGGACACCGACAGCTCGGGGGCCTCCGCGACGACCGGTTCCCCGATCATCGGTCTGTCCGGGGCGCGCCTGCCCATCGACCGGGCAACCGGACAACCGCTGCCGGTGAAGGTCAGGGCCGGAACGGTGTGGCAGCTCAACGACAACGGCAGCATGGACGTCCTCGATACCTCCGCGCAGCTCGCCGAACTCCGGGCCCGGGTTGATCACCTCATCGACCGCATCGCGGCGAACTCCCGGCTCACCGCCGCCGGCCTGGGCACTCTCGACCCCACCGCCCTACCCTCCGGCTACGCCCTCCAGCTCGCCCTGGGCCCGCTGGACTCGCTGATCTCCGCCATGCGCCTGGCCCGCGACCACAAGTACGCCGTCCTGCTGCGCATGGTGCAGCGGCTCCACCAGGCCGGGCACGCCGAGGGATGGCCCGCGGGGGAATCGCTGCCCGCCCGCCTGATGTGGGGGCCGCACACCCCCACCGACCGCGCCGCCGTCCTGGACGAGGTGGTCAAGGGAGTCGGCGCCGGCGTCCTGTCCGTGGAGACCGGCGTGAAGATGCTCATCGACGCCGGATACCCGATCGACAACGCACAGGTGGAGATCGAGCGCATCCAGTCCCGTGCCTTCGAGGCCGCCGCCCGCCTCGCCGACGCCACCGGGGACAACGCGGTCGTACGGAACTACCTGGGGCTGCCCGAAGCGGACCCCGAGATCGGGCGCGTACCTCTGCCGGACCCGCCGAGGTGAGGCGCCGTCGAAGCGGCGGACACCTGCCGCCTCTCGGTCGGAGGAAGCGGGCGGATCGGCTGACAGCCCGAGGAGGCCAGTTCTACGGTGGGTGACATGACCGATACGCAGCCCGACGTACTGTCGCCCCGTGACGAAGCCCGTCTCGAACTCTCTCTACAAGCCAGGAAGTTGGCCCAGGAGGCCGCAGCCCTGGTTCCGGTCGAGATCGACCCCAAGCCAGGTTCGCTGATCACGCAGGCGAAGGAACTGCTGAGGCTGGCCGAGGAACTGCTGAACGCCGCCGTCGTCGCGGAACGCGAGCGCGGGCTCTCCCCGGAGAAGGTCCGGGAACTCACCGTGCGCTCGCACTGGAACGAGGCGGTGCTGACCTGGGTCAAGGACGGTCGGCGCAACCGCGCTGGCGTGCCGGGACCGGCCCTCGCCAGGAGCCTTGACGAGTGGGCGTCCCGGGAGAACCCCGGTACGGCGAACCCGGTCACCGATGGGTTGGACGCGACCCGCTTCCCTGGGTCGGCCCAGTACGAGGCGTACCAGCGTGATCGTGTCGCGGACCTGCACAAGGCACTCACCGAGGCCCTAGAGGAACGCGGTGAGGCATGGAACGCCCTCAACGAGCTGACCAAGGAAGACATTGGGGAAGGCCACGGCGAAAGAGGCGTCGATCACCCGGTCAACGTGAGGGTCGTGGCTTCCTGCCGGAACCTGGCCGCGATCTACCGGGAACTATTCACCGCCGACCCCGTCTTCGCTCACGAGTATCGGGAACAGGCCGAGATCTTCCAGAGCACGGCGGACCGCTTCGCCACGGAAGGACCGTTCGGGTAGGCCGTCGAGGCCGTCCCGGTCGGGGAAAGGCTAAGCTGATCATCGGCGCGGGGGCGCTGGAGACCTGTGGATGGTTCACGCATGACGCGCCCTTCGCTCCCCAACCCGCTTGCTCCGGTCGGGTACCGCCGTGACGGGCGGCCGATCTACCCGATTCTGGGGGCCTCGCCCGAGCACGACCCGAACAAGCCCGACGACGGTCCCGGTACCGGCTCTGTCACGCAGGACGACCTGTCGCGGCTGCTGGCCCGGGAGAAGACCCAGGGCGGCCGGGCGGCGGTGAAGAAGCTCCTCGACGGCCTCGGTTTCAGCGATACCGAGAAGCTGACGGAGTTCGTCACCGCGACCCGGGATGCCGAGCGGGCCGCGCTCTCCGAGATCGAACGCCGCGAGCAGGCCGCCGAGGAGAAGCTGCGGGCGGCCGAAGCCCGCGAGGCGCAGGCCGCCTCTCGGGAGCGTGCGGCAATCCGGCGGGCGGCCCTGGCCGGGCTCGGCGCCGTCGGCGAGGACCTGGACGACGCGGTCCTCCTGATCGACCGGGCCCTGGACGGCCAGGACGACGCCGACGAGGAGGCCGTCGTCTCGGCCGCCGAGCAGTTGAAGGAGCGGCGTCCCGAGCTGTTCGGCCAGGCCCGGGAGACGGCGCCGCCCGCGCCGGGCGGCTCGCCCGCCGGCGGCCCGCCCCCGCGGGGAGTGACGCCGCCGAAGCCCGGTTCGGCCGGGCTCGACATGGCCCGCCAGCGCGGCTACATCACCGCCTGACCCTCTCCATTCCCACCGGCGGGACAAAGCCGGACACGGGGACCACGCCCCTTCCAGTTCGTGGACGGCGCCACCAGGAGGTGAGCGCGCGGAGACCCGCCATCGCGTCCCCTGGGAGGGGCACCGTCATGCTTCAGCCGATCACGACGCAGCGCAGCGTCACGGCGAACGTGGAGTGGCTCGGAGGCCGACACGGCACCGACGACACCGACACGATCACTCTCGACATCTCGAAGTTCACCCCCGGCACGCACTACGTGCCGTCGGCCGACTCCAGCCAGCCCTACAGCCTGTTCAAGTCGGGCGTGCCGGTCGGCAAGATCACCGCCTCCGGTCTGTTCGGGCCGTTCGACAAGACGGCCACCGACGGCCGTCAGGTCCTCGCCGGGCACGTCTTCGCCGAGACGCTGTTCGCGCCGACCGCCACGAAGGTGCCCGTCGCGCTGCTGTGGCACGGAACCGTACGCGCCGCGAAGGTCCCCGGCGGGTTCACCCCCGCCGACGTGACCACCACCACTGCCCAGATCCGGTACGTGTAGGGAGCTGCTGAACCATGTCCCTCCAGGACCTGATCAAGAACGTCACCACCCGCGACCTGACCGTCTTCGCCCGAGCGGTACCGACGCCGGCGGAGTGGACTCTGACCACGGGCGACAGCCCGGTCTTCCCCGCCCTCAAGCTCCAGAGCACCCTGTGGGAGATCAAGGACTCCGGCCGCTACGTGAACGCGGCGAAGTTCCGGGCCTACGACGCCTCCGCGCCGCTGGCGACCCGCGAGGCGTGGGAGACCACCCGCAAAGGCGGCCTGCCGGTCATCTCGCAGAAGCTCACGGTCACCGAGCAGGAGATCATCCTCGATGAGATGCAGCGCGGTGCGGACGACGAGCGGCTGGTGACCAACCTCTACAACGACACCGAGCGGCACGCGGAGGCGACCAAGGGCCGTGTCGAGCTGGCCGCCGCCGACGTTCTGCTCGACGGCAAGCTGACCGTCAACGAGAACAACTACATCACCGAGGTCGACTTCGGCGTCCCGCCCGAGAACCTGCCGAACGCCGCGAAGGTGTGGTCGGACCCCACCTCGGACCCGATCCGCGACGAGCTGACCTGGCTCCAGTACCTGGAGGACATCGGCTCGCCCTTCCCCGAGTTCGCCCTGACCTCGCGGCGCGTGGTGAACACCTGGGCGGGCAACAACGCCTACCGGGCGGCGTACTACAACGCGGTCAACCCGGCGACGACGCCGACCAAGTCGCTCACCCCCAGCCAGGTCAACAGCGTGCGCGCCGAGTTCGGCCTGCCGCCGTTCCGGATCTACAAGGGGCAGGTCCGGGTGGACGGCACGTGGGTCAAGCCGATCCCCGATGACCGGTACATCTACATCCCGCCGCAGCGGCAGAAGTGGGCGAACGTGCAGTGGGGTCTGAACGCAGACTCCATCGTCCTGTCCTCGGGGAAGAACCCCGAGATCGAGAAGGAGGAGGCTCCGGGCATCGTCATCACCCGGGACGTGGACTCCGACCCGGTCCGCATCTGGACCAAGGTCAACGCCTCCGTGATGCCCGTCATGCACGACCCGCGGGCCCACCTCGTGGCGAAGGTGCTGTAATGGGGCGCCGTCTGGCCGCTGCCGTGCACCTGACGCACCCGGAGACCTTCGAGCCGGTCATCCTCCTGCCGGGGGACGAGCCCGAGGGGCCGGTCGCCGAGCTGATCACCCACCCCGGCGCCTGGGAGGACGCCCCGGAGCCGACGGCGGACGAGGAGACGTCCGTTGAGCCGGAGCGCCCGGCGCCCGCCCGCCGCAGGAAGACCGCCGACGCCGGCGCCTGAACCCACTTCCGCCCGCCCGTGCCCCTCCCCGGGTGCGGGCGGGCACCCGTATCCAGCGGAGTACTCATGGACCCGATCCTCCTGGCCTGGCTGCGCGCCCAGCTCGGCGCCGCCACTGACGAGCAGGACCTCATCACCCGGTACGCGCGGCTCGGCCGGGCCCGCGCGGTCGCCGCCGAAGTCCTCGCCGAGCGTCGCGCTGCGCTGCTGGCCGACCCGCTGCGCATGACCGTGGACGGCGTGGTCACCATCGACCAGAGCAACAACCTGGCGGGGCTCGAACGGCAGCTCGCCGGCCTCGCCGATCTCGTCGCTCCGGATGATCCGGCCCCGGGGGAGGCGAGCGTCGACCTCGTCACCGCGCCCCTGGTGTCCTACCGCCGGGGACGGTAGGGCGGTGCCGTACGAGTGGCCGCCGCTGACTCCGGGCGACCCGGACGAGATCGCGCGGCGGGTCGCCGCCGTTCTGGACGACGCCTGGCAGCGCCTCGCCGACAAGCAGCGCGCCGTCCTCACCCAGCTCGCCGACAACCCGCGCGCCGTGCACACTACGGCCGTCCTGGAGGAGTTCAAGCGGGCCGTCGCGGACTTCCGGCGCCGTGTGGACGAGGAGGCCCGACAGTTCGTCCGGCGACAGCTCCCGCACCTCTACGAGGAAGGCGCGCGGGCTGCCGCCGAGGCCCTGGACGCCTCCTTCACCTGGACCCTGTTTCACCGCGATGCCCTCCAGGCGCTCGCTTCCGACTCCTACGCCGACTTCCTGCGCCGCTCCCAGGAGGCCGAGCGGATGGCCGACCGCTTCTACCGCGCGGTGCGCGAGGCCGGCCGCCGCGAGGTGCCGCTGCTGACGGCGGGGAACATGACGGCGAAGCAGGCCGCACGCAACCTCGCCCGCCGCCTTGCCACCGACCACAAACTCGCTCACGTCGTCTACCGCAATGGCTCCCGGGTGCCGGTCCGCGTCTGGGCGGAGGCCGCCACCCTCACGAAGTCCGCCGTCGCCTACAACGCCGGAACCCTCAACCGGTCGCGCGAGGCCGGCGTCACCGTGGTCGAGGTCTTCGACGGCCTGGACTGCGGGTGGACCTCACACCAGGACCCGGACAAGGCCGCCCGGACACTGCGCACCGTGGAGGAGGCGGCGGAGTGGCCGATCAGTCACCCGCGCTGTCGCCGGGGCTTCGGGCCGAGGCCGGATGCTGAGGTGCCGTAGAAGTCCGGCTCTCGCCGGGACGTGATCATGCCCGGCCAGCCTGCCACTCGCGCTCCAGAATGGCGTGGACGACGGAGTCGCGCCACCGGCCGCCCTTGTTGATGTGTTCACGGATTGTTCCCTCTTCCACCATCCCGGCAGCGGCCATGGTGCGCGCGGAGGCGGTGTTGCCCGGTGCCCTGGCGCCCCAGACACGGTGCAGGTCCAGTTCTTCGAAGGCCAGGCCCAGGAGGAGACGGACGGTTTCGAGGCCGTATCCACGTCCCCAGGCATCCGGGCGAAGGGCGAACCCCATGGTGGCCGCGCGGGGTTGGTGGGGGTCGCGAGCCAGCCGGCCGAAGCCGAGCAGGTCGTGCTCCGGGCCGATGACGGCCAAGGCGTACTCGCTTCGGGGGGTCTCCTGGGCGGAATCGATGGATCGTTGCACGATGCCGCGCACCTGTTCCTCGGTGCGCGGCTCGAACGAAAGGTGCTCCGTCGCTTCGGCGCTCCCGTAGATCGCGAAGACAGCGCCCGCATCGTCGTGCTGGAGTTCACGGAGGCGAAGACGGGGTCCACTGCGCGATACGGGAGTCACCGGGGCACCTTATCGGGTCAGCCGGATCGGCCCGGGAGGAGGGCGGGTCGCTGCGGCGGGAAGGCGGCGATCTCCTCCTGCAGGTTGCGCGCGGTGACGGCCGTACGGGCGGGGCTGTGCAGCAGGGCATCCCGGACGCGCAGCGTGGAGACGACGATGCCGTTGTTTCGGAAGGGGGTGGTCAGGTCGAGTACGGGGCGGATGGCTTCCGCCGCGCCCTCCACGTCACCGTTGTGGAGGCGCACCAGGGAGAGGTTGCAGCGGGCGCCGGCGAGGTCACCGAAGGCCCAGTCCGGGGCTTCCTCGTTGCTGAACTTGAACACCGCCTCCTCTGCCTGTCGGGTCAGGGTTTCGTTGCCGTGGCCGAGCAGTGCCTCCGCCTCCACGGTGTAGTAGAGCTGCTTGGCGTGGGAGTAGGTCAGCAGTCCGCCGAGTTCGTCGAGGTCGTCCGGGATGACGTGCTCGCGGAGCTCGACGGCCTGTGCGATTGCCTGGAGCGCGTTCTCCTCATCGCCCATGCGGGCGGCAGCACGGGCCTGGAGTCCCAGGAGCCAGGGCGCGACGGTTCCGCGCAGGCCGGTGGCGCTGTCGGCGCCCTTCTTGGCGTAGAAGAAGGCATCGGTGGGCCGGTCGGCCCAGTACTCGATGAGGGACTGGAGGCCGTTGACCATGGCGATGAGGCCGGGGTGCTCGGCGTCCTTGGCGAAGGCTGCCGCCACGAGGCTCATCGTGCGTGCCTGGTCGCGGTCTTCGAGGTCGTTGAACGCCTTGGCAACGAGGAAGCTGAGGACAGCGGCCATGACGTTGGTGTCCCGGAGCTGGGTCGGAGTGAACCGCCTGGTGTCGATCAGGTGAAGCACTTCGTCGTGAGTGTTGAGGAGGTCTTCCCAGATCTCGCCGAGGGAGCGTCGGGGGTAGTCGCGGACCAGCCGCGCGACCTCGTCCTGGAGCAGTGGCAGAGAGGCCTCTCCCACTCGCAACTGGTCGTTGTCCAGAAGGTACTTCCGTGCACGTCGGACTGCCATAGCGCCCGTCCTTCTCATGTCGCTCGGGGTCATGCCGGGGTTGGCATGGCCGAATACCGGTGACGTGCCGGGGGCCGCGAGCGCGTGGAGGGGGTCGCCCTCCGGCACTTGCTGCCACAGCTCTTCGAAGGGCCTCTCCAGCATCGCAGCGATTACCGGACGGAAGGCGTGCTGAGGACGTCGGTCCTGGTAGAGCCAGCCTTCGACCGTCTTGTCCGCCGGGGTGTCGTAGGGCCCGCCACCGAGCCCTGCCGCAGTACTTCGGTACCACTGCAAGAACGTCGTTGCGTTCCCAATACCCCGAGCCTCCAGCAGCTTTCGGAAGTACGTCGTCATCGTGCCTCCTCGGCGCGAGAGCCCAGTGCGTCACCAACACCGACGGTAGAACGAGCGATCTCTAACGGTGCTGGCAAACAGGGTAGTTGGAGGAGTCCGAGGAATTCAGAGGGTGTTCTGAGGAATCTCCTCATCCGTTTGAGGCAGATCCGAGGGTGATCTTGGGGTAGATCCGGGCGGCCCGGCTCGCGAAGCTCTTACTCACTGCTCAACCCCGGTCGCCTCCTGTGACGGAAGGTAAAACCGGGTGATCGAAGCCATCCTCCGCCCGGCCCTGCGATGACATGACGAGGCACAACACCGCCGTGTCAGCCGCTGGTCGAGCGGATTCCCCCTCGCACCGAGGAAGCCGAGGCCAGCGAAATGATGCGCCAAAGCACCATCCCACGTTCGAGTCCACCGAATCAGGAGGACGAGCACGCCGGACTTCCTAGCCCGGAGATAGGGCCGGAAGAGACCTCCGTTCTCGAGGCCGTATTCCTCCCGGTGCCGGAACGCGTAGCAGACATGCGACGGGCGACGGTGGCCTTCCTGCTGGCGGTGAACGCTCCGGAGGAGACCTCCGACAACGTGGTCTTGGTCGTGTCGGAGCTGGTCACCAACGCGATCCGTCATGCCTGCGGGGAGGTCTCCCTTCGGCTCTCGGTGGGGGCCGGCCACGTGAAGGTGGTCGTGCTTGCCGAGAGCCGGGCCCGAGCGGTCGTGACGGAGGCCGCCCCGGACGACGAGGCTGGGCGCGGCATGCTCCTGGTGGACGCGGTCGCGGACTCCTGGGGGTGCAGCACCGGGGAGACGTGGTGTCTCTTCCGGTACGAGCCGGAACACGTCGGGACGGTGGCGGCGTGAGCACCGCTTCCACCCGCACGCGTCTTTCGCCGACGAAGTTCGCGGCGGAAGCGCGGCGCGCGATCGATTCGCTGGACACCTGCTTCTTGTACGACGAGGACCTGGCGGACGACCTGGACGCGGTCCTCGGCGAGCCGACCGGCACGATGGGTCGCATCAGACCGTGGTCGCACCGGTGGCAGCGCGGACTCTTACGGCGCGGCCTGTTCAAGCCGAGCGAGGCCATGGTGGCCGAGGTGGGCCGGGCCCTCACCCGCCTGGACCGGATGCTCGACCGGCTCGTCCTCATCGCGAAGAAGCGCGAGTGGATGCCCCCGTACCCGAACCTGGAGGCAGCCATCGGCCGCGCCGTGGCCGTACGTGCCCAGCAGTCCCGTCCCACGGGTGATTTCACCCGTGATCGCGCACACCTCCGACGCCTCGCGATGGCCGCCGCCGACCTGCTCGGCCTCCTCACCGAGCACGGGCAGGAGGCGGAACGATGAAGCTGCCGCGCACGTACTGGTGCCACGCCGACGTGGACACCGGCACCCTTCCGCTGCCGGACGGCCGGGCCACCGTCAGTGCCCGGACCGCCGTCGAGTGGGTGCGCGAGGACGCACGCGCGATCGGGCCGGAACTCGACCGCGACTCCTTCCACCGCGTGTGGGCGTGGCTGGGCGACCACCCCACCGCGAGGAAGTCCATGACCGCGCTGCACCGCGGCGAACCGTTCGACTTCTCGGTGACCACCTCCAGCGGTCGCTGGACATGGAGTACCCACCCCGTCATCGAACTTCCTCTTGCCGATCCCCGCGCGTGCCTGCCGTTCGAACCGACCCGGGTCTTACCGGCGGCCTTGGTTCGGGACCGGCGATCCGCAGGAACCCCCTTCCTCCATGCCCCCCGTCTTCGGAGCATCCGCATGACCACCACCACCCTCACCGTTCCCGGCGTGCAGCAGGACGAGCCGGTGGAACGTCGTCTTCGTACGGCGCTCCGCGAGCTGCAGAAGACGGCCACCCGGTTCAGTGCCGGCCCCGGCACGCGGGGCGCGGAGTACCGCGCGGCTGTCTGGGCTCTGGCGGAACCGTGGCTGCCTCTGGCCGAGGCGAGGCACCGGCTGGCCGCCGGGTCGCCGTCGGACCAACGCCGCTGGCGCCGGCTCATCGACGACGTCCGGTGCCTCGGGACGCAGGAGCCGGTCCCGAACGCGGCGGAGCCGCCTGCCATCGCCCGTGCGCTGCTGCGGGCGCTGCTGGAGGCCGAACGCCCCGGTCCGAGCGTCGGGGAGGTCGCGGATCGTCTGCGGAAGCTGATCGCCGACGGGACCTACCCGCCTGGCACATCGCTCTCGGCACTCCAACTGGCCGACGAGGCGGAGGCAGCGGAAGCACCTGTGCCGGTCGAACGCGTCCGGCTCGCTCTGCGCGACCTGACCGCCGAGGGCTCGACGGTCACCAACGGCGCCCGGCGCATCTGGGTCGCCGGCGGCACCGGTCCTGTCGACCGGCCCGCGCAGATCGCCGCCTGGCTGCGCACCCTGATCCGGGCCCGCGTCTACCCGCCGCAGTCCCCGCTGCCCGCCCGTCTGCTGCTGGCCCGCGACTTCCTCGCGACCACACGGGACACCGGCGCCGCCCTGCGCATCCTGGGCGCGGAGAAGGTGCTCAAACGCTCCACGGCGTACCGGCCGGTCGTACGGGCCGACCTGCCCTTCCCTCTGGACCCCGGCCCCTTCAACCTCGGCGCCCGCGTAGAGCAACTGCGCGGCCTGGCGATCACCGGCATCACCTTCCCCTTCTCCGAGGTACGGGCGATGTGCCAGCAGGCCCAGGTCTGGTGGCGGGTCCGGCACACACCACGCCCCCACGTCCTGGAACGCGTCTTTCGCACGCTGGTCACGGCGTCCGCCTGCGCCATCCCCCGCGTGGTCGAGCTGTACGCGAGTGCCCCGGATGCGGAGGTGCGTACCGTCCTGCGCCGCACAGCGGTCACCGCGCTGGCAGACCTTCCCGCAGACCCGCTGGAACGCCTGTGGCGCACGGCCTGTCTGGCGACGGCCGTCCTCCAGGTCCTCGTCCTGGTCGAAACCGCGGTACGCCACCTCGGCCTGCGTTCCCGCACCCCGCTCACTCTCACCCTCGGAACGTCATGACCACCACGACCGCCGTCCTCACCGCCGAGGACGACTCCCCTGCTCCGTCGACGGTCCTGCGGCTGCGTTCCGCGTTGCTCCGTGTCCAACACGTGGTGAAGGACCTCCCCTACCGTGCGCCCTCGCAGGCCGAGCGGGACCGCGAGAAGGTCTGGGCCCTGGTGGAGCCCTGGGTCCCGCTGGCCGAGACCCGCCTCCGGCAGGCCGCCGGTTCGCCGTCGGACCGTACGCGCTGGCAGGAGTGCATCGCCGGCGTGCGGCGCCCGGGGACCGAAGGCGCTCTCGTCCCGCCTCTGGTGAACCTGGGAAACGCTGCGATCTGCCTGTTACGCAACCTGATCGAGGCGGAGGCGGCAGGACCGGACGTCAAGGTGATCACCGACCACGTCCGGGCGGCGATCACCAAGGGCACGTACCTGCCCGGCACGCGGCTCGGGCCCGGCCGGATCGCCGCCGAACTCGGCCTCGGCCGCTCCAGCTTCAGCCGTGTCGAACTGGCATTCCAGGACCTGCGCGGCGAAGGACTGGTCACCCTCTCCTCGCCCGGGAAGTGGTGGGTCACCGCTCAAGACGACCGGCCCGCGCAGATCGCCTCCCTCCTGCGTACGTTCATCCAGGCCGGCGTCTACCCGCCGAACACACCCCTGCCCAAGCGTGTTCCGCTGGCACGCACCCTCGTGTCCTCCCCACCCGACATCACGGCGGCGCTGCGCATCATGCAGGACGAAGGGGCGATCTCCCCGGGAATCGGGGGCCGTCCGACCGCGCGTTCCGCACCGTCTTCCCCCATGCGGCTTCCGACCGACCCCGATGTCCTGGTCGACCGGTTGCGTGACGTGGCGGCGCCCGACGCCGACCTCAGCGTCCTCGGCATCCGGAAGACGTGCAAACAGGTCCAGGACTGGTGGAGGGCACGCATCTCTCCCGACCCCGCGGTCCTGGAGCGCACCCGGCGCTGTCTGGCCGCCGCCACCGTGCACCTGATCGAACAGGGCCCGGACGACCGCGAGGTGCACACCCGGCTGCGTCGCGCCGCCGTCCTGGTATCGGCCAGCGCGTCCTCGGACTGCCTGTGGCGTACCGCCTGCCTGGCCGCCGTCGTCCTCGAACTCCTCGATCTCACGGGCGACGAATGACCATCCCGCCCTTGACCCACACCCGGAGCATCATGATCATGCACGCCGCGCGCCGTCCGGACATCGCCGAGGAGCTGATCGTCCGCGCCGCGAGGGCCGACGCGCACTGGTCCCGTCTGGTGCGCGGGCAGCTTTCCGGTGCGGAGATCGGAAGAGGCCGCCGAGCCGACTACGCGAACGCGGAGGTCTTGCGGCAGATCACCGACGTCCACGGCTGGCCCGGGTGGGCGCTCGTCGGCGAGGCGGGGGCGCGCGCCGCGTGGCGGATCGCGCTCCGGGCGGACAACCAGCCCCCCTACCAGCGGCACGCCGAACGGCTGATGTACCGGGCCGTCCGGCTGAACGAGGCATCGGTTCGGCAGTGGGCCCACCTCCACGATCGCTGCGACCTCCAGCGCGGCGCCACCCAGGTTTACGGCACCCAGTACCGCAACGGGCCCTCCGGACCGGAGCGGGAACCCGTGTGCGACCCGAACACACTTGACGCGCGCCGCGCCGAGGTCGGCCTGCCGCCGGCCGACACCGCGCTGGAAGACCTGAGGCGCCGCCTTGCAGCCGAGTTTCAGGCCGACGAGGCGACCGTCGAACTCATGAGCGTGGGGTGAGCGGTGGCCATGACCGAGGTGACGGACACGCTCCGCCGGGATGCGAAGCTCCTCTCGGCGGAGGTGCTGGCCTGGAGGACCGATGGCGAGCTGCCGTCGGTGGACGAGGCCGTCGCGGCGGTGGGCCGACTCAACGCGCACGGCGAAGCGATGCGCGACGCGGTGCGAGCCGTGGCACGGACGAGGGCTCCGACCGACACCGTGCACTACCTCCTCCGCGAGGCGGGGCGCCGACTCGGGATTCCTCTGGAGAGTCCCGTACCGCCGTTCGTACTCACCGCCGACGTGGCCGTCCGCCGGGCCCAGAACCTGGCCCGCGTCGTCCAGAGCCTCCTGAGAGCTCTGGACGAAGAACCTTAGAGGGCGTGGCCCGTACGGCAACACAGCGATCTGGAACATCAGGAAGCACAGCCGAGTCGGGAGGAGGCAGCGTCGATGGGTACGGCGGGAGGGTCAGGGCTCAAGCGAGCGCGGCTGGAGAAGAACTTGACGCTGGAGGAGGCAGTTGAGGGTCTGAACGCGATCACCGGCGGGGCGACGGACACGAGCTCGTTGAGCGCGTGGGAGACCGGGCGGCGTCGGACAGGACTGCGCAACCGGCGCGGGCTGTGCATGTTGTACGACAAGCCTGCCGAGTTCCTGTTCGCGCATCAAGACGGCCACGCTGGTGTCCAGGCGGCGCTGCACCAGGCTCAGGGCACGCTCATAACCCGGTGGGCCGATCTGGTAGAGGCGATGACCTCGGTGGTGACCGGCGCGCAGGAGCACCTGGTGGTAACAGGTAGCCGAAGCCGGGAGAAGGGGTACCTTGCGGCGATCGAGACGGCTGTGGCACAGAATCCGGATCTGGTACACACCCGGGTGCTCTACGGGCCGCCGAGGCACCCGGAACTGGCCGATCACCTGGTGCGGCTGCTGGAGCTGCGCGACCCGTCCGTACGCCGCCGTGGCGTACGGACGCTGAACATCGGGATCGTAGACCACGGTAGGACCCTGGAACGGTTCTTCGTAGCCGCGGAGCGCGCGGCGGTGGTGCCGCTGCCGTCACTGCACAGCGCGGACGGCTTCGACTGCGGGATCTTCCTCGAGGGCGATGCCGCAGTTGGCCTTGTGCATCACGGCCGGGAGGCATGCGCGGCCGCGCGTCTGCTGGGAACGATGGAAGACGTGCGGGAGTTGCCCGTGCGCCACAGATAGAAGATCGGGGTGGAAGGCATGAGCGGTAGCCCTCGGGAGGACGACCGGATGTGGTCGGTGGTGGCGCTCGCGCAAGAACTGGTTCGCCGGCCGAGCCGAGGCGGGATCGACGGCTACGGCCCCGTTCTGGGTGTTCTGGAGGAGTGGCTCGCAGCTCGAAAACTGCCTCGTCGTCGTCTGTACGACGACGCTGGCGCGCTGGTCGGGCTCTTGATCGAGATCGCCGGGAGGCGGCGAGGGTCCTGGTGGACGCTGGATGCGTGTGTGGACACTGCCCCCTACGGTGACATCACCCGATGGTCCTTCCCTCCGGATTCCGGCGACGTGCGGGACGGATGGCTGCTGGGACGTGGCGCGGCGGACTCGAAGCTCGCCGCCGCCATGTTCTGTCACATCGCCGCCGACCTCGCGCCGCGTGCACACGAGTTCGCGGGCGGCCTGGCGGTGCTCCTGGACGTCGACGAGCACACCGGCAACTTCGGCGGCGCCCGCGCCTACCTCACCGACCCGGCGGCCACACGCCCGGCCGGAGTGATCATCGGCTACCCCGGCATGGACGAGGTCGTTGTCGGCGGCCGGGGCCTGTGGCGGGCTTCGATCGCCGTACACGCACCGTCCGGCCACTCCGGCTCCAGCCGACCCGTCATCGGGGCGATCACCCGTGCTGCTCATCTGGTACGACTGCTGGATGCTGCCGAACTTCCCGGCCCGAACGACTCCGGCTTCCCGCTGGGGCCGAAGCTGACCGTCACGGCCTTCCACGGCGGGGAAGGCTTCTCCGTCACTCCCGACCGCGTTGACATCAACGTCGATGTTCGCACCACCCCGTCCTTCGACGCGTACGCCGCCGAGACGCTGGTGCGCAAAGTGGTCGCCGAGCTCGACGCCGAACTGCCCGTTCCGGCCCCGACCGTAATCACCGAGGTCGCCGCCTGGCCTTCGTTCCGGCTCGAAGAAGACGAGCAGCCGGCTGCCGCACTGCTGTCCGCAGCGCGTGCGGCGGGCCTGGAGGTACGGGCGAAGACGGCTGGCCCCTCCAACATCGGCAACCTCCTCGCCGGTGAAGGCATCCCCGCCACGGCCGGGTTCGGTGTCCCGTACGAGGGGTTGCACGGGGTTGATGAACGCGCCTCCCTCGTTGAACTCCCGGCTGTCTACACCGTCCACCAACAGGCCGTTCTGAGCCTCCTGGATGTGTGCTGAAAACTTCCTATCTCTTCCAAGGACAACTACTTCGAAGGCTGATCGTTCGGCGCCATGTAAACCCGGGGGGCTGTCGCACTGCGGCGGCCTCCGAAGTCATATCCGGGTACCAGCAGAGCTGCGGATGCTCCCTACTTTTCCCCTAGGAACTCACCAACTATGGCTCTAAGAAAGGGAGTTCGAGAGCGGTGTCATAGATGTGCACCACCCAGGAAGCACATCGACACCAAGGAGGCTGGCCATGGCCCAGCAGACCGAAATCGAGACCGTCCAGGCCGAGACCGTGGACTTCCAGGCCGAGATCAACACCCACCCGGTCGACGGGCTCACCCTCGGTCGGCAGTCGTTCAACGACTCCGACAAGGACAACTACTTCGAGGGCTGACCGGTCCGACGCCACGCGAACCCGGGGGCTGCCGCACTGCGGTAGCCCCCGGGCCCGTTTCCGGGTGCCAGGGGCGTTGCTACTTCCCACTTTTCCCCTAGGAACTCACCAATTGCCGCTCTAAAAAAGGAAGTTCGAGAGCGGTGTCATAGATGTGCACCACCCAGGAAGCACACCGACACCGAGGAGGCTGGCCATGGCCCAGCAGACCGAAATCGAGACCGTGGACTTCGAAGTCGAGATCAACACCCACCCGGTCGACGACCTCACCCTCGGCACCCTGGAGGGCCGTTACGCGGACAAGGCCAACTACTTCGAGGGCTGAGGTCCGACGTCACGCGAACCCGGGGGCTGTCGCACTGCGACGGCCCCCGGGCCCATTTCCGGATCGAGCAGGAGGCAGAAGGGCATGGAAGAGCAGTGGCTTGCCACCGAGCTGGCGGTTGAGGGAAGCAGGAGCGAAGTCGACGGCCTTGCCGGTGTCCGTGCGGGCACCGGAGCGGGCCTACGGAGCGTGGTCGAGGGGACTGCGGCAATAGCGGTCATGGGTGACTGCCCGGTGGGGGAGAAGGAGCTGCGCAGCGCACTCGCGGCTGTTCGGGCAGGGCAGTGGGCCGAGCTGACCGGCTGGCCCGGATCGTACTGGGTGGTGGCGGATAACGGGCGTGAACGGTTCGTCTGCGGGGATCTGGCGGAGCTGCGGCCGGTGTACTACACCACGGCCGGGACGTGGGCCACGGACCCTCGCCGTCTCGGCAAGCCGCTCGTGCCGGATCTGGTGCTGGCAGCCGCCCGGATCGCTGTAGGGGGTGATCACTGGCCCGGCCGCAGCTCGTACGAAGGAATCCGCCAGGTGCCGGGCGGCTTCGGCCTGCTGCTCCCTGCCGGGCGGGAGCCGCAGTTGATCGACGTCACCGCGATCACCGAGGTTGTTGATCTGGCTGCTGGGGCCGAACAGTTCGGCGCCGCGCTCACCCAGGCCGTTCAGCACCGCGTGCTGGCCGCCGACGGGGCGGTGGGAGCGGATCTGTCGGGTGGCCTGGACTCCTCTTCCGCCGTCATCCTCGCCTCCCAGGTCGGTCAGGTGCACGCGGTTACCTACACCGACGGGTACACCAGCGCGGAGGATGCCTTCTTCGCCACCCGGGTGGCCGAGTACACCGGCGCAGAGCACACGATCGCGCGCGGAGGCGAGGACGACTTGCCGTTCTCCTTTCCCGCCGGGCAGCCCACCGGCCTGGAACCGTCCCTCAGCGCAGCTCTGTACGCGATGGACCGCACCTACCTCACCCCCGTGGCAGGCCGGCCGCTGCACCTGACCGGGCACGGAGGGGACATCGTCCTGGACGCGTCGTCATCCGTCTGGGTCCGTCTTCTCCAGGACGGTCAGCGCCATGCCGCGCACCGCCAGGTCGTGGCCTACGCCCGTCTGCGGAACATGGCGCCGGGGCCGTACTGGAAGAGCATCAAGCAGACCGCGAGGTTCGGCCGTGTCGGGATGCTGGAGAAGATCGCGGAGCAGTTGGAGAAGGGCGGTCCGCGGTCTGGCCAGGAGGTCACGGGTTGGTCATGGTGCCGGCTGGGGGCAGCTTCTTCCTGGTTGACCGCCGGCGGCCGTACCCAGGTGGCTGCCCTGCTCCGGCAGGCTGCCTCTGACGACTACCAGTCGAACTATGCCGATGAGTTCGATCAGTGGTCCGCGCTCCGGTTCACCGGGGCCACGGCGCGAAGCTGGACTCCGTACGCCGAAGCGTTCGCCGTACGGCCCGTCTACCCGTACCTCGACAACACCGTGGTCCGTGCCGCGTTCGCTGTTCCACCGCTCGCCCGACGCGGCCTCTACACCTTCAAGCCCCTGCTCGCCGCTGCTCTGCCGGAGCTTCCCGGCTGGCTCCTCGGCCGCCGCTCCAAGGGCTCCTTCACCACCCAGCGCATCGCGGCCTTCCAACAGCACCGTGCCCGACTCACCGACCTGCTCGCCGTCAGCCCTCTGACCACAACGAACCTGTTCGACTACGCGGCCGTAGCCGCCACCCTCGACCACCTGGCTCAAGGCAGGGTCGCGACCGGCTCGGCGGACCTGCACCAGATGCTGGTGGCTTCCTGGTGGCTCACGGGCCAGCCCACCCCCGCGGCGGCGTCGTGCTGACCCCGGCTCCGCACATCTTCTATGCCACCGACGAACACGGCGTCCTGCTCCTGGACATCCGGAGCGCGACTTGGAAGACGTTCGGTCCGGACGTCTCGCGGATCTGGATGGCGATCGCCACTCGTGGCACCGCCGATGGCCTCGCAGACGAACTCGCGATTCCCACCAGCCGCGACCTCCGCGCCGTGCAGTTGGGCATCGCCAACCTCGTCGACGCGTGGAAACGCGACGGCCTGCTCATCGATCCCGCTCGCACGGCACGTCCCCGAAAGTGGTGGTGGCGATGACACAGATGGTGCCCACCCCGTTGAACACGCCCACCGTGCCCGAGCGGGTGGTGGCCGCCGCCGGGCTCGCGTTCTCCCTCGCGATCGGATGCCTGCCGTTGCGATCCCGGATCGCCGCCGTCCATGCTGTGTGGCGCCTGCCGGCGGCTCGACGTAGCCACGTCGAACGACTCGACGCGGCGGTCCGCTACATCATCCCGACGTGGTGGCCGGGTCGGATCGCGTGCATGGAGATCAGCCTCGCCACCGTTCTCGCGACCGCGCTCACAGGACGCCGCGCCTCCTGGGCCTTGGGTGCCCGCCGGATGCCGGACGCTGCCCATGCCTGGGTCGAGACGCCCGAGGGACCCGTCGGTCACGATGTGGGCGACGGCGCGGACCGGCCCTACACCCGCGTCCTGTCCGTTCCCTAGGGCGCGCTTCAAGCAGCCGTGGCCCGGAAGGACATGCCTCCGTCCTTCCGGGCCACGGCCCCACGATCAGGTGAACCTTGGAACGCCAGGTTGACGAACTGATTGTCTGACCGGCCCTGATGCGTACAGGTGCCGACAATTACGTTGTCCCACGCCATCGGTACGCGCCTTCCTTGGTGTGTGAGTCCTACCGCACCTATCGCACCGGCCCCCGTCGTCGGTCAGCCTCCCGTCATGCGTCTGGCCTCCGACCGGTACCAGGACGCCAACGCCGCCATGTCGACCTGGGCCATCGCCCGACGCCTTCCGAAGACGCTCGGCGAGGCTATCCGGCTCGGCTGGGCCACCGATCACCACGCGGTCCTGGCCCTGGCCGCCTGCCAGATCACAGCCGCTCTGCTGACCGCGACCGTACTCGCTGCGACGACCCGCGTCCTGGCCGGACTGTTCACCGGCGCCGACGTCCTCGTCGGACTCCAGAACCGCGCTGGAGCCCTGGCCGTCCTCTGCATCGCCCTGTGCGGCCGCTACATCTTCGACGCCGTCGCCCGGTCAGCAGCCGCCCGCCTGGCTCCGAAGGTCGTCCGGGAGGCCGACCTCAAGGTCATCTCGGCCGCCACGTCCGCCGAGCTTGTCGCGTACGAGGACGCGGGCTTCGAGAACGCCCGGCAGGCCGCCGCCGACGGCGCCGACAAGACCCGCGACCTGATCCTCGACGCCCAGCTCCTCACTTCTGCTGCCGCGCAGATCGTCGCCGCCGCGACCGTCGTCGCCGTCCTGCACCCGGCCGTCCTTGGCCTGCTGCTACTCGCCGCCGCCCCGTGCGCCTGGGGCGCCGTACGGGCCGCGCGGATCGAGCACGAAGCGCACCACCGCAACCTCGGTGACTCCCGGCTGCGCAACGTCTTCCGCTCCTACACCACGGAGCACACCACCGCAGACGAAGTCCGTGCCGGTACCATGGCCGACTTCCTCACCAGTCAGTACCGCATCATCTCCGGCCGACTGGAGGCCGAACAGCTCACCGCCGCCCATCGGGCCCTGGCCGTCCGGGGCATCGGTGACGCGTTGGCCGCACTCGGCACGGCCGCGGCCTGGGCCGTGCTCATCCTGCTCGTCTCCACCGGCCGTTTCGAACTCGCCGCCGCCGGCGCCGCGGCCCTCGCCCTACGCACCGCCGCCAGTGCGCTCAGCACCACCGTCCGCGCCGGCGCCGGTCTCTTCCGCACCTCGCTCGCCGTCGACGACTGGCACCGCTTCCTCGTCCTCGCCGGACCCTGGTCCGCCCGTCGAGGCGCTGCCCGCATCTCCGAGACCGGCCCCGAGGTGATCAGCGTCGCCGACGCCGCCTTCACGTACCCCGGCAGCAACCGGCCCGCCCTGACCGGCGTCAGCCTGGACCTCAAGCGTGGCGAAGTCGTCGCCCTCGTCGGCGAGAACGGTTCCGGAAAGACCACCCTGGCCAAACTGATCACTGGCCTGTACCTGCCCACCACCGGCAGCGTCACCTGGGACGGCATCGACCTTGCCGACGCCGACCCCGCCAGCGTCTATCCCCACCTCGGACTCGTCCCCCAGGACTACACCCGCTGGCCCCTCGACGCCCGCGCGAACATCCACCTTGGTCAACCACGACCCGAAGGTGACTCCGCCATCCACGCTGCCGCCGAAGCCTCTGGCGCGGATGCCGTCATTGCTCAGCTTCCTGACGGCCTCGACACCTCACTCGCTCGCTCCTGGTGGGGCGGACACGACCTTTCCGGTGGTCAGTGGCAGCGCCTCGCCATCGCCCGCGCCTTCCACCGCGATGCTCCCGTCCTCGTCATGGATGAACCCACCGCAGCCCTGGACGCCCGTGCCGAACACCGCATCTTCACACGCCTCAAGGCTCTTGCCGCCGGCCGAACGACCCTCTTCATCACCCACCGCCTCGCCAATGCACGCCTCGCCGACCGCATCGTTGTTCTCGAAGGCGGTCGCATTATCGAGACGGGCACGTACGACGAACTGATTACAGCAACACCGTGCTCGACATTCCACGAGATGCTTCAGCTTCAGGACGGCTCGTGACCTCCGTGTCGCGGTGGCGCGACCTCTGCCCGAGCTGAGGAGGAACGCATATTGCCCGAACAGGTAACTGCCCTTGGTGCGGCTGGGGACACCGTCGTTTCGTTCTATCGTCGTATCCATGAGCGCGCCTACCGAAGGGCTGACTCTGGGGGCCGTCAGCGCGATTGTCGAGAAGAAGATTCTCACCAGCAAGATCAGGATCTACCGGCCCGGCGAGCCGGTGTTCAACCCCGAAACAGGGCAGTACGAGCCAGGCCCGCCGGCCACCGTGTACGAAGGGCGGGGAGCCATCTTCCCTGCGGGTGGACCGTCCGTCGTTCTGCACCTCGCGGGGCAGGCGTACGTGGATGACACGCCTTCCCGATATCGGTTGCTGACGCCCCTGTCGGCGCCGGTGGCCTCCCGCGAGGACACCGTCGCCGTGGTGGAAGCCGAGGATGAAGCCGCAATCGGACGGACCTGGCGGGTGGTCGACCTCGGAGAGACCTCCACGCTGAGCATCGTCCGTACGACGTGGGTAGACCAGAACACCCAGACGACCGGGGGGGCGACGTGAGCACGGCGATCGATCCGGAGGAAGTGCGGAGGGAGCTGGAGGCCAAGCTCCTGCTCGACACGGTCCGGGTGACCCGGCCTACCGGCACCCCGGCCCTCGACCCAGAGACGGGCCTCCTCGGCGATGTTCCGGTGGACGTGGTCTACGAAGGGCCGGGCGCACTGCTGTCCGGGCACGGGCAGGTGACGGCGGAGGGCATCGTCGGCAGGCAGTGGCTTGACGACACCGTGTCCTGGTACCGGCTGCTCACCCCGCTTAGCGCACCCGTACCGGCCCGGTACGACCAGGTCGAGGTGGTCCTCGCGCATTCAGGGGGTGCCGCAACCGGCGGACGGGTGTGGCAGGTTCTCGACCCGTCGGAAGCCTCTACGGTCGAGCTTGTGCGGGTGACCCGGCTGGACGAGATCACGCCCCCGTCCTGAGGCGAGTCGGGGTGTTCGCGATCCGTCCTACGCTCGATACATGAAGGTCACGGACACCTCACCCGCAGGCATACGGAAGATCAAGATTATGGCGGACGGCGGACGAGCCTCGCTGGAGATCGACGGAACCGACTGCACGGACCTCGTCTCCGGATACACGGTTCATCACCGCGCCGGCGAACCGGCTGATCTCGTCGTCCAGTTCGCTTCCGGGATGATCGATCCGAGCTTCGAGGGCGACGCCCGAGTCTTCGTCGGCGTCCCGTACGAGCCGGGACCGGCCGCCGCCCACTTCCTGTCGGCGATCGACGCGGGCCTGCTGGAGAAGGCGGCGTTGGCCCGCCCGGACCTCGGAGGCCCCCACGGCTTCACCGCGGCCGTCCTCGCCCAGCTCCAGCAGTGGGCGAACGGCGAGTTCGACCAGACGCCGGAGGCAGACTGATGACTTTCTCCCGCAACGCGCATTCGGGAGCGAGCGCGTACTCGAATGCGCCGCAGATCGCCGCGCAGTTGAATGCCCGTGCGGCAGCCGCGCTTCCCGCCGTGAGCAGCGTCGTTCAGCACTACGCGATGCTGTTGGAGACGAGAATCAAGGCCCACGCCAGCGGCAGACCGGGCCCGAACGCACCGACCGGCGACTACCGGCGCTCCTGGACGCACGAGTTCAGCACCAACGGCCTGATCGCCGAGGCGGTCGTCGGCACGAACAAGCCCCAGAGCCGACGCCTTGAGTACGGGTACGTCGGCGCCGACAGCCTCGGCCGGATCTACAACCAGCCCCCTTATCCCCACATGGGACCGGCCGTCGAAGAGGTCCGCCCGGCCTTCCTCGCCGCAGTCGGAGCGGCGGTGGGGAACTGATGCCCGTATCCGGACGCGTACTCAGTCTCGCGGTCCAGGCGATGCTGGCCAGCGCCACGGGCCGCTCCTGCGGGTACGGGGCGGCTCCCACCGTGAGCAGCCTGCCGACGGGGGCCGCCACCCCCTACAGCGTGCTCTATCCGATCGGGTCGACCAGCGACGGCCCCCCGTTCGGTGACACGAGTGCGGACGCCCGAATCCTCTACCAGGTCACCTCAGTCGCGACGACGGCCGAGCAGGCCGAATGGATGGCCGACAAGGTGCGCGCGGGCATGTTGGCACGTACGCCACTCGGCTACACCTACCCGATCACCGCCACCGGTTACGCCGTCATGTCCCGTGAGCTGGACAAAGAGGAAGGCGTGACTGTCGCCAGCGGCGTATACAGTTACATCCAGCGGTTCGCGATCGAGGTCACCACCCTCGGCTGACCGTCACACCTCACCGCGGAGGCCCATCGCGGACGCCCGACCACTCGGTACGGGCCGACTCCCAGCTTGATCTGTTGGGGACGGGCCTGCCGTATTCCGGGGCCGTCGTCCCCGGAGAGTGAGAGTCGCGTGTCCACCACGCAGCAGCGTTTCATGCGCCGAGGCACCACCCTCTTCTACTTCCTGCAGAAGATCGCCTCCGACGACAACATCCCCACCCGCGTCGAACTCGGGCCGACCAACGCCACCAACCTGTCGGACAGCATCTCCGACATCGAGGGGTGGGCGCTGGAGAACACCCCGATCGACACCCCGGACATGGGGAGCACCTTCGCCACCACCATCCCCGGTGAGGACAAGGCGGACAACAGCTCGCTGACCTTCTACGAGGACAAGGTCAGCGACACCATCGAGACCCTTCTCTCCAAGGGAGTCACCGGCTTCATCGTCATCCTGCGCAAGGGTGACGTGCCGGGGTCCAAGTCCCTCGACACCTTCCCCGTCCGCGTCGGCAGCCGCAGCGCCTCGTACAGCACCGCGTCGGAGCCGGCGAAGTTCAAGGTGAACTTCGGCATCACCGACGAGCCCACCCTCGACGCCGCCGTGCCGGCGAAGACCCTTTGAGGGGGCGCCGCATGTCCACCACGGAACTCCCCGTCCCGCCGGCCGCCGCCGTCGCCCGCGATCCCCACTGGTCGGCCAAGATGGCCCGTCTCAAGGCCCGCAAGCTCCCGGAGCGCACGCTGCGGCTGTGCGACGACGACGAGGCGAAGAAGAACGTCACCGACGCCGCCCTGGCGCTGGCGAAAGCCCGTACCGAAGCCCGTACCCGGTCGGTCGAGCAGGGCATCGCGGAGGCCGACCGCGAGGAGTGGATCGTTGCCCAGCCCGACGTGCTCGCCGCGCAGCTTCGCCTCGAAGAGGCCGAACGTGCCCTGGAGGACGTGACGATCGTCCTCACCTTCCGCGCCCTTCCGCGCCCGGCCTGGGAACAACTCCTGCGTGACCATCCGCCGACCGAGGCGCAAGCCGACCAGGGCATGGAGTACAACGTCGAGACCTACCCCGCCGCGCTCGTCGCCGCGTGCCACATCGAGCGGGACGAGACGGGCGCCGAGGTTCCGGGGATGACCGAGGAAGAGGCGCAGGAACTCCTGGACACCTGGGCGGACTCGGAGGCGAAGGCCCTCTTCACCTCCGCGCTCTTGGCCAACCAGACGGTACGGGCCGACCTGGGAAAAGGCTGACCACTGACCCGGCCTTCCGCGCGGAGATGGAGGTCTGCGCCTCTTACGGCATCCCGCACAGCCAGTTCACCGGCGCGGGAGACGGGCGGTGGTCGGCGCTCGACCGCGCGAAGGCCATCGCCTACCTCACCTACTCGCGGATGGTGTGCGACTCGTGCGGGACCAGGCCGGATGAGTGGGACGAGCAGGCAGGTGGCGACCGTTTCGCGTACGTCACCGAGACACACCGGTGCATCGGCTGCGAGCTGATCGCCATGGAGCAGGAACAGGTCCCGGAAGGTCCGGAGGGGCGTGGGGTGAAGGTCGGGCTACGGCCCAGAAAGAAGTAACCCGTGGCTGGGGCCTACACCCTCTACGTCCACGTCCAGGCCGGTGTCACCGGCCTGGTCGGAGGACTGCGTACGGCGGCAGGACAGGTGAACGCGTTCGGCGGCCAGATACGCCGTCTCGACGGCGACCTCAACCAGCTCGCGACGAGGTCGGAACAGACCCGCCGATCGATGTCGACGGGGTTCGCCGTGATGGGTCTCGCGCTCGGCGGAGCTTTCCTTCTCGGCGTACGCGGTGCCATCGAGCTGGAGAAGCAGATGGCGAACGTCATGACGATCTCCAAGGAGATCAACAAGACCAACGTCGATCGGTTCACGGACCAGATCGTGGAGCTGAGCACGCAGCTCCCGCAGTCGGCCTCTCAGCTCGCCGAGGGCCTGTACCAGGTCGTCTCCACCGGCTTCGACGGCGCCGACGCGATGACGATCTTGCGCGTGGCCGCACGCGGCGCTGCCGCCGGCCTGACGACGACAGAGACCTCTGCCCGGGCCCTGCTCGGCGTCCTCAAGGCGTACGGCATGGACGCCTCCGAGGCCAACGACGTGATGGACGTGATGTTCCAGACCGTCAACTACGGCGTCGTCTCCTTCGACGAACTCGCCCAGCAGCTCGGCGACGTGGTGCCGATGGCCGCCGCCGCAGGCGTCGAGTTCCACGACATCAGCTCGGCGCTCGCCGCCGTCACCCTCACCGGCATCCCGGCGGCCGAAGCTGTCACGGCACTCAACATGCTGCTGACGCGCATGATGAAACCGACGCGCGAGATCACCGAGATGATCAAGGGGTTCGGCTACGAGTCGGCCGCCGCCGCCCTTGAGCAGGACGGCCTGTACGTCGTCATGGAGAAGATCCGCACCGCTACCGGCGGCAGCGCGGATCAGCTCGTTCCTCTTCTGAAGGATATCCGCGCGGTCCGCGCTGCCCTCGCCCTGTCGGCGGCCGAGGGGAAGAACTACCAGGACACCTACAAGGGCATCAGCCAGGAGGTCGAGCGGGCCGGAGCAACGCAGAAGGCGTACGAGATCCAGCTCGACACCACGGCAGGGCAGTGGAGCCAGTTCCAGAACCAGGCGTCGGCCCTCGGCATCGACATGGCGCGCGTGCTCCTGCCCGCGCTCGAGATCGTGGGCGAGTACCTGAACGTCGTGGCCGGTGCTCTCAATGACCTTCCCGGCCCGGCGAAGTCGGCGATGGGCGTCGTCCTCGCCCTCTCGGCGGCTGCACTGCTGGCGAAGGCCGCCTTCTTGAAGTTCGGGGGCCAGCTCACCGTCTTCCGTACGGAGCTGGCCGCGGCGCGCGCCGGCGGCTCCGCCCTCCCCGCCGTCCTCACCGGCACTGGGATCGCGGTCGCCGCTCTGACCACCCTGATGGCGGTTGGAATCGGCGTGTACGCCGCCTACTCCGCCAGCAAGCAGAAGGCGAAGGCGGCGACCGAGGAGCTGGTGGACGCGCTGCGCCGGGAGCGCGAGGAGGGAGAGCAAGGGGCGGGCCTTCGCGCGCTCACCGAACAGCTCACCAACAGCGACGACATCCAGAAGCTCAAGAACGCCGGCGTCGACGTGGCGAAGGCGATTGACGCGATTACCTCCGGCGGAGAGAAGCTGAACCGTCTCAAGTCCGAGCTGGACTTCGGAAAGATGCTGTCCTTCCAGAGGACGGCTGTGGGCGGGTTCACCTACGACATCGGCTTCGACCGGGCGAAGGAGGTCCTGGACCGGCAGCACAAGGTCTGGTCGGACGCGGTCAAGAAGGAGAACGAGCTCGCCGCGTCCATGGCCATCGTCAACAACAAGATCAAGGCCAACCGGCAGGAGATCCTTGGCGCCTGGGACCTCACCCAGTCTCTTCCGACCGACAAGAACGGCTCGCCGAAGTTCACCGAAGAGATGGAGGCGATGGGCAAGGCTCTCGGCTCGATCGTTGATCCGGCGAAGGCGTGGAAGGCCGCGCAGGACAAGGTCGCTGAGGCGAATCGGAAGGCAGGTCGGTCTGCCGACGCGTCGAAGGCGTCCCTCGCGGACTACGTGCAGGAGCTGAACAAGCAGCTCAAGGCGCAGCGCGAGTTCCAGAAGAACCTGGGTGAGCTGGCTGGCGCCGGGCGGCTGGACCTGGCCGACCACTTCGCCGGACTCGGCCCCGACGCGGCGCCGCTCCTTGGTGAGCTGGTCGCGCAGCTCAAACAGGGCAAGGGCAAGGTCGCCGACGAGATGGAGGCGATCATCCAGGAGTCCGCTGCCCGCTCGACGCCGGCGTTTCGTGCCGGGTTGGAGCAGCTTCCCGCGATCTCCGCGAAGTACGGCCGGAAGGTGGCCGAAGCGTGGATCGATGCGTCGGCCACCAACGATCCGGGGAAGTTCGCGCGAGTCATGCGGGACATGACCGTTGCTGACATGAGCAAGGCTGCGCAGAAGATGCCCAAGGCCGCTGCCCGGCAGCTTGAGCAGGGCATGAGCCTGCTGGCCGAGGTGACCGCCAAGTACGGAAAGGAGGCTTCCACCTCGCTGGCGCAGTCCTTCCTCCAGGGCGACGTCGAGAACATTCGATCCCAGCTCGGTTTCCTGTACGGCGCGGACATGCCCATAGCCGCGCCGGATCTGTCCGGGGTCATAGCGGCCTTCCAGACTGCCGGGAAGCAGTCCACCTCCGAATGGGCCGGGATGCTGAACCTCATCGTGGCCGTATCCCAGAGCAAGGGGGCCGAGGCGGCGAGCGCCCTGACCTCTGCGTTGCTCTCGGGGGACATGGCGGCCGTGCAGAGGCAGCTCGACGGGATCGGGGCGTCCGTCGGTCGCATCCCGGGCCAGAAGACGATCACGATCAGCGTGAACAAGCCGGCCGCGGTCACCATCCCGTTCTTCGCGAAGATCCAGTCGAGCCCGTGGGACAAGGACGGCAACGGAGTCCCCGACATGGTCCAGGCTCCCGTGAGACAGGCGAACGGCGGCCTGCTCCACTTCTACGCCGACGGCGGGGTGCGTTCCCGTCGCGAAGAGCACACGGCACAGATCGCCCCAGGCGGTGCGTGGCGGGTATGGGCGGAGCCGGAGACCCAGGGGGAGGCGTACATCCCTCTGGCTGGGGCGAAGAGAGCCCGATCCAAGGTAATTCTGGAGGAGGTCGCCCGGCGTTTCGGTGGTGAGGTCAGCTACCACGCCGATGGTGGTCTCACTGGGGTCACCTACCGGCCCGCCAGCCCCGCGACGCTCTACACGCTGTCCGGGATCGCCAACGACTCGCGCGACAAGAAGGGCAACTTCGACCTCAAGCTCTTCGCCAAGAAGCTGAACACATCCGTCGCCACCGCCAAGCAGTGGCGAAAGGACCTCGACACCGTCGCCCGCCGTGCCGGCCGGGATGTCGCCGATGCCCTGGCCGAGATGGGAGAGGAGGGGATCGCTCTCACTCGAAAAATGGCGACCGGGAGTTCCGGCTACCTCAAGACGATGGCGAAGAACATCCGGGAACTGGAGGCCGCGTCCAAGGCGAGCCTGGGGGAGTTCACCGGTCAGCTGCGAAAGGCCGTGAAGGATCAGGTCGCCTTCGAGCAGAATCTCTCGAAGCTCGCGGCCAACGGCTACGGCGACCTCGCCAACCGCCTGGCGCGGCAGGGGGACCAGGACGCGGCCGACCTCGCCGCCGAGGCGGTGAAGAACCCGAAGAAGGCGAAGGAGGCGAACGACGCCTCCCGCAGTGCCAACCGGACCCTGCCCGAGGACGACCTGCCGGACCTGATCGCGATCATCAGCGCGGTCAAGAACAAGACGACCGGCCTGCACGCGGTGGCCGATGCCACCGGTCTCGGTGAAGACCACATCATCGAGATCGCCAACCTCGCTCTCGTCCGGCTCAAGAGCGCCCTGGGGTCGAAGGGAACGAAGTTCTTCGCCGACCTGGCCCGGGCCAGCAGGGGCTTGTCGTACGCCAACGGCGGCATCCTGACACCCGGCCTCTACGCCACCTCCGGCGGACTGGTGAAGTTCGGTGAGCCCGAGACACAGGGCGAAGCGTTTATCCCCCTCGGCGCGGCGAAGCGCAGCAGTGCGCTCGCCGTCCTCCACGACGTTGCCTCCCGGTTCGGGATGCGTCTGTCCAGCGCCGCCGCGCCACCGTCTACGACAAGACTTGTCGACGCCCGACCGTCGACCGCGATCAAGGTCACCGTTGTGCAGCAGCAGCCGAAGGCGCTGGTGGGGTCCATGCCGATCACCGTCCACGGCCGTGACACCTCCCCGCAGGAGCTGTCCGGGGAGATCATGCGGCGGTTGCGGAACGCGCAGCGCGGGGGGCGGATCTGATGGTGCTCCTGTCCGACTGGCAGATCGACTTCGCGGGCGTCCTCATCGGCCGCAACACCACGGTGCCCGTGTCCGACGTAGAAGGACTCGGCGCTGCCGAACTCCGAACCCAGGACGTGCTGAACCCCTCCGACGACGGAGCCTTTCCCGGGGTGGACCTGTACGCGCCGCGCACGGTGCGGATCGAGGCCGGCATTCGAACCCCGGGTGACCCGGCTGCCGCCTTGAACAAGCTGGCCGAGATCGAAGCGGTCGCCGCCGAGTGGAAGATCCGCCGCACGGCGGGCGCGCTCGCCCAGCTCAGACTGCACTGGCCCGGCCGCGGCACCAAGCTCCTGTTCGGTCGTATCCGAAGGGTTGAAGCGGTCTCCACCGCCCAGGCCGTCTACGGATGGATACCCCTTGACCTGGAGTTCACCGCTCTCGACCCGCGTCTGCACGGCGACGTGGTGTCCAGCATCACCCTGCCCCTGGACATCAGCCATAGCACCGGAGGGTTCAAAGCCCCCCTCGTCGCACCCATCACCACCGGCATCGCCACCCCGGACACCAGGCCCGGATGGGTGATGAACGAGGGCAACGCGGGCGCCTGGCCGTCCATCAGGATCACCGGCCCTGTCACCAACCCGCGCATCGTGCACGTCGAGACCGGCCGCGTCCTGGAACTCGGCATCACCCTCGGCGTCGGCGAGCGCATCGACATCGAGACCCGCCCCGGTACCCGTTGGGTGCTGCGCAACGGATCGGGCAACGCAGCGCCGGCGCTGTCGGGCGCTTCCCGCCTGGACCTCTTCCAGATTCCGCCGGGCCGCAGCGAGATCCGCTGGACGGCGACCGATTACACCAACACCACCCGCCTGACCGTCTCGTGGCGGTCTGCGTGGGACGCCCTGTAAGGAGAATCTGCTGTGCCGCTCATCCAGCCGCCCATGCTTACCCACGGCGGCGTTCACCCCGCCCGCGCCTTCCGGATGCTGGTGCGAGACCTCTCCCGGGGTTCGCAGGGGGTGACCGAGGCCAACGACCTCAAGGTCCGGCAGTTGGCGACGCCGGGACCCGCCGTACGAGTCGGGGACGGTTCAGCCGTCATACGCGGAGCGTCATGGGCCCAGGGCGCCTACGCGCAGTACAACGTGGGGGACACCATCGTCCCCATCGCGCCGACGGGTGCTTCCGGCAGGTCGGACCTGCTGGTGCACCGGGTCGAGGACCCCGAGTACGAGGGCAACCGGGACCCGGTCGAAGACGACATCGGCTACTTCCACGTGATCCCGAACGTGTCGGCGACTACGACGGCCGTCCCGGCCGGAATGACAGCGATTCCTCTGGCCCGCCTCGACATTCCGCCGAATACCGCGACGATCACCGACGCGATGATCAAGGATCTGAGGCGCATCGCGAACCCTCGGAGAGAGCGTTATCTCTACACGGCTTTCCCGAGCAGCCGGTCGACCATCACGTACTCGGACGGCAAGTACCACAACTGGCCCCCGGCAGCCACTTGGTCCATCCCGGTACCCGACTGGGCCGTGAGCCTCAAGGTCGTCACGACTTTCGCCGGCCTCCGCCTGGACAGTGCCAACGTGACCGCGGCGATGCAGCAGGTCATCGGTCCGATCCAAGGGCAGGACACCAACGTCGAGGATGACCAGGGCAAGGGCGTGCGGAGGATAACTGTCATCCTCGCCGACAATCTCGGCGTCTCGGCGGCGATGCGCGGTACCACGCAGGTGCTGCGTGTGCAGACCTACATGTCGAAGTGGGATACCGGCAATCTCAGCGTGGACGCGGGTACTTCGATGATCTGCGACGTCGAGTTCAACGAGGGTGTCATCTGACGATGGCATATCGCTACCTGACCACCCATGCCCTCACTGGCAGCACTCTCGCCTGGGATCTTCCGTTGACGGAGGTCGAGTTCGGGCCCGAGCTGTGTGGGCCGGGCAGTCTCACCGGCGTCATCGAACCGCGGTTGGCCAACCTCACCCCGGCCCAGGTCGATCCCGGGAACACGCTGATCTACGTCGAACGAGACCGGACGCTGTTGTGGGGAGGCATCATCTGGCGTGCCGACCCGGAAGGGCAGAAGCTCCGCCTGGAGGCGAGCGGCTTCGGTTCGTACCTCACGAGGCGAACCGACACGCACGGCAACCTGTCCGGGCGGGGTCCCTGGGTGCATGCGGACCCCTGCCGGGTCATCCGCGACACCTGGACGTACTGCCAGGCCCAGCCCGATGGGAACCTGCGTGTGACGGTGGACGGGACGACGTCCACCGTCACGGTCGGCACCCCGGCCGAGCCGTACTCCAGCCCGTGGTGGGAGGCACCTTCGCTCGCCAAGATCGTCGACGACATGGTGGCGGTGGCCGGCGGCCCGGAGTGGACCGAGTCCGTCGGCTGGTCCGGCAGCACTCCGTCCCAGCGCATCCGCATCGGTTGGCCCCGGCTGGGGACCAGGCGGCAGGACATCAGCTTCACCTCCGGCATCAACGTCGCCTCCACGGTGCCGGTGCAGTACGACGCCGACAGCTACGCCCAGGTCGTCATCGGCCTCGGCTCCGGCGAGGGGCGCTCGCGGCGTCGTGTCGTGGACGCCGCGCGCAACGGCAGGCTGCGCCTGGAGCATGTGCTCGAAGTGCCGGAGGAGAAGGCCAACGACCGGCTGGCGGCGCGGGCCCGCACCGAGCGTGTGAACCGGTCGGTCATCGGCGAGGTCACCGAGATTGTCGTGCGGGACCACCCCGCGGCGCGCATCGGGTCCTTCCAGATCGGTGACGACGTACGGGTCCGGCTGAACGACGAATGGACGCAGTACGACGGCTGGGCCCGGATCACCGGCTGGACTCTCAAGCCGCCGTCCGACGCCGGACCGGAACAGGTCACGGTGCAGTTGGCGCGGGCCGACCGTTACAGCTACGGAGCGTAGACATGAGCAACCCGATAGCCCTCCTCGCCGCCCGCCTGGCCACTGTCGAGCGGCGGCTCGACACCACGAGCCGTACGGCACAGCTCGCCTACTCCTCCATCGAGGACGGCGCGATCAGCGTCTTCGACGGGGACGGCTCCCTGCGCGCGATCATCGGCCAGCAGCCGGACGGCACCACCGGCCTGAACGTGGTCAACGGACCGCCTCCTCCGCAACCGGTCGCACCCACGCTGGTGCCCTCGATCGGCGGCGTCACCGTCGGCTGGGACGGCCGCTTCCTCGACGGAAGCCCCACCCCCCTGGACTGGGCGAGGCTGGAGATCCACACCGCCGAGGTGGACTTCACGCCGGACACCTCCACCTTGCGTGCGACCATCGAGTCCCCGCAGGGCGGTACCTTCACCGTTCCGGCCGAAACTCCCCAGTACGTCCGTCTCGTCGCACGCAACACTTCCGGCACCGCGTCGCAGCCCTCGCCCACGGCGGGACCTGTCGGACGCGCGCCGGTCGTTGCGGAAGCCGTGGTCGCCGGCATCGTGAACGAGCTGGCGCTCGCGGACGCCGCAGTCAGCCGGAACAAGATCGCCGTCGGCGCCGTCGACGCCGATCGCCTGGCCATCGGTACCGGCAACCTCCTGCCGGACGGCTCTTTCGAGGGGGCGTACACCGAGGGGCTGATCGCTGCCAGCCCCGACTGGCGCCTGACGAGTCCCGGGAACGACTCGGCCCGGTGCCTGACGGTGGACGCTGCAGCGGAGCATCCGACAACGCACGGTCAGCATCTCGCGGTCCTGCCCGTTTCCCCCGGCGACCGCTTCTTCTTGGCGGTGGACCACCGCGTCAGTGCCGACTGGTCCGGACTCGCCCCGCGGATCTCCTTGCGCTGGTCCGACGCGAGCGGTGCCACGATCGGATACGGCGCCGTCGAGGGCGCGGCGGAGCCCGGCACGGCGTGGACCCGTATCAGCGGGCAGGTCCAGGCCCCCGCACATGCGACCCGCGCCACGGTGTGGGTCGAAGCCGTCCAGGCCAGTCAGGGAAGCTTGTCGTTCGACAATGCGGAGGTCCGTACGGTCGTCATGGCCGGTATGGTCCTGGCGGGTTCCATCGGAACTTCCGAACTGGCCGCGAACTCCATTACCGGCGAGAAGGTCGTGGCGCAGAGCATCACCGGCCGGGAAGTGAAGTTCGGGACGCTTACCGGCGACCACATGGACGTCAACTCGGTTCGGGTCGCGCTCCTGACAGCCGGTGTTATCACGGCTGACATGATCAAGGCCGACGCGCTGAACGGAAAGACGGTCACGGGCATCCGGGTCGTCGGCGCCGAGATCAACGGTGCCACCCTGCGTACCGCCGACTCGGGCAGCCGCGTGGAGATCACCTCCGTCCCGGCCACCGACAGCACGCCCGCCTCCGGACGGGTCCAGCTTCCTTCCGGTTCGGCGGCGGAGGTGGAGCCGGCGTCGATGTATTCGCTGTACGACACCGTTCGCAACACGTCCACGTTGAAACTCCAGTCGGCCGTGCTGCGCGAACTGGCTCCGGCCGACTCCATGAAGGCCATGGCTTCCCAGCCGACATGGCCCACTGCGGCGATCACCATGTGGTCGGAGCCCAACACCGCCTACCTCGAACTCAGCGCAACCAAGGCGATCGTCAACGCCCAGAATGTCCACTTCGGCGGCGCGCTCCGGAATCAACTCGTCATCAGGTCCAACATCATCAGCGCGACGAACGGGGCTGACGAAGAGGTACCCGTGTACCTCCACGGCGGACTCGTAGTCGATCCGGGCGGGTGGATCAGCCGGTACAACCAGGTGTGGACGGCGCCGACGCTCGGAGCCGGATGGGTGCAGTACGGAGGAACCTGGGACCGTGCCGCTTACAAGGTCTACCCCGACAGGACCGTGGGGCTGCGGGGTTTGGTCAAGCGGATCTCCAAGGACGCTGCCGTGGCGGGTGAAATCCTCATCGTGCTTCCGGCCGCCGCCCGACCAACGGTCACCTACACGCAGCAGTTCTCGATCCTCACCTCGACCGGGGCCGCGCTCTTCCTGAACCTCAATCCGACGACCGGCGCTGTCACCCTGGCCAACATCACCTCTGCGGCTGCCGCGGCTCTCGCCACCGGGACGACGCACCTGAATCTGAGCAGCATCCGATTCCCTCTGGACTGACTCCGACGGCCGGGAACCGAGGGTGCCCGGGTTCCGCCGTATGATCGGGACGTGGCGCGGGGCCACCGATCGCAAGGAGTTCGCGGTGAGCACCCTGCCGGGTGCGGAGCCCACCCTGTGGGAACTGCACCGCGCTGTCGTCCAGCTGCGCGAGGACCAGCGCGACGACCTCGCACAGCTCCGCGACGATCTGCGCGGCGACATCGCCGCTCTGGCGAACCGGCTGAACGAGGTGGTCACCGTCGACGTCTACCGTGCCGACCAGCGCAACCTCACCCAGCGCATCGACTCCCTCGAACGAGAGCTGGAGGAGGTGAAGAGGGAACGCAACCAGGACCGGGAACAGGCGACCACGAACCGGCGCCTGATCGTCTCGGCGTTCATCGCCCCCGTGCTGCTGACCGTACTGCAGCTGATACTCGCCGCACGCGGTAGTCCGTAGGGCAAACGCCAACACCACAAACGCACATGGCGCGGGGGAGAAGCAGGACGCGCCACATGCCCGACCTCTGGCTGCCCGGCGCCGAGCGACACCCGCTCGGCGACACGGCACCGACCGACACCCAGTACGCCCCCCGAGTGCTCTGGCACATCACCTGGGACAAGAACGCCAGCGCCGCCAAGCCGGCCGACCTCGTTCCCTTCGACCGGCTCGTGGCCTACTTCACCGGCCCCGGACGCAGCTCGGCCCCCCACCTTCTCTGGGACCCGTTCACAGGCCGGGTCGCCCAGTTCTACCCGGCCAACAGCCGGTCGAAGTCCGTCGTGGACGTGCCCGGTGGCACCCGGACGAACCGTACCGGGAAAGTCTGCCTCCAGATCGAGATCCTGTTCTTCCCTCACTGCCGGGTCAACGGGAGGTCGTACTCGACCGTCCGGGACACCCCGGCCAAGGGTCTGGACAAGATCCTGGCCTGGGTTCGGAGCTGGGGCGTCCCGGACGACTGGCCGATGGGGACCCCGACGTGGTCCGCGAACCGCAACGAGAAGATCTGGGAGACCCGCGGCGGGCATTACGCGCACAGCCAGACGCCGGAGAACAGCCACACGGACCCGGGCCCGATGCCGAAGTGGCCCACCAAGGGGAGTCCTGCCCCGAAGCCGGGCCCCCCGGCCTACCCCGGACGGGATGCCTTCGGCCCCGGCAAGTCGAACAACTCGATCCTCCTGCTGGGCCAGCAGCTCGTCCGGCGCGGCTACGGCAAGCACTACAGGGTCGGACCCAGCCGCGACTGGGGCGAGGCGGACCGGTTGAACGTGGAGGACTTCCAGCTCGCCCAGAAGTGGAGCGGTGCGGACGCGGACGGGCTGCCCGGTCCGGAGACCTGGCGCCGGCTCTTCACCTGACCCCTCAACCCGACCATGGAGATCATCCTGTGAACCTGTACGTGTCCTTCGTACGCACCTGCGTTCCGGCCGTAATCGGCTGGCTCGTCGCCCTCGCCCTGCGCCACGGTCTCAACCTGAGCGCCACCGCCCTGACCGAGGTCCTGACCCCGCTCGCCGCCGCCGCCTACTACGTCGTCTTCCGTTTCGCCGAGGAGCGCCTGTCGCCCCGCTTCGGCTGGCTGCTCGGTTACGCTCGCCCCCCGTTCTACGAGGACGCGCGGACTCCGCTGCCGCGAAGCTGAACCGCGGTCGCCGCCCATCGATACCTGCGGCAAAGGTGAAGGCCCCCGTCTTGCGACGGGGGCCTTCGACCTCTTGGAGACACCCACTCTACCGGGTCTGCGGACGAGCCCGCCTCGGCCGTCACACTAGTTACAATCTATGTGCACATGTAGGGCGAGTGGGAGGCGGCGGAGTGACAGAGGGACAGAGGTCGGCGGCCAGGAGGCCGTACCTGGCCGGCGGGGCGGAGTTCGCCGAGCTGTACGACGTGAAGCGGCTCCAGGTCAGCCAGTGGATCAGCCGGGACGGCACGCTCGACTACCGATACGCCAAGATCATCAGCGGGTCGCCGTACTGGCTGCTCTCCTTCGTGAAGGGCTTCGGCGAGACGACGCCGCGCCCGAAGCATCTGAACGAGGCCGCACTCGCGCGTTTGATCGCGTCGCAGGACCCTGGCTACTGGGTAGGCGAGGTAGGTGCGCTTCCACCGCTCGTGGGAGCGGAGGAGTTGAGCGCCTTGTTCGGCGTATCGCGTCCGCTCCTGCGGACCGCCCTGCTCTCCGGTCGGTTCCGTCCAGCCGACTACACGCTGTCCGGCTCTTCGATCTGGCTCCTTGAGCCAGTCGTAGAGGAAGCGCCCGCACTCATGGCCGGCGCGCGCAAGGTGGACTGGTCCATGGACGAGAAGGTGCTGGAGGCCCTGCGCGCGGGCACCTATGACGGGCCGGGAGCCAAGATCATGCCTCGCGGAAGAGCGGCGGGGAAGGTTTCCAACTAGCCTTTGACTAGAGCGATTTGATTTGATCGGGACCCCTTTTGCATATAGAATGTAAGTGCACTCGCGAGGGTGCACTCTCGTTCGATGAAGGGGTTCTCGTGCTTGACTCCAGGGGCCCGCCCAAGGTGGGGTGGACGGCCGCCGATCGACTTTTCGCTTACTCAAAGATAGATTCCAACACTCCAGAGTTGGTTATCTACATCCGAGGGGGAGCTTTGTCGATCGAACAGCCGCCGCTGTTCGGCACGATCCAGCCCGTTCGCCGCCCCTCCGGCGCCGGCGACCTGACTCTCCAGCAGCGGTTCGAGGCGTTCCACGCACTCAACCCCTGGGTCCTCAGGGCGCTCGCGCGCATGACCGCCGACCTTGCGGAGACCGGCTTCACCCGCATCGGTATCGGGATGCTCTTCGAGCTCCTGCGCTACCAGTACGGCGCAGCCACCTGCGGCGACGAGTTCGCGCTGAACAACAGCTACCGCTCCAGGTATGTCCGGCTCCTGCTGGACGACCACCCGGAGTGGGCCTCGCTCTTCGAAGTCCGCGCCCTACGCACGGACTGAAACACACGACCTCTTGGAGCCAGATCGTGAACGCGTCCGCGGGTGCCGCCAAGCTGCCCGCAATCAAGATCAAGACCCGTAAGCCCACCGGGATCGTCCCGTGGCCACTCCTTCTCATCAAGGGGGAAGAAGGCGCCGGCAAGACCTACTCGGCGGCCCAGTTCTCCAGCAGCGACCGCATCGGCCAGATGTACTGGATCGACCTCGATGAGGGGTCGGCCGACGAGTACGCGGCCATCGACGGCGCGAACTACCTGATCATCGAACACGACGGAACCTACCGGGACATCCTCGAGCAGGTCGAGGCGGTACACGCCGAAGCCCGCCGTGCGGCGGCGGCCGGGGAGCCCCCCGTCGTGCTCGTCATCGACTCCGGCTCGGCCCTGTGGCGGATGCTGACCAACTGGACGTACGAGCGCGGCAGGAGGACCACGAAGAACCGCGCGCTGCTCCAGGAGGACCCGGATGCCGCGTACGACATCGGGCGCAACCTCTGGAACGACGCCCTCGAACGGTGGAACCGGGTCGTCTACCTGCTGCGCACCCTGCCTGGCATCGCCATCGTGCTCGCGCGAGGCAAGGAGGTCAGCGCGACCGACGACAACGGGCAGCCGATCCGGAACAAGACCGAGTGGAAGGTCGCCGCGCAGAAGGACCTCGGCTTCGACGCCACCTGCTGGATACGCATGAAGCGTGACCATGACCCGCAGGTCATCAAGGTCCGCTCCCTGCGAGTCCAGGTGCAGCGCGGGAAGCCCGTCACCTTGACGAACTTCAGCATCGAGGACCTGGTCTTCAACAAGCTCGGCTGCTCCGTCGAGTCGCAGCCTCGCATCATGCCCGCGCTCGCCGGCGACCGAGTGCAGCCCTGGCTGTCCCGCATCGAGGAGCTGGAGGACAAGGAAGCCCTCGGGGCCCTGTGGCGGTCAGTCCCGGACCCGGCGAACCGGCTCAGCCGCGACGAGATCGCCACCGTCCGGGCCGCTGCCGAGCGGCGGGCCGCCGAGTTGGAGAGCCCGCGGTCGGGAATCGGCGAGGGCCCACTGTCCGACGCCGACAAGCTCCGTGCCGCCGCCCGCCGCAAGGCGGCCGAGCAGGACACGGACGCCGAACAGTGACCCCCTTCCCCTCGTCTTCCGGAGACCTCTCATGTCCGTAGCAACCCTCCCCGGCACGGCCGCGCCCTCGATATGGGACGCGGCGCACGACGTCGACGCGCGTCGACCTCGTTCGCTGCAGACGCAGCTCGGAGCGTCCGACACGGTGTGCGGCCGCCGGGCCGCCTACATCCTGCACGGCGTCACCCCGACCGATGACTCCGACAAGCGCGCCGCGATCCTCGGTACCTACATCCACCACGGTCTCCTGGAGTCGGCCCGCACCGAGTACAGGTGGCTCGTCGAGCGCAGCATCCAGGACAGCCGCATCCGGGGGCACATCGACGTGGTCCAGCTCGATGCGGCGACCGCTGCGCGCCTGCCCGCCCGTCACCGGCCTGCGGTCCCCGCTGATGTCCTCACCGTGGAGGACGTCAAGACGAAGTCCACCTACCTGTGGGACCAGGTCCGCCGCTACGGAGCCACGGCCGCCGAGCTGCGACAGGTCTTCCTGTACGCCGGCGCGCTCGCCGAAGTGGGCTTCGAGGACGTTCCCGGGCAGAGGTACCTCGCCCGGCTGGGGCCGCTGGAGATCGGTCGCATCCGCTTCCGCTTCATCAACAGGGACAACGGCGCCGAGCACGTCCAGGAGATCGACTTCGATCCCCAGCGGGCAGCCGAGGCCGCCTGGTGGGTGGAGCGCGTACGCGAGACCACCGACCCGGAGCAGATGCCGCGCGACTTCAACGGACCAGGGCTGGACCTGATCTGCGACTACTGCCCCTTCCGCTCCCTGTGCTGGCCGGAAGTCGAACCGGGTGCGCCGGCGCAGACGGTGCTCATCCACTCCGACGCCGACCGTGAGCAGGCCCTCAACGACTACGTGAAGGGCGGTGAGCTCGCGTCGGAGGGCAACCGGATCAAGGCCCTCGCGCGCAAGAAACTGGACCGTTCGCCGGAAGGGATCTACGGGCTCAACCGGCTGTCGTGGCGCGGCGGCAACGACGCGGAGGAAGACGACCTGGAGGCCATGGTCGACCTGCACGAGATCGCGGGCCTGCCGGTGCCGATGGTTCCGGACGCCGACCGCATGATCAAGAACCTCACTGCGGCCGGGCTACCGGTGCCGAGGCGGAAGTCGGGGCGGAAGACGCCCCGGGTCATCAACGTCGCTCCCGCCTGACGTACCAGCAGCACCTTCTGAGCCCCGCCCGGCACCGACCGGGCGGGGCAACCCGTCCTGCCTGCACCGTCCGAGGAAAGCCGTCCCGTGTCCATCCAGCTGATGATCGCCGCCTCCTACCTGCCCCCCGAAGTCGTCAATCAGGGCCAGAAGCTCGCCCTGATGAAGATCGCGGACTCCGCCGACGACGAGACGCGCCTTGCGCGCCCCGGTCTGACACGCCTTGCCGCGTGGGTCGGGGTGACTGACAAGCGCGCCATCACCATCGTGACCGAGCTGATCGCCAAGGGCCTGGTCGAACGCGTCGAAGCGGGGAAGGTAGGGCGCGCTGCGGTCTACCGGGTCTTCCCGCTGGGCGTGCCGCCCACGCCGACCACGGCAGAGCTCAAAGCCGCCGCCGAAGCGCGCAAGGCGGCCCCGAAGAATCCGCGCCTGGCACGCCCGGGGATAGTGCGTGCCGCGCCCGACAAGCCGGCCATGACCCACGAGGACGTCGAGAAACGGGAGGCCGCCCGTCGCCAGAGGAAAGCGTCTGCCCAGGTGGAGCCAGGGTTCCACGAGGGGAACCCTGGTGGGGAGGCAGGGTTCCACGAGGGGAACCCTGCTGCTCAGGAAGGCAGGGTTCCCCCGGCGGAACCCGATGAGTTTCACGGGGGGAACCCACTGGGTTCCACGGAGGGAACCCCGTCCTTTCCTGGTTCTTCCTCTGTCCTTCCTTTCCCCCCTACCCCCACGGCTGACGCCGTAGGGGAGCCTGCTCCGCCTGCTGATGACACGTCGGTGCAGGGCCGTGAAGAGCCCCGGAAGGGGTGCGAGAGGCACAGGGGGCGCCCCGCTGCCTCTTGCCGTGGCTGCGGCACCAATCCGCGCGCCGGGCGCGCACGGGAGCGGGAGAAGGCCAAAGAGGAGGAGCGGCGGGCGCACGGACGCTTCTGGGAGGAATGGAAGGACGAGGCCGCCAGCCGCCTCGACCGGACTGCGGAGCAGGCGGAGAACGAGGCGCGTGCGCGCGAGGAAGCGCGTGCCGCTGCGCGCAGGGCCAAGGAGCTCAGGCGCCAGAAGCAGTAGCCGAAAAATCCGGCAGAAATATGGACATCCCGGCTAATGCATATAAAATAGAAGCAGAAGGAGGGGGGAAGCCCCTCCGAGGCCGAAAGGGCAACATGAAGCAGCTCCCCACCCTCCACTCGGAGGCCCACGGCATCCTGGTGCTCGACGACACCGCCTCCGCCCACGGCTACCTGCGCACGCTGGCGGACCTGTATCGCGAGGACCCCGAAGGCGTCGGTGACGCCCTCGTTCTCATCGCCGACCTCGGTGATGCGGCCGAGGAGGTCCGGTGCTCCGGCGGCTGCGACTGTGCCGGACGTGCCCGGGACAGGGTGGTCGACGACCTCCTCCTCGACATGGGGGGTGCGCGAATCGCCCTCGACCCGCGCGTCACTCATCGCGCCCTCATGCAGGCCCGGCAGCTCGCCGGCGCCGCGCAGGCGATCGCGGACACCGCCAGGGCCCGAGCCGACGAACTTGCCACCCTGACCGCCATGGAGCGTAAGGCGCGCGAGGATGCCCGCCGCCCCGCCACGTCGTAACCCCTGCCCATCAATCTGTACCGAAATAGATCCCAACTCTGTACTGTTGGGGTCCGACCTCTTGGAGAGACCGTGTCCGACAACCCCCTGATGGCGCCCCCGCCCACGCACCGCAACGTCAGGACCCTGCTGTGGCAGGGGCTGTGGACCGCCTACGAGCCGCTGATCAGCGGCCTGCGTCGCATCCCGCTGCCCACCGACGTCGAGATCAGCGGAGGCGCCTTCGGCATCACCGCCGACCTGACCGACGGCTCCCACCTGTGGATCGCCTCCACCGGGGACCTCCCCCTCGAACCGGCGGAGCTCACCGGCTTCCACGTCCGCCGCGTCCACGCGGACAACCCGACCGTCGACGAGCTCGTCTACGACTCGACCCCCGACGGCCCCCAGGCCGAGCACGGCAACAACGTCGTCCCTCTGCTCATCGCGATCACCGCGTTCGTCACCGAGCGCCGCCTCGCGCCGCCCGTCATCAACCTCTTCTCCATCCGGACCGTGGCCGTGACCGAGACGCACAGGGCGCAGGTCATGCGGGGCCCCGACCTCTTCCCGAGCCGGGAGGCGGCGGTCAAGGAGTACGGCCAGATGACCCACCGGATGGAGCACGAGGCGGGCTGGCGACTCATCTACCAGACCGGGGGAGCCGACTGGCCGGTCAGCGTCTGGAACGACATGAAGGGCAGCATCGTCACCCTCTTCGTCGCCGACGAGGGGCAGGCGATGTCCTGATGGACCGCTCCGGAGAGCACCCCGCGCCGACGGGGGAGCCCCATCAGCCGGAGGCGTGCCGCTGCTTCTTCGCCCACCCGCAGAACGACAGGCAGCGGGCGGAAGTCACTTCCGCGCTCGACGCGGCTCGCCAGGCCGGCGACGCCGTGGGGGCGCTGGTCGGCCTCGCCCAGCTCGGGCCCTGCCCGGCTCGCGCCGCGAAGGAGGCCCGGTGACCGCCCTCTACGGACTGCTCGCACTCGGCATCGGCATCGCGGCCGGTCTCGCCGTACTCGTCATCGACGAGATCCGGTACGAGGCCCGCCGCCGCCCCCCGCGCTGCATGACCTGCGGCGAGCTGCACCACTGACACGCCGCCCACCGCTGAACCCCGGCCGCCCGGTCCCAACGGGCCGGGCGGCACCCCGAGATCTTGGAGAAAAACCATGGGATACGACATCTACATCCAGGGCCGTGACGGCAAGCTCCTCAGCGGCCCGGAGAACTGCATCCGGTTCGGCTACTTCCAGATGCCGAAAGTCCTGGACGCGATGGACAACTTCGGAATGACCGTCGAAGTCGCCTTCCCCACCTACCCGCGGCTGGCGGACTTCCAGCTCACGCGCGAGGACTTCCAGGGGGAGGCCCAGAACGACTCGCGGGTGGCAAAGCGCATCGACCAGTACAAGGCCGCCTACCTGGCCGTCAAGGACGCCGCCGACCCGGAGCCGACCGGAATCCCGAAGTTCAAGCTCGCCTACAACGAAGGCTTCCTCGTCACCGTCTCGGAGATCACCGCTGCCCTGAGCACGTACGAGACCCACCCGAGCGTGGACATGGCGGAGATGCCCGTGGGTGATCCGACGTGGCGGACCTGGACCGCCTTCCTGCGCCGCGCCAAGACGCATGGCGGTCTGCGTACCTACTGATCCCCCCTCGCCCGGCCCCGCAGCGGCAGGGCCGGGCCCCCGTACCTCTTGGAGAACCACACCACCATGGCCACCTTCATAGACCTCTTCTGCGGAGCTGGAGGAATCAGCACCGGCTTCGTAGAGGCCGGACACGAACTGCTCCTCGGAATCAACCACTGGAAAGTCGCCCTCGACACACACGCCGCAAACCACCGCAACGCCGACCACGCCTGCATCGATCTGTCCGGCTTCCCGATGCGTCACCTGCCCAAGGCCGAAGTCCTCTCGGCCGGAGTCATCTGCACCGAGATCAGCCCCGCGGGCGGACGGGTCCGCGAAACCAACCAGATGGACTTGCTCGACCTGCTCGACGGGGGAGAGGAATGGGAGTCCCTGGCGAAGGATGCCTTCGAACGGACCCGAGTCACCGCATGGTGCGTGGTCCGCGCGGCCGAGGCAAAGCGGTTCAAGGCCATCATCGTGGAGAACGTCGTGGAGTTCGGTCTCGACTGGATTTTGTTCCCGAAGTGGATCGAAGCGATGGAACTCCTCGGCTACCAGTACCAGATCGTGTGCGTCAGCAGTGCCCACGTCGGCGACGAGACCAACCTGCGTGCCCCGCAGTGGCGCGACCGCATGTACGTGGTCTTCACCCTCAAGACCATGCGGAAGCCCGACTTGGCCCCCCGCCCGCTGGCGCTCTGCGTCGAGTGCGGCGAGGACGTGCACGCGGTGCAGTCCTGGCACGTCGCGGGCACGCGCATCGGCAAGTACCGCCGGGACTATATCTACCGGTGCCCCCACACCCGATGCCGCCACGCCATGGTCGAGCCGTACGTCCGCCCCGCCAGCGACATCATCAACTGGGGTGACCTCGGCACCCGGATCGGCGACCGCAAGAAGCCTCTCGCGGATACCACGATGCAGCGGATCAACGCCGGCCTCCTCAAGTTCCCCCACCGTCCCAGCTCCATCACCCTCACCCACGGCAAGGACGGAAGCGACCGGGCGTACGCCGTCGAGGACCGGCCCCTGCCCACGCGTACCGCCAAACAGGGAGACGCACTTCTCGTCCCCACCGGCGGTTCGTGGAACACCGATGCCGCCCCCGTCGACGTCCCGCTGCGCACCAGGACCACCCGCGAGAGCGAAGCCCTCGTGACCGTGGAGCCCTTCGTCGTGGAGTTCCGCAACCACTCCACCGCCAGCCCCGCCCGCGATCCGCTCGCCAGCGTCACCGCCCAGGGCAACCACCACGGCTTGGTCACCCACAACGGTCACGTGCCCGAGCAGGCACGGAACACCCTCGTCATCCCCTACCGCAAGGCAGCGGTCAAAACGTCCGCCGAACCCGTCCACACCCTCTCCACCCGTGACTCCGCCGCCCTGCTGCGGAGCGCCCCGAACATCGAGGACTGCCACTTCCGGATGCTCAAGCCCCGAGAACAGCTCGAAGGACAGAGGTTCCCGAGCGACTACATCGTCTACGGCACCCAGGCCGAACAGACCATGCAGGCGGGCAACGCCGTCAGCGTGAACGTCGCAGCGTGGATCGGACGACAGCTGGAGGCCGTCCTGTGACCGGCACCCGCAACCTCCCCGGCATCCACGTCACCGAACACGCCCCCTGCTGGGGGGACCCCGACTTCGCGGTGGCCGACAACCGGTGGAAGAACACCAAAGAACTCATCGAGCTGTGTGGACCCTCCCTCTACGTGTGCGGCCACTGCCCCTTCCGGGCGGCCTGCATCCGGCAGGTCCGCCCCTCCAAGAGCGAGTTCTCCGGCATCTGCGGCGGGCGCATCTGGGTCAACGGAGTCATCGTCCGGACCCTGCCGAACGTCGGCCCCGAGGACCTGCCGCCGCCGGTCAACCGCAAGGCGTGCGGCACCGCGGCGGGCGCGCGTGCGCACCGTCGTGCCGTCGAGCAGCAGTGCCCGAAGTGCGAGCCCTTCAACCAGGTCGACACCCAGCAGCTCGAACTTCCCCACTCAGCCTGACGTCCCGAAGGAGAAACGTTCATGCTCCGCGATCACCGGATGCGCGACCTTCTCGGTCCTGTGGCCGCCGTCGCGCTCATCGCGCAGCTCAACCCCGACCTGCCTGTGCCCAGCATCGAGTTCGCGCCCGTCTTCCACGACGGCCGCGAAGTCGGCATGGGCGTACGCCTTCACCTGCACCACCCCCGCGAAGGCGTCTACGAGCGGTGGGCACACCTGATCGGCAGCGACAACCCCGATTCCCACACCAGCCTCAAGCCGACCGACCGCGGCAACGTCATCCGCCGCACCTTCGGTGCCTACGCGAACACCCCCGTCGAGGCCGTCGCCTACGTGGCCCCGGTGCCGCACACCGCCGGTCTCCAAGTCCCGGTACCCGGCGTGCCCACCAACTGACCCAAGAGCCTCGCCGCCCCGGGAGTCCCCGGGGCGGCGTCGATCCGGAGCCTCAAGTGACCTCTCATGTCGTGCAGTTCAGCGGCGGCATCGGCAGCTTCGCAGCCGCCGTCCGCATCGCCGAGAAGCACGGAACCGACGACCTCACCCTCCTCATAGCGGACACCGGCGCCGAGGACGCGGACCTGTGGAGGTTCGCCGGCGACACCAGCCGTCTGCTGGGAGTACCGCTGACCAAGGTTGCCGACGGCAGAACACCATGGCGGGTGTTTCGCGACAAGCGGTTCCTCGGAAACGACCGACTCGCCCCCTGCACGCGAGTACTCAAGCAAATTCCGTGCCGGACCTGGATGGAAAACAACTGTGATCCCGCCGATTCCTTCGTCTATATAGGCATAGAGAACAACCCGCGAGACCGGGCCCGCATACCGGCAATCGCCCGCAACTGGAAACCTTGGAAAGCAAGATTTCCGCTCTGCTCGAAAAGCGAGCGGAAGCTGACGAAACCTGAACTGCTGGAGGAAGCGAGATCGCTGGGCGTGGAGCCCCCGCGTCTGTACGGGCTCGGCTTCAATCACAACAATTGCGGCGGAATTTGCGTACGAGCGGGACAGCGCCAGTGGAAACATCTCCTGGACACAATGCCCGAACGCTACGCCTATGCAGAGAAGCAGGAAGAAGAACTGCGCAGCCTCCTGGGGCCTGTCGCCATTCTGCGGCAACAACGAAAAGGCGTGATCCGCCCCCTCCCTCTGGCCGAGCTGCGTCAGCAGCACCAGGCCCCGCCGATGCTGCCTGAGTGAGTTCCATCCTGTCCCCGTCAAGCAAGAGCCGATAGTGGAGGAATGAAAAAGTGCACGAAAGGGTAGCGGGCCAGATATGGGATGCGATCTCGCATGCCGTCGAAGGGCGCCTTGAAGAAGGGGATCGGGTATTCACCGAGCTGATCACGACACATGAGCCGTCCATGGTGTACGGCATCGCCTGTGGCGTGGCGGAGATCGCCAAGGCGGCGGTGCTCAAGCTGTACGGCAGCCCGCCCCCTTCCTTCTGGGGACTCATGACGACCGACGGGTCCAACCCCGAGGAGACCGTTCCGCCCCAGGAACTCTTTGCCGCGCGTTTCATCGCCGCCCGCCTCAACGGCGACAACGACGCATCCCTCGCCCTGTACGCCGGCATCAAGAACTCCGGCAACCGCGAATGGGAACACGTGTGCCTGCGCGCCCTCTTCGCCGCGACGTCGGAAGCCGTGCGCACCGTCATGGCGAGGAACGCGTGATGACCAGCCCCACCTACACGGCCGACGGACTCCGTCACGACGTCGCCGACCCCGCGACGTGGAGCGTACGAATCTGCCTGGAGCGGTGCACTACCTGCATCTTCCGGCCCGGCAACCTTATGAACCTGGAGCCCGGCCGCGTCAAGAGCATGGTCGAGCAGGCCGTTGCAGACGGAGGGCACATCGTCTGCCACGCCACCCTCGGCACCGACACCCCGGCGATCTGCGCGGGCTTCGAGTTCCACCCGAAGGGGCGGGCGGCATCGCTGGCGCTTCGCTTGGCCCAGGCCGGGGTCCTGCGAATCATCCGCATCCGGCCGAGGGGGAGGAAGGCGTCGTGACCCACATCGTCAAGGGCCGGATCTTCGTGGCCTGCCACCCGGAGGACAGAGCACGTCTGCGGATCGTCGAGTACGACCCGTACGACAACCGCGCTCTGGTCGCAGACGCCGACACCGGCGCCCGCCGGCGATCCATCCTCGTCTCCAGCCTGCACGCCTCGCCCTACACCGCGGCGGGCAGCCGGCGCCGGAGCGGCTACGCCCCGGAGGGCACAGTCCTCGAGGCCGCCGGGCCGCCGGCTGGCCCGGTCCAACAATCGGAGACCGACCCGGAGGACTGGTTCGAAGGGCTGCCGGGGGCCAGGTTCCGGGTCGCACTGCCTCCCCGGCTGCTCCTGCTCAACTCCAACCAGAGACCCCACCACCACCGCCGGGCCGAGATCACCAGGGTGCTGCGCCGGGCTGCCGAGGTCGCCTCGCGCCACGTCCCCCACCTGGAGAGGGCGCACATCATCGGCGTCCTGCATCCCTCGAATCGGGGGCGGCGTGACCCGGCCAACTGGTACCCCAGCTTCAAGGCGGCCACGGACGGGCTCGTTGACCAGGGTGTTCTGGACGACGACGACCACACGCGCGTTCTCGGACCGGACATGCGCCTCGGGCGCGTCGTCGCGGGCTCGCGCATCGTGCTGCATATCCGAGCCCTCAGCCAGGCCGATTTGCCTGCGGAGCTGCAGAAATAGAGCGAACGGCGATCAAGAAAATCTTCCGAAAATCTTGCAACCCTCTCTAATGCATATAGAATGAAAGCAGAAAGAGGGGGGAGCCCCGCCCGAATCTCCGCCCGGCGGCCGGTGACAGACAACCCGGCCGCCGGGCGGACTCACGCCAAGGAGGCAGAAGGTGTACGTACCACCGTCCGATCCCTGTGAAGAGGAAGACCGTCAGGTCTGCGAGGCCACCCGCGGGCTCGCCCGCGCCGTACTGCGCCGCCTCGCCCGGAATGCGGCCGCCATCGAACCGCGCATCAGGACGATCATCGCCACCAACTCCGGCGCCCCGTGGGAATACGACCTGTGGCGCCTCCACGCCGACGACGGCCGCATGCTCACCGAGTTCAACTACCGGGAGCGGCCAGGAGCCGCCTGGAACAAGGTCGCCGCCGACGTCTCGTACCTCATCCGGTTGGCCGACCTGCGCACGCACCCGGCCGGCTACTTCTACGTCCACCCGCAGCCCGACCCGCGCGACTTCGCCATCCTCCTGCCCACCAGCCCCTGCGGCCCCGCCCCCCGAACGATCGGAACCCTCACGTGACTGCCACCGCCCTTCTCCTCTGGCCCGACGGCCGGACTGTGCCGATCGGCTTCGGCCTGCACCAGGGCATCCAGCGACAGGAGATCGACCTCTACGTCGAAGGTGCCCACCCCCACCCCCTCGGCCGGAAGGCGACCCTGCACGCCGCGCCCGGTCGGGAAACCCTTAACGAGGCCGCCCGCAGCGCGTGGGCGGGCATCACCGGCGGAAGCAGTGCGCCCATCCTGCGCGGCCCGGTCGTCTTCACCGGCCCTGCCGACCGCAGCGGCGACTACACTCCGCTGCCCAAGCTGAGCGCCGAAATCGTGCGAGGGATCTCCAGCGCGCTTCAGGACGGCCCGTCCCGGGCGCCGTTCGAGGCCAGCGCCGCCCAAGCGTACGGCGGGCGGGCGTACCAGTGCGACGCCTACGCGATCAGGCACAACCGGAAGACCGGCCGTTCGGCCTTCGTCGTCCTCGGCAGCGTCGACGTTACGCCGGAGGCTCAGCGGTTCACCCGGCGGCTCGCTCCGGCGATCGCGCACCACGCCACCCTCCACGGCGACCCTGTCCGAGTCCTTCGCTCCACGAGGACCGCCGCCGGGATCGACCACCGCGTGACGGGCCGCCGCGGCGAACAGCTCGGCCTCACGGCGACCGCCGTCGTCGTGGTCCTCGACCCCCGCCACCCGTTCGTACACATCGCCTGGTGCGGCGACGCGCGCGCCTACCGCCTCGGCTCCAGCGGCACGGTCGTCAAGCTCACCGAAGATCACACGTACGCCGAGCAGTTCCACCGCCACGGCCTCCCCGCCGACAGGGCTCTCGTCTCCAGCATCACCGCAGGGCGGATCTCCCGGCACCTTGTCGAGCGCCGGCGCGCCCGCCGAATCCTCCTGGCCAGCAAAGGCGCCTACGCACCACTGGAGAGATGGGACCGGGTGAGCGCCATCCTCAGCACCGCCGACAGGCCGAAAGAAGCGGCGGCACAATGCGTGCGCGAGGCGAGCCGGATCGGCGGCTCGGGCAATGCCACCGCCCTCGTCATCGACCTCCACTGACCCTTCTTCCCGTCATCCCCGAGCGCCGACCCATACCTCAAATGCATATAAAATAAAAGCATTGGGTCGGCGCTCCCTCCACCGTGAACGGAGCCCCGCATGCGCAAGCCCACCGATCTCCCGATCATCAACGCCCCCGAGCACCACCTCGGCACCATGGCCCTGATCCTGCTCACCCGGGCCCCCGAGGACGCTGCCCTGCGCGCCGCCGCCACCCTCGCCGACAACGCGGTTGTCGCGGGCTGGGCGCTGCGCCCGCCCGCCCTGGCAACCCTCACCGTCGAGCAGTACCGCCAGCTCCTCGACTACGCCGCCGCCCCTCAGGTCCTCGACTTCGCCCTGTACCTGAACGGCGACCGCAAGCAGATCCGCACCCTCGTGGACTACATCGCCGAACTCATCGACGACCTCCTCGCCCACTACCCCTCGCCCAGCGCCGACCAGACCACCAAGTAGCAGCAGGAGAAAGACATGTACGACGCCTCAATCCACGTCCTCGCCTACCCGACCATCCGACGATTCGGAGTCGACCCCGACGCCGCCCGGCTCGTGGTCCTCAGCGTCCTGGAGCAGTTCCTCAGGGAATCCCGCCTCCCGGAGGTCGAGCGACTGGGGCGCACACCGGAAGAACACCTCGCCATCGCGCTCCCCACCCCCCGCTTCGCGGTCAGCGTTCACTCCACCGCGCTCGCGGCCGACGGGCGGATGGCCGACGCGCGCCTGGTCTGGGAGGCATACCGTCAGCGCGAAGCCCGAGCCGCGCGGCGAGCACACCAGGCCGTTCCGACCACGGCCCTCCTCGGTAACCCCGAAGCCGTTCACCAGGTCGGCCGTTCCCTCGGATTCAGTGACGAGCTGACCGACGAACTCGTCACCGAGGTCATCCTCAAGATCGCCACCGGCTACCCGCACCGCCCGCGCGAGCAGCAGAACCTCACCCTCACCGACTACCTCGCCGAGATCGACGCCGAGGACCTGACCCTCTTCCTCGGGCACGCGGCCCTCAAGGCGGCCGGACGCGCCACCGAAGCGGACGCCCTCCGGCGCCACATCCAGGACATGGCCTGCTGAATCCCACCGCTGTGCCGGTCGGCCTCCGCAGACCGGCACAGCGCCCCCACCCACGCCCACCACGCCCGGAGAAGGACATGAGCCAGCTCGACCTGTTCAACCTCGGCGGCGACGAACCGCCCGCTCCCAGCACTTCATCAGCCCCACCGCGCCGACTCCTCACCGACCTCCCGCCGGCGCCCGAGCCGGTCACGCTGAGGGCCCCCGCACGCCTTCGTACCGTCACGCCCCCCGAACCCGCAGCCCCCGTACGCAAGCCCTACCACCGCCGCCCTTCGCACAACGATCCGCACAGACATGCATTCGAGATCGCCGAGGCTGTCAGCTACGCCTGGCACCATGCCCAGGGGGCGAAGACATCGCCGTGCCCATCGGAATCGTGGCCACCCTCGCCCTGTGGCCGATGCGCGGCCCCGACGCCTACCTCCTGGCCGACTGGTGGATCGACCTCGGCGACGAGGACCTGATGGCCGCCTTCCGTGAATGCTGGGCCCGTTGGTGGATCATGCGCCCCGACCTCATCGACCGGGCCGCACCCCTGCACAAATGGCTCGACGACAAGGAATCCCCCTCCAGGCGTGCCCGCGCGGTACGCGACGTCGTCAAGGCCGCACTCGCCAACGGACTCCTCCACTGGACCGGCAGCGCCCACGCTGAAATTCGCGCCGCTGCCGACATCCTGGGGGCGCTCCTGGCGACCCTCCGTTCCAAGGGCAGCCGCGACGCGCTCGCGGAATTCCTCACGCCGCCAAGCGTTATCTAGGGTGCTTCGGAAGGGGTGAGGCATATGAGGCAGGTGATCTGAGAGCCATGTGCCTCACCCATATCCATGGGTTGTCGAGGCACGTTAGGCATGTGTGGGAGGTCCGGGTCGAGTTTCTAGCGAATGTTCCGGTCAGAACGCTTCGCTCAAGCCGCTGCCCTCCTCCGGCCTGTGGGCGTCGGTGGAGGGCAGCGGTGGTGTGTGGCGCACGGTCGCGCGCCGGATGGGTCAGGGGCAGGTGACGAGGATGAGGGAAATGGCGGTGCAGGTGGCGGTTGCGGTGTCGTTGGCGGGGTTGGGGTCGGTGGGGGCGGAGAGGATACGCGTGCCGGTGACCTTGACCTGGCCGAGGGTCAGCAGGTGCAGGGGGACGCGGAACGTCTTGTGCGTGCTGGCACCGTTGGGGATGGCGTCGTAGGCGCAGGTCACCGTGGTGGCGGCGACGGTGCATCCGGCGGACAGGTTGGTGGCAGTCGCGCCCGGGGGCAGCTTCGCGGTCAAGGTCGCGGAGGTGACGGTGCCGGGGCCGGTGTTGTGGGCGGTGAGGGTGTAGGACAGGTAGGGCACCAGGAGGCCCAGGTGCGGCTGCGCGGTGAGGCTGACGTCGATGTCCGCGGGCGGAACCAGGTAGGTGTACTGGTCGGCCGGCGTGGTCGCGCTGGTGCCACTGGGGGTGGTCACCTGGACGTCGACGGTCCCGGCGGCATGGGCGGGGGACGTGGCGGTGCAGGAGGTTGCCGCGCAGCTCACGCCGGTGGCGGGGGTGCCGCCGAAGGTGACGGAGGTGGCGTCGGCCAGGTCGGTGCCGGTGATCGTCACGACGGTGCCGCCCGCGGTCGGACCCGAGGCCGGGCTGATTGCGGTGACGGCCGGTGCGGGCGTGGCCGTGGCGACTTGAAGGACGTCGAGGGTCGCGCTGGCGTTGTTGGCGACGTAGGCGAGGGTGCCGTCCGGGCTCACCCCGACACCGTAGGGGCCGCTGCCGATGGGGGCGTTCTCGGTGACGGTGTTGGTCGCGGTGTTGATCACCGCCAGGGAGTTGCTGGAGTAGCTGGTCACGTAGGCGGTCGCGCCGTCGGGGCTGAATGCGGCGCCGATCGGGTTGCCCGCGGTGGCGATCGTCGTGGTGACGGTGAGCGTGGTCGGGTCCACCACGGACAGGAAGTTGTCGTTGGAGTGGTTGACGTAGGCCGTCCCGGTCACGGGGTTGACCGCGACCGCGAACGGCTGGTCGCTCAGCGCCACGGTGGCACTCACGATGAGAGCGGCGGTATCGATGACGCTCAGCGTGTTGTTGCCGTGGTTGGTGGCGTAGGCGCGCGATCCATCCGGGCTGAGAGCGACATCCTGCGGGAACGGGCCGACGGCGACCGACGCGACGACCGTGTTGCTGGCGGTGTCGATGACACGGACCGACCCGTTGGGGTAGCCGGAGTCGGAGACGTAGACCTGGGTGCCCGCCGCGTTGACCGCGACCCCTGTCGGGTCGTTGAACCCGCCGATGGTAGCCGTCACCGTGTTGGTGGCGGTGTTCACGACGCTGACCGTGGCGCTGTCGCGGTTGGCGACGTACAGGTGCGCGCTGTCGGGGGTGACGGCGATTCCGGTCGGGTTGTTGCCGACCGTGATGGTGGCCCCGACGGTGTTGCTGGACGTGTTCAGGACGGTGACGGTGGTTCCGGCGGGTTCGCCGTTGGGGCCGCTACCGTTGCTGACGTAGACGTGGGCGCCGTCCGGCGCCACGGTCACTTCCTGCGGGCTCGCCCCGGTCGGCACGGTGGCGATCACGGCCGGGGTGACCGCGGCGGCCGGCGTGGCCGCCACGGCGCCCAGACCGGTCACGGCCAGCGCGAACACGGTGGCCACCGCCGTGCGGCGCCGCCAGAGAACACGGGGAAAACGTAACTGGGATCTCGAAGACACGGCGAAGTACCCCCTCCAAAGCCGCGGCACGACGGCGGGGACCGAAGGCCCCCCGGAAACCGCCCGTGCCGCAGTCGTACAAGACGCCCCGCGCCAGCGGCGACAACCGCCCCCGTAGCCCAGGCCCGCCCCTCGCACACCCATCGCGGCGGTAGCCGATCCGCGACAGCCCTGCAGCCCCCGCCCGATGAACGGACATGGGGATGCTCTGACATCGTCTCAATGAACGCTCATCCACTACATGAAGCCTTCACAAATGTTCGGATCTGATCAGGCGATGACTGCTTTAGTTACATATGTGCCCGCATGCACCGCCCTGCCCGCGCTGACGAAGTGGGAGCCCAGACGGACACCGTGCCTCACGTGCCTTCATTCGGAGTCTCACTGTGACCTGCACCAACGGCGCAACAACCCGAGATAACGATCGTGGCCGAGCTGATGGCCCGCATGCTGTACTCCGACGCGCCGCTGGAACCCGGGATGAGGTTCAACGACCCCGCCAGCGGGACCGGCGGCCTTTTCCGGGCCGCCGCCCAGATCATGCGCGAAAGGAGCATCGATCCGCACGACTTCGGCTGGTCGTTCGCGGACATCGACCCCCTCGCCGCCGCCGGAGCCGCCGTCAACGCCATCCTGTGGGACCTCGGCCCGCACATCCTCGTCGCCTGCGGCGACACCTTGGCGGAAGGTGACCTGCCGGCCAGAGCAGTCCGGGAAGCCCTCGAATCGATCGAGCGCCGCGACCAGATGCACGCCCAAGCGTCCATGCTCGTCGCGATCGGAAAGGTCGAAGCGTTGATCGCCGGAAAAGCGCCCTGACCTGCGGGAATCTCGAAAAGGAATCTTGACCCTCCCCCGAATGCATATAGAATAAAAGCATGCAGGGAGGTTTCACCCCTATCCACCCAACTATCCACCCAACGACTGGAGAACAGATGAACCACCGCAAGGGTGACCGCATCGCCCTCGTCCACACCACCGACCAGTGGACCGACCTCAAGCCCGGCGACCAGGGCACCGTCACCGGATACGACCCCGCCCTCGCCCAGCTCCGGGTCCAGTGGGACAACGGCTCCCGCCTCTCCATGCTCCTCGAAGACGGCGACGAAGTGCGCCCCGCCTGACCCCGCCGGCCCCGTCCCGAACCCGGGACGGGGCCACGCCAGCAGACCTCTTGGAGAACGACCATGCTCATCACCAACGCCGCCGTTCACGAAACGGCGCTCGCTCTCACGCAGCGCCTCGACGGCGACTGGACGCTCGACCCCGACGCACCCGCCGACGGCGCGGTCCACCTGATACACAGCGACGGCCGAAGCGTCAGTTTCCGCCCGATCTTCGGCGGCACCGCAGCCCAGCTCTGGATCACCGGCAACGCCGCCCCCTCCATCCCCGACGACGCCACCCTCGCCGAACGGGCCGCCCACGAAGCACACCTCGCCATCCGTCTCGCGGAAGGCCACCGCTACAACAAGGCCGTCTCCCTCATCACCGAAGACGACGAAGACCCCGCCGACATCCTCCTGAGCGCCCTCGAGAACCACCTCCTCCCCGCCTTCGCCTACAAGCCCCACTACGTCGGCCACCGCCCCTGGGTCGAGCTATTCGACAACGCGCTCGATCAGGTCATGGACGAAGCCGCTCCCAGCACCACCCTTCGGGCCCGCGACCCTGAACTCCACACCGACCCCCGGGACCAGGACATGGAGGGCGAACAGGAACCCGCCCCCGAACCGAAGGTCGAGGCTGATCCGACCGACATCTCCCCTCCCGAGAGGCCCGCCGACCAGGAAGGTCGAAACGCAACACCCCCGCCCCCCGATGAGGAGCCGACGGAACGGCCGCAGACCGTCTCGGCCACCGACACCCCGGGTGACCAAAGTGAAGGGGCGCCCGTAGTCGACACGCCTCCTACTCCGAACGACAGCATCACCAACAGCGCGAGCACCCGAACTCCCACCGCCAACTCCCAGCCGGCCGCGAAGCGCCGATCACGTGGCCGTACCCCCCCTGCTAAGCGGCAGCCGAAGGCCAACACCTCCTGAATCTCAACCCGACCATGCGGAGTCAGGGCTGCACTGAGAGGAGGCGCCCTCTGCGCTGTACGGCCTAGGGACTGTCTCTTTGAACCGCCCGTGAGATCGTCGTGCTCGTGATCGAGTCTTGGGTGATCAGTGACGACAGCCCCGTGCCTGTGTCGTCCGAGGTGGTGCTGGAGGCTCTTCAATCAAGGATCGGCGACGGGCAGCTGGAGACGTGGCTGATCAGTTCATCCGGACGGTCGTTGGCCTTCGTGACAAACGCCGAGGCGCTGTCATCAAATCTCGAACTTACGTCAGAAGTGAACGCGAGAGCGATGGCGGCTTCGTGCGACTCGGCGTTCTTGTCGACTGGGAGATGCGTGCGGGAGCGTGCGCCCCGCGCGTGCTCCCGCACGCCTCTCCCCGCGAGCCGGCCCGCACCGTGAGTATGGGCCTGCTCGCCGGAACGATCACCGGTGAGCGGCGACGTCGGTCTGTTCGCCGGCGCCTCGTCCCGCCTGCGTCGCCGTGCATGCCGGGAATTCGTACCGGGTGCCGGTGGCGAGGCCCTATGAGAGGACCGTGTTGGCCACACCCCTGCGCACTCGCCTGACTCGCATCGCCACGCTCGGCACCGCGCTTCTCGCCGCCGTGACGGCCGTGCCGCTCACCGCGTCACCAGCCGCCGCCGCAAACCCGATCTGTCTGAGCGGAAAGCTCCTCTACGACTACCAGGCCGCCGAAGAGGGTCCGTCCAAGCCCACCCGGACCAAGCCCGTCCGCAACGCCAACCTCGAGTTGTGGGGCCGTGAGAAGCCCACCGACCCCGTGCGCCGGCTCAACAGCACGTCCTGGGACTACACCTCGGTCTACGACGGCTCCTTCAACCTCTGCCACACCCCCGTCACCACGACCACCATGAGCAGCATGTGGGTGCGGTTCGACGCCGAGAGCACCCGGCTGTGGAAGGTCGTGGACGCCAACGGTGCCACCTACACCATGAACTCGCCGGTGCGGCAGGACATCGCCGCGAGCACCTCCGTCGGTGACCTGAAGCCCTCAGCGCAGATCTCGCGGGCCTGGCACGCCTTCGACACCCTCAACTTGCTGTGGTGGGCCCGCGGGAACCCGGTCAGCGATTGCTGGAGCTCTCACGAGCCGAGCAACTGGGACTGCACCGAGCTCACCGTCAAGTGGTTCCCCGGTTCGACCGACGGGCCGGAGTACGGCCTCGACAACACCATCTATCTTCCCGATGCCGACCCCGACTCCGAGCACGTCGTCCTGCACGAGGGCGGCCACTTCCTGATGCACCGTATCTACAACGGCAACATGCCGTCCGCCGACAGCATCTGCTACCCGAACGTCATCTGGAAGGCCAGCTCCCGGCCCTGCGCGTGGGCCGAGGGCTTCGCCAACGCCACCGCCTCCTACCTGCTCGGCGACAACCGCTACGTCTGGGCGGACGGGAGCAGCAGTGAGTACGTCTACGGCGGCGGCTGGGACACCGGGGACAAGGTGCCCGGAAACGTGGCCGGCTCGCTGCTCGACCTCTGGCGGGGGGTCGACGGCGGATGGTGGGACGGCACCATCAAGACGCTGACCGCCAACGTCCCGGCCACCTTCGTCGAGTACTACAAGAACGCCCGGCCCGCCGCCAACCCGCCGCTGGCCACCACGGGAGCGGCGCTCGACAAGACGGCCCGGCACACCATCCACTACGCCGTGACGGTCGTGGGCGACGGCAATTACCACAGTCTGACCAACGGCAACAACCTCGCGCTGCGGCGGGCGGACGCGTGCTCGGTGGGAAACAGCAGCAGGACGAGCATGAGCCCCCTCGACACCTCCGTCCCCGAGCAGCGTTGGAAGCTGGACGCCAACGCGGACGGCACGGTGCGGATCACCGACGGCTGCCCCACCCCGCGGGCCCTCACGTCCAACGGGGAGTACAAATCGCTCGGCGTCCAGACGATCGCCCCCACGGATCCGAAGCAGAAGTGGACGCTCGCCCAGAACGACAGCGGCACCCTCACCCTCACCTGCCAGGCGACTGGCCGCGTCCTCACCACCGTGGGCAGTGAGACAACCGTCGAGCCGGCGAGCCCCACCATCAAGGCCCAACGCTGGGCCGTTCTCCCGTAGACGGCCACGACGGGCCGAAAGCCATTGCCTGGGAGGCGCAGCGGTCTCCACCCGCCCAGCAGATCGTGGCGGCCGCCGAATGGTGGAACGGTGCTTCAACCGCTCGAAGCAGTGGCGTGGCATTGCCATCCGTTGTAACAAGACCGCCCAGTCCTGCGAAGCAGCCGTCACCCTCGCATCACTCCTGATGTGGGCGTGACGTTTGACGACAGGGCCTAGGGCGTGTGGCGGGAAACCGTGCGGATGTTCCTGGTGCAGCCCACCGTCGCCCGGTAGCCTGAGGGGAGACGTAAGGCCGAGTGAACGGCCATAGAGGCTCCGCCCCGAACGCGAGGGGTGGAGCCTCTGCGCGTCGGAAGGAGAATCCGCTGTCCGCGAGTTCGCGGGATTCTCTTGAGCTGGGGCATTGAACTTCCGGCGTGGGCAGGGCCCCCGGTCGGGACGCTGTTGGGACACTGTTGGGACACAAGGACAAGAACGAACCGGCAAGGGCGGATAAGGAGTGGCGCGGTCCACCCCATCTGACCAGCCAAAACAGTAATCCTGAGTACTGAAAGGCAAAGGCCGCCAAGACCCTCGGAGGACTCATAATCCGTCGGCCGTGGGTTCGAGTCCCACCCGCCCCACCACCGGTCCGTGGTCGCAGGAAGGATTCCCCTGCGCCGCGGACTTTTCCGTTCCCACGGTGCCCCCCGTCCGGCCCGGGTTTTCGCAGTGACACGCCGGGGTCACCCGGATGCGCCTTCTCTGGCGGTCCCGTACGGCGCGGAGCCCCGGCGCGGGGCTCCGGGGCTTCCGTACGGCTCGTGCGAAGAGGGAACGGTTACTCCACGACCAGTTCGACCTCGATGTTGCCGCGGGTGGCCTTGGAGTACGGGCAGAAGGCGTGGGTCTTCTTCAGGAGGGCCAGGCCCGCCTCGCCCTGGAGGTGGTCCGGGAACTCGGCGCGCATGACGACCGAGAGGCCGAAGCCGTCGTCGGCGGGGTCCTTGCCGAGGGAGACCTCGGCGGTGATCGAGGCGTCCGAGACGTCGATCTTCTCCCGGCGGGCGATCACGCCCATAGCGCTGGCGAAGCAGGCCGCGTACCCGGCGGCGAAGAGCTGCTCGGGGTTGGTGCCCTCTCCGTTGCCGCCGAGGGCCTGGGGGTGGGCGAGCGGGAGGTCGAGCCGGCCGTCGGAGCTGATGGCCCGGCCCTCGCGGCCGTTGGCGGTGGCGACGGCGGTGTAGATCGCGTCCATGGTTCTTCCGTCCTGTCCTGGGGTGCGGTGGCCCTCTATTTGTAGCGCGCCATTGAGTTGTACACAACTCAATGGCGCGTGAAGGGGCCTCGCGTATCCTGGAGTCATGGAGACGCCCGACACCCTTCCCGATCTCTCCGGTCTTCCTGGTCTTCCCGGTCTTCCCGATGAGGACTTCCTCCGCCTCGACCGGCAGATCTGCTTCTCGCTGCACGCGGCGACCCGCGCCTTCAACGGCGTCTACCGCGAGGTCCTCAAGGAGCTCGGGCTCACCTACCCCCAATACCTCGTGATGCTCGTGCTCTGGGAGCACCGAGAACTGTCCGTGAAGGGGATAGGCGAGCGGGTGCGGCTCGACTCCGGGACCCTGTCGCCGCTGCTCAAACGGCTCGAAGCCGCCGGATACGTCGAGCGGCGGCGCAGCGCCGAGGACGAGCGGTCCGTCACCGTGCGCCTCACGGAGGCCGGCGCCGGGCTGCGGGAGAAGGCCCTCGGCGTGCCGCGCCGGATCGCCGCCGCCACCGGCCTGGACCTCGGGGACCTCCGTGACCTGCGCGAACGGCTCGACGCGCTGACCGCCCGGCTCGCCGCCGCCGACCCGGGGGACCTCTCCGGCTGCGCCTGAGCTTCCCCGCCGGGGGCTTTCCCGCCGTGCCCCGCGCGCCTCGCGGCCGTGTTCAGCGGCGCCCGACCGGCCTCGCCCGTACGTGGTTCAGGCCGAGGAGCACGCAGACGTCCGTCAGGAGCGGTACGTGGTAGGCGAGCGGCCGGGGGCCCGCCTGGTCCGGGCGCGAGCTGAAGCCGCCGTCCGGCCGCTGCCGTTCCAGGAGGTGCCGCGCCGCCCGCGCGGTGGCGCGCCGGGCGCCGGGCGCCCGCGCCACGGCGATCAGCGCGTACGCCGTGCTGATCGGGTCGGACGGGTCCGAGGGCACGTGCCCCCACCCGCCGTCCCCGTTCTGGGTGTCGAGCAGCCGCGCCACCGCCCGCTCCCGGGCCCGCGCGGACCCGGGAGCCAGGGGATGGCCGGGCGCCACGGCCCGGAAGGAGTCGTGGGCGAGGACGGTGCGGAAGAGGGCGTTGCTCTCGTTGAGGCTCCAGCTCCGCTCGCACGGCCCGGCGGCCTCCTCGCGGGCCGCGAGGAACCGGACGGCGGACCCGACCGCCGCGCGGTGCGCGGGCTCGGGGGCCAGCGCGTTCACCGCCGCCGCCGTTATGGCCACCTCCGACGCCGTGCCGCGCTCGAAGGTCGGGAAGCCGCCGTCCTCGCCCTGCCGGGCCAGCAGGTACCGCTCGCCGGCCGCCACCCCGGCCCCGTACCGCCCCGCCGCCCGCAGGAATTCCACGCAGTACGCCGTGTCGTCCACGTCGCTCTGCCCGACGCCCCGCTCGAAACCCCAGCCGCCGTCCGGGTTCTGGTGCCGCGACAGGGACGCCGCGAGCCTCCGCAGGACGGGGGCGGGCGCTCCCGCTCCGGCCAGGGCGAGGCCACCGGTCGCCGTCGCGAACACGTCCATGCCCGTGAGGAACGGCAGCCCGCCGTCCTCGGCCAGCGCCTCCCGCACCTCCCCCGCCCGCGCCCGGACGGCCGCCGCGTACCGGGGCCGCAGCCGCAGCGCGAGCAGGGCCAGGAGCCGGGCGAGGTGGTTGCCGTACGGGGGAGGGCCGGGCAGCGCGCAGGGTTCGAGGGTCCGCCAGTCGTCCTCGGTGACGAGCCGGGGGGAGTGCGTGCCGAAGGCGTACAGGACCTTCAGGGCGGCCATCTCCGTGATCAGCCAGCGCTGTTGGCCGCGCGCCTCGAAGAGGGAGGCGGGGGAGGGGAGTTCGGGGAAGGAGTGGGCGCCCAGCTCCGCCAGGACCGTGCGGAACATCAGGTGCTTGCGTCCGGCGGTGAAGTGGTCGAAGCCGCCGAGCAGCCGGGCCAGTGCCTCCCGCCCGTCCGCGTACTCACCGAGGGCGGCGCGGGCCGCCGCCTCCTGCACGGGGTCGGGGGCGCCCTCGTCCAGGGCGGTCTTCAGGCGGCGCCGGAGCCGTTCCTGGGCGTCCGGGTCCACGTCCGTCACCGTGAGCAGCCGCAGGGCCAGGGCCGACTCCAGGACCCGGCTGTCGCACGGGGCGCGCAGCAGTCCGTCCGGCCCGGCGGCGGCGAGCAGGCGGGCGGCGAGCCGGGTCCGGGCGCGGTCGAGCCGGTCCGTCCCGGCGGGCGGCGGGGGGCCGGGGACGGCGAGGGAGGCGCCGGGTAAGGGGGGTGCGCAGTGCGTCATGGAGGGGGTCCTTGGGGGAGGTCGTGCGGAAGGGAGGCGTATCCGTCCGGGCGCGGCCGGGCCGCCCGCCGCGTACCGCCGCGACGGGCGGCCGGTCCGGGCGGCCCGGCCGGGGCGTGGCCCACCCGTCCGCCCCGGACCGTCAGCCGTGGCCGGAGGTCCGCTCGGTCACCCCGTTCGCAGGGGTGTGCGAGAGAGGGCGTGCGGGGACGGAACGCGCGCCGGGGGCGTGCGGTTCTCGGGTGTGCGTGCTCATGTCCGCCGGTGGAAACGCGTCACCCTCGTTCCCGTGGTCGGCGTTCCGTCGCCGGGCAGGGGTGTCGCCTGCGAGGAGAGGCCGTTCGGAGGTGTTCCGGGAGCCCGCGCGGCCCTCCCGTGAAGGGGAGCCGGAGGCACGCCGAGGGTGACGCGTCGTGCTTGCATGATGACGAATCGTAAACCCCGTACCGATCTTCACCCTCCACGCGCCCTTCTGACGGGTCATCCCTCGAACCCCTCGGCGAATCGAGCGTTCGATTTCAGTCGGGCGTGTCCGGCCCCGGTGTTCCACCCCTCCCGGCCTCCCGGCCGGAAAACTGTAAGGAGCCAGCTCCTTCTCCGCCCCTATACTCGCTCCATGTCCGACATCACCGTCCGGCGCGCCACCGCCGACGACTCACGGCGTCTCACCCGGCTGGTACGGGGCTCCCGGGCCTACCGGGGGGACTACGCCGCCATGGTCGAGGGGTACCGGGTCGGCGGTTCGTACATCGAGCACCACGCCGTCTTCGTCGCCGCCGACGGGGGCGGAGAGGGGCGCGTCCTCGGGTTCTACGCGCTGCTGGTCGACGAGGCCGAACTGGACCTCGCGTTCGTCGCCGACGAGGCCCAGGGGCTCGGCATCGGGCGCCTCCTCATGGAGCACATGACCGCACGGGCCAGGGCCGCCGGACTCGGCTCCGTGAAGGTCGTCGCGCACCCGCCCGCCGAGGAGTTCTACCTGCGCACCGGCGCCGTCCGCACCGGCACCGTCCCGCCCTCCGGCCGCGTCCACTGGGAGCGTCCCGAACTGCGGTACGACGTCGCGTGACCGCCACCGACGCACGCGAGCGCGAGCGGGTACGGCGGCGGGTCCTCGCGGACCTCACCCCTCTGCGCACCTCCGCGCACTTCCGCCGCCTCTGGTTCGGGAACACCGTCTCCTGGGTCGGACAGGGCATGACCGCCCTCGCCATCTCCCTCCAGGTGTACGACCTCACCCGCTCGCCCTTCTCCGTCGGGCTCGTCGGGCTGTTCTCCCTCGTCCCGCTCGTCGTCTTCGGCCTGTACGGCGGCGCCGTCGCCGACACCGTCGACCGCCGCAGGCTCGGCCTCGTGGCCGCCGCGGGCTCCGCCGCCCTCTCCGTGTCCCTGGCCGCCGCCGCGTTCGCCGGCTTCCACCGGGTCGGGTTCCTGTACGGGGTCGTCGCCCTCCAGGCCGTGTGCGCCGCGCTCAACGCGCCCGCCCGCAGCGCGATGATCCCCCGGCTCCTGCCGCCCGAACAGCTGCCCGCCGCCAACGCGCTGAACTCGATGGTCACCACCTTCGGCACCCTCGTCGGCCCCAGCCTCGGCGGGCTGATCGTCGGATTCGCCGGTTACCAGACCGCCTACCTCGTCGACGCCGTCGCCTTCACCGCGAGCCTGTACGCGATGTGGCGGCTGCCGCCGATGCTCCCGGACCGCCGGAAGGGCCGGCGCGCCTCGGTCCTCGACGGGCTGCGCTTCCTCGCCACCCGCCCCAACCTGCGCATGACGTTCTTCTCGGACTTCTGCGCGATGATCCTCGCCCACCCCCGCGCCCTGTTCCCGGCCGTCGCCGTGCTCTGGTACGGGGGCGACGCGAAGACCACCGGACTCCTCGTCGTCGCGCCCGCGTGCGGGGCGCTCCTCGGCGGGGTCCTGTCCGGCTGGCAGGGCCGCGTCCGGCACCACGGGCGGGCGATCCTGCTCGCGGTCGCCTGCTGGGGCACCGCCGTCGCCGTCTTCGGGCTGACCCGGAACCTCTGGCTCGGGCTGCTGTTCCTGGCCCTCGCCGGATACTCCGACACCGTCTCGATGATCTTCCGGAACACGATGATGCAGGTCGCGGCCCCGGACGAGATGCGCGGCCGGCTCCAGGGCGTCTTCATCGCGGTCGTCGCGGGAGGGCCCCGCCTCGGGGACTTCCTCGCGGGGTCGGTGGCGGACCTGACCTCCCCGGCCGTCGCCGTCACCGGCGGCGGGATCGCCTGTGTCGTCGCCGTCGGACTGCTCGCCCTGTACGGGCGCGGATTCCGCCGCTACGACGCCCTCGCCCCGACGCCGTGACCGGCCGCCGGGCCCGCTCCCGGCGCCCCCTCGGCCGGCCGTGCGCTCAACCGGCCGGCGGCAGCGCCTTCTTCAGGACCTTGCCCAGGTCGTTGCGGGGGAGGGCGTCCAGGTAGCGCACCGTCCGGGGCCGCTTGTGCGGGGCGAGGAGCCCGGCCACGTGGTCCGCCAGCTCCGCCCCGCCCGGCGGCCGCGCCGCGTCGGCGGGCACCACCCAGGCCACGATCCGCTCGCCCAGGTCCGGGTCGGGCTCGCCGGTGACGGCCGCCTCCCGCACCCCCGGGTGGTCGAGGAGCGCGTTCTCGATCTCGCCCGCCCCGATCTTGTGCCCGCCGCTCTTGATCAGGTCGGTCGCCTTCCGGCCCACCAGGCGGACCGTCCCGTCGGACTCCCGCACGGCCATGTCGCCGGTGCGGAACCAGTCGCCGTCGAAGGCCGCCGCCGTCGCCTCCGGCCGGTTCAGGTAGCCGGAGAAGAGGTTCGGGCCGCGCACCTGCACCTCGCCCACCGCCTCCCCGTCGTACGCGCCGAGCACCGAACCGTCCTCGTCCACGAGGCGCAGGTCCACACCGGGCAGCGGGGTCCCGACCGTCCCCGGCCGGGGCCTCCCGCCCGGCCGGACGCTGGTGTTCATGAGCGTCTCGGTCATCCCGTACCGCTCCACGACCGTCCGGCCCGTCGCCGCCGCGATCCGCTCGTGGTCGTGGACCGGGAGCGCCGCCGAGCCCGACACGAGGAGCCGCGCCCCGGCGAGCGCCCGGACCAGTGCCCCGTCGCCGGAGAGCGCGTCCGCGAGCCGGTGGTACATGGTCGGCACGCCGAACAGCATCGTGCCCCCGGCCTCCAGCCCCCGTGCCACGCCCTCCACCGAGAACGCGCCCAGGTGCCGGACTTCGCCGCCCCGCCGCAGCGGGCCCAGGACGCCGAGGACGAGTCCGTGGACGTGGAACAGCGGCAGCGCGTGCACCAGGACGTCGTCGGCCGTCCACGCCCAGGCCCCGGCCAGCGCGTCGAGGGAGGCGGCGACCGCCCGGCGGGAGAGCAGGACCCCCTTCGGCGGGCCCGTGGTGCCGGAGGTGTAGACGATCAGGGCCGGGGACTCGGGGTCGATCCCGCCGTCACCGGGCACGGACGCCTCCGGGACCGGGACCGGGGCCGGGACGACAGAGCCCCCCTCCGTCTCCACGTCGAGCCGGGGCAGCCCCGCGAGCGCCGCCGGCGGCTCGTCCTCCGCGCCCGCGAGGAGCAGGGCGGGCTCGCTGTCCGCGAGGATGTGCGCCAGCTCCCGCTCCCCGACGCGCGGGTTGAGCGGTACGACGGGCACGCCCGCGAGCAGCGCCGCCACCACGGCCACCGCCGTCCGCGCGGTCGGCGTGGCCCAGACGGCGACCCGCCGGGCCCCCGCGATCCGGGCGGCCAGGGAGGCGGCGGTCCGGGCCAGCTCCCCGTACGTCAGCGTCCCGGCCGTCGCGGGGTCCGCGCCGAAGCGCAGCGCGGGCCGGGCGGAACCGTCTCTCAGGGCGGGGAAGAACGCACTCACCGGCGGTACTCCTCGGGTCGCGGTCGGGGGCGGGGCTGCCGGAAGGCATTCTGCCGGGACCGGGACCGGGACCGGGGCGGGGGGCGGGACCGGGAACGGGAACAGGAGTGGGAGCGGGAGCGGAAAGGGGGACGGACATCCGCACGAACTGCTCAGGGCCAGGTCACCACGGTCGGCGGGGTCCCGTCGTCCTCGGTCCGCAGCCGTACGCCCCCGTCCCCGGCCGACACCTCGACGGTGAACGCGCCGGTCCCGGGCCGCCGGTGCGCCGCCGCGAGCGCGCCGCGCAGGGCGGCGAGGAGCTTCCCGGCGGTCTCGTCGTCCACGAGGGCGTCCACCGCGCCGGAGAAGCGCACGGACGGCTGGAAACCGAGCAGGGCCGCGGCCCCGCCGGTCTCGCGGAGCACCCGCCCCCGGAAGGTCGTCGGAGCGTCCGCCGGCGGCTGCTGGAGCGCGAAGATGGCCGTACGGACCTCCCGGATCGTGGAGTCCAGCTCGTCCACCGCCCGGCTCAGCAACGCGTCCTCCTCGGAGGAGCCCGCCGCCCGCCGCCGGGTCGACTCCAGCATCATCTCCGTGGCGAACAGCCGCTGGACGACCAGGTCGTGCAGGTCCCGGGCGATCCGGTCCCGGTCCTCGTACACCGCGAGGCGCTCCCGGTCGTGCCGCGCGTCCGCGAGGACGAGCGCGAGCGCCGCCTGCGAGGCGAACTGCGAGGCGAGGAGCCGGTCCGCCGCCGAGTACGGCGGGTCGCCGCGCCGCCGGGGGAGGGCGAGGGTGCCGATGAGCTCCCCGCCGCTCCGCAGCGGCAGCATCATCGACGGGCCGAACCGGGACCGGACGGGGGTGGTCATCCGCGGGTCGGTCGCCGAGTCCTCGACGAAGACGGGTTCGCCGCCGAGCAGCTGGACGAGCACGGGGGAGCCGGGCTCGATCGTCGTGCCGATCAGGTCGCCCGGGTCGTCCGGGGTCGAGGCGGCGACGATCTTCATCCCGCCCTCCGGGGTGGGCTGGAGCACGACCCCGGCCGAGGCGCCGGCCAGGACGCGGGCCTGCTCGGCGACGGTGGTCAGGGCGTTCTCGGCGGACGCGCCGGTGAGCAGGGCCGTGGTCACCGCGGCCGCGCCCTCGATCCAGCGCTCCCGCTGCCGGGCCGTCTCGTACAGACGGGCGTTGCCGATGGCGATCCCGGCCTGCGACGCGAGGACCCGGAGCAGGGCCCGGTCCTCCTCGGTGAAGCGGCCCGCGCGCTTCTCGACGAGGTACAGGTGGCCGAAGACCTGCGAGTGGACCCGGATCGGAATGCTCAGGGAGGCGCCCCCCTCCGGGGTCCGGTCGGGTCCGGAGAGCCCGGCGGGTCCGTCGGGTCCGGCGGGTCCGGCGGGGAGGCGGTCGACGCGGCGCCGTTCCTCCTCCGTCATGCCGGTGGTGAAGAGTTCGGCGAGCCGGTGGCGTTCGGGGTCGAGGACCACGAGCGCCCCCCGGCGGGCGCCGGTCAGCCCGGTGGCGGCGTCGACGATGTGCTGGAGCGTGGCGCCCAGTTCGAGGTCCGTGCCGATGCCGAGGACCGCTTCGAGCAGCATGGGCAGACGGGGCGGACGGAGCGCGTCCTCGTCCGGACCCGCGGGGAAACCCTCGCCCCGGCCCTCATCCATGAGCGTCATGGCCTCATTGTCGTACGCGTCGGTCGCTTCCGGCGGTTCGTGTACACCCGGACCGGTGGACGCCCGGGTCGGTGGACGTCCGGGTCGGCGGGCGTCCGTACCGGTGGCCACCCGTGCCGGTGGCCACCCGTGCCGGTGGCCACCCGTGCCGGTGGACGTCCCCGGGCCGTGCGCGCCCGGGGGCTCACTCCGCGTCGGCGGTGGCCTCGTCGAAGTCGAAGGTGTCCCGGACCACCAGCGGGTCCAGGACCATCGGCTGGACCTTGCCCTCCAGCATGGCGCCCAGTCCCAGGACCGCGCACACGTCGGGCTGCTCGGCGATCCGCACCGGCATCCCGGTCGCCTCGTGCACCATCTGGTCGAGCCCCGGCAGCAGGGCGGAGCCGCCGACCATCGTGATCCCGCAGTCCGCGAGGTCCGCCACCAGGTCCGGCGGGCAGTCCCGCAGCACCTTGCCGATGGCGTCGAGGACCGCCGTCAGCGGGGCGTGGAGGGCCTCCCGCACGGCGGCGGTCTCCACCGTCACCGAACGGGCCAGGCCGGTGGCGACGTCCCGGCCGTGGATCTCGGTACGGCTGGGGCCGTCGTCCGTCAGGCCGTTGCCGCTCAGGGCCAGCTGCAGCGGGCGCACCGACTGGCTCGGCAGCATCAGCTCGTGGTGGTGGCGCAGGTGCTGGACGACGGCGCGGTCGATGGCGTCACCGCCGATCGGGATGCGCTCCGCCGTGACGATCGAGCCCAGCGAGAGCACCGCGATCTGGGTGGTCGCCGCCCCGCAGACCATGATCATGGTCGCGGTCGGCTGCTCGACGGGCAGCCCGCAGCCCACGGCTGCCGCGATCAGGGTGTCCACCAGCTCGACCCGGCGCGCCCCCAGACCGACCAGGGTCTCCACGGTGGCGCGCTGCGCCAGCGGGTCGCTGTCGTGCGGGGTGGACGCGGCCGCGCGCAGCCGGGGCTTGCGGCGCAGCTGCCGGCGCAGCTTCTCGCCGAGGAGGTGACGGAGCATCCGCTGTGCCATCTCGATGTCGACGACCGTGCCGCCGGAGACCGGGCGCACGACCCGGATGTAGTCGGGGGTGCGGCCGGTCATCTTCTCGGCGAGCGTGCCGACGGCGATCAGCGCGCCGGTACGGGTGTTGACGGCGGCGACGCTCGGCTCGTCGACGACGAGCCCGGCGCCCTTGACGAAGACCCGGGTGCGGGCGGCACCCAGGTCGACGGCGACATGGCAACGACGCAGCTGCTCCAGGCTGACGGTCATGGCGGATCCTCCGGAGTGCGGTGCTGGCACGGGCGGGATGGTGCACGGTCCTGTTCGCATCGTCCGGCCGGCCGGGCCGCGGCGCGCGCTGGGATGCGCCGCCCGGGGCTCCGGAGCTCCCGGAGCCCCGGAGCTCCCGGAAGCGGGGAGGTGCCCGGAGGCCGGCCCCTCCGAAGCGGCGCGGGTTTCCGTGGCGTTCCTTCCGGGGACGGCGGGGACGCCGGGGATGTTCGGGGTGTTCCTCCCCGGGAGGCCCGGGAGGCCCGGGAGGCCCGGGAGGCCCGGGACGGCGGGGACGGCGGGGACGGCGGGGATGTCCGGGGGTGTTCCTGGCCGGGACGGCGGGAGTGTCCGGGGTGTTCCTGCCCGGGGCGGCGGAGCGTTCCCGGAGTCGGTCCTCCGGCGGGAGAGTGTTCCGGAGATGATCCTTCCCGAAGCGGGAGAATCGCGACGCACCGCCTCCGACCTGCGGGTTCCTCACAGAATCCTCACCTCCGTGCCTACCTGGCGCCGTGCCGGGACGCATAGCCTGCGGACTCCATGGACTACTGCCACGCGTGCCGACGGCATCTCAACGGGGCCCTCGCCTGCGCCGGGTGCGGGACTCCCGTCGAGGAACTGCGGCACGGGACCCCCCGCGCTCCCGTCCACCCGGGGACTCCGGCCGCCGAACCCGAGCAGGTCTACGAACTGGACCTGATCGAGCCGCCGCGTCCGGCCGCAGGGGGGCGCCGCGCCGCGCGCCGACGGTCGCGGTCGCGGGGGCGTGCCGCTCTGGCGGGGGCGACGGGGCTGGTGCTCGCGGCCGGGGCGATGGGCCTGGCCTGGCCGGCCCTGGAGGGGTCGCCGTCCGGCGGTGCCGCCACGGCCGTCGAGGAGCTGGAGGTCACCGAAACCCCGCTGCCGAGCGAGCCCGCCGAGAGCTCCGGGCCACCGGACGGTTCGCGCCCGGAGCCGGTCACGGACGCGCCGGGTTCCGCGCCCACCCGCTCCCGCCCGGCCGGTGCGAACGCCGGGGCGGGACCGGTGGCGGGTACGGCGCCGGCCACCGGCGGCGGCTCGGGCGGCGGTTCGGACAGCCACGGCGCGGACGGCGGCAGCGGTCCGGGCGGCTCCGGAACCGGACGGGGCTCCGGAACCGGTCCGGGGCGGGGGAGCGAACGCACCCCCACGCGTTCCCCGGCGGACGCCGCTCCGTCCTCTCCGCCCGCCACCGTCCCGTCCGCGACGCCGGGCGACCCGACGCCCTCCCTCACGGGAGCACCCGGCGCGCCCGCGCCCTCGGCCCCGGCCACCGGTCCCGCGCCGAGCGTCCCCCCTGCCTCGACGCCGACGTCCGCACCGACCCCGAGTCCGACGCCGACCTGTACCCGTTTCCTCTGGTGGTGCGTGTAGCCGGGATCTCCGGCCGGACGGGCGCGGAGCGCGCCCCGGTTACGCCGGGCCCTCGCCCAGCATCCGTCTCAGCAGGTCCCGCAGCAGGGTCCGCTCGACATCGGTCAGCTCGCCGAGCGGCTCGCGCGCGAAGTCGAGCGACTCGCGCAACCGGCGGGCGGTGGCCCGGCCCTCGTCCGTGGGGGCGGCCAGCTTGACCCGCCGGTCGTCCGGGGCGGCCCGGCGCTCCACGAGGCCGCGCGCCTCCAGGCGGTCGACTATCCCGGTGACGTTGGACGGCTCGCACTTCAGTTTCTGGGCGATGCGGCGCATCGGCAGCGGTTCGAGGGAGAGCAGGCCGAGGACACGAGCCTGGGCGCCGGTCAGCGAGTGCTCCGCGGCCACCTGCTCGTACTCCTCGTGGTAACGCGCCACGACCGTGCCGATCAGCTCGACGACTTCGAGGGTGAGGGGGTCCGTGCGTGAGGTGGCCATGGGGACATCCTACCCGGATGCTTGACAACGTGAAATATCAAGAGGCATGGTTGTTTCAGGCAGTGAATCTTTTTCGACCTGAAGCTTCCTGGAGGCCGCACCATGACCGATCTTCCCGCTTCCAGCCGTGAGTGGCACCTCGTCGCCCGTCCGCACGGCTGGCCCGCTCCCGCGGACTTCGCCCTGCGCGAGACCCCGGTGACCGAGCCCGCCGAGGGGCGCGTCCTCGTGCGCAACCTGCACTTCTCCGTCGATCCGTACATGCGCGGCCGGATGAACGACGTGAAGTCGTACGTCCCGCCCTTCAAGCTCGACCACCCCATGGACGGCGGTGCGGTCGGCGAGGTCGTCGCCTCCAACGCCGAGGGCTTCGCCGTCGGCGACCACGTGCTGCACGGCCTCGGCTGGCGCGAGTACGCCGACGTGCCCGCCCGGCACGCGACCAAGGTCGACCCGGACCTCGCCCCCCTCTCCGCCTACCTCGGCGTGCTCGGCATGACCGGCCTCACCGCCTACGCCGGACTCTTCGAGGTCGCCTCCTTCAAGGAGGGCGACGCTGTCTTCGTCTCCGGCGCGGCCGGCGCCGTGGGCAGCCAGGTCGGCCAGATGGCCCGCCTCAAGGGCGCCTCCCGGGTCATCGGCTCGGCCGGTTCCGAGGAGAAGGTCAAGTGGCTGGTCGAGGAGCTGGGCTTCGACGCCGCCTTCAACTACAAGGACGGCCCGGTCAAGGACCAGCTCCGCGAGGCCGCCCCGGACGGCATCGACGTGTACTTCGACAACGTCGGCGGGGACCACCTCGAAGCCGCGATCTCCTCGTTCAACGTGCACGGCCGCGCCACCATCTGCGGCATGATCGCCCAGTACAACGACACCGAGCCGACCCCCGGCCCGCGCAACATGGCGCTGATCATCGGCAAGCGCCTGCGCCTCCAGGGCATGCTGGTCGGCGACCACTACGACCTCCAGGAGCAGTTCGTCCAGGAGGTCGGCGGCTGGCTCGCCGCCGGTGAGCTGAAGCACCGCGAGACCTTCGTCGAGGGCATCGAGAACGGCGTGGACGCCTTCCTCGGACTGCTGCGCGGCGACAACACCGGAAAGATGATCGTCTCGGTGTGACCGGTGCGACCCGCTAGGCTTCCCCCAGCCGTCGCGATCGTGGGCGCGAGTCGCGGCGAACCGCAGAAGGAAGTACCCGGCATGTCCATCCAGCAGTCAGACGTCCTCTACACCGCGATCGCCACCGCCGAGAACGGCCGTGACGGACGCGTCGCCACCGACGACGGCAAGCTCGTCGTCGTCGTCAACCCGCCCAAGGCCATGGGCGGATCCGGCGAGGGAACCAACCCGGAGCAGCTCTTCGCGGCCGGCTACAGCGCCTGCTTCCAGGGCGCCCTCGGAGTGGTCGCCCGCAACGAGAACGTCGACGTCTCCGGCTCGACGGTCACCGCCGAGGTCGGCATCGGCAAGAACGACGACGGCTTCGGCATCATCGTCAGGATCTCGGCCACCCTCCCGAACGTGGACGCCGAGACCGCCAAGAGCCTGATCGAGAAGGCCCACCAGGTCTGCCCGTACTCCAAGGCGACCCGGGGCAACATCACGGTCGAACTCGCCGTCTGATCCCGGACGCGCGACGGCACACGAGGGCCGCACCCCGACCGGGGTGCGGCCTTCGCCGTCCCCGGCCTTCGCCGTCCCCGGCCCCCGCCGTGCCTGTCCCCGTCCCTGGCCGGGGCGGGGTGGGCCGATAGGGTGAACCCATGCGTGATCTCGGGGTGGGTTTCGGGTATCTGGTACAGGGCCAGAAGTGGGTCGGCAAGCACGGACGGTGGTTCGGGTTCGGGCTGTTGCCCGGACTCGTGACCCTCGTCCTCTACGCCGGCGCGCTCGTCGGGCTCGGCTACGCAGCCGACGACCTGGCCGCCTGGGCGACCCCGTTCGCCGACGACTGGTCCTCCCCCTGGATCGATGTCCTCCGGGGCACCCTGACGGGGCTGGTCTTCGTCTTCGGGCTCTTCCTCGCCGTCATCACCTTCACCGCCGTCACCCTCCTCGTCGGCCAGCCCTTCTACGAATCGCTCTCCGAGGAGGTCGACCGCAGCGAAGGCGGCGAGGTGCCCGAGTCCGGGCTCCCGCTCTGGCGCGAACTGTGGATCTCGGCCCGGGACAGCCTGCGGATCCTGGTGCGGGTCGCGTTCTACGGAATCCTGCTCTTCGCCTGCGGCTTCATCCCCGTGGCCGGTCAGACCGTCGTCCCCGTCATCGGCTTCTGCGTCTCCGGCTTCTTCCTCGCCGAGGAGCTGACCTCCGTCGCGCTCCAGCGCCGCGGTGTCGAATTCAAGGAGCGGCTGGGGCTGCTGCGCGGTCGCCGGACGGCCGCACTCGGCTTCGGCGTCCCCCTGACCCTCGCCTTCCTCGTGCCCTTCGTCGCCGTCCTCCTGATGCCCGGAGCCGTCGCCGGTGCCACCCTGATGGCCCGTGACCTGAGGGGGGAGACCCCGGCAGGGAAGCGGGACGGCGAGGACGGGAGGGAGAGCGGCCGCGAAGCCGGCCACCCGGTCCCGGGCCAGGGGTGACCGGACGGTCGCCACGACCGCCGAGGCCGTGAGCACCGAAGCCGTGAGCGCCGATGCCAGGAGCGTGGACGACGGCGGGTCCAGGCGCGTCCACGGTGCCGTCTGCCGCCACCCGGCCGGGGAGCCCTCCCCCGAATGACCCCGGGGCGCCGTACGGCCGCGCCCGGCCCCGTCAGTCCTCGCGGAAGTCCCCGAGGACCGGGTGCAGTTCGGGCCGGGCGTCCCACCACTCCCGGTGGAAGGCGTTGGTGCCGACGCCCGCCAGGTACGCCTCCGCCGCCGCCCGGTACAGCAGCTCCGCGTGCCGGGCGGGCACCGCCGCCCGGTTCCACGCCAGCCGGATCCGTCCGCTGACCGGATCGCCCTCCAGCGGCCGCAGCACCGTCCCCTCGGCCGGCGGCGCCGTCGGCTGGCTCAGCGAGACCGCCCGGCCCGCCGCGATCAGGTCGTAGTGCATCTTGCGGTCCGCCACCCGGTGCCGCAGCAGGGGGGCGAACCCGGCCCGCGCGCAGGCCGCGGCCAGCGCCTCCGGACCGCCGTCGTCGTCCTCCACCAGCGTCATCCAGGACTCGCCCGCCAGCTCGGCGAGCGAGATCCGCTCCTTGCCGGCCAGCCGGTGACCGGCCGAGAGCCGCACGCAGAACGGCTCCCTGGGGACCAGCGTCCGGGCCGTGACGCCCTCCGGCAGCGCCACCTCGTGGTCGTTGACCTCCCCGTACAGCACGGCGTCGTACCGGCCCGCGCCCAGCTGCCGGGTCAGCGTGGTCGCCGAGTGCTCCACGGTCACCGCGATCTCCCGCCCCGCCAGGACCTCTTCGAGCCGTTCCATCAGCCGGTCCACCAGGACGAGCAGGATGCAGCCGAGCCGCAGCGGGGCGTCCGGCGCGACGGCCCGCGCCCCGGCCGCGAGCGCGTCCATCTCGCCGAGCACCAGACGCGCCTTGGCCAGGACGAACTCGCCCAGCGGCGTGGGCTCCACCCCGGTGTGCCCGCGCAGGAACAACGCGCCGCCCGCCACCCGCTCGATCCGCCGCAGCTGCGCCGAGAGCGCCGGCTGCGAGACCCCGAGCCGCACCGCCGCACGCCCCAGGCTGCCCGCCTCCGCTATCCGGCAGACGGCTTCGAGATGCCTCAACTCCAGCTGCATTCCGGCAGCGTACGCAGCGCCGCACGGGCGCACCATAACCCGCGTCTTATGCCGTGTGGGATGTCCCGGGCCGGTCGCGCACGCCCCCATACTCGGCGCGACGATCCGTCTCCCCCACCTCCGAACGGAGCAGGCGTGCATCCCTCAAGACTCACGGCGGCCGTGGCCGCGCTGGCGCTCTCGGCGAGCCTCGCGACCGCCCTCGCCGGGACCGCGGGCGCGGCCACGCAGGCCCTGCCCGCACCGCCCGGCCAGGGCCGGTCCCTCGCCCTGGCCGCCGCCGACGACGCGGCGGCCGGCGGTCTGGACGAACTGCGGCACGGCGCCGACGAAGACCTCGTCCGCACCTCCGTCACCCCCTGGGCGAACGGCCTGTACTACGCCGCCTACGAGCGCACCTACAAGGGCCTCCCGGTCGCCGGCGGCGGCGACGCGGTCGTCCTCACCGACTCCACGGGCGCGGTCCGCGAGATCACCGGCGACAGGGTCCCCGCGATCTCCCTCGCCACCACCACGGCCCGGGTCCCCGCCGCCGCGGCCCTCGCCACCGCCCGGAAACAGCTCGCCTCCGTCGAGTCCGCCGGCGCCCCCGAACTCACCGTGCTCCTCAAGGACGGCAGGGCCGTCCTGACCTGGCACACCCTGGTCGTCGGCCGGACCGCGAAGGGCGCGCCCAGCTCCCTCGACACGTACGTCGACGCCCGCACCGGGGCCGTCGCGCGGTCCACCGAGAAGATCCTGCACGCCGAAGGGCGCGGCTATCACAACGGCAACGTCACCATCGACACCGCCGCCGGCTCCATGACCGACACCACCCGCGGCTCCTTCAAGTGCGGCGGCCAGGGCGGCAGCGCCTACACCGGCACCCCGCCGTGGGGCAACAACGGCGCCAACGACCTGGTGACCGCCTGCGTCGACATCATGTACGCGGCGCAGAAGGAACACTCCATGCTCAAGGAGTGGTTCGGCTACAACGGCCAGAACGGACAGGGTGGCATGGTGCCGGCCCGCGCCGGGCTGAGCGAGGTCAACGCGTACTACGACGGCACGAAGACCACCTACGGCCGCAACCAGAACGGCACCAACCAGCTCACCGGCATCGACGTCGTGGCCCACGAGTACGGCCACGAGATATTCGACCGGACCCCGGGAAGCGCCGGCTCCTCCAACGAGAACGGCGGCCTCAACGAGTCCACCGGCGACATCTTCGGCGCGCTCACCGAGCACTACGCCGACAACCCGAACGACACCCCGGACTACACGGTCGGCGAGAAGCTGAACTTCACCGGCAACAACAGGCCGATCCGGTACATGTACAACCCCTCCCTGAACAACAACGACCCCAACTGCTACCCCCAGCTCTCCTCCGGGACCGAGGTGCACGCGGCGGCCGGCCCGCAGAACCACTGGTTCTACCTGCTCGCCGAGGGCTCCAACCCGGGCGGCGGCAAGCCCAGCAGCCCCATATGTTCCGGCGGCCCCTCCTCGGTGACCGGCATCGGCGTCCAGAAGGCCGGCAAGATCTTCATGGGCGCCCTGCTCCTGAAGACCTCGTCCTGGAACCACCTCGCCGCCCGCAGGGCGACCCTGACCAGTGCCAAGAACACCTACGGCAGCGCCGAGTGCAACGCCGTAAAGGCCGCCTGGAACGCGATCGGGGTCCCCGCCCAGTCCGGCGAGACCGACTGCGGCGGCACCACCAACCCCGACTTCACGCTCTCCCTCGACCCGTCCTCGGGCTCGGTCCAGCCGGGCGGCGCCGTCAGCTCCACGGTCGGCACGAGCACGACCGGGGGCACCGCGCAGACCGTCCAGCTCTCCGCGAGCGGCGCCCCGAGCGGCGTCACCGTCTCCTTCAGCCCCTCCTCGGTCACCTCCGGCGAGTCCGCCAAGATGTCCGTGGAGGTCGCGGCGGGCACGCCCAACGGCACGTACCCGATCACCGTCACCGGCACGGGTTCCACCACGCACACCGTCACCTACCAGCTGACGGTCGGCACGACGACCCCGCCCACCGGCTGCGACGGCGCCCAGCGCACGTACCGGGGCAGCCTGGCCTCGGGGCAGACCGCCGTCCAGCCCGACGGTTCGTACTACTACGCGGCGACCGCGGGCACCCACACGGGCTGCCTGCGCGGACCGGCCGGCCAGGACTACGACCTGTACCTGCAGAAGTGGAACGGGTACGGCTGGACCGACGTGGCGGTCGGCGGCACGGAGACCGCCGACGAGAACACCAGCTACTACGGCACCGCGGGCTACTACCGGTACGTGGTCCACGCCTACAGCGGCTCCGGCGCGTACACGCTGGGCCTGAGCGCCCCGTAGCGGGCCGGGGGTCCCGCCCCACGGGGACCCGCGCCGGGCGGCCGACCCGACGGCCGCCCGGCGTCCGCGCGCCCGGTCCCGCGCCGGGGAATCAGCCGACCTCGGCGAGGACGAACCCCGGCCGGTCCGGTCCCGCGTCCGCGAGCCGTTCCCCGTCCGGCCCCCAGACCCCGGCGCGGCCCAGCCCCACCCCGTCCTCGTTGGACCCCAGGACGTTGCCGACCACCACGTACAGGCCGAACTCCCGGGCCCGTACCGGGTAGACCTCGGTGAACGAGTCGTTGCCGGCGGTCAGCACCGAGCTCGCCAGGTACACCGCGCAGCCGTCGGCGGCGGCCCGCCCGGCGACTTCGGGGAAGCGGTTGTCGTAGCAGGTGGCCGTCGCGAACCGGATCCCGTCGAGCGCGAACCGCCCGTCCGCCGTCCCCGGCGCGAAGACCTCCCGTTCGATCCCGTACAGGTGCCGCTTGTCGTAGCGGGCGAGGAGGCCGCCGTCCGGGCCGGTCACCAGCGTGGTGACGCCGGGCCGCCCGTCCGCCGTCCGCACCGGCCCGTTGACCACGGCCGCCGCCGACACCGCCCGGCACGCCTCCCGCACGGGCGCGAGCCGGGGGTCGTCCTCGGTGAGGACCAGGCCGGGGGAGTCCCGTACCAGGGTGGGCTCGTACCCGCTGAGGCAGAGTTCGGCGAAGACGACGACCCGGGCCCCCGCCTCCCCGGCCGCCCGGACCAGGCCGGCGACGGTCCGCGCGTTGGCGTCGATGTCCCCGGCGACCGGGGCGAACTGGGCGGCTGCGACGATCATGGACCCCATCATCCCGCCCGGCGGGCCGCACGGGCCACGGGGTTACGAGGGGGCTCCGCCGCCGTGCAGCAGCCGTACGAAGTCCCGGAAGGCGCCCGGCATGTCGACCGCCGACGGGTCCAGGAGCCACTGGTACTGGAGGCCGTCCATCACGGCGGTGAGCAGCGGCGCCGCGCGCTCGGGGGTCAGGCCGCCGGGCAGCCGGTCGCCGAACTCCAGGCGCAGCACCTCCGCCATGTGCGCCCGCACCTGGGCGTACCGCCCGGTGAAGAACTCCCGCGCCGGATGCCCGTCCGTGACGCTCTCGCCGAGCAGCGCGGAGAAGGTCTGCACGATCCCGGGGCGCACGGCGTTGTACTCCACGAGGGCGTCGAGCAGGTCGAGCCGCCAGCCCTCGCGGCCGGGTCCGCCGCTCGTGTCCCAGCGGTCCCGCTCCTCCAGGACCGCGACGAGCAGGGCCTCCTTCGTCGGGAAGTGGTGCAGGAGGCCCTGCTGGGTCAGCCCGACGCGTTCGGCGACGGAGCCGAGCGAGGCGCCCCGGTAACCGCGCTCGGCGATCACTTCCAGGGCGGCACGCACGATGTCCGCGCGCCGCTCCTCGCTCCTGGTCCGCGCCATCGCGGGGCCTCCTTCCGCGGGTCCGTCCGGACAGGACCGTACCCCTCCGGCGTCCGCGCCCCCACCGTTGATAACGGAACGGCAACTTCACCTACCTCGCTACAGGTGAAGGGGTGCACGATGGGGCCCCGGTGCGTCGACGAGGAGGTACGGCCGTGACGGAGACCCGTGCGGAGTCCGTGAGGGAGGCGGCCGTCGAGGCGGCGCTCGGCAGGCTCGGCCTGGACGCCAAGACCCGATTGCTCTCCGGCCGGGACATGTGGTCCCTGCCCGCCCTGCCGGAGATCGGCCTGGCCTCCCTGGTCATGTCGGACGGACCGGTCGGCGTGCGGGGCGTCCGCTGGACCGCCGACGACCCCTCCGTGGCCCTGCCCTCCCCGACCGCGCTGGCCGCCGCCTGGGACCCCGCGCTCGCCCGCCGGGCCGGCCGGCTCCTCGCCCAGGAGGCCCGCCGCAAGGGCGTCCACGTCCTCCTCGCCCCCACCGTCAACCTGCACCGCAGCCCCCTCGGCGGACGCCACTTCGAGGCGTACAGCGAGGACCCCCTCCTCACCGGCGCCATCGGCACCGGCTACGTCCTGGGCGTCCAGGACGGCGGCGTCGGCACCACCGTCAAGCACTTCGTCGCCAACGACGCCGAGACCGACCGCTTCACCGTGGACAACCGGGTCGGCCCGCGCCCGCTCCGCGAGCTCTACCTCGCCCCCTTCGAGGCCATCGTCGCGAACGCCCGTCCCTGGGGCGTCATGACCGCCTACAACCGGGTCAACGGCGTGACCATGACCGAGCACCACCGGCTGGTGAACGAGGTCCTGCGCGGCGAGTGGGGCTTCGACGGCCTCAACGTCTCCGACTGGATGGCCGCCCGCTCCACCGCCGCCTGCCTGCGGGGCGGCCTCGACGTCGCCATGCCCGGCCCGGTCACCGTCTACGGCGAGGCCCTGGCCGCCGCCGTCCGCGCCGGCGAGGTCGAGGAGTCCGCCGTCGACGCCGCCGTGCGCAACGTCCTGCGCCTCGCCGCCCGCGTCGGCGCCCTCGAAGGCGCCCCGCCCGCCGTGACCACGCCCCCCGCCCCGGTCGACGGCGACGCCCTCGCCCGCGAGATCGCCCACCGCGGCGCCGTCCTCGTGCGGAACGAGAACGGCGCCCTGCCCCTCGCCGCCGGGACCACCGTCGCCCTCTCCGGCGCGGCCGCCCGCGACGCCCGCGTCCTCGGCGGCGGCTCCGCCCAGGTCTTCCCCGACCACGTGGTCTCCCCGCTCGACGGACTCGCCGCCGCCCTCCCCGAGGGGGCCCTGACCTACGCGGTCGGCGCCGACCCCAGCGACGAACTCGCCCCCGCCGGGCAGGGCTTCACCCTCCGCGCCCGCTGCCGGGACGCCGCCGGGAACGTGCTGGGCGAGAGCGCCCTGCCGCACGGGCAGGTCCAGTGGATCGGCGGCGACCTGCCCGACGGCGTCACCCACGAGGCCCTGGCCTCCGTCGAGATCACCGGCACCTTCACCCCGCGCGAGACCGGCGAGCACGCCTTCGGCACCCGGGGCCTCGGCGCCTTCACCCTCACCGTCGCCGGCGAGACCGTCTTCGACGGCGTCCAGGCCATGGGCGACGAGACCGACCCCTTCGAGGCGTTCTTCGGCTCCCCGGTCGAGCGCGGCCGGGTCGCGCTCACCGCGGGCGAGACCGTCGGGGTCTCCCTGCGCCACACCCCCGACAAGGAGCTCGCGGCCCCGCTGCCGGCCGTCGCCTTCTCCCTCGTCCACCTCGGTCCGCGCCGTGACCCGGACGAACTGATCGCCGAAGCCGTCGGGGCCGCCCGCGCCGCCGACACCGCCGTCGTGGTCGTCGCCACCACCGAACGCGTCGAGTCCGAGGGCTTCGACCGCGAGGACCTCGCCCTCCCCGGCCGTCAGGACGACCTCGTCCGGGCCGTCGCCGCCGCCAACCCGAACACCGTGGTCGTCGTCAACGCCGGCTCCCCGGTCGAAATGCCCTGGCGCGACGACGTGGCGGCGATCCTGCTGAGCTGGTTCCCCGGCCAGGAGGGCGGCGCCGCCCTCGCGGACGTCCTCACCGGCGCCGAGGAGCCCGGCGGCCGCCTCCCCACCACCTGGCCCGCCGCCCTCGCCGACGCCCCCGTCACCACGACCACCCCCACCGGCGGCGCGCTCGACTACGGCGAGGGCGTCTTCATCGGCTACCGCGCCTGGGACCGGACCGGCGCCGTCCCCGCGTACCCCTTCGGCCACGGCCTCGGCTACACCGACTGGTCGTACGACTCCCTGGTCGCGGGCCCCGGCACCGTCACCGTCCGGCTCACCAACACCGGCGGCCGGCCCGGCCGCGAGACCGTCCAGATCTACCTGGCGCCGCGCCACGACACCGCCGCCCGCCCCCGCCGCTGGCTCGCCGGCTTCGCGAGCGTCACGGCGGCCCCCGGCGAGACCGTGGAGACCACGATCACGCTGCCCCGCCGCGCCTTCGAGGTCTGGGACGAGGAGAAGCACGACTGGATCCCCGTCCCCGGGGCATACGACGTGGGAGCGGCGCGCTCCCTCGCCGACGTGCGTCTGACCGCCACCCTGGAGATCTGACCCCGGCGGGCCCCCGGACGGGCCCCGGAGCGGAACCTGACATCCGCTCCGGGGCCCCCTCAGCGCTCCGTGATCCGCCGGTACGCCAGCTCCGCGAGCCGCGCCTGGCCGTCCCGGCTCGGATGGAACCGGTCCCAGGGGCTCAGCTGCCCGGCGCCGAAGCGGAAGCCGTGCACCGCCCCGCCGTCGTACCGGCAGCGCTCGTCCCCGGCGCACACCTCCGCCAGGGCCCTGTTGTACGCCACCACCCGCTCCGACACCGTCGCGCGACGCCGTTCCGCCGCGGGCCCCAGGTCCGCCGCGTCCGCCAGCATCGAGCCGCAGACCCCCAGCTCCCAGATCCGCAGCCCGGCCGCGTCGAGCCGGCCCGTCGCCCACAGCCGCTTCAGGTCCGGCACGCTCGCCACGTACACCTGGGCCTTCGGCGCCGCCGCCCGCAGCCGGGCGAGCGCCGAGGCGAAGGAGGCGCGGAAGTCCGCGACCGGCGTCATCAGGTCCGGCGTGGGCCGGCAGGCGTCGTTGGCGCCCATCAGCACGGTCACCAGCTCCGGCTTCCGGGCCGCCGCGGCGGCCATCTGCTCCGGGAGCTCCGCCATCCGCGCGCCCGTCCGCGCCAGGTTCCAGCTGTGTCCGGCCACCCGCTCCGGGCCCAGGAGGCGCAGTGCCAGGCTGTTGACGCCGGGGTCCGTCCCGGTCGCCCAGGACGCCTCGGGGCAGTCCGCGAGGAGCGAGCAGGCGTCGAAGGCGCGGGTGAGGGAGTCGCCCACGGCCGCGACGGAGGCGGGGGAGGTGTCCCACGGGGACGTGGGCGTGGGAGTGGGCGTGCGGGTGGGCGCGGGTGTCGCCGTCCGGCTCGGGGCCGCCCCCTCCGGCGCCCCGGACGAACATCCGGCCACCGCTCCCGCGCACAGCAGCGCCGCCGTCGCGGCGGCGACGGCGGTACGGAAACGGCGTCGCCCGCGCATCCCCGGCCCCTCCTTCGGCGTCCTGGCGGGTGAAAGCTTCGTGTGCACCCGCTCGGGACCGACCGTACGTCACCCCGGCGACGGCGCGGCACGGTAGCTTTTCCCCGTCGAACCAGAGGCGCCCTCCCCGACCGGCTCCGGTAAATTACGTCACGTCACAAACTGTCCCCTTTCAGGCGATTTGTGAAGATCTGCTCCTGATGATGTTTACTGAGGCCGCTGGGAAAGGCGAACCTCGTCCCACACTGGAGGTCCCGGTGACGACACGTGGAGTCCTGTACGTTCACTCCGCACCGCGTGCGCTCTGCCCGCACGTCGAATGGGCGGTGGCGGGCGTCCTCGGTGCGAGGGTCCAGCTCGACTGGATCCGCCAGCCGGCGTCCCCCGGCACCTGGAGAACCGAGCTCTCCTGGCAGGGCCGGACCGGCACCGCCTCCAGCCTGGCCTCCGCCCTCCGCGGCTGGCGGATGCTCCGCTTCGAGGTCACCGCGGAGCCCTGCCCCACCGCCGAGGGCGAGCGCTACAGCGCCACCCCCGAGCTGGGCATCTTCCACGCCGTCACCGGCATGCACGGGGACATCCTGGTCCCCGAGGACCGGCTGCGGGCCGCCCTGGCGCGCTCCGCGCAGAGCGGGACCCCGCTGGAGGCCGAGATCGCCGGACTCCTCGGCAAGCCCTGGGACGACGAGCTGGAGCCCTTCCGGTACGCGGGCGAGGGCGCCCCGGTCCGCTGGCTCCACCAGGTCGTCTGAACGGCCCGCTGACGCGCGTGAGGCCCGCCCCCGTGACGGGGGCGGGCCTCACGCGGACGACGCGGCTCAGACCGTGCGGAACGCCAGGACCACGTTGTGGCCGCCGAAGCCGAACGAGTTGTTGATCGCGGCGATCGTGCCCTGCGGCAGCTCGCGCGCCTCGTCGCGGACGATGTCCGCCCCGACCTCCGGGTCGAGGTCGTCGATGTTGATCGTCGGCGGGGCGAGCCGGTGGTGGAGCGCCAGGACCGTCGCGACGGTCTCGATGCCGCCCGCGCCGCCCAGGAGGTGACCGGTCATCGACTTCGTCGCGGAGATCGCGACGTGGTCCAGGTCGTCGCCCAGGACGCTCCGCAGCGCCTTGATCTCGGCGACGTCGCCCTGCGGCGTCGACGTGGCGTGCGCGTTCAGGTGGGCGACCTCGGCCGGCTTCAGGTCCGTCGAGTCCAGCAGGTACCGCAGCGCGGCGGAGATGCCCCGGCCGGTCGGCTCGGGCTGCGCGATGTGGTGGGCGTCGGACGACACGCCCTGGCCGAGGACCTCGCAGTAGACCCGCGCGCCGCGCGCCCGCGCGTGCTCCTCGGACTCCAGGATCACGACGCCCGCGCCCTCGCCGAGCACGAAGCCGTCCCGGCCCGTGTCGTACGGACGCGACGCCTTCTCCGGCTCGTCGTTGTTCTTCGACATCGCCATCATGTTGGCGAAGGCGGCGATCGGCAGCGGGTGGATCGCCGCCTCGGTGCCGCCGGCGACGACCACGTCGGCACGGCCGGTGCGGATCATCTCGACGGCGTAGCCGATCGCCTCGGCGCCCGACGCGCACGCGGAGACGGGGGTGTGGACGCCCGCCCGGGCGTTCACCTCCAGACTCACGTTGGCGGAGGGGCTGTTGGGCATGAGCATGGGCACGGTGTGCGGGGAGACGCGGCGGACGCCCTTCTCCTTCAGCACGTCGTACTGGTCGAGCAGCGTGATGACGCCGCCGATGCCGGAGGCGATGACGGAACCGAGCCGCTCGGGCGCGATCTTCTCGTCCTCGCCGGCCGGGGCGGTGTAGCCCGCGTCGGCCCACGCCTCGCGGGCCGCGATCAGGGCGAACTGCGCCGAGCGGTCCAGCTTGCGGGCGAGCGGGCGGGGCAGGACGTCACCGGGGTCGACGGCGGCCGTCGCGGCGATCCGGACGGGCAGTTCGGCGAAACGTTCTCCCTCGAGGGGACGGACGCCGGAGCGCCCCGCGATCAGACCTTCCCAGGTCGATGCGGAGTCGCCACCCAGCGGTGTGGTTGCGCCGATACCGGTGACGACCACGGTGCGATTGGTCGAGCTCACAGGAATTCTTTCTCCATGTGTGTGATGGTCGAAATACGGCGCCACCGCCGGGTGGCTGACCGGGTCAGCGAGGGCTGATCAGCCCTGGTGCTTCACGATGTAGTCGACGGCGTCGCCCACGGTCTTGAGGTTCTTGACGTCCTCGTCCGGGATCTTGACGTCGAAACGCTCTTCGGCGGCGACGACGACCTCGACCATGGACAGCGAGTCGACGTCCAGGTCGTCGGTGAAGGACTTGTCCAGCTGGACGTCCTCGGTCGGGATGCCGGCGATCTCGTTGACGATCTCGGCGAGACCTTCGACGATCTGCTCCTGGGTGAAGGCCATGGTGGCGCTCCTTCTGTGATTGCTTCGGTGAGGGGCTTCCGGGAGATCCGGGTGCCTAGGGGAGGGTAACGACCGTCGCGGCGTAGACGAGACCCGCCCCGAAGCCGATGACGAGCGCGGTGTCGCCGCTCTTCGCCTCCCCGGTCGCCAGGAGCCGCTCCATCGCGAGCGGGATCGAGGCGGCCGAGGTGTTGCCGGTGGTCTCCACGTCACGGGCGACCGTGACGTGCTCCGGCAGCTTCAGGGTCTTCACCATCGAGTCGATGATCCGCATGTTGGCCTGGTGCGGGATGAAGACGTCCAGGTCGTCCGCCGTGATGCCGGCGGCGTCCAGGGCCTGCTGGGCGACCTTCGCCATCTCGAAGACGGCCCAGCGGAAGACCGCCTGGCCCTCCTGCGTGATGGCCGGGAACTTGATCGCGCCCTGCTTGTCGAGCGGGAGGTTCGAGACGTCGCCGCCGTGGAACGCGTCCCACGGCACGGTCTGCCGGATCGTCGTCGCCTTGTCGCCCTCGGAACCCCAGACCGTGGGGCCGATGTGCGGCTCGTCGGACGGGCCGACGACCACGGCGCCGGCGCCGTCGCCGAACAGGAAGGCCGTCGCGCGGTCCTCCAGGTCCGTCAGGTCGCTGAGCCGCTCGACGCCGATGACGAGCACGTACTCCGCCGAACCCTCGACGATCATGCCCTTGGCGAGGGTCAGGCCGTAGCCGAAGCCCGCGCAGCCGGCGGAGATGTCGAACGCGGCGGGCCTGCCCGCGCCGATCCGGTCCGCGATCTCCGTGGCGATGGCCGGGGTCTGGTGGAAGTGCGAGACCGTGGAGACGACCACGGCGCCGATCTGCTCCGGGGAGATCCCGGCGTTCGCGATGGCCTTGCCCGATGCCTCCACCGACATCGCGGCGACGGTCTCCTCCGGGGAGGCCCAGTGCCGGGTGGTGATGCCGGAGCGCGAGCGGATCCACTCGTCGGACGAGTCGATCTTCTCGAGGATCACCTCGTTCGGCACGACCCGGGTGGGACGGTAGCCGCCGACACCGAGGACGCGGGCGTACGGGGCGCCCCTGCTGGGCTTGATCTTCGACATGCTTCTCGACACTCCTTGTCAGACGGCCGCGTGCTCGGCGACGAGCGTACGGGCCGCGTCCAGGTCGTCGGGAGTCTTCAGGGCGACCGTGGCCACGCCCGGCAGGGCCCGCTTGGCGAGGCCGGTCAGGGTGCCGCCGGGGCACACCTCGATCAGCGCGGTCGCGCCCAGGTCCTTGAAGGTCTCCATGCACAGGTCCCAGCGGACCGGGTTGGCGACCTGGCCGACCAGGCGGGCCAGGACCTCGGCGCCGTCCATGACGACCTGCCCGTCCCTGTTGGAGACGTAGCGGGTGGTCGGGGCGGCCGGGGACAGCAGCTCCGCCGCCTCCTCCAGCTTCGCCACGGCCGGGGCCATGTGGTGCGTGTGGAACGCGCCGGCGACCTTGAGGGCGACGACCCGGCGCACGCCCTCGGGCTTGTCCGCCTCCAGGGCGGCGAGCTGCTCCAGGGTGCCCGCGGCCACGATCTGGCCCGCGCCGTTCACGTTGGCCGGGGTCAGGCCGAGCTTCTCCAGGTGCGGGACGGTCACCTCGGGGTCGCCGCCGAGCAGCGCCGACATGCCGGTCGGGGCGATCGCGGCGGCCTCGGCCATCGCGAGCCCGCGGGTCCGGACCAGACGCAGCGCGGCGGTGTCGTCCAGCACACCGGCGAACGCGGCGGCGGTGAACTCGCCGACGCTGTGACCGGCGACGATGCCGGGCGCGAGGTCGTCACCGAGCGCGGCGGCCGAGAGCAGGCCGGCGGCGACGAGCAGGGGCTGTGCCACGGCGGTGTCGCGGATCTCGTCCGCGTCCGCCTTCGTGCCGTAGTGGGCGAGGTCGAGCCCGATGGCGTCGGACCAGGCCGCGATGCGGTCGGCGGCGCCGGGGAGTTCGAGCCAGGGGGTCAGGAAGCCGGGCGTCTGGGCGCCTTGGCCGGGAGCGACGAGTACGAGCACCCTCACACTCTCTCTTGGGGACGGCTCCGAGCGCCCGTGGGGACAAGGACGAAGAACCGTCGGGGGAATTGTCGGTGTTCGACAAAAGTCTAGGACTGCGTGTCCCCGTCGGCCAAGCGCCCGAGGATGAGCGCGATCCGCAGGGTGAAGGCGGAGCGGACGTCGGAGGGTGACCAGCCGGTGACGTCGGTCACACGTCGGAGCCGGTAGCGCACGGTGTTCGGGTGGACGAAGAGCATGCGCGCCGCGCCTTCCAGGCTGCTCGCCTGTTCCAGGTAGACACTGAGCGTTTCCAGGAGCGCCGAGCCCGCTTCCTCCAGCGGTCTGTAGATCTCCTCCACCAACTGCTCGCGCGCCGACGGGTCGGAGGCGATGGCGCGCTCCGGCAGGAGGTCGTCCGCGAGGACCGGGCGGGGCGCGTCCTGCCAGGCCGAGCACGCCTTGAGACCGGCCGCGGCGGCCTGCGCGGAGCGGGTCGCGGCCAGCAGGTCGGGGACCACGGGACCGGCCACCACCGGGCCCGGCGCGTACGGCCCGATCAGGGCCTTCGCCACCGCCAGGGGGTTGTCGCTGCCGCCCGCGATGACGACGAGCCGGTTCCCGAGGACGCCGGTGAGGACCTGGAGCTTGGCGTGCCGGGCGGCCCGGCGGATCGCCTCCACCGTCAGCTCGCTGTCCCCGTCGGGAGCCGTGCCGAGGAGCACGCACACGTGTTCCGGGGAGCTCCAGCCGAGCGCGGCGGCCCGCGACACGGCGCCCTCGTCGGCCTCGCCGGAGAGCACGGCGTTCACCACGAGCGACTCCAGGCGGGCGTCCCACGCGCCCCGCGCCTCGGCCGCCTGTGCGTACACCTGCGCCGTGGCGAAGGCGATCTCCCGGGCGTAGACGAGCAGCGCCTCCCGGAGCACCGACTCGTCGCCGGGGGCGGCGACCTCCTCGATCGCGGACTCCATGACCTCGATCGTGGTCCGGACCATCTCCACGGTCTGGCGCAGGGTGATCGCCCGGGTCAGCTCGCGCGGCGCGGTGCCGAAGACGTCCGTCGAGATCGCCTGCGGGGTCTCGGGGTGCCGGAACCACTCGGTGAACGCGGCGATGCCCGCCTGGGCGACCAGGCCGATCCACGACCGGTTCTCGGGCGGCATCGCGCGGTACCACGGCAGCGTCTCGTCCATGCGGGCGATGGCGCCGGCGGCGAGCCGCCCGGAGGACTGTTCGAGGCGTTTCAGGGTCGCGGCGTGCGGATGGGGGCGGTTCACGGGTTCAGGCACGGGGACAAGACTGCCTTATCGGGGCGTCGGCGTGCGGGGTCGGGGCGGGTTCGCCCCCGGCGGGGGGTACGGCGGGGCCGTCGCGACGGGACGGCCCCGGGGGCGCGGGCCCCGGCTACGGTGGGCCCCGTGATACGCATCCAGCGCGCGGCCGAGCGGTACCCCGGGGGCGACCCGGCGGCCGGGATCGGAACGAGGCACGCCTTCTCCTTCGGGCCGCACTACGACCCCGACAACCTCCGCTTCGGTTCGCTGATCGCCTGCAACGAGGAGCGACTGGCGCCGGGGGCCGGTTTCGACGAACACCCGCACCGCCACACCGAGATCGTGACCTGGGTCGTGGAGGGCGAACTGACCCACCGCGACTCCGCGGGCCACGCCACGGTCGTCCGCGCCGGCGACCTCCAGCACCTCGGCGCGGCGTCCGGGGTGCGGCACGTGGAGCGCAACGACGGCGACGCGCCCCTGGTCTTCGTGCAGATGTGGCTCGCGCCGCTCTCGTTCGACGGGGAGCCGTCGTACGGGGTGGTGCGGGGGCTCGGGGAGGCGGCCCCGTACGAGGTGGCGGCGGCGGGCGCGACCCTGCGCGTCCACCGCCCGGCGAAGGGCGGGCGGGTGCCGCTCCCGGACGCCGACTTCGTGTACGCGCACGTGGCGCGCGGCACGGTGCGCGTCGGCGACGAGGAGCTGGCGCCCGGCGACGCGGTCCGCGCCACGGACGCGAAGGGCCTCGTCCTGCTCGCGACCGGCGACGCGGAGGTGCTGGTGTGGGAGATGCGGCGGGCGTTCTGACCGGTCGTCCCGGAATCCCCGCCGGGGCATCGCGTACGTGCCGCGCGGGAACGCGGGCCGAAGGGGCGGGCCCGCCGGGCGGACCGGGCGCGGCGGGGTGACGGCCCGGCGGCGTCCTCTGCCCGGGGCGGCTCCCAACCCCCTTCCGAAACCACGACGTGGACTTGCTGTCCACTTCTGGACAATCCGTCTAGCATGGGAGGGCGGGCACCGCCGGGCCGCGAGACCCGGCGGCACGACAGCGTGTCGAGCGAGGAGAAACCGGAGCCGCCCATGAACGCCGAACAGCACACGGCCGTCGCCACCCCCGGCCTCCACGACCGGTCCGGAAAGCGCTACTCCCTGGACGACCCCCGCTGGCGGGGCGAGGACGGCGGCCCCCTCGCCGTCAGTACGCTGCCGGGCCTGCGGCCCGAGCAGATCGACACCGCCGAACGGTCCCTGTGGCGCTATCACGCGGCCCTGCCCGTCGAGGCCGCCCGCCGGGTGAGCCTGGGCGAAGGGTGCACACCGATGGTCCCGGTCGACTGGGCAGGCCGACGCGTCCACTTCAAACTGGAGTGGTTCAACCCGACCTCCAGCTTCAAGGACCGGGGCGTATCGGTGATGATGTCCCACCTCGTGGCACACGGTGCCGACCGCGTACTGGAGGACAGTTCGGGCAACGGCGGTGCCGCGGTGGCCGCCTACGCCGCCGCCGCCGGCGTCCGCGCCAAGATCATCGTCCCCGCCGCCACCTCGGAGGCCAAGATCCTCCAGGCCCGCGCCTACGGAGCGGAGGTCGAACTCGTGGGGGGCACCCGCGACGAGGTCTCGGAAGAGGCGATCCGCCAGTCGGAGCGGATCCCCTACGCGAGTCACAACTGGCACCCCATGTTCATCCAGGGCACCAAGACCATCGCCTACGAGATGTGGGAGTCGCTCGGCTTCACCGCGCCCGACAACGTGGTCCTCGTGGCCGGGGCCGGCAGCAACGTCATCGGGTGCGACCTCGCGTTCGGCGAACTGCTCGCCGCCGGACAGATCGACAGGCGCCCGCGCCTGTTCGTCGGGCAGCCCGAGCACTGGGCGACCATCGCCGACACGTTCAACGGCATCGACCCGGCCGACCGCGGCGAGCGGGTGCCGACGATCGCCGAGGGCGCGTCCATCGCCCACCCGGTCCGGCTGCCCGAGGCCGTGGAGGCCGTCCGCCGCTGTGACGGCGCCGCCTACGCGGTCCCCGAGGCGGAGATCCACGCGGCGGTCCGCGCCCTGAGCGCGCGCGGTCTGTACGCGGAGCCGACCAGCAGCGTCGCCGCGGCGACCCTCGACCACTTCATCGCGACCGGAGAGATCGCTCCGGACGAGACGACCGTGGTCGTGCTCACCGGCGCGGGGCTGAAGTCCGCCGAGACGATGGCCGCGGTGTTCGCCGGATCCGGCGAGGGAGCGCGGAAACCGAGCGGCACCCGATGACCCGCCCCACCGGCCGGCCGGCCGACGAACGCGCCGACCGGACCGCCGCACCGGAAGACGAACACCTCGTACGGGAAGCCGAGCGCATCGCCGTCGCCGTCGGCCGCATGTTCCCGGGTCTGTGCGAGGTCGTGCTGCACGACCTGCGCCGCCCCGACAACGCCATCCGCGTCATCGAGAACAACCTGTCCGGACGGCAGGTCGGCGACTCCGCCACCGAACTGGGCCTGCGCCGCATCGCGGACCCCGAATACCCCGGTGTCATCCAGAACTACGGCAACCGGTTCCCCGACGGGCGTCCGGCCAAGAGCACCTCGATCGGCATCAAGAACGCCGAGGGACGTTACATCGCGGCCCTGTGCCTGAACCTGGACATCAGCACGCTGTCCCCGCTGGCCCTGACCCTCGCCAACCTCGTCACCACGGATGTCCCGAACCAGGACGAGCCCCTGGAGACACTGCGCGACCGCACCGGACGCGAACTCCGTTCGGCCATCGACTCCTTCGCGGCGGAGCGCTCCAGCACGCCGCGGGGCCTCAACCGTGACCAGAAGCGCGAGCTGGTCCGTCGGCTGCACGGCGAGGGTTTCTTCGAGACCCGGAGCTCCGCACAACTCATCGCCGACCAACTCGGCATCTCCCGGGCGACCGTCTACAACTACACGAAGCAGCCACACCGGTGAACGCCCGCGCAACCGCGCCGCCGGCCCCCGCCCGAGACGGCCGGGAGCACCGTTAAGGGACGGTCCTCAGCGGAGCCCGTCCACGAACGCCTGCCACGCCCCGGTGCCGACGAGCAGGGCGGGGCCGGTGGGGTTCTTGCTGTCGCGGACGGGGACGGTGCCGGGGAAGTGGTCGGCCACCTCGACGCAGTCACCGCCGTTGGTGCCGCTGTGCGACGACTTCCGCCACCGCGCTGCGGTCAGGTCAGGACGGGTCTCCATGGCGTTCCTCCATCACGCGGGTGATCAGTGCCGCCGAGTCCTCGGGGGAGAGGGCGGCGGCTTGCAGCCGAGCGTAGCCGACGGAACGCTCCTTGATCACGGAAGGATTGGCGGTCATGTGGCCCTGGTCGTATCCGTCGACGTAGAAGATGTCGGGGTCGTCGTCGAACCTGAGAAGGTTGAACGATCCCATCAGCCCCGTGTGTTCACGGGCGGTGAACGGAAGCACCTGGATCTGTACCCACGGGTTGTCGCGGAAGGCCAACAGGTGGGCCAGTTGCTCGCGCATGACCTCAAGGCTGCCCACCTCCTGAAGCAGCACGGCCTCGCTCAGCACGACCCACAGGGCGGGCGGTTCGGCACGTTCCAGAATGCGCTGGCGTTCGAGCCGGGCCGCCAGCAATTCCTCGACCTTGTCCGGGTAGTCGACAGCGAGCAGGGCGCGCGCGTACCCCGATGTCTGCAGCAAACCGTAGACGACCTGCGACTGGAACGCGGAAATGTACGTGGCACGAGCTTCCAGGTCCGCGTACGGCTGAAACCATGACGGAAGTTGGCTTCGCAGCACCAGTCCGATCAGCCGGGAGAACATCCCGCCCGTGCCGAGTGCCGCGTCCACCCGCTCCGAGAACTCCCGGGTGGGGAGCTTCCTCGTCGTCTCGATCTGACCGACGAGGGAGCCCGTGCAGAAGATGATGTCTCCGAGCTGCTGCTGCGTGAGACCGTGCGCCTCACGCTGACGGCGGAGTTCCCAGCCGTAGTAGTCCAGCGGGGAAGCGCTGGGGTCGAGTTGCTGGATGTTGACCACGATCATTGCCTCCGGCCCTGCGACGCGCACGGCGTCCTCCACGCTGCGTTGCCGAGCGTATCCGGGACATCGCGGGCCGGCAGGGCGTATCACGTAAACCACCCGTGGGAGTAACCCCGTTGTGCGCCCGGCGCTCAGCGCAGCGCGCTCTTCGCCCGCCACTCCGTCCAGCCCACGTTCCACGCCCCGTAGCCGTTGCCCTCCGCGACCGTGCCCTTCGTGTCGCGGCCCGTGATCTCGAAGGGGTCGCCGACGTTCACCAGGGCGTAGAAGGACGCCGCGTCGGCGTCGCTCATGCCGATGCAGCCGGAGCTCCTGTTCGCCCGCCCGAAGTACGCCGCGTTCCACGGCGCCGCGTGGGCGTACATGCCCGACCAGGTCAGGCGCATCGAGTGGTCGACCATCTTGTCGTAGGCGTCGCCCAGGCCCACCGTCTCCGAGTTCATGTTGATGGCGCCCTCCTTCGCCATCAGGACGGCCGTGCCCCGCCAGGAGCGCTTGTCGCCGCCGGGGGTGCCGCCGGAGACCGGGATCGTGCGGACCGTCCTTCCGTCCTTCTCCAGGGTCAGGCGGTGCCGGTCCAGGTCGACCCGGACCACCTGCGCGGCGCCGACCGTGAAGCCCGTGCGGTAGTCCCGTATGAACCAGCCCCCTCCCGAGTCGGTGCCGTTCAGGTCCGCCTCCAGGGTGACCTTCGTGCCGGGCTTCCAGTACTCCTTCGGCCGCCAGTCGGCCCGGTCCCGGCCCGACCAGTCCCTGACCCAGCCCCAGGAGCCCTCGGTGGCGTTCGAGGTCGTCACCCTGAGCTGCTTCTCGATGTCCGCCTTCTTCGTCACCGGGAGGTCGAAGACGATCGAGAGGGGGTGCCCGATGCCCACGGTGGTGTTCTTGCCGGGGGCCAGGGTCAGCCTGTTGACCTTCGCGGGGGCCGGGGTGGAGAAGGGCGAACGGGCCGTCGTCTCCTTGCCGTCGGCGGCGCGGACGGTCGTCTCCACCGTGTACGAGACGCCCGGGGCCGCCTTGCGGTCCGACGTCCAGCGCGTACCGCCCCCGTCCGCGCGGCCGGTGAGGACCGTGCCGTCCGCCGCCGTGACCCTCACGGCGACCAGCGTGCCGTTCGCGGCCGTCACCGTCACGGGCCGGCCCGCCGTCCGGTCCACGACCGTCACCTTCGCCGGGGGCGCGGCCGGGGTCCGGTCCTCCGCCGGGCCCTCGTCCACCGCCTGTGCGGTGCAGGCCGTGAGGGAGACGGCCAGGGCGGCGGCCGCGAGGGCGGGACGGGGGGTGCGCATGGGCGGCACGGAAGCCTCCGCGAGGTGGGAAAAGGGGTGGGATGTCCTGGACTGTAGGGCCGGCCGGGCGGGCACGGGCCCCTGTGACGGGGGCTGCGGCGGAACGGTCACCGTCCGGTCACACACGCCGTGCGGCTCCGTCGCATTCGGCTGTGAACCTGCTGGGCGCCCCACCACCGAGGGGCGGAACCAGGAGGCCCCCGTTGTGTCAGCGTCGCTCGTGACCGCCGCACCCGCCGACCGCCGCGCCCCCACGGACCGCCGCGCCCCCGCCCGGCCGGTCCGGCTCGGACCCGTCACCCCCGGGGCGTACCGCGCCTTCCTCGCGTCCCGCTCCGGCGCGGACGGCCCCAGCTTCCTCCAGCTCCCCTCGTGGGCCGGGGTGAAGGAGGGGTGGGGCCACCAGCTCGTGGGGTGGGGGCCGGAGGGCGGCGACCTGACGGGTGTCGCGCTCGTGCTGCTGCGGACCTTCCCCGGGACCCGGAAGCACTTCGCCTACCTGCCCGAGGGGCCCGTCGCCGACTGGGCCGATCCCGGGGTGGACGACTGGCTCGACCCGCTCCTCGGCCATCTGCGCGCCTCCGGAGCCTTCGCCGTGCGCATCGGGCCCGGCCCCGCCCACCGCCGCTGGAACGCCGCCACCGTCAAGGCCGCCGCCGGACCCGGCCGGCGCCTCGCCGACGTCCTCGCCGACGAGGTCGATCCCCTCGGCACCGTCGTCGCCGAACGCCTCCGGGCCCGGGGCTGGCGCCGCTGCGGCGGCGACTCCGAGGACGGCGCCGACGCCCAGCCCCGGCACGTCTTCCAGGTCCCGCTCGCCGGCCGCAGCGCCGACGACCTGTGGTCCGGCCTCAACCAGGAGTGGCGGCGCAACGTCCGCAGGGCCCGGAAGGCCGGCGTCGAGGTCACCGTCGGGACCGCCGCCGACCTGCCCGAGTTCTACCGGCTGCTCGGGATCACCGAGGAGCGCGACGGCTTCCGGCTCGGCCGCTCCCTCGCGTACTACGAGCGCCAGTACGCGGTCCTCAACGCCGAGGAGCCCGGCCGGATGAGGCTCTACCTCGCCCGCCACGGGGGCGAGGTCCTCGCCGCCCACACCATGATCACCGCCGGCGGGCGCGTCTGGTACCAGACCGGCGCCTCCGCCGACCACCGCCGCGAGGTCCGCCCCTCCAACGCCCTCCAGTGGCGCATGCTGCTCGACGCCCACTCCCTCGGCGCCGCCGTCTACGACCTGCGCGGGGTACCCTCCACCCTCGACCCGGACGACCGCGCCCACGGCCTCCTCCGCTGGAAGCTCGGCACGGGCGGCCAGGTCGTCGAGACGCTGGGGGAGTGGGAGATTCCGATGCGGGGCACGACCAACCAGGCGCTGTACCGCGCCTTCCAGGCGTACCTGGCCCGCCGGTGACGGCCACCCTCGCCGCGCCGGGACGGAAGGCCGCGGCCCCGTCCGCGCTCCGCAGCGGCGCCCTCATGGCCGCCGGATCGCTCGTCTCCCGCGCCACCGGCTTCGTCCGCGCCTCCGTCGTCGCCGCCGCGCTCGGCGCGGCCACCGTCGCCGACGGCTACGCGGTCGGCAACTCCGTCCCCACCATCGTCTACACCCTGCTCCTCGGCGGCGCCCTCAACGCGGTCTTCGTCCCCGAACTGGTCAAGGCCGCCAAGGAACACGAGGACGGCGGCGTCGCCTACACCGACCGCCTCCTCACCCTCTGCGCGCTCGCCCTCGCCGTCCTCACCGCCGCCGCCGTCCTCGCCGCGCCGCCGATCGTCGACGCGTACACCGACTACACGGGCGACCAGCGGGAGATGACCGTCGCCTTCGCCCGCACCTGCCTTCCGCAGATCTTCTTCCTCGGCCTCTTCACGCTCCTCGGCCAGGTCCTCAACGCCCGGGGCCGGTTCGGCGCCATGATGTGGACGCCCGTCCTCAACAACGTCGTCGTCGCCGCCGTCTTCGGCCTCTTCCTGGTGGTGGGCGACGGGGGCGCGCTCACCCCGGGCGAGACCGCGCTCCTCGGCTGGGGCACCACCGCCGGCATCGCGCTCCAGGCCCTCGCGCTCGTCCCCCCGCTGCGCGCCGCCGGCTTCCGCTGGCGGCCCCGCCTCGACTGGCGCGGCAGCGGCCTCGCGGCCCCGCTGCGGTCGGCCGGCTGGCTGGTGCTGCTCGTCCTCACCAACCAGGGCGCGTACTGGGTGACCACCTGGGTCGCCACCTCGGCGGGCGACGCGGCGGCCGGCGGCGGCGCGGGCCTCGCCGCGTACAACAACGCCTATCTGCTGTGGACCGTCCCGCACGGCATCGTCACCGTCTCCCTCGTCACCGCCCTGCTGCCCCGGATGAGCGGCGCGGCCGCCGACGGCGACCTCGCGGGGGTCCGGCGGGACGTCTCGTACGCGCTGCGGACCAGCGCCGCCGCCGTCGTCCCCGCCGCCTGCGCGCTGTTCGCGCTCGCCGTACCCCTGATGACCGTGGTCTTCCGGTACGGGGCGACGGACGACGACGACGTCCGCGCGATGTCCTGGATCCTGATGGCCCTCGCGCCCGGACTGGTCGCCCTCTCCGGGCAGTACGTGTGCACCCGCGCCTTCTACGCCCTGCGCGACACGCGCACCCCGTTCCTGCTCAACCTGGTGATCGCGGGGCTCAACGCGGGCCTCTCCCTCGCCGCGTACCGGCTCCTCCCCGACCGCTGGACCGTCGCGGGCATGGCGGCGGCGTACTCCCTCGCCCTGTGGGCGGGCTGGGGCGTCACGGCGTACGTGCTGCGGCGCGTGCTGCGGGGCGGCACCGCGCCGCCGGAGAACCCCGGCGGCACGTCCTCCGGAGACGGCCCGGTCCTCCCCGGCGGCGGCGCGGTGCCCGCCCTCGCGCGGATGCTCGTCGCCGCCGTCCCAGCCACCGGGTACGGCCTCCTCGCCGCCCGCGCCGCGGGACCGGCGGGGCCCGTCGCCGCCGGGCTCGCCGGGGCCCTCGCGATCCTCGCCGTCTTCGCCCTGCTCGCCCGCCCCCTCCGCCTCACCGAGGTGCGGAACCTCCTCGCGGCCGGGGGCGCCCGCCTCCGCGCCCTCACCCGCCGTGCGTGACCCCGCCCCGGGGAAGCCCCGCCCCGACGACCTTGGGATACTCCGCAGATGCCCCGCGTGCTCCTGATAGAAGACGACCCGTCCGTCCGCGAGGGCGTCGAACTCGGGCTCCGGCGGCGCGGACACGAGGTGCGGACCGCCCCCACCGGGGAGGCCGGGCTCGCCGCGCTCGGGGAGTTCCGGCCGGACCTGCTCCTGCTCGACCTGATGCTGCCCGGCATGAACGGCGTCCAGGTCTGCCGCCGGGTCCGGGAGGACAGCCAGCTCCCGATCATCATGCTCACCGCCCGGGGCGACGACTTCGACATCGTCGTCGGCCTGGAGGCCGGGGCGGACGACTACATCGTCAAGCCCGCCCGCACCGAGGTCATCGAGGCACGGATACGGGCCGTGCTCCGCCGCATCGAGGAGCCCGGCGGCGCGCGGCCCGCCGTCGAGCTCCACGGCGAACTGGCCGTCGACCGGGCCGGGCTCACCGTCGCCAAGGCGGGTGAACGGATCGCCCTCGCCCCCTCCGAGATGAAGCTGCTGCTCCACCTCACCGCCGCCCCCGAGCAGGTCTTCAGCCGGCAGCAGCTCCTCGAACACGTCTGGGAGCACAGCTACCACGGGGACGCGCGGCTGGTCGACGCCTGTGTCCGCCGGCTCCGGAACAAGATCGAGGACGTCCCGGGCGAACCCCGCTACATCCAGACCCTGCGGGGCTTCGGCTACCGCTTCGGCCCGCTGTGAAGGCGTGCGTGCGGCCCGGGGCGACCGACCCCGGGGACGACGGGCCCCAGGGACGGGTGCCCGGCCCCGGGACCGGTGGACCCCGAGACCGGGCGTCCGGCCCCGCGACCGGTGGACCCCGCGACCGGGTGTCCGACTCCGGGGCCGGTGGGCCCCACGGACGGGCGTCCGACTCCGGGACCGGTGGACCTTACGACCGCCCGTCCGCCCCGGGCGGCGAAGGCCCCCACGGTCGCGCCTCCGCCCCGGAGGAGGCGGGGTCCCGCCGGAAGGCCCGCCCCCCGCGCCTGCGCCCGCACCCCTTCGGCCTGCGCACCCGGCTCGTCCTGGCCTTCCTGCTCGTCGCGGCCGTCGGCTGCGGCACCACCGCCGCCCTCACCTACCGGGCCGCCCGCAACGCCATCCTGGAGCAGACCCAGAACACCGCCGTCTCCGCCTTCCGCGAGCAGGTCGACGAACTCGCCGTCACCCTGCCCGTCGACACCGACAACCTGCGGGACGCGCTCCTCCGGATCGCCCGCCAGGGCAAGCCCCGTCCCTGGCGCGTCTACGCCGAGTACGGCACCGTCCGCGTCTCCTCCACCGACCGCCCCACCTCCTCCGTCGTCACCCCCGAACTCAGGGCCCGCGCCCGCGCCCGCGCCGCCACCCCGCACGGCAGCTTCCAGCGCGTGGTGAAGGACGGCGTCCCGTACCTGACCATCGCCGTCCCCGCCGTCTTCCGCACCCACGCGACCGAGGGCACCGCCCAGCACACCGGCCTCGTCCTCTACGCCGTCATGGAGCTGAACGAGGAGGAGGCCGGCATCGAGGCCATGGTCACCGCCGCCCGCGACGGGGCCCTCCCCGCCCTCGCCGTCGCCCTGATCCCCGCGCTCCTCGCCGCCCGGGGCGTGCTCCGCCCCGTACGGGAACTGCGGCGCGCCGCCCACAGCATGGGGCGAGGCCGCCTCGACACCCGCATCCACGCCAAGGGGCGCGACGAACTCGCGGGCCTCGCCCGCACGTTCAACGAGTCCGCCGCCCGGCTCGAACGCTCCGTCGCCGAACTCCGCGACGCCGAGGCCCGCGCCCGTCGCTTCGCCTCCGATGTCTCGCACGAACTGCGCACCCCGCTCGCCGGGATGCTCGCCGTCACCGAGGTCCTGGACGAGGACGCCGGGAGCCTCGACAGCGACACCGCCCGCGCGGTCCGCCTGATCAGCACCGAGACCGGCAAGCTCGCCCTCCTGGTCGAGGACCTGATGGAGATCTCCCGCTTCGACGCCCGCGCCGCCGAGCTGCACACGGACGAGGTCGACGCCGCCGACTGCGTCCACAAGACCCTCCAGCACCGGCACTGGACCGACCCGGAGCAGGTCGTCCCGCACCTCGCGGAGGGGATCAGGGCCCGGCTCGACCCGCGCCGCTTCGACGTCGTCGTGGCCAACCTCGTCGGCAACGCGCTGCGGCACGGGGAGGCACCGGTCACGGTCCGGCTGTACGCGGAGGGGCAGGTGCTCGTGACGGAGGTCGCCGACCGGGGGCCCGGCATCGACCCGGAGGTCCTGCCGCACGTCTTCGACCGCTTCTACAAGGCGGACCGGGCCAGGGCCCGTTCGGCGGGCAGCGGCCTCGGCCTCGCGATCACCCTGGAGAACGTCCGGCTCCACGGCGGCACCGTCACGGCGGCCAACCGGCCCGGAGGCGGAGCCGTGTTCACCGTGCGGATGCCGCGGTGAGGCGCCGGGCGGGCGCCGTCGCGGAGGGCCGCCGCGCGGGCGGCCCCGCCGGGCGCCGCCGTACGGCCGCCGCGCTCCTCTCCGGCCTGGCCGCCCTGGTCGCCCTGGCCGGCTGCGGCATACGGGAGAGCGACGTCGTGGAGGCGGGCGGCGCCGCGACCGTCATCGTCGGGCCGGTGCCCGAGGACCGGATGGTGCTCTACTTCCTCGGCCCCGACGGCCGCACGATGCCGGTGGTCCGCGACGTCGGCCGCGCCGGCCTCCCGTGGGGCGCGTCGGGGGCCGGGCGGGCCCCGTACGACAGGTTCGGGCCCGGACGCGAGGCCCCCGCCGACGCCCAGGGCCCCGGGCGGAGCCTCACGGACAAGGCCCTCGCCGCGCTCCTCGCCGGCCCGCGGGACACCGAGACCGCGGCGGGCGTCACCACCGCCCTGCCGGGGGACGGCACCCGGGCGCCGCGCGTGGAGGCGGACCCGGCCGGGTCCGCCTCGGCGCGTCTGCTCCGGACCCCCTTCGCCGTGCGGGGCCTTTCGGAGGGCGCCGTCCTCCAGCTGGTCTGCACGACGGCCTACGCGGAGCACCCGGCGGGCCGGATCGAGGTGACGGTCAGCGGCCCGGACGGCACGCTGCCCGCCGCCCGCTGCGAGGAGTGAGCGACGACGGCGCCCGCCGCGACGGGCCGGGCACGAGGGCGTCCGCCCCTGCGGACCGGGTGCGACGGCATCCGCCGCGACGGGCCGGGCACGAGGGCGTCCGCGACTACCGGCCGGGGGCGAGGACGTCCGCCGTGCGGAGCCCCGGCGCCTAGCCCGCCGCCCGCAGGTCCGCCAGGACCGCGTCCGTGAACGCCGGCCATGCCTCGACCGCCCACGGTCCGAAGGGCCGGTCGGTGAGCGCCACGCACGCGGCCCGCGCGTCCGGGTCGACCCACAGGAAGGTGCCGGACTGGCCGAAGTGCCCGAAGGTGCGCGGCGAGGAGCCGGCGCCCGTCCAGTGCGGGGACTTGCCGTCGCGGATCTCGAAGCCGAGCCCCCAGTCGTTCGGCCGCTGGTGCCCGTAGCCGGGCAGGATGCCGGTCAGGCCCGGGTACGCCACGGTCATCGCGTCCAGGACGGTCCGGGCGTCGAGCAGCCGGGGCGCCTGGACCTCGGCGGCGAACCGCGCCAGGTCGTCCACGGTGGACACGCCGTCCTTGGCGGGCGAGCCGTCGAGGGTCGTGGACACCATGCCCAGCGGCTCCAGGACGGCCTGGCGCAGGTACTCGGCGAAGGGGATGCCGGTGGCCCCGGTGACGTGGTCGCCCAGCACCTCGAAACCGGCGTTGGAGTAGATCCGGCGGGTGCCCGGCGCGGCCGTGACCCGGTGCTCGTCGAAGGCGAGCCCCGAGGTGTGGGCGAGGAGGTGACGGACGGTCGATCCCTCGGGGCCGGCCGGCTCGTCCAGGTCGATCGCCCCCTCCTCGTACGCGACGAGGACCGCGTACGCCGCGAGCGGCTTGGTCACCGAGGCGAGCGGGAAGCGCCGCCCGGTGGGACCGTAGGCCCCGGCCCGGGTGCCGTCCGCGCGGACCACGGCGGCGGCCGCGGTGGGGACGGGCCAGTTCTCGATCGACGCCAGGCTCGGCAGGCCGTCTTCCACGTTGCTCTCCACGGGACTCTCCATGCGGCCGAGCCTACTTCCCGCCCGGGAACGGGCTTGCTTCGAGTGCGCTCCAACCCCCTAGCGTGGGGGCATGAGCGTGATCGCGAGCACGAGCGGTACGACCGGGGGCGACAGCCGGACGCACCACACCATCAGCGAGGTCGCCGCCCTCACGGGGCTCTCGGCGCACACCCTGCGCTGGTACGAGCGGATCGGCCTCATGCCGCACGTCGACCGCTCGCACACCGGGCAGCGCCGCTTCACCGCCCGCGACCTCGACTGGCTCGCCTTCGTCGGCAAGCTGCGGCTGACCGGGATGCCGGTCGCCGACATGGTCAGGTACGCCGAGCTGGTGCGCGCGGGCGACCACACGCGCGGGGAACGGCGCGCCCTCCTGGAGGCCACCCGCCGGGACGTCCTCGCCCGGATCACCGAGCTCCAGGACACGCTCGCCGTGCTCGACATCAAGATCGGCCACTACGGGACCGCATGCGGAGGAACCCCTTCATGACCAGCGTGACCAGGATCGACACCGTACGACTCGGCGGCCGGGGCGGACCGGAGACCGGCGTCCAGGGCTTCGGCGCCATGGGCATCAGCGAGTTCTACGGCGACACCGACGAGGCCGCCGCCCGCGACACCCTCGACGCGGCCCTGGAGGCCGGCGTCACCCTGATCGACACCGCCGACATCTACGGCGTCGGTGCCAACGAGGAGTTCCTCGCCCCCTTCCTCGCCGCCCACCGCGACGAGGTCGTCCTCGCCACCAAGTTCGCCATAGAGCGGCGCGCGGACGACCCCGCGTACCGGGGCGTCCGCAACGACCCGGCGTACGTCAGGAGCGCCGTCGAGGCCAGCCTGCGCCGTCTCGGCGTCGAGACCATCGACCTCTACTACATGCACCGCCGCGACCCGGCGGTCCCGTTCGCGGAGTCCGTCGGCGCGATGGCCGAACTCGTCCGGGAGGGCAAGGTCCGCTTCCTGGGCCTGAGCGAGGTCACCGGGCCCGAACTGCGCGAGGCCCACGCCGTGCACCCGATCACCGCCCTCCAGTCGGAGTGGTCGCTCTTCTCCCGGGACGTGGAGCGCAGCGCGGTCCCGGCCGCCGCCGACCTCGGCGTGACCGTCGTGCCGTACTCGCCGCTCGGCCGGGGCTTCCTGACCGGGGCGTTCACGGACGCCTCCAAGGAGCTGGCGGGCGACGACTTCCGTGCCCGGCAGCCCCGGTTCACCGGGGAGAACGCCGCGCGGAACGCCGCCCTCCTCGACCCGGTCCGGAAGATCGCCGCCGCCCACGGGGCCACCCCGGCGCAGATCGCCCTCGCCTGGGTCCAGCAGCGGGCCGCCGTCCACGGCCTCACGGTCGTCCCGATCCCCGGCACCCGCAGGCGCTCCCGCCTCCTGGAGAACGCCGCCGCCACCCGCATCACCCTCACCGGCGCCGAACTGGCCGAACTGGAGCCGATCGCCGGACGGGTGGCGGGCGACCGCTACCCGGACATGAGCTTCACGTCGGTGGGCCGGGAGGTCTGAGCGGACCGCCGGAGGGTTCACACCGGCCCCAGGGCGAAGACCGCGAACCCCGCCGCGAGCAGTCCCGCCAGGACGCGGCGGGCCGGACCGGCCTTCGCCCACGGGGACTCGAAGCCCCGGGCGTACCGGCCGATCAGGACGAGGAGCCCGGCGAAGACCGGCATCCAGGCGAGCCGGGCCAGGATCCACCCCGCCGAGTCGGGCGCGCCGACCAGGCCCGGGACCTCCCCGGCGTACGAGGCGGGGACCGCGGCGGCGAGCATCGCCGTCTGGTGCCAGCACAGGACCGTCATCGCGGAGAGGTTGACGACCACGACCGGCGCCCAGAGCGCGGGCCGCCGCAGGAGCGCGCCGAACCGGTCGCGGAGCAGGATCGCGGCGCCGCTCTGCGCGGCGGCGAGGGCGAGGACGAGCAGCGACGGCGGGTGCGAGTTGGTGCGGGCCTCGCCGGGGACGCCGACCATCGACGCCGGGTAGCCGAAGACGAGCAGCAGCACGGCGAACAGGGCGGCCCCGCCGGCGAGGAGGACCCACGCGTGCCACCGGGTGACCCGGCCCTCGCCCCACGAGACGCCGAGCTGGTAGGCGAAGAGCCAGCCGGGCAGGATGTTCAGCAGGCTCAGCCAGGACGGCACGGCGTCGGCCCAGGGCCCGTACCGCAGGAGGTCGACGACGGCGACCGAGCCGAGCAGCGGGGCCGCCGCCCACACCCCGAGGCGGCGGGCGGCCCGCACGCAGTACGGGGTGAGCGCGGTGACCACCGTGTAGACCCCGACGAACCAGAGCGGCTGGACCACCAGCGTGGACGCCGTCCGCAGGGTGTCCACGGGGACCCCGGGCCCGAAGCGGAGGAGGGGCAGGAGCACCGCCCACACGGCGGTGACCCCGAGCACCGGCCGCCCGAGCCGGGCGAGCCGCCCCTTGAGCCAGTCGCCCGTGGAGCCCTTCCGGCGCCGGTACGACAGGACGGAGGCGTAGCCGCCGACCAGGAAGAAGATCCCCAGCATCTGGAGGACCCAGCTGACCGGCGCGAGCCCGGCGAAGGTGCCCAGGGGGCTGGCGTTGTGGATTGCCCCGTCGGAGGAGAGGGTGAACCCGCCGAGCAGCCAGTGCCCGGTCGGCACGGCGAGCAGGGCGAGGGCCCGCAGCCCGTCGACCGCCCGGTCGCGGTGGGCGGGGGTGCCCGACTCGATCCGCCGGACCGTGCGCTTCACGAGGGCGGGGGCGCTCATCGCACGTCCCCCGCGGCGATCGCGGCGAACGCGCGGAGCGAGGAGGTCCCGGCCGCGAAGTAGCCCCCGTGTCCGGTGGCGTCCCCGGCCGGGACGCGGCGCGCGCCGAAGGACGGCTCCGTGGGGTCGGCGCCGTGCCCGAGCCCCGCGAACGAGACGTTCGGCACCCGGTCGATCCAGTCGGTGGGGTCCTTCGCCGCCCAGACCCGGGCGGAGGTGCCGAGTTCGGAGACGTTCCCGGCGCGCATCCCCGGCGAGCCGAGGACCACCAGGTCCTTCGCCTTCAGCTCGCGGGCGGCGAGCCCGCAGACCACCGAGCCGTAGCTGTGGCAGAACACCGAGGGCTCGGCCGCCCCGACGGCCGCGAGCCCCTCCGTGAAGCGGGCGAGCCGCTCCGCCCCCGCCCCGGCGAGCCGGCCGGTGGCCGCGTCCAGGCCGACGCCGACGGGGGTGGTGTACCCGGCCCAGGCGACGACCGCCGTGCGGTTCCCGGTCGCCCGGCGCAGCGCGGTCGCCATGTCCACGAGCGGCCGGACGTGCCCGGCGTCCACGTCGGAGCCGGGGACGATCACGGCGACGTGCGCGGCCCGCGCCAGGTCCCCGTAGACCAGGACCACCTGGCCCCGGCCGCGCGGATCGTACGCGAGGACCCGCGCGTCCCCGAACCGCCCTCCCGAGGTGAGGGCGTTGGCCTCGTACCGCAGCTCCGGAGGGGTCCCGTCCAGATTCCCGACGACCGCGGGATGGGCGCGGGCCAGTTCCCTCCGTCGTACGGGACCGAGTCCCGCGAAGAACCGCGCGGTCCCGGCCGGCCCCATCCGCTCCGGGTCCGGCAGCCCCGCACCCCGCCAGGCCCCCGTCCCGACCGGCGCTCCGGTCACGGCCTCCTGCGCGTCCCCGGCCGCCCACCCGGCCGTCCCGGAGACCACGCAGGCCACCAATGCGGCGGTGATCAGGGTCCTCGTCGTACGGCGCATGCGGCCGCCCTCCCTCTCCGGTCCTCACTCGTCCGCCGTGCGTCCGGCGACGGGAGGAAGGTAGGAAGAGGAGGGGTGGCGGCACGTCACACCGGGGAGCCAACTCCCTTCCGATACCGGGGTAGGGGGTGGAGGAGCGGTGGGCCCCAGGACGGGGGTGGGGTTTCCCCCAGGGGGTGGCTTCTCCCGGGGTGGGGATGTCCCGGGGTGGGGATGTCCCGGAGAACGGCTTTCCCCAGGGGCGGGGATCTCCCGGGGGCCCCTGCGGCACGGGTCGCCCCGGGGCCGTACCCGGGTCAGGCCGTGCCGGGCGTCACGAGCCCCGACTCGTACGCGAAGACCACCGCCTGGGCCCGGTCGCGCAGGTCCAGTTTGGCGAGGACCCGGCCGATGTGGGTCTTCACCGTCTGCTCGGCGAGGACGAGGCCGTCCGCGATCTCCTGGTTGGACAGGCCCCGGGCGATCAGCTCCAGGACCTCCGTCTCGCGCGGGGTGAGGCCGTTGAGGCGCAGGGCCGCGGTGTCCCGGCGCGGGGCCGGACGGGAGGCGGCGAAGTCGGCGATCAGACGGCGGGTCACGGAGGGCGCGAGCAGCGCCTCGCCCGCCGCCACCACCCGTACCGCCGCGATCAGGTCGGCCGGCGGCGCGTCCTTCAGGAGGAAGCCGGACGCGCCCGCGCGCAGCGCCTCGTACACGTAGTCGTCCACGTCGAAGGTGGTCAGCATCAGCACCTTCGGCCGGTGCGTGACCCCGGCCGGCGGACGCAGGATCTCGCGCGCCGCCGCGAGCCCGTCCAGCTCCGGCATCCGCACGTCCATCAGGACCACGTCCGGGTGCGCCGACCGCGCCACCTCCACGCCCAGCCGTCCGTCGGGGGCCTCCCCGACGACGTCGATGTCGGGCTGCGCGGCGAGCAGCGCGGCGAAACCGGCCCGCACCATGGCCTGGTCGTCGACGATGATCACGCGGATGGTCACTCGGGGTCCTTCGTACGCAGGGGGAGCCGGGCCGCGACCCGGAAGCCGCCGTCCGGCAGCGGCCCGGTGTCCAGCGTGCCGCCGGTCAACCGTACGCGCTCCCGCATGCCGACGAGCCCGTGCCCGGTCCCGGGGGCGCCCCGCTCGACGGAGGAACGGCCTTCCAGGGAAGGCCCGTTGACGACGAGGACCGTCAGCCATCCGTCGTCGGCCCGGACCGACACCCGGGTCGGGGCGCCCGGCGCGTGCCGGACGACGTTGGCGAGGGCCTCCTGCGCGATCCGGTACGCGGAGAGGTCCACGGCCTGCGGCACGTCCCCGAGACCGGCGGCGAGCCGCAGCTCGGCCGGCACTCCGGCCCGCACCGTCGCCTCCACCAGCTGCTGGAGCCGGCCGAGCCCCGGCTGCGGGGCCCGCTCGTCCTCGCCGCCGTCGCTGCGCAGGACGGAGAGCAGCCGGCGCATCTCCGCCAGCGACTCGCGCGCGCTCGCCGCGATGGAGACGAACTCCTCGCGGGCCGCCTCGGGGAGGTCCGGGACGCGGTACGGGGCGGAGTCCGCCTGCACGGTGATCACGGACATGTGGTGGGCCACGACGTCGTGCAGCTCGCGCGCGATCCTGGCCCGCTCCTCCAGGAGCGTGCGGCGGGCCCGTTCGGCCTCGCTGATGGTCTCCTGCTCCACGAGCCGCCGCTGTGCGTCGCCCCGGGCGCGCACGGCCGAGGTGAGCAGCAGCAGTACCCCGCTCAGGACGAGCAGCAGGGTGTGGACGCCGACCTGCCCGGCGGGCCGGAAGGCCCCCAGGAGGTACCCGGCCGCGCCGGTCGTCAGCCACACGCCGAACAGGACCCGCCGGGATTCGCGGAGGCCGAGCGCGAGCATCAGCGCGCAGTAGCCGATGACCGCCGGCGGCGTCCAGGGCCAGAGCCGCGCCGGGGGCAGGTCCGCACCGAGCGTCGCGAGCGCGCCGAGCACGTCGGCGGCGAAGACGATCCACCACGCCTGGAGGGGGTGGGCGACGGCGAGCAGCAGCGGCGCCGCCTGGGCGGTGCCGATCGCCCCGGCGAGGGCGCCGTTGAGCCCGTAGTCGTGGATGAGGAGGTGGATGGTGGTGGGGACGAGCGAGGCGGCGAACGCGAGGGCGACGACGTACGGCAGCAGCCGCACCCACCGCGAGGAGGCGTCGGCGAGCAGCGGCGCGCCGGGTTCGGCGGGGGTGGTGAACGCGGCGCCGAGCCCCTGGAACATCCCGCTCGCCCGGACGGCCGACAGCGTGCCGGCGAGGGACCGGCGACCGGCGGGCGGGGGGACGACGGGCGGGGGGAGGGCGGGCGGTCCGGAGGGAGGAGGCGGCCCGGCCGGTGGGGCGGCGGGCGGTTCGGGCCGGGCGGCGGGCGGCTCGGGCCGCGGTTCGGTAGCCATGACCCGCTCAGGGTAGGCAGCGGTTCCGGGCCCCGACGTCATACCCGGGACCGGGACGCGGCCCGGTACCGGGTATGACTCGGGGGCGGGAAGCTCCCCGGTCCGACACCCCGGTCGTCGGTTTTCCGGCCTTCGCCTCCGGCCGTCGGACTTCCTTTCCTGCCCCGGTCGTCGGCCACCCGGCCCGGTCCCCGGCCGTCAGAGCTCCGCCAGCAGCTCGGCCTTCTTCGCGGAGAACTCCTCGTCCGTCACCAGACCAGCGCGGTGCAGTTCTCCCAAGTGCCGAATCCTTTCGGCCACCACTTCGGGGGTACGGGCCCCCACGGGCACGGGGGTGCGGTCGGAGGCCCGGATCGCCGCGAGGACCGCCGCCGCGAAGGGGAGGGACTCGTGGACCGGCCCGTAGCCGAGGCCGAAGACGACGGACGCCGGGTCGTGGTCGGGCCTGGCGGCCGGGGGCTCGCCGGACCGGGGGACGAGCCGCAGGTATCCGTCGAAGACGTCGGGCGTCCGCCACTCGACCCCGCACAGGCTCCGCACCGGGAAGGTCTGGTCGCCCGCCTTCCACTTGGCCGAGGACGCCCCCGTCGAGGACCAGCGGAACGTGACCTCGGAGCCGCCGTCGAAGCTCGCCCTCCCGTCGTACGCCTTGAAGGACATCGGCCCGGACGGCGGCGCCACGAGGAACCGGTCGGCGGGCGTCACGGCCCCGGCACACCCGCCGGCCCCCTCGTCCGCCGTCCGGCCGGGTCCGTCGATCCCGTCGGTTCCACCGATCTCACCGATCTCACCGGTCTCACCGGTCTCACCGATCCCGCCGATCCCGTCGGGCGGACCGAACCCGCCGGACGGGCCGTGCCGCGCGTTACCGCCGGGGCCGTGGGCCCCCGCGACCCCCGGCTCCGGCGGCAGAATCGCCCGCAACGCGTCCCGGTAGTACTCGGCCCGCGCCTCCCGGTCCGCCGGGAGCACCAGCCGGTACGGGTCGCAGCTCTCCTTGAGCTGCCCCGCGGCCGCCTCCATCAGCGGATCGGCGCCCGGCCTCGGCGCGGCGTGCAGCACGACGGTGCCCCGCTTGCCGGGCGTGAGCGCCACGGACGCCAACGCCTCGTACGGTATGCGTCGTTCGCGCAAGGTCTGGAAGAGCTTCGGCGTTCGAATCCCCCGTTCGAAGCGGATGACGAGGGCGTCGCTCTCGAACTCCCAGGTGGCATGAATTCCGGCCAGCACATCACCCATGCGCCTCATCGTAAGCGGCGTCCGCTCCGGCGTCGCCCCTGTGAAAGGTCCGGACATCACGGGATCTCCGCGCGTCAGGACCCCTCCGTACCGGAAATTCCTTCGCGACAGGGGCTGTCGGCACGGACGCAGACCAGTCGCGGGTAGGCGCCGACGCCCAGCGCGGCGAGGTTGCCGAGGCTCACCGTCCCCGGCTCGAAATAGCCGCTGTGCCCGACGGCCCCGCCCGCCGAGAGCAGCCGCGCGCCGAACCCGGGTTCCACCGGGTCCGCGCCGTGCCCGATCCCGCCCACCTCCACGTGCGGCACGTCCGCTATCCAGTCGTCCGTGTCCCGCATCGCCCATATCCGGGCCGGGGCGGCGAGGTCGGCGGCCCGTTCCACCCGCATCCCGGGGCTTCCGGCCACGGCCACGTCCGTCACCCGGGCGGGCAGCCGGGGCGCGGCGGCCCCGCAGAGCACGGAGCCGTAGCTGTGGCAGAAGAGCGTCACCCGGGCGTCTCCGGGCAGCGCCTCGGTCAGCCCCACGAGCCGCACGGCGCCCGACGCGGCCAGACGGCCGGTCAGCGCGTCGATGCCCATTCCGGAGGGGGCGGTGTAGTCGGCCCAGGCGATCACCGCGACCCGGGCGCCGGGCGCGGTCCGCCGCTCGGCGTCGTAGAGGGCCCGTGCCATGCCGGCCGGGGCCCCGTACCGGCCGTGGGTCTTCTGGAAGGTGAGGAGGTTGGTGTCGACGCCGGGCACGACCACCGAGACGCGCCGGGCCCGCTCCAGGTCCCCGAACACCTCGGCGACCCGGCCCGTGCCCGTCGGGTCGAAGGCGAGGACCTGGCGGTCGGGCCGCAGCAGCGCGGTGAAGCGGTCGATCCGCCGCCGCGCCTCGTGACGGCCCTCGGGGGAGAGGCGGGGGTCGTCGGCCCTGCCGTGCTCGGCGGCGTACGCCCGCGCGAGCGCGATCCGGTTGGCGCGGTAGCGCAGGGCCACGGGTGCGCCGTCGAGGTTGCCGACGACGAGCGGATGCCGCTCGGCGAGCCGGGCCCCGCCCGCCGGGCCGAGCCCGGCGAAGAAAGCGGCGACGGTACGGGCGGGGGCGCCCGGGGCGGGTGGCGGGCGGTGGCCGGTCCGGTCCTGCGTCCAGGCGGCGAGCGCGGCCTCGCGGGGGGTCCCCGGCGCCGGCCGGTGCCGGGGCGCGGTCCACCCGGTGGTCGTCAGGAGCACGAACACGACGAGCAGCGCGAACAGGGCGCGTGCGACGGGAAGGGCGGACGGGACGCCGGCGGGGATCACGGGCCGCCACCCTACGGGGCGGCACACCTCACGGGACGGCCGGGGCGGGTCCGGTACGGGAGGCCGGGACGGTCCGGTACGGGGACGGTCCGTTACGGGGGCGGGGGCTGCGCGCCGGTGCCGCTCCCGTCCCGCCAGCGCGGTGTCAGCGCCGGGCCGAGGTGGTCGAGGTACTCCTCGGTGAGCGCCCGGATGGCCCCCAGGCTCTGGTCCGTCCCCCGGCCCCACATCTGGCCGGTCACCCGCATCACCCCGCTGAACGCCGCCACCACGATGCGGGGGCGGGGGTCCTCGTCCACGTCGACGCCCTCGCGCCCGGCGATGATCCGGGCGATGGTCTCCTCCATCTCGGTGGAGCGGCGCAGATGGACGGCGAGCAGCGCGGGCGTCGACTCGATGAGCCGGAAGGTGCGCAGGTACAACGCGACCGGGACGACCTCGACGATGGCGTCGCCGATGGTGTCCCAGGCGCAGAGGACGGCGTTGCGCATCGCGTCGAGGGGCCCTTCGGCCGGGGGCCGCTGTTCGAGGGCGCGAACGAAACGTTCCTCCACCATCTGCTGGACGGCGAAGGCGACCTCCTCCTTGGAGGAGAAGTAGCGGAAGAAGGTGCGCTGGGAGACCTCGACGGCCTCCGCGATCTCGTCGACCGTGGTCCGCTCGTACCCGTGGGCGGTGAAGAGTTCCAGGGCCACCCGGATCAACGCGTCGCGCGTACGCTGCTTCTTCCGCTCGCGCAGTCCGGGCAGGGTCACCTCGGGGTCCTCTTCTCACACGTGCCACAGGCGTTTTGCAAGCATTTGCTCCAGATCAGAGTACCTGTGAGCTACGTGACAGTTACCGGCGCGTGAATCGCTTTGTCAATTGTCAGCGACTGACATTAGCCTCACTCGTATGACTAGTCAGACCACCGTGAAAAAGGCCCCGCAGGGTCAGGGGGACGCCCCGGGAGCCGTTCCGGCCCCGGCGAATGGACTGCGCGGCCATCCGTGGCTGACCTTGTTCGCCGTCGCCGTGGGCGTGATGATGGTCGCGCTCGACGGCACGATCGTCGCGATCGCCAACCCCGCCATCAAGGAGGACCTCGGCGCCACGCTCGCCCAGGTCCAGTGGATCACCAACGGCTACCTGCTCGCGCTCGCCGTCGCCCTGATCACCGCAGGCAAGCTCGGTGACCGCTTCGGCCACCGGCAGACCTTCCTCATAGGCATCACCGGCTTCGCCGCCGCCTCGGGCGCCATCGGCCTCTCCCACTCCATCGGGGCCGTGATCGCCTTCCGCGTCCTCCAGGGCCTCTTCGGCGCCCTGCTGATGCCGGCCGCGCTCGGCCTGCTGCGCGCCACCTTCCCCGCCGAGAAGCTGAACATGGCCATCGGCATCTGGGGCATGGTCATCGGCGCCTCGACGGCCGGCGGCCCGATCGTCGGCGGTCTGCTCGTCGAGCACGTCAGCTGGCAGTCCGTCTTCTTCATCAACGTGCCGGTCGGCGTCGTCGCGCTCGTCCTCGGCCTGGTGATCCTCAGGGACCACCGCGCGGAGAACGCGCCGCGCTCCTTCGACATCCTCGGCATCGTGCTGCTCTCCGGCGCCATGGCCTCCCTGGTCTGGAGCCTCATCAAGGCCGGCGAGTCCTGGGGCTGGGGCAGCGGCAAGACCTGGGGCGGTCTGATCGGCGCGCTGGTGCTCTTCGCGGTCTTCGCCTTCTGGGAGACCAGGGTCAAGGAGCCGCTGATCCCGCTGGCCATGTTCCGCTCCGTGCCGCTCTCGGCCGGTGTGGTCCTGATGGTCCTCATGGCCTTCGCCTTCATGGGCGGCCTGTTCTTCGTGACCTTCTACCTCCAGGGCGTGAAGGGGCTCAGCCCGGTGGACAGCGGACTGCGCCTGCTGCCGCTGACCGCGATGATGATCGTCTCCTCGCCGCTGGCCGGCGTGCTGATCACCAAGTTCGGTCCGCGCGTGCCGCTCGTCGGCGGCATGGTCTGCACGGCCGTCGCGATGTTCGGCATGATCACGCTCTCCCCCGGCACCGGCCCCCTCGCCATGTCCCTCTGGTTCGCCCTCCTCGGCCTCGGGCTCGCCCCGGTCATGGTCGGCGCCACCGAGGTCATCGTCGGCAACGCGCCGCTGGAGCTCTCCGGCGTGGCCGGCGGTCTGCAGCAGGCCGCCATGCAGGTCGGCGGCGCCCTCGGCACGGCGGTCCTCGGTGCCGTCATGTCCTCCAAGGTCTCCGCCGTCTTCGCGGACAACTGGAAGGCGGCCGGCATCCCGGCCCCGCCCAACCCGGCGCTGGAGCAGGCCGCCGAGTTCGGCATGGTCCCGGTGCAGCTGGCCCGGACGCCGGGGATGACCCCGGACCTCCTCGACCGGATCACCGGCGTCATCCACGACACCTTCCTGGACGGCATGGGCCTGGCCTTCACCGTCGCCGGTGTCGTCGCGGTCGTCGCGGCGCTCGTCGCCACGCTCACCAAGCGCGGTGCGAACGCGGAGGCGGGCATGGGCGGCGCCCACATCTGAGGGCCGCTCTTCACCCTCCGCCGCGCGGCTGCCCCGCCCCCGGGCTGTCCAGCCGCTCCGCTGCTTCGCTTCCTCGCACGGCCCCCTCCGGACCCGGTCCGGAGGGGGCCGTCGCCCGTTCGGGTGAAGAAGCTTTGGCCCCCTTCTCAACGGGTGGTGACGTCCGGCAGAGTTCTGGTGACAGAGAGTAACGAAAACGGGGGTTCAGCGCCATGCGTGACCTGTATACGAAGCGACTTCCGGCGACCGCCGCCCTGGCGGTCCTCCTTCTCGCCGTCCTGCCGGCCGCGGCCACCGCCGGAGCGCCGACCGGACCACCGGCCGGCGGCGGGGGCGCGGTCGCGGCCCCGGGGACGAAGCTCGGCCCCTGCGGCCCCGGCCGGCTCTGCCTCTGGTCCAAGCCCGAGTTCAAGGGCAGGACGCAGAGCCACGAGCTGGCCACGACCGACATCGACAGCTGCGTCGCCCTGCCGGCCGGCACCTCGGCCCAGTCCCTCGCCAACCGCACCGGGAGGCCGGTCACCACCTACCAGTCCGCCGAGTGCGGGGAGACGGGGGAGTTCGAGACCTATCCGGGCAAGGGGACCTGGGTGCCGCAGACGCCGTACGAGGTCAGAGCGTTCAAGATCTGGGAGCGGTAGGGGCGCTCCGGGAAAGACGCGGGTCCCGGGAGCGGTGAGGGCCCCGGGACGCGGCGAGGGGCGGCGGGACCGCCGGTCCCACCACCCCTCGCCTCCCTCACGGGCTGCGGCGCCTCACGGGCCGCGATGCCTCACGGCCTACGCGTCGCCGCCCGCCGCGCCCGGGTCCGCCGCCGCCACGTCGAGCAGCTGGTAGCGGTCCACGGCCTGCTTCAGGGCCGACCGCTCGACCTTGCCCTCGCGGGCCAGCTCGGTCAGCACCGCCAGCACGATCGACTGGGCGTCGATGTGGAAGTGGCGCCGTGCCGCGCCGCGCGTGTCCGCGAAGCCGAAGCCGTCCGCGCCCAGCGAGGTGTACGGCCCCGGCACCCAGCGGGAGATCTGGTCCGGCACCGCGCGCATCCAGTCCGAGACCGCCACGAACGGACCCTCGGCGCCCTGGAGCTTGCGCGTCACGTACGGGACGCGCTGCTCCTCGTCCGGGTGGAGCAGGTTGTGCTCCTCGACGGCCACGGCCTCGCGGCGCAGCTCGGTCCAGGAGGTGGCGGACCAGACGTCGGCCCGCACGTTCCACTCCTCGGCGAGGATGCGCTGCGCCTCGATCGCCCACGGCACACCGACGCCGGAGGCCATGATCTGCGCCGGGATCGTGCCCGCCCCGGCCGGCTTGAAGCGGTGGATGCCCTGGAGGATGCCCTCCACGTCCACGTCCTCCGGCTCGGCCGGGTGCTGGATCGGCTCGTTGTAGACGGTCAGGTAGTAGAAGACGTCCTCGGCCTCGGGCCCGTACATCCGGCGCAGACCGTCCTTGACGATGTGCGCGATCTCGAAGCCGAACGCCGGGTCGTAGGCGACGCAGGCGGGGTTGGTCGAGGCGAGGAGGTGCGAGTGCCCGTCCGCGTGCTGGAGTCCCTCACCGGTCAGCGTCGTGCGGCCGGCGGTCGCGCCCAGCACGAAGCCGCGCGCCAGCTGGTCGGCCATCTGCCAGAACTGGTCGCCGGTCCGCTGGAAACCGAACATCGAGTAGAAGACGTACACCGGGATCAGCGGCTCGCCGTGCGTGGCGTACGCGGAGCCGGCGGCGATCAGCGAGGCCGTGCAGCCGGCCTCGGAGATGCCGTCGTGCAGCATCTGGCCGGTCGGCGACTCCTTGTAGGCGAGGAGGAGCTCGCGGTCCACCGCCTCGTACTGCTGCCCCAGCGGGTTGTAGATCTTGGCGCTCGGGAAGAAGGCGTCCATGCCGAAGGTGCGGTACTCGTCGGGGGCGATCAGCACGAAGCGCTTGCCGATCTCCTTGTCCCGCATGAGGTCCTTCAGGATGCGGACGAACGCCATGGTGGTGGCGATCGACTGCTGGCCCGAGCCCTTCCTGGCCGCCGCGTAGGTCTTGTCGTCCGGGAGGGCCAGCGGCTTCGCCCGCACGACCCGGGTCGGGACGTACCCGCCCAGCGCCTCGCGGCGGTCGTGCATGTACTGGATCTCCTCGGAGTCCCGGCCCGGGTGGTAGTACGGGGGCAGGCCCTCCTCCAGCTGCTTGTCCGTGACCGGGATGTGCAGCCGGTCGCGGAAGCGCTTGAGGTCGTCGACCGTCAGCTTCTTCATCTGGTGGGTCGCGTTGCGGCCCTCGAAGTTCGGGCCGAGCGCCCAGCCCTTGACGGTCTGCGCGAGGATCACGGTCGGCTGGCCGGTGTGGGCCTTCGCCGCCGCGTAGGCCGCGTAGATCTTGCGGTGGTCGTGACCGCCCCGGCCCAGGTGCAGGATCTGCTGGTCGGACATGCCCTCGACCATGGCCCGCAGCCGGTGGTCGCCGCCGAAGAAGTGGTCCCGGATGTAGCCGCCGGTCTCCGTGGCGTACGTCTGGAACTGCCCGTCCGGGGTGGTGTTCAGCTTGTTGACCAGGATGCCGTCCCGGTCCTGCGCGAGCAGCGGGTCCCAGGAACGGTCCCAGATCAGCTTGATGACGTTCCAGCCGTTGCCCCGGAAGATCGACTCCAGTTCCTGGATGATCTTGCCGTTGCCGCGCACCGGGCCGTCGAGCCGCTGGAGGTTGCAGTTGACGACGAAGGTGAGGTTGTCCAGACCCTCGCGGGCGGCGATGGAGAGCTGGCCGAGGGACTCGACCTCGTCCATCTCGCCGTCGCCGAGGAACGCCCAGACGTGCGATTTGGAGGTGTCGGCGATGCCGCGCGCCTCCATGTACCGGTTCATCCGGGCCTGGTAGATCGCGCCGAGCGGGCCGAGGCCCATCGACACGGTCGGGAACTCCCAGAAGTCCGGCATCAGCCGCGGGTGCGGGTAGGAGGAGAGGCCGTTCGGGAACTTCGAGCGCTCCTGGCGGAAGCCGTCGAGCTGGGCGTCGTTCAGCCGGTCGAGCAGGTACGCGCGGGCGTAGATGCCGGGGGAGGCGTGCCCCTGGAAGAAGATCTGGTCGCCGCCGTCGCCCTCGTCCTTGCCGCGGAAGAAGTGGTTGAAGCCGACGTCGTAGAGGGAGGCCGAGGAGGCGAAGGTCGCGATGTGACCGCCGACGCCGATGCCCGGACGCTGGGCGCGCGAGACCATCACGGCCGCGTTCCAGCGGGTGGCGTTGAGGACCTTGCGCTCGATCTCCTCGTTGCCGGGGAAGAAGGGCTCGTCCTTGGTGGCGATGGTGTTGACGTAGTCCGTGCTGCGCATCTCGGGCACGGCCACGCGCTTCTCGCGGGCCCGCTCGATCAGGCGGAGCATGAGGTAGCGGGCCCTCTCCCGGCCCCGCTCGTCGACGGCGGCGTCGAGGGAGTCGAGCCATTCCTGGGTCTCTTCCGGGTCGAAGTCCGGGACCTGGCTGGGAAGGCCGCCAATGATGATCGGGTTGCGATCTGATCCGGGAGCCACGCTCTTCCTTAGCTGTTCGGGGTGCCCACGGGGCCACGGGGTGGTCGGGATCTCCATCGTGTACCCCGCCGGCGCCAGACGTCATCTTTACCGAGAGGTAACCCTCGGGGGCGACCTCCCGCGTGCCTGGTTACGGTCAAATCGCAACCTTACGCCCAACCCGCGCATGCGTTCCGTCCGGGCGTTCGGCAGACTGAGGAGACAGAAGTCCTCGAAAGCAGGACGAATCGCTCACACCCGGTCGCGGAGGAGGACCGGAGGTGCCGGAAGTTGCGGCGAGACGGCCCCAAACGTCACCGTTTCGGCGGTCTCCGGGGCCGGGTACTTGCGCGATCCGCCCCGGCACGTGTGGACTACGGCCAGCGCCGCGCGCATACGCGTGGCCCACAGCATTTTCCGAATGAGCAGGAGGCAAGCCGTGAGCGCGACCGCGGACCACGCGGAGGAGCGGACCAACCCGGCAGCGAGGCTGGGGTTCGAGCCCGGACAGGTGGTCCAGGAGATCGGCTACGACGACGACGTCGCCGAGGATCTCCGTGAAGGCATCGAGTCCATCATCGGGGCCGATCTCGTGGACGAGGAGTACGACGACGTCGCCGACGCCGTCGTGCTGTGGTTCCGCGACGAGGACGGCGATCTCACCGACGCCCTGGTGGACGCCATCGGTCTTCTGGAGGACGGCGGCATGATCTGGCTGCTGACTCCGAAGACCGGCCGCGACGGCTACATCGAGCCGAGCGACATCAACGATGCCGCGCAGACCGCTGGTCTCTCCCAGACCAAGAGCATCAGCCTGGCAAAGGACTGGACGGGCACCCGTCTGGCCACCCCCAAGCGCTGATCACCGCACTGCGACGAGCCCCCGCCGGACCCGGTCCGGCGGGGGCTTTTCGCCCGCGGGCGTAGGGTGGGGTCCACCGTTTCGGCCCACGCCCCGGTTCCGTCGACCGGGGGACCGGGCCCCGTCGAGAGGGACGCGCGCGCGATGGCGATCGAGGTCGGCACCGAGGCTCCGGATTTCGAGCTCAAGGACAACCACGGGCGCACCGTCCGGCTCGCCGCCTTCCGCGGCGAGAAGAACGTGCTGCTGTTCTTCTACCCCTTCGCCTTCACCGGCGTCTGCACCGGCGAGCTGCGCGAGCTGCGCGACGACCTGCCGGCCTTCGTCAACGACGACACCCAGCTCCTCGCCGTCTCCAACGACTCGATCCACACCCTGCGCGTCTTCGGCGAGCAGGAGGGGCTGGACTTCCCGCTGCTCTCCGACTTCTGGAAGCACGGCGAGGTGTCCCGCGCCTACGGCGTCTTCGACGAGGAGAAGGGCTGCGCGGTGCGCGGCACCTTCGTCATCGACAAGGCGGGCGTCGTCCGCTGGAGCGTCGTCAACGCCCTGCCGGACGCCCGGAACACCGACGCGTACCGGAAGGCGCTCGCCGCCCTCTGAGCCGCCCGGGACCGACACCCCCGTGTTCGACGGCGAATCGGCTGTTTCGAGCGGGAACCCGTCACTAGGATCGATTCGTTGATCCGATGCCAACGCACGACTGGGGGCGCTGCCCCTGGAAACCTATGGAGGGACTCGTGGGAGTCAGCCTCAGCAAGGGCGGCAACGTCTCGCTGACCAAGGAGGCCCCTGGCCTCACCGCCGTGACCGTCGGTCTGGGCTGGGACGTCCGCACCACCACCGGTACGGACTTCGACCTCGACGCCAGCGCCATCCTGGTGAGCGAGGAGGGCAAGGTCCGCAACGACCAGGACTTCGTCTTCTTCAACAACCTGAAGAGCGCCGACGGCTCGGTCGAGCACACCGGTGACAACCTCACCGGTGAGGGCGAGGGCGACGACGAGCAGGTCAAGGTCGACCTGGCCGCCGTTCCGGCCGACGTGGCCAAGATCGTCTTCCCGGTCTCGATCTACGACGCCGAGAACCGCCAGCAGTCCTTCGGCCAGGTCCGCAACGCGTTCATCCGCGTCGTGAACCAGGCCGGCGGCGCCGAGATCGCCCGGTACGACCTCTCCGAGGACGCCTCGACGGAGACCGCCATGGTCTTCGGCGAGCTGTACCGCCACGGCGCCGAGTGGAAGTTCCGCGCCGTCGGCCAGGGCTACGCCTCGGGCCTGCGCGGCATCGCGCAGGACTTCGGCGTCAACGTCTGAGCCGAACCGTTCGAACCGTCCGGCGCCGCACTCGGAAGTGCGGCGCCGGACGCGCCTCATCACCACCGGGGAGGAACAGAACCATGGGCGTCACGCTCGCCAAGGGAGGCAACGTCTCCCTCTCCAAGGCCGCACCCAACCTCACCCAGGTCCTCGTCGGACTCGGCTGGGACGCGCGCTCCACCACCGGAGCCCCCTTCGACCTCGATGCCAGCGCCCTGCTCTGCCAGGCCGGCCGGGTGCTCGGGGACGAGTACTTCGTCTTCTACAACCAGCTCAGCAGCCCCGAGGGCTCGGTCGAGCACACCGGCGACAACCTCACCGGCGAAGGCGACGGGGACGACGAGTCCCTCGTCGTGGACCTCACCCGGGTGCCGGCCCACTGCGACAAGATCGTCTTCCCGGTCTCGATCCACGACGCCGACAACAGGGGCCAGAGCTTCGGCCAGGTCAGCAACGCCTTCATCCGCGTCGTGAACCAGACGGACGGCCAGGAACTCGCCCGCTACGACCTCTCCGAGGACGCCTCCACCGAGACCGCGATGATCTTCGGCGAGCTCTACCGCTACAACGGCGAATGGAAGTTCCGGGCGGTGGGACAGGGGTACGCGTCCGGCCTGCGCGGCATCGCTCTAGACTTCGGGGTCAACGTTTCGTAAAGCCATGTAATTTCACGATGGGGTAGACAGTGGTTCTGAAAACCTTCGGCTGGTCGTTCGCGATCACTGCGCTCGGCCTGGTCGTGGCAGTGCTCTACGGGGGGTGGAAAGCGTTCGGGATCGTCGCGATCCTGTGCATCCTCGAGATCTCGCTCTCCTTCGACAACGCGGTGGTCAACGCCGGAATCCTGAAGAAGATGAATGCCTTCTGGCAGAAGATCTTCCTCACGGTCGGCGTGCTGATCGCCGTCTTCGGCATGCGGCTCGTCTTCCCCGTCGTGATCGTCGCCATCAGCGCGAAGATCGGGCCGATCGAGGCGGTCGACCTGGCGCTCAACCAGCCGAACAGGTACGAGGAGCTGGTGACCGACGCGCATCCGTCGATCGCCGCCTTCGGTGGCATGTTCCTGCTGATGATCTTCCTGGACTTCATCTTCGAGGACCGCGACATCAAGTGGCTCGCCTGGATCGAGCGCCCGCTGGCCAAGCTCGGCAAGGTCGACATGCTGTCGGTCTGCATCGCGCTGATCGTCCTGCTCGTCACCGCGATGACCTTCGCGACCCAGGCCCACCAGCACGGCGGCGCGCACGCCGACAAGGCGCAGACGGTCCTGATCTCCGGCATCGCCGGCCTCATCACCTACCTCGTCGTCGGCGGTCTCTCCGGCTTCTTCGAGAACAAGCTGGAAGAGGAGGAGGAGCGCGAGCACGAGGCCGAGGAAGAGGCCCGGCGCAGCGGCAAGAAGGTCTCCGCGGTCCAGCTGGCCGGCAAGGCCGCCTTCTTCATGTTCCTCTACCTGGAGGTCCTCGACGCCTCCTTCTCCTTCGACGGCGTCATCGGCGCCTTCGCCATCACCAACGACATCGTCCTGATGGCGCTCGGCCTCGGCGTCGGCGCCATGTACGTGCGTTCGCTGACGGTCTACCTGGTCAAGCAGGGCACCCTCGACGACTACGTCTACCTGGAGCACGGCGCGCACTACGCGATCGGCGCCCTCGCCGTGCTCCTCCTGGTCACCATCCGGTACGAGATCAACGAGGTCGTCACCGGCCTGATCGGCGTCGTCCTGATCGCCTGGTCCTTCTGGTCCTCCGTCCGCCGCAACAAGGCGCTCGCGGAGGCCGGGGGCGGCTCCGGCTCCCCGGGCGACAAGACGGAGGTGACCTCCGGGGTGTGACACCCCCGGCGGTGAGGAACGCTTCACTGCGGGGCGGCCGGAGCACCCGGCCGCCCCGCGGGCATGTGCGCGGTGCGGACGACGACCAGTGGGGGTGGAGGCGACATGGCCTTCTGGGACAACCTGTTCGCGGGGAGGACGGCCCAGTTCGACTCGGGCAACTCCGCGTCGAACGCGATCGACCTGACGAAACGGCGCCCGTCCGTCTCGCTCACCAAGCAGGGCGCCACCTCCGGCAACCTCCGGGTGAACCTCTCCTGGCGGATGCGGAGCTCCGACCTGGAGGGCCGTTCCCGCCAGGGCAGGCAACTGCTGCGGCACCCCTCCCAGCTCTTCAAGCCCGAGGTCGTCCAGGCCCACACCCAGGGCATGGTCAACGTCGACCTCGACCTGGGGTGCCTCTACGAGCTGACGGACGGCAGCAAGGGCGTGGTGCAGCCGCTGGGCAACTTCTTCGGCGACCTGAACGCGGCCCCGTACGTGAAACTGAGCGGGGACGACCGCTTCGGCGGCTCCTCCGGCGAGACGATCTTCGTCAACCTGGACCACAAGGACGAGTTCAAGCGGCTGCTGTTCTTCGTCTACATCTACGACCAGACGCCGGCCTTCGACCGCACCCACGCCACGGTCACGCTCTACCCGAGCAACGGCCCCCGGATCGAGATCGAACTCGACGAGCGCGCCCCGCAGGCCCGCTCCTGCGCGGTCTTCTCCGTGGAGAACGCCAAGGGCGAGCTGACGGTGCGGCGCGAGGTGCGGTTCGTGTACGGCTTCCAGGCGGAGCTGGACCGGCTGTACGGCTGGGGCCTCCAGTGGGGCCGGGGCTACAAGACCAAGGCGTGAGCGCGGCCCGAGGGCTCAGGACCGCACGAACTGGGGGCCCATCGGCGGCATCCGGAACCCCGGGGACGGGTCCCGGTCGGGGACGCCCACCGGCTGCGGATAGCCGTACGCGGGGGCCGGCGAGGCCACGGGCTGCTGCGGGTAGCCGTAGGAGGGCGCCCGGTCCGGCCGCGGCGGCACCGCGGGAAGCGGCGGCACGGGGGCGTGGACCACGGTCGCCTCGAGGTCGGGGGAGCCGGTGGCGGGCGCGCCGTGGGCCGGGGAGCCGGTGGCGGGGGAGTCGGGACCCGGGGCGCCGGGCAGGCCGTCCTGGACCCCTTCCTGGGCGTCCTCGTCGACCGAGATGCCGAAGTCGGTGGCGAGGCCGACGAGCCCCGTCGGATAGCCCTGCCCCACCGCGCGGAACTTCCAGCCGTCCCCGCGCCGGTACAGCTCGCCGCAGATGACGGCCGTCTCCTCGCCGGTCTCGGCCGTCACCTCGAACAGGGCCAGCGGCTCGTCCCCGGCCCCGGCGGACGCGTCGTACAGCAGGATCCGCAGGTCGGAGACGGAGCGGAAGGTGCCGCCGTCGGAGGAGGCCGCGAGCACCACCCGGTCGACGGAGGCGTCCAGGCCACCGAGGTCGGCCTCCACGGTGTCCGTCAGCCCGGCGGCGTCCCGCTTCTTCGGCAGCCGCCGCACGCACCCCGAGGGGTGGCGCGGCTGGTTGTAGAAGACGAAGTCCTCGTCGGACCGCACGCGTCCGGACGGCCCGAGCAGCAGGGCCGAGGCGTCCACGTCGGGGACCCCGGGGCCCGGGGTCCAGCGGAGCACGGCCCGTACGGCCGCGGTGTCGAGAGGGACGTTGGAGCCCTTCAGCATCGCGTGCGTCATGACCGCAATCCTGCCCTCCCGGCCGTCCCGCGGACAACGCGGGGGGCGGCACCGATGCCGGACCGGGACGACGGACGCCGGCGGGTCACCCGGATTTCACATCGCGCGGGAACTGAGGACACCCCCGCCTACGTACTATTACCGGCCACGTGTCATCGGGGCACAGACGGGACATCGAGAGGCAGACGGTTACCCATATGCGTCATTTCGGGCACATTCCGTCCGCGAAGCGAGCCGGGCTGTTCCACCGGGAACCGGCCGAGTTCACGGCCGACTCGCCCGCGCGCACGCTCGCCGTGGCCCTGGGCGCCACGCTCTACAGCCCGGCCACCCGGCCCCGGCTCGCCGACGCCGTGCGCAAACAGGCCGCCCGGGGAGTGGTCTCCATGGTGCTCTGCCTGGAGGATTCCATCGGCGACGCCGACGTGGAGGCCGGTGAGGACAACCTCGTCCGGGAGTTCGCGGACCTCGCCGCCGGCGGGACGGACGTGCCCCTGCTCTTCATCCGGGTCCGTGAGCCCGGCCAGATCACCGATCTCGCCGACCGCCTCGGAAAAACGATTCACCTGCTGTCCGGATTCGTACTGCCCAAATTCACCGAGAGCCGTGGACGCGCCTTCCTCGACGCGCTGGCCGAGGCCGGGCGCACCACCGGCAGGCGCCTCTTCGCCATGCCCGTCCTGGAGTCCCCCGAACTCCTCCACCTGGAGACCAGGGTCGAGACCCTCACCGGAATCGCCTCGATCGCCCGGGAGTACCGCGACCACGTCCTCGCCCTGCGCCTGGGCGTCACCGACTTCTGCTCCGCCTACGGCCTCCGCCGCTCGCCCGAGATGACCGCGTACGACGTCAAGGTCGTCGCCCACGTCATCTCCGACGTCGTCAACGTCCTCGGCCGCGCCGACGGCACCGGCTTCACCATCACCGGACCCGTCTGGGAGTACTTCAGGCCCGGCGAGCGCATGTTCAAGCCCCAGCTGCGCCGCAGCCCCTTCCTGGAGGGGCGCGCCGAGGACCTGCGCACGGCGCTCATCGAGCACGACCTCGACGGCCTGCTGCGCGAGATCGAACTCGACCGGGCCAACGGCCTGCTCGGCAAGACCTGCATCCACCCCACCCACGTGGTGCCGGTGCACGCGCTCTCCGTGGTCAGCCACGAGGAGTGGAGCGACGCCCAGGACATCCTGCGACCCGAACGGGACGGCGGCGGAGTGCTCCGCTCCGCGTACACGAACAAGATGAACGAAGTGAAGCCGCACCGCGCGTGGGCCGAACGCATCCTCCTGCGCGCCGAGGTCTTCGGCGTCGCCAGGGAGGACGTCGGCTTCGTGGAGCTGCTCACCGCCGGACTCGCCGGCTGACGAAGGGACGGAGACGACGTGGTGTGGACCGGAACGTGGGTCGCGGAGCGACTGGGCGTCGAACTGACCGGCGGCGAGGAGCTGCGGACCCTGCTGGGCCTCGCACTGCGCCGCAACCCCCGGCGCGCGCACCTGCTCGTCTCCGGCGTGCTCGGCAAGCACGTGCCGCAGCGCCCCTCGGTCGTGTACGGCGCCGGCCTCGACCTCGGCCGGCGCGTCCGCGCGCTCCTCGGCGACGAGGAGGCCGCACGCGCGGTCGTCCTCGGATACGCGGAGACCGCCACCGCCCTGGGCCACGCCGTCGCCGACGGCCTCGGCACCGCCCCGTACCTCCACTCCACCCGGCGCCCGGTCCCCGGCGTCGCCCGCGCGGGCGGCTTCGAGGAGTCCCACTCCCACGCCACCTCGCACCTGCTGCTGCCCGAGGACCCGAAGCTGCTGGCCGGTGACGGCCCGCTGGTCCTCGTGGACGACGAGTTCTCCACCGGCAACACCGTCCTCAACACCATCAGGGCCCTGCACGGGAGCCACCCGCGCGAGCGGTACGTCGTCGTCGCCCTCGTGGACATGCGCTCGGCCGACGACCTCGGCCGTCTGGACGCCTTCGCGGAGGAGGTCGGCGCCCGCGTCGACCTGATCACCCGCGCGACCGGCACGGTACGCCTCCCGGAGGGGGTCCTGGAACGGGGCCGCGCGCTGGTCGAGGAGTACGAGGCGGCGCACGCGCCCGCCCCCGCGCCCCCGGCACCCGGCCGGGCCCCCGTACGGATCGACCTCGGCTGGCCCCGGGGGCTGCCCGACGGCGGACGGCACGGGTTCACCCCCGCGCACCGGGAACTCCTGGAGGCGGCCCTGCCGTCCCTGGCGGACCGCGTGGGGAAGGCGCTGGGAGCGCCGGGGGCCCCGGAGGGCCGGGAGGCCCCGGCGACCGGGACGGACCGGGCCCTCCCGGAAGCCACGGGAGCCGCGGAAGCCGCGGAAGCCGCAGGAGCCGCAGGAGCCGCGGGAGTCGCGGGAGCCGCGGTCACCCCCGCCGCCCCCCGCCGCGTCCTCGTGCTCGGCTTCGAGGAGCTGATGTACGCGCCGCTGCGCCTCGGCACCGCCCTGGAGGAGGCCGGACACGACGTCCGCTGCTCCACCACCACCCGCTCGCCCGTCCTCGCCGTCGACGACCCCGGCTACGCGATACGCACCCGGCTCGTCTTCCCCGCCCACGACGACCCGGCCGACGGCCCCGGCGAGCGCTACGCCTACAACGTGGCCGGCGCGGGCTTCGACGCCGTCGTCCTCGTGATCGACTCCGCCGCCGACACCCCGGCCCTGCACGCTCCGGACGGCCTCCTCGCCCAGCTCGCGGCGCACGTCCCGCACGTGTTCCTCGCGGTCGTGCCCTCGTACGTGCCCGGAACCGCCGCGACCGCCGGCGCCCCCCGAACCCCCGAAGCTCCCGAAAGGAGCTCCATGCTGCCCGAGCCCCTCCGCGGCCCCGCCTTCTCCTCGTACGCGCCCGACGAGGTCGGCTGGCTGCTCCAGGACCTCTCGGACGTCGAGCTGGAGGCCCCCACCGAGGAACGCGAGGAGGCCGTCCAGCGCGGCGGCGCCCACTACGCCGAGTCGCTGCCCGTCGAGTACCAGCCCAGCGAGGAGTACCAGGCGCTCTTCCACTCCGCCCTGGAGGCGTCCGCCGCCCGGATCGCCCGCGCGGTCGGCACGGTCACCGAGACCGTCCTCGCCGAACGGACCGGCCGCCCCGTCCTCGTCTCCCTCGCCCGCGCCGGCACCCCCGTCGGCATCCTCATGCGCCGCTGGGCACGGACCCGCCACCGCCTCGACCTCCCGCACTACGCCGTGTCGATCGTGCGCGGCCGGGGCATCGACGCCAACGCGCTGCGCTGGCTCGCCGCCCACCACGACCCCGCCGACGTGGTCTTCGTGGACGGCTGGACCGGCAAGGGCGCCATCTCCCGCGAACTCGCCGAAGCCCTCAAGGACTTCGACGGGTTCGACCCCGACATCGCGGTCCTGGCCGACCCCGGCTCCTGCGTCCGCACCTACGGCACGCGTGAGGACTTCCTCGTCCCCTCCGCCTGCCTCAACTCCACGGTCTCCGGCCTGGTGTCCCGCACCGTGCTCCGCTCCGACCTGGTCGGGCCGGACGACTTCCACGGCGCCAAGTTCTACCGCGACCTGGCGGACTCCGACGTCTCCGGCGCCTTCCTCGACGCCGTCACCGCCCGCTTCGCCGAGGTCGCCGCGGCCGTCGACACGGACGTCGAGGAACTCCTCGCCGCCGACCGCACCCCCACCTGGGAGGGCTGGGCGGCCGTGGAGCGGATCAGCGAGGAGTACGGCATCCACGACGTCAACCTGGTCAAGCCGGGCGTCGGCGAGACCACCCGCGTCCTGCTCCGCCGCGTCCCCTGGAAGATCCTCGCCGCACGGGGCGCCGGCGCCGACCTCGCGCACGTACGGCTGCTCGCGGAACAGCGCGGCGTACCGGTCGAGGAGGTCGACGGCCTCCCGTACAGCTGCGTGGGCCTGATCCACCCCCGGTACACCAGGGGAGCGACGGGCGCCGACGGCAAGGCGGTGGCGACCCGGTGAACACGACGACGAACCCGGCCGCTCCCCGGACCCCGGACCCGGCGTCCGTACTGGTCGCCAGCGACCTCGACCGCACCCTCATCTACTCGGCCGCCGCCCTCGCCCTCACCGCCCCGGACGCGCTCGCGCCCCGGCTGCTCTGCGTCGAGGTCCACGAGTCCAGGCCGCTCTCCTACATGACCGAGGACGCGGCCGGCCTCCTCGCCCGGCTGGCCGACGAGACCCTCTTCGTCCCCACCACCACGCGGACGCGCAAGCAGTACCAGCGCATCCGGCTCCCGGGCACCGCGTCGAAGTACGCGATCTGCGCCAACGGCGGTCACATCCTCGTGGACGGCGTCACCGACCGCGACTGGCACGCCTCCGTCCTCGACCGGCTCGCCGACGAGTGCGCGCCGCTCGCCGAGATCCGCGCCTACCTCACCGCCACCACGGACCGGTCCTGGGTGCGCAAGCACCGGGTGGCCGAGGACCTCTTCGCCTACCTGGTCGTCGAACGGGACCTGCTCCCCGAGGAGTGGCTGGGACTCTTCGGCCACTGGGCGGGGGAGCGCGGCTGGACCGTCTCGCTCCAGGGCCGCAAGGTGTACGCGGTGCCGAAGCCGCTCACCAAGAGCGCGGCCGTCCGCGAACTCGCCCGCCGCACCGGCGCCGCGCTCACCCTGGCCGCCGGGGACTCCCTCCTCGACGCCGACCTGCTGCTCGCCGCGGACCGGGCCTGGCGGCCCGGCCACGGCGAACTGGCCGACAGCGGCTGGACCGCCCCCCACCTCGACGTCCTCGCGGAACGCGGGGTCGCGGCGGGGGAGGAGATCCTGCGCCGCTTCCGGGCGGCGGCGGCGGCCGGATAGGACGCGTGCCGGAAGTCCCGCCCGGCGGAGCCCGGCATGCACGTCCCGGCCCGTCCCGGCCCGTCCCGGGGTCAGCCGCAGCAGCCCCCGCCGCAGCAACCGCCGCCACCGCCCTGCGCGGGGGCGGCGGCGCCGCTTCCGCTTCCGCCGACGGCCACGGCCGACAGCAGCTTCACGGTGTCGTCGTGCCCGGCGGGACAGGCCGCCGGGGCGGAGGACTCGGCCATGGGCCGACTGAGCTCGAAGGTGTCGCCGCAGGTGCGGCAGCGGTATTCGTAACGAGGCATGGGGACAGATTAGGCGGTGTCCCGCCCTCGGGGGCGCCCCGCCGACCGGCCCGGAGGGAAGGGAGCGACCGGGTCGAAGGATCCGGCGGGCACGCCGGGGCGACGGGCGCCGGTGAGGCCCGTGGGGCGGCGGAAGCGACGGTCCGGCGGGCCCGCCGGGATCAGTGCCCGGTTCCCGTCCCCGTCCCCACCCCGGCTCCCCGCTCCTCCCGGATCTGCCCGACGACCCGGGCGACGGTGGCGCGCACGGCCTCCAGCTCGGTCAGGAAGTGCCAGTAGTCGGGGTGGCGCTCCTCCAGCGTCCCGACGGCGCGGTCGATCCGCGCGACGGCCTCGTCGAGGGGCCGGGCGTGGCGCGGGTCGGGGGTGGTCCGCCCGTCCATCGCGAGCCGCTGGGCGTCCCGTACGGCGAACCTGGCGCGGTCGGTCTCGGCCTCCGGGTCCTTCGCGACGGCGTCCAGGCGGCGCAGCCGGTCACCGGCGGCCGAGACGGCCTCGTCGGTGGAGTCGAGGAGGGCCCGGACGGTGGAGAGCAGCGAGGTCGCGTCGGGCCAGCGCTGCTCGGCCCGCGCCCGTCCGGCCTCGGCGAGCCGCTCCTCCGCCCGGTGGAGCGTGTCGGCGGCCTGCCCGGGCACGTGCTGGAGATCCTGCCAGCAGGCGGCGGAGAACCGCCGCCGCAGCTCGGAGAGGACGGGCTCGACCCCTCCGGCGCGGGTGGTCAGCGCCTCGGCACGGGTACGCAGCGAGACGAGGCGCCGGTCGATCTCGGCGGCGCGTCCGGGCAGCCGTTCCGCCTCGGTCCGTATGGCCTCGGCGTCCCGCAGCACCCGGTCGGCGCGCTGCAGGGTCTCGGGGACGCCGTGCCGGCCCGCGCCCTCGTTGAGCCGGGTCAGCTCGGGGCCGAGCCGCGCGAGCCGCAGCGCGAGGTCGTCGGCGCGCAGCCCGCCCTCCCGTACCGAGTCGAGCGCGTCGCTCGCGCCCCGCAGGGACTGCCGGGCGCGCTCGACGGCGGGCGCGAGGCGGGCGAGCTGGGTCTCGGCGCGGCCGAGGAGCGGGGCGAGACCGGCCTCGAACCGGTCCAGTTCGCCCTTCACGCGGTCCAGCTCGTCCTTGGCCCGGGTGAGTTCGGCGCGGGCCCGGGCGGCGGTCGCCCCGTCCAGCTCGTCGCGGTCGAGGTCGTGGGCGTCGACGGCGGTGATGTACGCGTGGCTGACCTCGTCGATGCGTCGCCCCAGCGCCTCGAAGCCCTCGACGGCGCGGAGCGCCTCGGGGGAGCCGTCGACGGCCGTGATGGTCTCGACGGAGATCCGCAGCCCGCGCTGGGCGGTGTCCAGCTCGTAGAACGCGGCCGCGGCGGCGTCCTTCGCGGCCTGCGCCCCGGCCCGCTGCCCCTCCCCGCGCCCCCCGAACCACCGCCGGGTCCCCCCACCGGCGAATGCCTGCGGCAGCAGCGCCACCGCCACCAGCGACAGCGCGAACGCCGGCCGGAACGCGGAGGAAACCCTGGGCGCCGACGCGCTCCTCGTATCGCTCGCCGCCACGTACCTCTCCCGTGCTGTGTCCGCCGTGCCCGGTCCGGGTCCATTCTCCCACCCGGTGAGGACGCGCACACGGGCCGGTCAGTTCGCCGTGCGGACCGTGATGTCGCCGTTGCCGCCGCGGACGTTCAGGGCGTGCTCGCTGCCGTCGCGGCGGGGCACGTCGAGGCGGACCCGGCCGTTGTCGCTGGTCCCGGTCACCGCGTACTCGGCCTTCGGCACCTCCAGGGTGACTCCGCCGTTGTCGGTGACCACGTCGACCCTGCGGGGTACGGCTCCGAGGGTGATCCGGACGTCCCCGTTGTCGGACCGGGCGGTGACGTCCCGCGAGGTGGTGCCGGCGTCGACGACCACGCGGCCGTTCCCGCTGCCGAGGTCGAGCGCCCCGCCGGCCTTCCGCACCCGGACGTCGCCGTTGTCGGACCGCACCTTCAGGGGCGTGGCGAGCCCCTCGGCGGTCACGCTCCCGTTGTCGCTCTCGACGGTGACGGCGACGTTCCGGGGCACCTGGACGCGGTGCACGGCGCCGCAGCGGGAGGCGACCGCCCCGCACTCGACCCGCAGCGTCAGCCGCCCGCCCTCCAGCTTCCAGGTCGCCTCGGGCCCCGACCCCATGAACACCCAGCCGTCGACCTGCCGCTCGACGCGCACACCGTCGACGTCGGCGGGCGTCACCTCCAGGCGCGAGTCGTCCGAGTCGACGGTGAGCGCCGTCCCGGCGAAGGCGAAGTCCTTCCTCTCCACCGGCGCCCCCTCGGCGTCGGCGCTCCCGCACCCGCCGAGCACGAGCACGGCGGCCAGCACCCCACCGGAGGCGAACAGCACACGGAACGGACGACCTGCGACCATGACGACCTCATCCTCAGAGGAACACGACGATCCCCCGACGGTACGGACCGGACACCCCGCGTCACGATCCGGCGACCCACCGTCTCCGGGGTGGGGACAACCCCCGCTCCCCGCTCCGCCGGACTCACGGGTTTGCGGCACCCGCCCACGGGCCATGTAGGCTGTTGCTTCTTCCACGGGTGCGTAGCTCAGGGGTAGAGCGCTGCTCTTACAAAGCAGATGTCGGCGGTTCGAAACCGTCCGCGCCCACCAGTACGAAGGCCCCTCGCTGATCATGGCGAGGGGCCTTTGACATCTACTTCTGATATCAACGGGGGCGGTCCATCACGACCGGGGACGACTCCTGAGCAGCCGATCCATGTAACTCACGGCTTCCCGCTGTGAGTCCTGGACGATGTACGTGTACACGTTCATCGTCACGGCGATCTGGCTGCGTCCGAGAATCTCCGTCACTACGCGGACCGGGGCGCTGGCGGAGGTGAGGAGCGTCATCGTGCTGTGCCGGACGTCGTGCAACCAGACGACGCGGAGGCGGGCGTTCTTCGCAACGCGGGTGAACGAGCGGTAGAGGTTGCGTGGCTCGACGGGCTGGCCGGCGCGGGTGGTGAAGATATACCCGGTCTCCGTCCACTTCTCCCCGAGCGGCCTGCTTGAGACGCTGCCATCACAGGAGAGCGGCGCAGATGGCAAGGAGCGGAAGTGTCTGCTTGCATCGGCGCCCCTTGGGATCGTCCCCGTAAACCTCCCCGGCGACCCGTTGCTGCTGAGTCCTGACCCGGATCTCCCGCTTGTCGAGGTTGACGTGCTCCTAGCGGAGCCGGACGACCCCCACGACGGAAACCGAGGGCGATGGCGAGCACGAAGGCGGCGTACAGCGGGTCCTTCCGGGTGGCGGCGAGGAAATCGAGCGTCTCGTCCCGGGACCAGGGCGAGAACTCCCGGGCGACGACGGTCGGCGGCTCGACGAGCGTTGCGGCGTTTTGCGGCGAGGCTTGACGGCTTTAGGCAGCTACTTTGTGGGAGCCTCTAAGATCATGGCCCATATGTCGTGCTTTACCGGGCAGGTCCACAACCTGCCCGGCGCGTCGCAAACTTAGGGACCATGATCACTTGCCCCAAATCCGCTCCACTGCCCTGCAGACTAAGCAGCTGTTCAGAAGAGGCGATCCAACTGTTCCGCCGGACCAGTCTCAGCGTTTCCCGTCTTCCCACGCTCATATGCCTGAACGTGCTCGACTAGACACTGGCCGATGGCCTCCCCGAGCCGAACCGGAACAGCGTTCCCAATCATTCGACCCAACCGACTGAAGGTGACCTGTTCACCCTTCTTGAGGAACTTATAGCCCCTAGGGAAGGTCTGCAGCATTGCCGCTTCCCGCAAAGAAATCGCGCGATCCTGCACCGGGTGCCCGAACCTGCCGTTACCGTAACCGAAGCACTGAGTGGTAATCGTAGGGGAGGGGGAGTCCCATTCCATGCGGCCATAAACGCTTGGATACGTCGAGCCGGTTACTTTACGGTGGCATTCTGCAATCAGCTCGGGATCCCAATCACGCCAAGACCCTCCCGGCCGTGATGCCTTGATCCGCTTCATGTTGATCTCGCTCAGAGACGAGGCGGTGTGCAAAGGGTCCCTAGGGTGCTGCCCACCAGCCGGAATTGCAGGTAGCTTCCCGATTTCGTCCCGCACCGTACGTGGCTTTGGAATGAATTGTGGAGTCAAATCCAGGCCGTGGCTTCCAAGCTTGGACGCCAAGAGGACAAGCCTCTTACGTGATTGCGGGATGCCAAGCTTCGTGCATTCAACTTTTTCCACACGAACGGAGTAGCCGCTCAGCGATCCAAGAAACTCCTGGAAAACCTCGTGGTCTGCCAACTGGACCACGTTTTCCATAGTGACAAGGTCGGGCTGCAGCTCCGCCACGAGTGAGCCAAAATTCTGCACAAGCCGCCAATCCATCCCTCGCTTCTTGCTTCGACCGCTCTGGCTATAGGTCGAGAATGGCTGGCATGGCGCGCAGCCGGCCAGAAGCGAGTACTTCCCGGCAGACAGATATCCCTCGAGGTCGGCAGCCTTGAGGTCTTTAACGTCTCGCTCAATAAATGGCGCAGCATTGTTTGCCTCGAACGGATACCGGCAATGAGGATCCAGGTCTACACCAGCGCTGACGTTAATTCCGCTGCGGACCAAGCCGTGGGTGAGCCCTCCGACACCGCAAAACAGATCAACCGCTGAAATGTTCGGAGGGTCTTCAGTCATGCCGTACCACCGGTTGGCCTGCAATCTGGTCGGAGAAAATTATAGGAATCTATGTACTGCTTGAAGCACGCGATTACTTCACGTAGATACGCCTCTACGCATTGTGACATCTCGCGCAGCTCATGCACCACTACACCGTCGGCGCAGTCTACGAACGAGATCGAACCGTGAGCCAGCCCGTTCCTGCGGTTCTTGACCAGCTGGAGGGGCCCCAATCCGTCACGCCGCTTGCGCTTGACGCCGGCTTGCGTGGTTCCGGTCAGCGACAAGGGGCAACCCAGCCGCTCGGCCATCTTGTAGATTACCTCATCGTCCCAGTTGCCTCCGCCGCCGACGTCTATAACAAACGGCTTGATTGGAAGCTGCTGCACGATGTGCGTGCTCATCTCAAGTGCATGCTTGAGCCGGATTGAGGAGGACATGTCGGCATGCGTGCGAGCGGTAGACCGGACCCATTCCTGGAGCAGCTGATCATTAAGGTGGTGAGGCTGCCAAGTTCCTTCGACCGCGGTTGCATCAGTCAGTTCCGCGACGCACCTTGCCATAGTGGCTTCGACCAAGTTGTAGAGCTGCAGGTAAACGCTTGAGTAGAGAATCCTTTGCTGCTTAGCCGAGATCTTGTATTCGGATACGGTGATGCGTGGGGCACCACTTCGCGCCGCCTCCTCAATCTTCTCAAGAAGGTCGATATACGAATCTACTTCGCTGAATCGCTCCTCGAAGAACGGGAAGAGATCCGCAGTACTCATGCGGCCACCAGCTTATTGCGCACGAACCCAATGCGTCCCTCCAGGCGAGATCGTGCGTTCGCTCCGTCAGACCCAGTGATATTCGTGAATTCTTCACCAGAGAGCCAGTCGGTTACATTGAAGCGTTCTCGCCCGAAATCCCTAATCTCGGGTCGATCCTGTAGCGCCAAGTAGGAACCAAGGACGATTGACTCGTATCGCGCGCGAGGTGTGGCGCGACCAGTCGGAGACTTCCTGAATCCGTACGGGAAAACTCGATTGACGAATTCTAGGGTTTCATGGAATCGGCGTGCGTAGGAAATCGACAATGTTGAATCCGTGGCGAAGGCGAGATTCTTTTTTTTCGCGTACTTGAAAATGAAATCGGAGGGCCGGTCCTTGTAGCCTTCTAGGCCATCACCGTAAGCGAAGAACCGCGTAACCAGCTCATCGTATCCGCGCTCATCCTTCTGCTTCCTGCTCATTGGTGCAAGAGAATGAAGAAGCTGGTCATCTGCCAACTCGATTACAAGATCAAGGAAAGGTCCAGCCAATGCGCCTCGCCTGACTTCCGCTTTGTTGGCAATCTTGCTTCCGGTGTTAATCCGCTCGAACATGTCCAGCCTGGCAGCCTCATCGGCGTGCTCGTTCAGAACAATACCTCGAATTGATTTGTTCTTGATCTTCCTTTGGCGTGATTCGAGGAGGTCGGTAAACCTAAACCCAGAAATATGCGACAGCTGGTCGAGGTCTCCCAGGCGAAAGTCTCCCAGGATGAACTCCTCCAGGGTTCGGAGGCGCTGAGAGCCGTCGACTACTTCTAGTTTCCCATCCTCCATTTCCCAGAAGAAGACAAATGGGATGGGCAGCCCCATGATGACGGATTCGATGAACTTAGACTTGCGCTCCGGCTCCCAAGTGAACTCTCGCTGATAGCGAGGGACGACGTATTCGTTTGCCCTCATCTTGTTAGCGAGAATCTCGACTGTGTATTCGGTAATGTAGAAGTCGATTCGTTTAGATTGCTCAACGATTTGCTGCTCTGCGGCTTCCTGCTCGTCCGGCCCGATCAGGAAGTCACCGTTCGTCACCATTTGTCCCCACTTGTCTGCTGTGCAAAGTCCATCGACTCACCTGATACACGATCATGCCACGTACTGCCAGCCGCCTCCCAAGGCTTACTTCTTATGTCAACGCCCGACTAGCTCGGTGACTGCTCGCTTAACCAAGTTCGAGTGCTGGTTGGCAGCAATGACACGGCCTCCCTTCGAACGTTGGCAGTGGCATCGCGCAGCCTCAAGGCTGTTACCGCGTCAACCTGATGAAGCTGCGATCCATTCCGGCGCCTGCTTCAGCTTCGGCCTTCCTCCGCAGTTAGCCTGCCTCCTTGACGTCGCGGCCCGACCGTGCGGCTCCTGAATCTACGTCGCAAGCAAGCCTCCAGCACATGCTGGGGCTTGCTTGCGACGCGGCTGATGAAACGCTAGTAGGAGGACGATGGGGGTGTGGTCGACTTCGTACAGCGTAGAGAGACGATGACCGCGACTCGCCGTAGTTCGTTGCAGGAGGCCATCGGTCCTTCTTCCCTTCGTCGAGTCTCGGGTGGTTGGTGAAGACCGTGTCTGCGACGTGGCTGGAGAGTGTCAGGAGCACGGCTTCGAGTGCGCGGCTGGATGCGCGTGGTGGTGGGGACTGTCCGCGTGGGGGTGATGCGGAGGGCAGCTGCCTCATCCGGGGTGGGGAAGCGGGCAGTGACCGTCTCCTGGGTTTCCGTGCGGACAGTATGTCGAACGCCGTGTCAGGAGGGCGAGGCGGGTTGTGTGGCTGGCGTGAGATCGCGGGGATGTAGACGCGGGCGATGCTTCGGGAGTCTCACCCTCGTGGGTGGTGCGGTGGAAATCCGTCAGGAGGGTGTTGGGCGGGACCTTCAAGGAGGTTCTGATGTGGCCGCGGGCTCGGACGGTGGTGGTGCGGACGATGGTCTGGAGGTCGGGGGTGAACGGTGTGCCCGCGTCGCCCCTGTAGGTGATGCGGCGGAGCGGAGCGCGGACGAAGTTGCCCTTGCAGTGGGTCTTCTCAATGAGTCCTTCGACTTGGGGGAGGGCGAGGGGCTGGCGGACCGTCGGGATGCTGACCTTGTAGTGGGCGGCCGGCTTGGGTTCTGAGGGGAGACGGTCTCCGAGCTTGAGGTGGCCGGTGGTGATCTGGGTGCGGAGGTTTTCAGCGATGGTGTCGCGGAGGGTGGCCATGGTCGCGGTCACCGCCTTTTGTGGACTCGGAGGGTGACCAGGCGGGTGCGAGGGTGCACGGTCAGTTGCTTGCCTGTTTCGCATAAGGAGGCACTTCGCGCCGAGGGGGAGTTGGCGGAGGCTGGCTACTCGGCAGGGCTGGCCGCCGATCTGGAGCCGACGAACTGCGGCGGCGGATCGCGGAGCACGAGTGGAGTCCTGGAGACCGGCTGCCCTCGCGGGCCCAGATCGGCCAGGAGTGCGGGGTGGGCGAGAACGTCGTTCGCCGGGCCCAGGAGCTGTTGATCTCCCAGGGGGTGTTGGAGGGGCGGGCCGGGTCGGGGACCTATGTGGCCGAGCCCCGGCAGCGGGTGCGGATGATTCGGTCCGCGGCGCGTGAGCAGCCTGACGGGTCGCCGTTCCGGGCGGACATGAAGGCCGTCGGGCGGAACGGTGGCTGGGAGAGCCGGACCGATGCGAAGGTGCCCGCGCCGGCAGAGATCGCTGCGCGGCTCGGGATCGGGGAGGGCGAGCTGTGCGTCCGGACCGTGTACGAGTTCCTCGCCGACGGGCGACCCGTGCAATTGTCGACGAGCTGGGAGCCGTACGACCTCACCGGCGGGACCCTCGTAGTCCTTCCAGAGGCTGGGCCGCACGCCGGCGCTGGCGTCGTGAACCGGATGGCCGAGATCGGTGTCACCGTCAGCCATGCCGTCGAACAGCCCGAGCCCCGGCAGGCCACCACCGAAGAAGCCTCACTTCTTGGGATCCAGAAGGCCGCGCTCGTCACTCATATCCGGCGGACGTACTACAGCGACCAGGGTCGACCCGTTGAGACGGCCGACATCGTCGTGCCCGCCGCCCTGTGCGAGATCGTTTACGAGATCCCCATCCATGGGTGAAGCCGTGAGAGGGGCCGGAGGGGCACACCTACCATGACGTCCATGACCGATGGGCAGGGCAGCGGCAGCCTCAGTGACGAAGAGGTCGCACGGATGATGGATCTGTTGCGGCGTTACTGCGCTCACGACCTGGATCTATGGGAGTCGCTCCACACGGAGACACCGTATGGGCCCGCCTACATCTATGTGACTCGGCTCCTTCCTTCATGGTGGGACCCCTCAGGGGTACGGGAGTTCTGAGCAACCTTCGTGCCCCTGACGCTCCACCCGTGCTTCTGCCACCGCCCTGTGCGCCCTCACCGTGAACCCGCTCTGCGGGCAGCGCTGAGAAAGTCCACAGTGGGCCTGAGAAGGGAACGGGATGGTTCAGCCGAAGTGCGGTGCTCCTACCCAGAGCGGGGGCCGCTGCCTGAACAAGGCAATGACGGGTACCTCTCGGTGCTCCAAGCATCAGGGGCCGTGGTCGCCGTACGGGGTCGAGCAGCGGAAGAAGAAGGAAGCCGAAGCCAGGATGAAGAAGCTTCGGAAGAAGCGGTAGCTGGCTGTCGAGTGCGGCCGGCTGACATCCAAAACTGACATCAACGGCGGCGGATGACGGTGGTCGCACGCGAACCGCCGTGGCGGTGGTGACCAGCGATCCACCCTTGGCGAGAGCGCCCCGCACGAGCTTACAAAGCAGATGTCGGCGGTTCGAAACCGTCCGCGCCCACCAGTAGGTAGACAGGCAAAGGCCCAGGTCACCGGTATCGAACCGGGGGCCTGGGCCTTGTCCGTTCCCCAGCGCGGAGGGGAAGGGCTCATTGGGCGGGTGCCGGCCGTTGGGCTGCCCGGAGCGGTTCCGCAGGCGTTTTGTACGGTGCCTGCCAAGGGGGTTGCCATGCGTGATCAGGACTGGGACGACGACAGTGCGTACAGGTCGGCTGTGAGACGCGCGCGGGTCACGATGGCGGTTGCGTTGGTCGTGACCCTGTTGGCGGCCGGGGTCGTGGCTGTTGCCGTCCTCGGCGCAGTGCTGTTCCTGGACTTCGCCGAGGTTCTCGGCCGGTAGCGGTGCCCTCTCGTGCCCCGCTCCACGGGAGACACCGGGCAGTCGTGGTGTGCGGACGTGCGAGCGGCCCCGGTCCGGTGTGCGGGTCGTGCCGGGCTGCCCGGCGCGGCGGCCCGTGGCGCCCGTCAGCCGGGCAGGTCGCCGTCGCCGCCCAGATTGGCGACCATGCGGCGCAGGACGTTGATCGTGGTCACGAAGTCGGCCGTGTCCACGCCTTCGTGGACCCGCCGGTGCACGCGCAGGTTGCGCTCCTTCGCCCGGACGCGTCCGGCCTCTCCCGCCCCGGTCAAGGTCATGAGCCCCGCGTCCTCCACCAGCCAGCCACGGGCGACGAGGTCGTCGAAGACGCCGTCGAAGTCGGTCCCGAGGTCGTCCCACTTCGCCAGCCGCTCGGTCAGCGCCGCGCGGGTCCACGTGCCCGGCTGCCCGGCGACGTGGTTGAGCGTCCACCAGTGCGGCTGGGTGAGGTCCTCCACCGCCAGCTGCTCACGAAGGGCCCCGACCACCAGCCGGCACGCCATGCCCGTCCACGCCCCGACGGGCTGGGCGGCCACCTGCTCCTGCGTGTACTCCCTGAGCGTCACGCTCATGCGCTCCTCCTCGCGATCGGTGGAATGCGATCACCGTAGGACCTCAAGTCCGGTTGAGATCAAGGTGCTTCCCGCAGCCCGCTCCCGGTGGACGCCCCGGCGGGACGGCCACCGGGAACCCCTGGCCGAGGGCGGGGCGAACGCGCCCCGCGCCGGTTCGCGCCGCGCGGGCGGAGAGTTGACGGGCAGTGCGCGCGGCGGGTGTACTCCGGCCATGACCGAGGTGGGGGACGCGCCCGAACAGGGCGATCGGGGCGGCGAGATGACGCCGCAGCGGTACATCGAGACGAGACTCGCGCAGTACCAGGAGTGGTACGACGCCAAGGCGACCCGTGCGAAGGCGATGCACCAGCGGATGCGGACCCTGTCCGTCGTCGGCGGGTCGCTCGTGCCGGTGCTCGTGAACGTGGACCTGGACTCCGCGCGGGTCGCGGCCACGGTGCTGAGCGTGGTCGTCGTCGCCGCCGTGTCGCTGGAGAGCGTGTACCGGTACCGGGAGCAGTGGAAGAACTACCGCTCGACCGAGCAGCTCCTCGGCCACGAACGCGTCTACTTCGAGGCCAGGGTGGGGCCGTACCACGACCTGCCGAAGCGGCAGTCGTTCCAGTTGCTCGTCGCCCGGGTCGAGAAGGCCATCGCCAACGAGAACTCGGCCACCCTGAACGTCATGACGCTCGGCGGGCAGGTCGGTTCCGACATGCAGCAGTACGGGGTCCCCGCCGCCCGCGAGGCGGTCGGCGAGGTCCGCTCGGAGAGCGTCCGGGCCGAGTACGTACGGGTGGAGAGCGACGCCCGGGTGGAGAGCGGCGCCCGGAAGGAGAGCGGCGCCCGCGAGGGCGCCTGAGCCGGGCCGCCTGGCGGGACCCCGGGACCCCAAGGCCCCGAGACCTCTGAAGGTCAGAGCCTCGGCACCCGGGACCCCGGAACCCGTCCGCCCCGGGCGCGACGGACCGCCGTTCCGCCCGGCGCGGTGCCCCCGCCCCGCCCGTCACGCCCCGAAGTCGTACTCCAGGACGTACGACGACGAGTCCAGCGTCATCTCGTTGAGTTCCACCGCCGCCCCCGTCTCCGTGAAGGCCGTGCGGTCGATGAGGACCACCGGTGTCCCGGGTCCCAGGGCCAGCCGCTCCGACTCGTCCGCCGTCGGCATCCGGCAGCGGACCTCCTCCCGGAAGCGCACCGGCCGCCTGCCCAGTTCGGCGAGCCGCGCGTAGGTGCCGCCCGGACCCGTGTCCGGAGCGGTGATCGGCGTACCGCGCACCAGCTCGGCGGAGAGGTACGAGACGGAGAGCAGCACCGGCCGGGAGTCCAGGACGAACCGGCGGCTGCGGACGCAGACGGGCGCGCCCGGCGGCAGGTCCAGGATCTCCGCGACCCGGGCGCCGGCCTCCTCCTCGGTCACCTCGATCCGGTCGACCACCAGGTCCCGGTCCCCGATGTCCGCCGACCAGACCGAACGGCCGCCGCCCCAGTGGTCGCCCGCGAGGCGGGGGACGCCCCGGCGGCGCAGCGGGGGGAAGACGCGGACGAAGACCCCCGCGCCCCTGCGCGCCTCGGTGAGCCCTTCGGCCCGCAGGACGGAGAGGGCCTGCCGGGCCGTCATCCGTGCCACGTCGTAGGTCGCCATGAGGTCGTTCTCGCCGGGGAGGCGGTCGCCCGGCGCGAAGGTGCCCGACCGGATCGCGGACCTCAACTCCTCAGCGATCTTCCGGTACTTGGGCCGCCGGGCACTGTCCTGGTCGGTCACGGGCGGACCACCCCCTTCCTCTGCGAGCACACCCTACGGCGCACTTCTCGGCGCGGAGGCACACGTGTACGCCTTCCCGCCCGGCCGATCCGTCCAACGGGGGACATCTCTAGAGATGCGTTGACAGGGCGGAGCCGCCGCGCTTCCCTGAGTGTCCCCATGCTTCAGGTTCCGGGACGGAGGGGATGCGTGCAGTCATGGCCCGAGGTCGGTGACCTCGTCCGCGACACCGCCACCGGGCGGGTCGGTTTCTACGTGGACAGCGTCTCCGGGCGCTTCCGCATCCGCGCCGTCCACGGCGGTGCCGAGTGGGAGGCCGAGCCCGTGGACATCCAGCTCGCCACGCCCCTGCACGAACTGCGGGCCCGCACCGCCGAGCTCAACGCGCGGAGCAGGCGCGGTCTCGGCGCCTGAGCGCGGAGCGTGCGGAACGGGCGCGCGGGGGCGGCGGGAGCGGGGCCTGCCCGGTTGTCAGTGGTGCGCGTCACACTGGAGGCATGTGCCGCAGCATCAAGACGCTCCGCCCGCCCGTCCTGCCCGAGGAGGCGACCGGGGACGACATCCGCGCCGCCGCCCTGCAGTACGTCCGCAAGGTCTCCGGCTTCCGCGCCCCCGCCGCCCACAACCGCGAGGTCTTCGAGCGGGCCGTGGAGGAGGTCGCGGAGGCCACCGCGAGGCTCCTCGACGGCCTGGAGGTGCGCGGGGCGCCCTCCGCCGTCAGGAAGCGGTCGCGGGAGCCGGGGCCGGACGCTGGATGAGGTACGCGGCCAGGCCCCCCGCCAGGAAGAGCGCGAGGGTGGACACCCCCGCGCCGAACCAGGTCGCGCCCAGCCACTGGCCGCCCAGCCAGCCGAGCCCCACGCTGTACGAGGCCCAGGTCACGCCCGCGACCGCCGACCACGGCAGGAACTCTTCGACCCGCCGCTTCGACGCGCCCGCGCCCAGCGAGACCACGGAGCGGCCCGCCGGGGCGAAGCGCGCGAGCACCACGAGCAGCCCGCCGCCCCGGGCGAGCGCGGTGCCGAGACGTTCCTGCGCCAGGGAGAGGCGGCGCGAACGCGCTATCGCCCGGTCCAGCCTGGCCCCGCCCCGCCGGGCCAGGCGGTACGCGAGGAAGTCGCCGAGCACCGAGGCCGTGGCCGCGCAGAGGAGGAGCGGGAGGAGCGACGGCACGTCGGGGGTGGCCGCGGTGGCCGTCGCGGCGGCCGTGGCGGCGGTGACCACCAGGAAGCCGCTCGGCAGCACGGGCAGGAAGACGTCGAGCAGGATCGACGTCGCCACCACCGGGTAGATCCACGGACCGGCGGTGAGCGACCGCACCGAGCCCAGGCTGTCGAGCAGATTCACAGGGGCAGAGCCTACGCGGGGGAGGGCTCACGGTGCCCGGTGGGTGCCCGGGCGGGGGCGACGGGACCTGCGGTGATGCCGGGACGCGCCGGCGTGCGAACGTGCGGAGATCTGAGGGGACCTGAGGGAGCCTGAGGGGAATCGCCCGGTGCGGCGGCCGGCCGTCGCCGCGCACCGTACGCGGGAAAGGCCGGAAAGCGCGCTGCGGAGACCGGCCTCCTCTGTTACGACGCCTCGCGGGCGGGGCTCCCGGGCCCGATGGGGCGCGTCCGGCGCCTCGCGCCTCCGGGCGGTTCAGGGCCCGCGGGGCCTCGCACGCCTTCGTGCCGGACCCTCCCGCCGGGGGAGGGTCCGGTGCCGGGCCGGCGGTGTCCTGCCCGCCGCCGCTCAGACCGCGGCCGGCGTGGTCCGCTCCTCGCGCGCCGCCTTCTCCGTCTCCTCCCGGGACCCGGTCCCGTTCCCGAACAGCCGGTCGAGGGCCGGCGCGCCCGGGCCGGTGAAGACGAGCAGCAGGAAGGCCCAGCAGAACAGGGCCGCGATCTCTCCGCCGTTCTGCAACGGGAAGAGGGATTCGGGCTGGTGGACCTCGAAGTACGCGTACGCCATCGATCCCGAGGCGAGGAGGGCGGCGCTCCGGGTGCCGAGGCCGACCAGGACCAGGGTGCCCGCGACGAGCTGGATCACCGCCGCGTACCAGCCGGGCCAGGTGCCCGCGGGGATCGTGCCGCCGCCCATGGCGCCGCCGAGGACGCCGAAGAGCGAGGCGGCGCCGTGGCAGGCGAAGAGCAGGCCGACGACCATGCGGAAGAGACCGAGCGCGTACGGCTGGGCCCGGTGCAGGCGGGCCGTGAGGCCGGCCGGGCCGCGCGTGCCGCCGGGGGCGCCGGCGGTGCCGGGGTTCTTCATGGGGGACTCCTTCGGTCTGGCCTCGTTCGTGGGGTGAACGGGGTGGGGGACGGAACCGATGAGTCGGTAGGTTAGGTTCGCCTCATTAGTACTTGCAAGTTCAACATTGAGCCGCACGGGAAGTGTGGGGTCGTGTGTGCTTCCCGTGCGGCCGCGCAGTGTCGTTTCTTCGGTGGTGTTCCTCCGGTGCTGTTTCCCCGGCCGTGGCGCCGTGCGGTCAGCAGCCGTTGAGGACGGACTGGAGGGCGCTCTTCTCGGCGGAGTCGACGCTGAGCTTCCAGTAGTACTTCACGTGCACCCAGGCCCGGGCGTACGTGCAGCGGTAGGCCGTCCTCGGGGGCATCCACTTCGCCGGGTCGAGGTCGCCCTTCGCCTGGTTCACGTTGTCCGTGACGGCGATGAGCTGCGGCCGGGTCAGGTCGTTGGCGAACGCCTGGCGCTGGGAGGTGGTCCAGGAACTGGCGCCGGAACGCCAGGACTCGGCCAGGGGGACCACGTGGTCGATGTCGAGGTCCGAGGCGGCCGTCCAGGTGGCGCCGTCGTACTCGGAGTACCAACTACCGCTGGTGGAAGCGCAGTTGGCGTCCGTGACGACGTTGCTGCCGTCCCGCTTGAGGACGGTCTCGCGCGTGTTGCAGGTGCCGGACTGGGTGATCCAGTGCGGGAAGAGGTCCCGGCTGTAGCCCGAGGTGGAACCCTCCGCCCGCACCGTGAGGGCGGCCAGGTAGGTGCGCGCGGTCGCGGCGCTGACCGGGGTCGGAAGGGCGGCCTGGGCGGTGGGCGCGGTGGCCAGCAGGCCGGTGGTGGTGAGGGCGGCGGAGGCGGCGAGGACGGCGATTCGACGCGCGTAGACCTTGTGTATGGACATGCGAACTCCCTTGACGTGGCGGAACCTTGGCGGACGCGTCCCCGTGAGCCGCCGGACGGCGGCCCGGCCATCGTGGCGGCGCCGGGTTTCCGTGGGGGGTGCGTCAGGTAACAGAGTGGCGTCATGGGCACGACACATCAAGAGGTGCGACGTTCACTAACGGAGCGTCAGATTCCGCCCGGAGTCCGGGGGTTGCGGGGGTGTACCGACCGGTGGTGAACCGTTTCCTCGTGCGCGGGGGCCTGTGCGCCGGGGGTGCGAAGGGCGCAAGGGGCGCGAAGGGCGTGAAGGGAGAGCGCTCCGGAAAGCACGCGCGCGCGGCCGGAGGGTCCGGTCGCGCGCGGAGGGCGGGGTACGTACGCGGAGGGTCGTCGCGTACGCGCGGGTGTTACGGCAGGGCGGTCAGCGTGATCGAGCCGTCTCCCGCCTCGACCCGCAGGTGGGTGAGGTCCGGCACGTACGCGTCCGGCGCGAAGGCCGCCGCGCGCGGGCCCACGCCCACGACGCGCATGCCGGCCGCGCGGCCCGCCCGGATGCCGGCCTCGGAGTCCTCGAAGACCACGCAGTCCGCCGGGTCGAAGCCCAGCGCCGCCGCGCCCTTCAGGAAGCCCTCGGGGTCCGGCTTGCTGGCCCCGACGTTCTCGGCGGTGACCCGGACCGCCGGCATCCGCAGCGCCGCCGCGCCCATGCGCGCCCGGGCGAGGGCCTCGTCCGCCGAGGTCACCAGGGCGTGCGGCAGGTCCGCGATCGCGGCCATGAAGGCGGGGGCGCCGGAGACGGGCACGACCCCGTCGAGGTCGGCGGTCTCCTCGGCGAGCATGAGCCGGTTGTCCGCGTGGTTCTCCTCCATCGGGCGGTCCGGGAGGAGCAGGGCCATCGTCGCGTACCCCTGGCGGCCGTGGACCACCCGGAGCACGGCGTCCCCGTCGAGACCCTGCCGCTCGGCCCAGCGGCGCCAGCAGCGTTCGACGACGGCGTCCGAGTTGACGAGGGTGCCGTCCATGTCGAGGAGGAGGGCGCGGGCGGTGAGCGTTGCCGGGGTGGTGGCAGGCATCGGGTCTCCAGAAGGGGTGGTGCGGAGAACAAGGCGGACCCGCCCACCGGTCAGGGAGTGCGGGCGGGACCACTTTGTTTTTCAACGATACAAAACCGGGGGCAGTCTTGGCCAACCGGACCGTCCGGTGTCCGCATCCTGGGACCGCCGGCACCCCGCGCGGTACCGGCCGCGCCTCAGAAGTCGGACCCTCCGCCCTCCAGGGCCGCGCGCGTGTTCGGTCCGTAGACGCCCGGCGCGTCCCCCCGGACCGACCGCCACTGCTGGAACATCCGCACGGACTTCCTGACCTCGTCGTCGAAGCGGCCGCTGATCGGCCCGTAGTAGGCCCCCACGTTCCTCAGCCGCCACTGGAGCTCCCTCACCTCGGGGCCCTGGTCGCCGTAGGCGAGGGTGGGGGCCTCCTGGTCGGGCCTCCGCGTCTCCTCCGGGGTCCGGGAGGGGGTCGCGGGCCTCGTCGTCGGCGCGGCCGTCGGCGCCGGAGGGGTGGTGACGGCCGGGGGGACGGCCGGCCGGGTCGAGGCGCCGGGACCCGGAGCGGTGGTGCGGGCCGGGGCGGAGGGGGTGGCCGTGCGGGACGGGGAGGCGGTGGCGGTGGCGGAGGCGGAGGGCGTCCGGTGCGGGGTCGGCGACGACGTCGTCGGCTCCGGGCCCGTGGAGGAGGGGGACGGCGCCTCCGACACGGCGGCGTTCAGGGACGCGCTCGTGGTCACCTCGGGCAGGACCGCCCGGTCGTCCGCCTCCTTCCCGCCACCGAGGACGGCGGCGGCCAGGGCGGCGGTGCCCGCCACGGCGGCGGCGGCCACCATCACGACCACCGTGCCCCGCCCCCGCCTCCGCTTCCCGCCGGACGGCGGCGTGCCGCCGGTCCCGTGCAGCAGCAGCGGCATCGTCTCGGAGGGGTCGCCCTCGGCGCCGGGGTACGCGTCCGGGCGCGCTCCCGTCACCGGGGCGGCGGGAACCGTTCCCGCGCGGCCCCCGGGGCGAGAACCCTGAGGGGGGACCCGGGGGCCCGCCGGCGGGACCGCGGCGAGGCGGGCGGTCGGCGGGTCCGCGTCCGCGCCCCCCGCCCCGTACCCCCGCGTTCCCGCCCCGGGGTACGTCCCGCTCCCGGCCCCCGCCCCGTACGCCCCGGCCCCGGGCCCGCCGTGGGCCCCGGTCCCGGCACCCGTCCCGCCATGGGCCCCCGTTCCGTCATGCGCCCCGGCCCCCGTCCCGTACGCCCCGGCTCCCGAACCGCCGTACGCCCCGGCTCCCGGCCCGCCGTACGTCCCCGCCTCCGCCTCCTGCGGCGCGTCCAGCGTCACGTACGGCCTGATCCGGAGCGGATCGAAGTCCTCGGCCGCCGCCGGCTCCGCCCGGACGCAGGCGCAGCCAGGTCTGTGTACACCGCATTCAGGACAGACGTGTCCGGTCATGATGGGCTCCCCTCCCGATACCAATGCGAGCGATTATGCAGCCCACCCCCTCCCTGCGGGGGAACGGGCGTGCCCTTCCGCAGGCCATAACCGGACATTCGGACCAGGATGGAGGAGCTGTCCGAGGTGAACTCTCCGGGGACCCGTCCCGGGAGACGTACGAGGAGACGAGACGACCATGGCCCAGGACCTACGCCCGTCCCCGCCCGGCGCCCCCGCGCCGGGAGAGGCGCAGAGCCACCGCACCGTCCTCGTCGCGATCGGCGCGCTGCTGCTCGGCATGCTGCTCGCCGCACTCGACCAGACCATCGTCTCCACCGCCCTGCCGACCATCGTCAGCGAGCTGGGCGGCATGGAACACCTCTCCTGGGTGGTCACCGCCTACATGCTGGCGTCCACCGCCGCCACCCCCCTCTGGGGCAAACTGGGCGACCAGTACGGACGCAAGAAGCTCTTCCAGTCGGCCATCGTCATCTTCCTGATCGGTTCGGCCCTCTGCGGCATCGCCCAGAACATGCCGCAGCTCATCGCCTTCCGCGCGGTGCAGGGCCTCGGCGGCGGCGGGCTGATGGTCCTGTCCATGGCGATCGTCGGCGACCTCGTCCCGCCCCGGGAGCGCGGCAAGTACCAGGGCCTCTTCGGCGCCGTCTTCGGCGCCACCAGCGTCCTCGGCCCCCTCCTCGGCGGCCTCTTCACCGAGCACCTCTCCTGGCGCTGGGTCTTCTACATCAACCTGCCGGTCGGGGTCGTCGCCCTCTTCGTGATCGCCGCCGTGCTCCACATCCCGGTCCGCTCCACGAAGCACACCATCGACTACCTCGGCACCTTCCTCATCGCCTCGGTCGCCACCTGCCTGGTCCTGGTCGCCTCCCTCGGCGGCACCACCTGGGCCTGGGGCTCGGCGCAGATCATCGGCCTCGCCGTCCTCGGCGTCGTCCTCCTCGTCTGGTTCGTGCGCGTCGAGCGCCGGGCCGCCGAGCCCGTGCTGCCGCTCAAGCTGTTCCGCGTCCGGACCTTCACCCTCGTCTCGCTCATCAGCTTCGTCGTCGGCTTCGCGATGTTCGGGGCGATGACCTACCTGCCGACCTTCCTCCAGGTGGTCCGGGGCATCACCCCGACCATGTCCGGCGTGCACATGCTGCCCATGGTCCTCGGCCTGCTGCTCACCTCGACCGCCTCCGGCCAGATCGTCACCCGCACCGGCCGCTGGAAGGTCTTCCCGATCGCCGGCACCGCCCTCACCGCCGTCGGACTGCTCCTCCTCCACCGCCTGACGGAGACCAGCTCCACCTGGGAGATGAGCGTCTACTTCTTCGTCTTCGGCGCCGGGCTCGGCCTCGTCATGCAGGTCCTCGTCCTCGTCGTGCAGAACGCCGTCTCCTACGAGGACCTCGGCGTCGCCACCTCCGGAGCCACCTTCTTCCGCTCCATCGGCGCGTCCTTCGGCGTCGCCGTCTTCGGCACGATCTTCACCAACCGGCTCACCGGCAAGCTCGAAGACGTCTTCGCCGCGGCGGGACCGAACGTCCCGCCCGGCACCGGCCCCGGGCAGGTCGCGGCCGACCCGCGCGCCCTCGCCCAGCTCCCGCCGAGCCTGCGCCCCGCCGTGCTCCACGCGTACGCCACGTCCATCACCGACGTCTTCCTGTACGCGTCGCCCGTCGTCCTCGTCGCCTTCGTCGTCGCCTGGTTCCTCAAGGAGGACCGGCTCCGCACCTCGGTCACCGCGCCCGACACCACCCAGACCCTCGCCTCCAACCCGGTCGAACGCTCCTCGTACGACGAGTGCGCCCGCGCCCTCTCCGTCCTCGGCTCCCGCGAGGGGCGCAAGGCGATCTACGAGAGGATCACCGCCCGCGCCGGACTCGACCTGCTGCCCGCCGCGAGCTGGCTGCTGCTGCGCATCCGCCGGCACGGCACCGTCGAACCGGCCCGGCTCGCCGAGACCACCCCCGTACCGCTGCGGGTGATCACCGAGGCGTCCCGGCAGGTGGAGGAGCGCCACCTGGTCGCCCGGGAGGGCGTCCAGCTGTTCCTCACCGAGGAGGGCGTACGGGTGACGACGCTGCTCGCCGAGGCGCGGGAGGAGTCGCTCGCCGAACTCCTCGGCGACTGGTGGGGGCCCGACCGGCCCACCGACCTGGTGAAACTGGTGGAGGAACTGACGTCCGAGCTGAACGGCTCGGACGGCGACCGCCCCCACACCCCGCAACCGCCCCGCGACCACCACGGGTGAACGGACGGCCGCCGCCGGGACCGCCGTCGTACCGGACGTCACCGCCGGGACCGCCGCCGTACCGGACTCCCGCCGCCGGACCGCCGTCGTGCCGGGCGCCCGCGCGGGGACCGGCGCGGTGCGTCAGAGCTCCTTGCCGTACCAGATCTCCATGTACGGGCCGGTGCAGTACGCCGGTATCTCCGCGTATCCGTGCCGCACGTACAGGCGTCGCGCCTCGATCAGGTCCAGGCGCGTGTTGAGGACCGTCCGGCGGGCGCCGAGGGCGCGGGCCGCGTCCTCCAGGCCCTCCATCAGGAGGCCGGCGCCGCCGAGGCCGCGGAACGCGTGGCGGACGAAGACCCGGGTCAGCTCGGCGCGCTCCCCGTCCAGGAGCAGCACCCCGCCGCAGGCGGCCGGCTTCCCCCCGTGGCGTCCGACGAGGAACTGCCCGGTGGGCGGGGCGAGCAGGCCGAGCCCCTCGTTCAGCATCTCGTCGTCGTACTCGTCCTCGGCCAGGACGCGGCGGAAGTAACGCCCGGCGACGTCGCCGTAGTAGTCGCGGCGGAGGGCGGTGGCCTCGGGGGTGTCGACGGGCTCGGGGGCGAAGGACCAGGTCATGCGCGCCATTGTGCGGCGCGCACGACCGGCGACGCACCCGGGTTGAGCCGCCGGGCGCGGCTCAGCCCTTGGGGGCCGCCTGCTGGACGACCTCGAACGACCACAGGGTGGACCCGGACGCGGCGGGCTTCGGCCGCTCACCGCCCTCGCCGCCGCCCTGGTGGGCGGCGCGCATGGAACCGTTCATCCAGTTCTGGAAGTCCTCCTCGCTGCGCCAGCGGGTGTACACCAGATACTGGTCGGTGCCCTCCACGGGGCGCAGCAGCTCGAACCACTCGAAGCCGTCGGAGCCCTCCACGGCCCCGGCCCGCGAGGCGAAGCGCCGCTCCAGGACCTCGCGCTGCTCGGCCGGCACGGTCAGGACGTTGATCTTCACGATGCTCATGAAGGGCAGGATATGACTCCTCCTCCCGTTCCCCGCGCGGACGCCGTCCGCGCTCTCGCCGCGCGCTGGCTGCCCCGCCTCGGGGACGGTGACTTCGTCGTCTCGCCGGTCGGGCTGTGGCTGGCGCTCGGGGCCGTCGCGGCCGGGGCGCGGGGGCGCACCGCCGAGGAGTTGCGCGGTCTGCTCGGGGTCGCCGGGGAGGAGGCCGCCGGGGCCGTGACCGTCGCGGGGCGGCGGCTCGCGGCCACGGGCGGGCTCGCGGTGGGTACGGGGGTGTGGGCCCGGGTGCCGGTCCGCGAGGAGTACCGGCGGGGGCTGCCCGGCGTGCGGTTCGGGGAGCTGCGCGGGGACGCGCAGGCCGTCCTCGACGCGTGGGTGCGGGAGGCCACCGGTGGCCGGGTCGATGGGCTGCCGCTCGGCCTCGACGGTTCCGAGGCCCTCGTCCTGCTCAACGCGCTCGCCCTCAAGGCGTCCTGGCGGACCGCTTTCCCCGCGCACCTCACCCGCGACGAGCCCTTCACCGACGGCCGCGGTGCCGTCCGGCCCGTGCCGACCATGCGGCGGCGGGTTCCCGCCGCGTGGGCCTGGCGGGTCGGCGGGGCCACCGTGGTCGAGCTGCCCTGTGCCGGGGAGGACGCCGCCCTGGTGCGGTTCGTGCTCGGCGCGGAGGGGGCCGGGCCCGCCGGGACGCTGCCCGCCGCCTGGGCCGTGCCCGGCGGGCGGGAGGGGTTCGCCGCCGACGCCGTCGACCTCTCCCTGCCGCGCTTCACCCTCCGTACGCGGACCGGGGTGGACGCGCACCTGGCGGCGCTCGGCGTGGTCCGGGCCCTGCGCCCCGGCGCCGACTTCGCGGGCCTGACTCCCGACCCGGCCGGTCTTTTCGTCGACAAGGTGGTGCAGGAGGCGGTGGTCGAGGTCGCCGAGGAGGGCGTCGAGGCGGCGGCCGTCACCGCCGTGCGGATGGCCCGGAGCGCGTCCGCGCCCCGGCGGGAGGCGGTGGAACGGATCGCCTTCGACCGGCCCTTCGGCGTCGTCGTCCTCGATGCCACCGGCGAGGTGCCGCTCTTCGCGGGCTGGCGGTCCGGCACCGGCCCGTCGTGACCCCGCCGGCCGGGCGACCGGCCGCCCGGCCCGCGCCCTGCTCCACCACCCGCGCTCCTACTCCACCACCCGCGCGAGCAGCAGCCCGTCGTGGCCCTTCGTGCCGACCGTCTGGAACGCCGTGGCGTCCAGGCGCGGTTCGCGGGCGATCAGTTCGAACATCTCGCGGATGCCCGTGACGGCCGGGTCGTCCGGGTGCTCGGTGGCGACCCTGCCGTCCCGCACCACGTTGTCGACCACGATCAGGGTGCCCGGCCGGGAGAGCTTCAGGGCCCACTCCACGTAGCGCGGGTTGTTGGCCTTGTCGGCGTCGACGAAGACGAGGTCGAACGGGCCCGCCCCCTCCGCCCCGATCTCCGGCAGGCTGTCCAGGGCCGCGCCCGTCCGCACCTCCACCAGCCCGTCCAGGCCGGCGCGGGCGATGTTGGCGCGGGCCACCTCCGCGTGGGCCGGGTCGTACTCCAGGGTGATGAGCCGGCCGTCGGCGGGCAGCGCGCGGGCCAGCCAGATCGTGCTGTAGCCGCCGAGGGTGCCGATCTCCAGGATTTTCCGGGCGCCCTGCGTCCGGGCGAGCAGGTGGAGCAGCTTGCCCTGGTTGGGGGCGACGGCGATCTCCGGCAGTCCGGCCGCCGCCGAGTCGGCGAGCGCGGCGGACAGCGCCTCGTCGTCCGGGACGAGCAGATCGGTGACGTACTGGTCCACGGCGGTCCATCGGGGGTTCGTCATGCGGCCGAACGTACACCCGCGCCGGCGTCCGCACGGCGTCGTGACGCCCGTACGAGCAGGAGCGCCGTGACGGCCACGAGCAGCGGGCCGCCGCCCACCGTCAGGAGCCAGGCGGGAACGCCGGCGACGGTCAGCAGCCGGTCGGTGTACACGACCCGGCGGTACGGGGTGTCGGCCACCCGCCGCAGGTGGTGGTCGTCGTCGATCCGCTCCGGGTGCGGGAACCGCTGCTCCAGGACGGTCAGATGGACCGGTCCGCCGCCCGCGAGCGCGGCCACGGCGCCCCCGGGGCGCTCGATCCGGCCGGCGAAGGTCACCTCGGGGCGGTCGCCGCCGATGGGGGAGCGGGGCTCCATCCGGTGGTCCGCGAGGACGGAGAGGCCGAGGGACTGGGGGGTCTTCGCGAGCCGGGAGAGCCGCATGGGGTAGACGAGTTCGGGCGAGGCGAAGACGATGCGCAGCGGGGTGAGTTCGCCGCGCAGGACCGCGCCCTTCTCCCGGGGCGCCAGGCGGACCGCGACGTACTCCCACTTCCGCTCGACGTACGGCCGGAGTTCGGCGGTGAGCCGGTCGGGCAGGGCGAAGCCGTTGGTACGGAGCCAGTCGCCGAGGGCGTCCGGGTCGGTGGCGGTCAGCCGGGCCACGTCGAAGGGGCCGAGCCGTTCGCGGCCGACGACGCCGACGCCCCCGCCGGGGGGCGCGCCGGCCCCGATCCCGTCGCCGCGTCCGCCGCCGAAGGGCCAGTCGTCCTCGCGCGGCCAGAAGTGGAAGCGGTCGCGCCGCTCGGGCGCGGTGAGCCGGGCCAGTTCGCCGAAGAGCGCCGGGTCGCCGAGGGTGACGCCGGCCCGGCTCGGCACCGGCATGACCCAGGCGGCCCGTTCGGCGTCGCCGTTCACCCGGAAGCGCATGACGACGGTCTCGGTGTGCCCGTCCCAGCGGACGGCCGACTCCTCGCGGTCGACGCCGATGCGCCGGGACGCGTCCGGGATCATGGCGCCGCAGCCGCAGGCGTACGCCGGTGCGACGAGCGAGCCGAGCTGGAGCGCGAGCAGCGCGACGACGAGCGTCAGGATTCTGGTGGCCGGACGGCGGCGTGTCTCCCCCATGGCGGCTCAGACGCGGCGGGCGGGACTCCGGTTCCGTACGGGCGTTCGGCGCCCGGGAACGCGGCAGGCCCCGCCCCTCCGTGCGGAGGGCGGGGCCGTGCGGGTGCGCGGTGCGGCGGGTTTCTCAGTACCAGCCGTGGGTCTGCCAGAACGCCCAGGCGGCGTTCGGGGAGCCGTAGCGCTCGTTCATGTAGTTGAGACCCCACTTGATCTGGGTGGCGGGGTTCGTCTTCCAGTCGGAGCCGGCCGAGGACATCTTCGAGGCCGGCAGGGCCTGGACCAGGCCGTAGGCGCCGCTGGAGGAGTTGGTGGCCTTGTGGTTCCAGCCGGACTCGTGGGCCACGATCTTGCTGAAGGCGGCGTACTGCGAGGAGGGGACGATCTGTCGCGCGACATCCTGCGGGCTGGCGGCCGAGGCCGAGCCCGTCGTGCCGAGCACCGCACCCGACGCGCCCAGCAGCACGGCTGCGGAGGCGGCGAAGGTCTTCTTGCGGGCGGCGACACGGGTGGTGAGCGAGCGGATCAAGGTTTCTACCTAACTTCGGGGACAAGGTCGCGCCGGGCGTTCCGGGCCGTCCGGAACCAGACCCCGGAGGACCCGGGAACTGGAGGGAACCGGTCGACCGGGGCGATGCGGTGGGCACCGGCTGCCTGGCGACGTCCACCAGAGAAGCAGGACGGGAACCCCCGGCGCAACGACCCCCTGTACGAGGGAGCCTCGGACCCGGGAAGAAGGTCCCGGGAGGGGTATGGGGCATTCCGGCAGGTCAAGGATGGTTACGGAGGTATTTGTACCGTTATGACCGCTACTACGTCCGGTCGTACGTGACCTCGGTCCTATGGCGCGGCTCACTCCGGGAGGGCTCTTCCGGGGCCTCGAATGTGACCCGCGCCTCGAAGTTCGCCCGCCGTGTGGCCCGCCGCAGCGCCCTGAGGAGGGTGCCGCCGACCGTGAGCGTGAGGACGACGGTGAGCACGGCCCGGCCGAGGTCCCAGCCGAGGGAGGTGGTGGTGACGTACGCGAGGAAACGGACCAGGTTCTCGTGGAGCGGGGCGCCCGGCCGGAAGGAGACGCCGCTGCCCAGGCCCTGGAGCAGGACCCAGCCCTGGAGGTTCATGACCGTTCCGTACGCGAAGGCCGCCGCGAACCCGTACGCGGAGAGCATCAGCAGCTCCGCCCGGCCCCGCAGGCCCCGCTGCCCCGGCAACAGTCCGGCCCCCATCGTGAACCAGCCCATCGCCAGCATCTGGAACGGCATCCAGGGGCCCACGCCGCCCGTGAGCAGCGCGGAAGCGAACATCGTCACCGCGCCCAGGACGAAGCCGAAGCCCGGACCCAGGACCCGGCCGCTCAGCACCATCAGGAAGAACATCGGCTCCAGGCCGGCCGTCCCCGCCCCCAGCGGGCGCAGCGCCGCCCCCACGGCGGCGAGCACGCCCAGCATCGCGACCGCCTTGGCGTCCATGCCGGAGTCCGCGATCGTCGCCACCACCACCGCGACGAGCAGCGGCAGCAGCGCGGCGAACAGCCACGGGGCGTCACCGGCGTGCGACGTCACCGCCGAGCCGGCGTCCGCGAACAGGGGCCAGCAGAAGGCGGCGATCCCGATCAGGGAGACGAGGGCGAGGGCGGCGACCGAGCGGGGGCCGAGGCGGAGGGGGCGGGCGCTCATTCCGCTCCCTCCGGCCCCGCCAGCGCCCGCTCCACCTGCTCGACCGTGAGCCACGGCCGCGGGGCCAGGATCTTGGCCACCTGCGGCGAGAACGCGGGCGAGGAGACGACGACCTCGGCCGTCGGGCCGTCCGCGACGACCTCGCCGTCCGCGACGATCACCACCCGGTGCACCAGCTCGGCCGCCAGCTCCACGTCGTGCGTGGCGAGCACGATCGCGTGCCCGTCCGCCGCGAGGGCGCGCAGGTGCGCGATCAGGCGGGCCTTGGCCGCGTAGTCCAGGCCCCGGGTCGGCTCGTCGAGGAGGAGGAGCGGCGGGCGGGCGGTCAGGACGACGGCGAGCGCGAGGGCGAGCCGCTGGCCCTCGGACAGGTCCCGGGGATGGGTGTCGTCCGTGACGCCCGGCAGCAGCTCGGACACCAGGGCCCGGCAGGTGCCGTCCGCCGCGCCCGCGTCCGCGTCGGCCGCCGCGCACTCGGCGGCGACGGTGTCCGCGTAGAGGAGGTCCCTCGGCTCCTGCGGCACCAGGCCGACCCGGCGGATCAGCTCGCGCGGGTCGGTGGCGTGCGGGGCCCGGCCCGCGATCCGGACGGTGCCGGAGGTGGGGGCGATCATGCCGACGAGGGCGGAGAGGAGGGTCGACTTCCCGGCGCCGTTCCGTCCCATGAGCGCGACGGTCTCGCCGGGGGCGACCCTCAGGTCGATCCCGCGGAGGGCTTCCACGCGGCCCCGGCGGACGCCGAGGGAGTCGACGAGGACGAGGGGGGCGGGAGGGGAGGAAGGGGAGGAAGGGGCGAGGGGGGAGGCGGGAGCCCCGCCCGTCCGTGCCCGTTCCGGCCGCCACCGTCGCGAGAGGAAGGGGAACCCCCCGCCCCGCTTCCCGCCGGGCCCGGAGTCCGGGACGGCGCCCCGGCCGGAGGAGGGGACGGCACCCCGGCCGGAATCCGGGACGGCGCCCCGGCCGGAGGAAGAAGAAGAGGAAGAAGAGAGGGAGGAGACGGGACGGGGAGCGGGGTCCACCGGGACCCGGCCCTCCAGGCGGGCCTTGAGGTCCCCCGCCCTCCGCCGCGCGTCCCGCACCGTCAGGGGGAGCGGCGACCACCCCGCCACCCGGCCCAGCGACACCACCGGCGGACGGACCGGCGAGACGGCCATGACCTCGGCCGGCGGTCCCATCAGCGCCTCCGGCAGGAGGAGGACCCGGTCCGCGTACTGGACGACGCGTTCGAGGCGGTGCTCCGCGAGGAGGACCGTCGTGCCGAGGTCGTGGACCAGGCGCTGGAGGACCGCGAGGACGTCCTCCGCCGCCGACGGGTCGAGCGCGGAGGTCGGCTCGTCGAGGACGAGCACCTTGGGGTGCGGGGTGAGGACGGAGCCGATCGCGACCCGCTGGCGCTGGCCGCCGGAGAGCGTGGCGATCGGCCGGTCGCGGAGCTCGGCGAGGCCGAGCAGGTCCAGGGTCTCCTCGACCCGGCGCCGCATCACGCCGGGCGCGAGCCCCAGGGACTCCATCCCGTACGCCAGCTCGTCCTCGACCGTGTCGGTGACGAAGTGGGCCGACGGGTCCTGGCCGACCGTGCCCACCACGTCCGCCAGCTCGCGCGGCGGGTGGGTGCGCGTGTCGCGGCCGTCGACCGTCACCCGGCCGGTCAGGGTGCCGCCCGTGAAGTGGGGGACGAGACCGGAGACCGCGCCGAGGAGGGTCGACTTGCCGACGCCCGAGGGCCCCACCAGGAGGACGAGTTCCCCCTCGGGGACGGTGAGGTCGAGGTTCCGCAGCGTGGGCTCGGCGTCCTCCTCGTACCTCACCGAGACGTTCTCGAAGCGGATCACGGACTCTCCTCGGGTACGGGGGCCACGAACGCGGGCACCAGGCCCACCAGGACCGACACGGCCGGCCAGAGCGGCAGGTCGGGGGCGACCAGGGGGACGACCCCCGGGTGCAGCGCCTCCGGGGCGTACGCGTTCGCCCGGATCATCAGAACCGCGACCGCCACGCCCGAGCCCGCCACCAGCCAGGCCCGCGCGCCCCACCGGTCGGGCCGGTACCGGGTCCGCACCGTGCGGCGCCCGCCGAGCCGGAGCCCGGCCACGGCGGCGAGGACCCCGGCGCCGAGCAGCGGGAGGCCGTACCCCGCGCCCTCCGCCGCGAGCAGCCCGTACGAGCCGGCGCAGATGCCGAGGAGACCGCCGAGGGTCAGGACGTTCGTGGTGCGGCGCACGGACGCGGGGACGCGGGCCGTCCGCCCGTAGCCCCGCGCGTCCATGGAGGCCGCCACCGCGATCGAGCGTTCGAGGGCCCCCTCCAGGACCGGCAGGCCGATCCGGAGGACCGCCCGGACCCCGCCCGTGGGGCGGCCCCGCAGCCGGCGGGCGGTCCGCAGCCGGGCCACGTCGGCGACCATGTTCGGCGCGAAGGTCATCGCCACGACGACGGCGACCCCCGCTTCGTACAGCGCTCCCGGCAGCGACTTGAGCAGCCGCGCCGGGTTGGCGAGCGCGTTCGCGGCGCCCACGCAGATCAACAGGGTCGCCAGCTTCGCGCCGTCGTACACCGCGAACAGCAGCTGTTCGGCCGTCACCCGGCCCCCGATCCGCACCCCCCGCGCCCAGTCGGGCAGCGGCACCTCGGGCAGCGTGAAGAGGGGGTGGGTGCCCGGGACCGGGGAGCCGAGGAGGAGGGAGAAGAGGACGCGGAGGGCCACCACGAACAGGCCCAGCTTCACGAACGCGCCGTACGAGCGGGCCCACGGCGCGTCCGTGCGGCGGGCCGCGACGACGTACCCGGCGACCCCGACGACCAGGCCGAGCAGGAGCGGGTTGGTGGTGCGGGAGGCGGCGACGGCCAGGCCGAGCGCCCACAGCCACCACGCCCCCGCGTGCAGGGCGTTGGCCCGGCTCGCCACGGGGGCCGTGAGCGCGCCGCGGAACGCGCCGCGACGGGGTGCGGTGCTGCGGGGGGCGGTGCTCATCCGCGGTGGCGGGCCTTCCAGATCGCCGCCCCGCCGAGGGCCAGGACGGCCGCCCCGCCGGCGAGCACGCCGACGGACGGGCCGCCGACCGGCTTGCCGGAGGCCGTGGGCGCGGCCGGGGCGGGGGACTCCTCGCCGACCGGCTCGCCGCAGCCCCGCGCCGGGTAGCCCGCGATCCCGCAGAGCATGCCCCCGCTGTCGTACCGCAGCGGTTTCACCACGGCGGCCAGCGCCTCCGCGCCCGTCGCGCCGTCGCGGACCCGCGCGCAGCCGGTCCTGACCGGCCGCGCCGGCGGGGCCTCGCCCGGCGGGGCGTCGGCCGGGCCGCCGAAGTCGACGACGACCGCGATCCGCCGCGTGCCGTCCTGCTCCGCCACGCCCGCGCAGATCCCCGCGAAGTCCGGGGCGGCGGAGGGCCGGGAGGCGCTGTCGGCCTCCCGGCCGACCGCGAAGCGGAAACCGATCGTGTCGCCGTCGGCGGGACGGGCGGTCGCCGGCCCCTGGGTGGCGTACGCCCAGGGCCTGCCGGTCCCGCCCTCCCAGAACGACCAGTAGCGGTAGCCGGTGGCGTGCGCCGGGGTGGCCACCGCCCCGGCGAGGGTCAGGAGCACTCCGGCGGCGGCGCCCGCGGCCCCGGCCCTGCGGAAGGCGACGGCGGTCACTTCTTGCGGCCGCTCACGTAGAAGCCGATGCCGACGCCGACGAGCGTGCCGATGCCGATGATCCACCAGAGGTCGAAGCCGCGGCCCTCGTCGTCGCTGGTGGAGGAGGCGGAGGTGTCGGGGCTCTTGGGCGCGGGGCCGGCGGCGTTGAGCTGCTCGACCAGGTCGGCCGTGCCGAACTCGCGCGGGTCGGTCTCCGTCGCGCGGGCGGCCAGGATCAGCTGGGCGTAGGCGGCCGGGCCGCCCTCCTTCGCCCAGGCGGCGGAGTTCTTCTCCAGCCACTCCAGGGCGGGCTTGGCCTGCTTGGCCGCGCCGGCGGCGGCGAGCGCCACGACGGCGTCGGCGGTGTTGCCGACGTCGGGCTGCCCGGTGGTGGCTGCGGTGCCGGTGGCGCCCGGCATCGGCGGCAGGGTGAGGTGGCCGGTCTTCGCGAGGGCCCCGGCCAGGTAGGAGGCGCCGTTCAGGGCGGCCCGCTCGGCGGTCGGCTTCGTCAGGTCGGCGCAGGCCGGCGGCTGGTCGGGGGACGCCTTGGTGGCGACGAGGCTCTTGCCGAGCCCGGCGAGGGTGGCGGCGGCGGTCGCGTCGGCGTTGGCGACCAGCTTCCCGTCCTTGTCCGGCTGGTAGGCGAAGGCGCCGGGGCCCTCCTTGTCGGTGCAGGGCAGCGCGAAGGAGAGGAGCGCGTCGTAGGGGGTGCGGCCCTTGGCGGAGACGAACGAGACGGGCCGGGCGCCGGTCGCGGCGAGCGCGCCGACGACGACCGAGGTGGAGTTGGCGTCGCTGGCGCCGCCGGGGTTGTAGCTCCAGCCGCCGTCCTCGTTCTGCACGGTCTTCAGCCAGTCGGTGCCGGCCTTGACGGCCCGGTCGGCCTTCTCCGGGGCGGCGGCCTGGCCGCGGACGGCGGCGAGCGCCTGCACGGCGACGGCGGTGGCGTTGGTGTCCCGCATCGTCTTCGCGTCGCAGGGCTTCGCGGTGTCCGCGCGGTACGAGGGGAAGGCGCCGTCGGCGCACTGCTGGCCGAGCAGCCACTCCACGGCCCGGTCGGCGGGCTGGTAGCCGGTGGCGCGCTGGGCGAGGAAGGCGAGCGACTGGCGCCAGACGCCGTCGTACGTCGGGTCCTTCGTGCCGTACAGGCCGGACCCGGCAGAACCTGAGGAGGCGGCGGAGGGGGCCGGGGCGGGCGCGGCGGAAGCGTGCCCGGCGGCTCCGGCGCCGAGTACGGCGACGGCGGCGGTGAGCGCGGCGGCGCGGCGGACGGTGTTCATGGAGCCCTCTCCTGCGGCCGGGCACGGCACGCCTCGGGGCACCGGGCTCGGCTCCGTGTTCCTCGACGGTGCCGGCGGTCACGTCCCGGGCGGGGCATTCCGGCTCGTCCCCCCGGACGGAGGGCCTCACGGCTGCGGGTCAGCGCCGGACTCGCACCGGCTTCCCCCCCCCGCACGGGCATGATGCGACCCGCTCACTCTACCGGCCCTTACGCGCTGCTCACCCGGGATGTGCCCGGCCCCGCACCGGCCCGTGCGGACGACGGCGGGCCCGCCGTCCCGGGGTCCGGCTTCCGCGTCCCGGCCCCTCCGCCCCTACGCGTCCCCCGCCGTCACGTCGATCAGCCGGCACACCGTCTCGATGTCGATCTTCACCTGGGCGATCGAGGACCGTCCCGACAGCCACGTGATCAGCGCCGAGTGCCAGGTGTGCTCGATCACCCGGACCACCGAGCGCCGGGCCGGCGTCGGGTGTCCGGTCCCCATCGCGTCCAGGACGATCGCGGTCGTCAGCCGCGAGACCTCGTCCACCTCGGCGCTCACGCTCCGGTCCGCGAAGATCAGCGCCCGCACCATCGCGTCGGCCAGCTGCGGCTCCCGCTGGAGGGCCCGGAAGGCCCGCATCAGGGTCTCCGCGACCCGCTCCGCCGGGTCCGCGCCCGCCGGGGGCCGCTTGCGCAGCGTGGTGTGCAGGTGCCGGAGCTGGTCCTGCATCACCGCGACGAGCAGGTGGATCTTCGAGGGGAAGTAGCGGTACAGCGTGCCCAGGGCCACGCCCGCCTCCTCGGCCACCTCCCGCATCTGCACGGCGTCGAAGCCGCCCCGCGACGCGAGCCGCGTGCTGGCGTCCAGGATGCGCCGCCGCCGCTCCTCCTGGCGCTCCGTGAGGGGCGCTGCGGGGCCGTGGTCCGCGCCGTGGTCCGCTCTGTTCTCTGCGGTCATGGGATCCCGTTCCGTGCGGTGGGGAGCGGCGGTACGGCGGTGGCGCCGTGGCGCGAATCACCCGCTCCGGATCTCACCGCGGCACTACCTGCCGGTAGATTCTGTCCTCCCGGACGACCGGGCGGCGGCCGGGTCTGTAACTTGTTCTAGGTTAACGCCAGCGGTTACGCTCCGGCGAAACGCACGCTCGAAGAGGGGTCGCGCATGACCGCTGAGGCCATAGAGGCGGGCCCCCGTCCGGGCGTCACCGGAGACGGTGACGGTCCGTTGCGGATCGCCCTCCTCACGTACAAGGGGAATCCCTTCTGCGGGGGCCAGGGCGTCTACGTCCGGCACCTCTCCCGCGAACTCGCCCGCCTCGGCCACACCGTCGAGGTCATCGGCTCCCAGCCGTACCCGACGCTCGACGAGGGCGTGCCGCTCACCGAGATCGCCAGCCTCGACCTCTACCGCTCGCCGGACCCCTTCCGGACCCCGAAGCGCGACGAGTACCGCGACTGGATCGACGCCCTGGAAGTCGCCACCATGTGGACCGGCGGCTTCCCCGAGCCGCTCACCTTCTCCCTGCGGGCCCGGCGCCTGCTCGCCGCCCGCCGCGGCGACTTCGACGTCGTCCACGACAACCAGACCCTCGGGTACGGCCTCCTCGGCGGCCCCCGCGCGCTCGGCGCGCCCCTGGTCACCACGATCCACCACCCCATCACCGTCGACCGGCGGCTCGAACTCGACGCCGCCGCCGGCTGGAAGCGCCGCGCCTCCGTCCGCCGCTGGTACGCCTTCACCCGCATGCAGAAGAAGGTCGCCCGCCGCCTGCCGTCCGTGCTCACCGTCTCCGGCACCTCCCGCCAGGAGATCGTGGAGCACCTCGGCGTACGGGAGGACCGCATCCGGGTCGTCCACATCGGCGCCGACACCGGCCTCTGGTCCCCGGACCCGTCCGTCGCCGAGGTCCCCGGCCGGATCGTCACCACCTCCAGCGCCGACGTCCCCCTCAAGGGCCTGATCCACCTGATCGAGGCGCTGGCCAAGCTCCGCACCGAGAATCCCGACGCGCACCTCGTCGTCGTCGGCAGGCGCGCCGAGGACGGCCCGGTCGCGCGGGCCATCGAGCGGTACGGCCTCGAAGGAGCCGTCGAGTTCGTCAAGGGCGTCACCGACGCCGAACTCGTCGATCTCGTCCGCTCGGCCCAGGTCTCCTGCGTGCCCTCCCTGTACGAGGGGTTCTCGCTGCCCGCCGCCGAGGCCATGGCCACCGGCACCCCGCTCGTCGCCACCACCGGCGGCGCGATCCCCGAGGTCGCGGGCCCCGACGGCGAGACCTGCCTCGCGGTGCCGCCCGGCGACGCGGGCGCGCTCGCCGCCGCCCTCGGCCGGGTCCTCGGCGATCCCGGCCTGCGGGCCCGCCTCGGCGCCGCCGGCCGGGAACGGGTCCTGGAGCGCTTCACCTGGGCCCGCGCGGCCCGGGGCACCGAGGAGCTCTACCGCGAGGCCGTCGCCCGCCGCGCCCGCCGGTGACCACCGCGCACGAACCGAACGACCCCCACCCGCGCCACCCCCGCCCCGATCGCGAAGGCAGGCCCTCGTGCTGACCGTCGACTTCACCCGCTTCCCGCTCGCCCCCGGCGACCGCGTGCTCGACCTGGGCTGCGGTGCGGGCCGGCACGCCTTCGAGTGCTACCGGCGCGGCGCCCGGGTCGTGGCCCTCGACCGGAACGGCGAGGAGATCCGCGAGGTCGCCAAGTGGTTCGCCGCCATGAAGGAGGCCGGGGAGGCCCCCGCCGGGGCCACCGCCACCGCGATGGAGGGCGACGCCCTCAACCTGCCGTTCCCCGACGAGTCCTTCGACGTCGTGATCATCTCCGAGGTCATGGAGCACATCCCGGACGACAAGGGCGTGCTCGCCGAGATGGTCCGCGTCCTCAGGCCGGGCGGCCGGATCGCGGTCACCGTCCCGCGCTACGGCCCCGAGAAGGTCTGCTGGGCGCTCTCCGACGAGTACCACGAGGTCGAGGGCGGCCACATCCGCATCTACAAGGCCGACGAACTCCTCACCCGGATCAGGGAGGCCGGCCTCAGGCCGTACGGCACCCACCACGCGCACGCGCTGCACGCGCCGTACTGGTGGCTGAAGTGCGCGTTCGGCGTGGACAACGACAAGGCGCTGCCGGTCCGCGCCTACCACAAGCTCCTGGTCTGGGACATCATGAAGAAGCCCGCCCTGACCCGGGTCGCCGAGCAGCTGCTCAACCCGGTGGTCGGCAAGAGCTTCGTGGCGTACGCGACCAAGCCCCACCTGCCCGGGGCCGAGCCGTCCGGAGCCGACACCCCGTGACCTCTCCCGAGCACATCGCCGAACACCTCCTCCTGCCCGGCGTGCTCACCGCCGAGCAGGCCGCCGGGACCGTCGCCGGAATCCTCGCCGTGCAGCGCGAGGACGGCGCCATCCCCTGGTTCCGGGGCCACCACCTCGACCCGTGGGACCACACCGAGGCCGCCATGGCCCTGGACGCCGCCGGGGAGCACGACGCCGCCGCCCGCGCCTACGCCTGGCTCGCCCGGCACCAGAACGACGACGGCTCCTGGTACGCGGCCTACGACGACGGCGACCCGGAGCGGGTCACCGACCGGAGCCGGGAGACCAACTTCGTCGCGTACGTCGCCGTCGGCGTCTGGCACCACTACCTGTCCACCGGCGACGACGCCTTCCTCGACCGGATGTGGCCCGTCGTCTACGCGGCCGTGGAGTTCGTCCTCCGCCTCCAGCAGCCCGGCGGCCAGATCGGCTGGAAGCGCGAGCCGACCGGCGAGGCCGTGACCGACGCGCTCCTCACCGGCAGCTCCTCGATCCACCAGGCCCTGCGCTGCGCCCTCGCCGTCGCCGAGGCCCGCGAGGAGCCGCAGCCGGACTGGGAGCTGGCGGCCGGGGCGCTCGGCCACGCGATCCGCCGCCACCCCGAGCGCTTCCTCGACAAGTCCCGCTACTCGATGGACTGGTACTACCCGGTCCTCGGCGGCGCGGTCACCGGCGAGGAGGCGAGGGCCCGCATCGACGCGTCCTGGGACGCGTTCGTCGTGCCCGGTCTCGGCGTGCGCTGCGTGATCCCGAACCCGTGGGTCACCGGCGGCGAGAGCTGCGAACTCGCCCTCGCCCTCTGGGCGGTGGGGGAGTCCGACCGGGCCCTCACGATCCTCCAGGACATCCAGCACCTGCGGGCCCCGAACGGCATGTACTGGACGGGGTACGTCTTCGAGGGCGACCGGGCCGTCTGGCCGGAGGAGCAGACGAGCTGGACCGCCGGCTCCCTGCTGCTCGCGGTGGCGGCCCTCGGCGGCGACGAGGCCACGGTCGCCGTCTTCGGCGGCGAACGCCTCCCCACCGGCCTCGAACCCGACTGCTGCGGGGGCTGATCCCCGCCCCGGACCGCCCGCGTATACGGCCCGCTCGCGCGGGAAGAAGGCGACGGCCCCCGACCGGAAGGGATTCCGGTCGGGGGCCGTCGTGCGGGGCCGTGCGCGAGTGCGGTCAGCCGCGCTGGATGCTGGTGGTGTCCTGGAGGACGCCGCGCCGCCCGTCCTGCGTCTGGGCCACCAGGGCCTGGCCGCGCTGGTCGACCGCCAGGTACCAGGTGCCCGGCGCCAGCTCGGCGATCGGGGCCTGGGAGCCGTCCTCCGCGTACAGCGGACGGGCGACCGGGACGGCGAACCAGAACGGGGCGAAGTCCGACGACGGCTGCGGCTGCGCCTGTGCCTGCGGCTCGGACGGCCTCGGGTCCTGCTGCTGCGGGGCGGCGGCCGCCTGCGCGCCGAACGGCCGGCCCGCGCCGTGCGAGGCGTCCGGCTGCGCCCCGTACGGCTGCGGCGCGCCCGGGTAGCCGTAGCCGCCGGGGACGCCCTGCACGCCGTGCTGGCCCCCCTGCGTGCCGTACGGCTGCGGGGCCTGCGGACGCGGCGCGCTCACCAGCGGGGCCTTGAGGGCCGGGACCAGCGGGCCGGCCACTGCGGCGGCGGCGAGGACCAGGGAGGCGATCAGGCCGAGGATCAGGGCCGGGCCGGCGTTGCCCGCCTCGAAGACCCACATGAGCAGGGTCCAGGCGGAGGCGATGGTGAACGCGGCACCGACCTGGCCGAGTTCCAGGCCGGCCACCTTGCGCTGCTGCGGCAGGGCGCGGGAGGCGACGACCAGGGCCGCGCCCGCGATGGCGAGGAGGAAGGTGCCCCAGCCGAGGTAGGACAACTCCCACGGGTTGGGGTACTCGACCTGGTCGCAGACCGCGTTGGGGCCGTCACAGCCGTAGACGTCCAGGAACGAGGCGATGAACAGCACCACCGCTGCGCCGATCAGCACGCCATCGCCTCGGGTGAGGGAGCGGATATTCACGTAAGAGTCCTTCGTCGGTTCGTCGTCGCGTCGGGTGGCGCTCAAGGCCGTGGCACGGGGGCGGCCCCATGGTACGGAGCGAATCTATCGCTCGCGGGTTCTACCCCACGAGGTAGGTGGCGATGCCGTCCGCGATGCCCTGGGCCGCCTTCTGCCGCCACGCCTCCGACGTGAGCAGCAGCGCGTCCTTCGGATCCCGCATATTGCCGCATTCGACGAAGACCTTGGGGACGGTCGAGAGATTCAGTCCGCCCAGATCGTCCCGTACGTCCAATCCCGTACCGGAGCCGAGGTAGTTGGCGGGGGCCGTCCCGGTGGCGCGCGCGAACCGGTCCGCGATCCGTTCGCCCAGCTCGCGGGAGGGGCCGACGATCCCCGCGGTGTCGGCGGAGCCCTCCCGGACGCGTGCGGGCAGGATCACATGGAATCCGCGGTGCCCGGCGGCCGAACCGTCCGCGTGGACGGAGACCGCGGCGTCCGCGCGGGCCTCGTTGCCGGTCCGGGCCCGCTCGTCGACGCACGGGCCCCAGGGGCGGTCGGCGTCGTGGGTGAACACCACCTCGGCGCCGCGCGCGGTGAGCAGGTCCCGCAGACGGCGGGAGACGTCGAGGGTGAAGGCGGCCTCGGTGTATCCGGCGTTCGTGGACGTGCCCGTGGTGTCGCACTCCTTGCTCTTCGTCCCGATGTTCACCTTCCGGTTGATCTCCCCGGGGTGCCGGAAGTTGCCGGGGTTGTGCCCGGGATCGACGAGCACCGTCCGCCCGGCGAGGGGGCGGCTCCCCGGAGCGGCCGGCGGGGCGGAGGAGACCGGCGACGAGGAGGACGGGGAGGGCGTACGGCCCGGTCCGGGGCCGTTCCCGGCGGCGGAGGACTCCGGGGAGCCCGGGGCCTTCCCCGGGGACGGGAGGGTCTGCGGGGCCCCGCACCCGGCGAGCGCGGCACAGCACCCGGCGGCGGCGAGGGCGAGGGCGAGGGTGGGGCGGGCGGTCTTCCGGTGGTCGTTCGGCACCCGGAGACTTTAGGCCCTGGGCGTGGCGAAAATCCGCAGGGACAGGTCGCAGGTTGGTCACCGCCCGCCCATATCGGTGGACGCGTGTGCGCGGAGGGTGAAGGGTGTCCACAGGAAGCGACGGTGGGTGCCACCGTGCATGGACCCACGAGGGGGACCCGTGGTGGGGGAAGAACCGAACGACGCACGTCCCGAGCCGCAGGACGAGATCCCGCGCGCGAAGGAACCGGACCGGCCGGACCCGGCGGACCGGCCGGACCCCGGGCAGGACCGGCAGAGCCCGGCGGACCGGCCGGACCCGTGGGCCGCGCCGGCCTCCGGGACCCCGGCCTCCGGGACCCCGGCCTCCGGGACCCCGGCCCCCGATCCGCGCGTGGCCCCGCCGGCCGCGCCCCCGGCGGCCCCTCCGGCGCCGGACCGGGCCCCGGCGGCGCCCGCGCCCGCCTTCGGACCGCCGCCCGGTACGGCGGACGCGGGGACGGGCGCGGGGGTGGGTGCGGCCTCGCCCGGTGCCTCCTCGCCCGGTGCCGACGCCACGGCGTCGGGCTCCGCGACCGCGCCCGCCTACGGTCCCCCCGGCTACGGCCCGCCCCCCGCCTACGGCCCCCCCGGCTACGGTCCGCCGCCCGGCTACGGCCCCCCGCCGCCCGCGGGGCCGCCCGCCCCGCCGCCCGGCCCCGCGAACCCGGCGCAGGCCGCCGCGATCGGCCTGCTCAACCTGTCCGGCCTCGGCCTGGGATACGTGCTCCTCCGCAACTGGATCGGCGCCGCGCTCTGCTGGCTCGCCACCGCCGCCCTGTTGGTGGCCGCGCTCCCCGCCGACGTCGACGGCGTGCCCGTCGGCGTCCTCGTCGGTTACGGCGTCTTCCTGCTCGCCGTCGCCGCCGACGGGGCCCGGCGCGGACTGCGCGCCACCCTCCGCGCCGGCGCCTCCTTCCGGCGCCTCGCGCTGCCGCTCGCCCTGGTGCTGCTCGCCGTGCCGGCGGGCGGCTCCCTGGCGTACGGCGCGGCCCGCGACGAGGCGAGGGAGCAGGCCCTCCTCGAACGCCTCGCCGCCGCCGACACCCTGGTGAAGTCCGCCGAGGGCCTCCCCTTCGACAAGGCCGAACCGACCTACCGCAAGGCGCTCGACGCCTACGAGGAGCTCGGCACGAAGCACGCCGGGTCGCGGGCCGGGAAGCTCGTCCCCGCGCGCCTCGACACCTACTACGAGCGGCTGTCCGCCCCGTACGGGAAGAAGGAGTACTGCGAGGCGGTCCCGCCGCTCAAGCACCTGCGGAGCCTTCCCGAGACGGTCGACAAGGACCTGCTCGGCTCCCGGCCCGCCAGGACCGACGAGCCGCTGGCCGAGTCGCTCTACGCGTGCGGGACGGCCGCCCTGGGTGTCCAGACCGCCCGTCCGACCGCCGGTGAGAGCCTCAACGCGCTCTACGACACCTTCCCGAACTCCCCCCAGGCCGCCCGCGTCGAGCCGGCCGTCCGGGCGGCGATCAGGACGCGGACCACCGCCCTCGACGGCGGCTCCTCGCCCTGCGACACTACGGTCGAGCTGCGCACGCTCCGCTCCTCCCTGGACACCATGCCGCACCCGGTGCTCGAAGCCGCCACGAAGGAGGCCGCGGAGTCGGTCCAGAAGGGCGACTTCGCCTGCGGGACCGCGCAGTTCAGGAACAAGGACTACGACGACGCGGTCACGACCATGACGCAGTTCGCCAAGGACTACCCGTCCAGCCCGCAGGCCGCGTACGCCCGCACGATCGCCATCGCGGCGGAGATCGCGGACGAGGAGCCCGAGGCCGGCAAGAGCCTGCCCCCGGCGTCGCCTCCGGGCGGCACCCGGATGGTCATGGTGGTGAGCAACGACGGCCCCGGCGAGGTCGAACTGCTCTACACGGGCCCGATGACCGGCAGGGTGACGCTGAAGGCGTGCACGACCTGCACCAAGTACCCGGGACCGCTCCGCCTGGGCGGCGAGAAGGTCAAGGCGTGCACCGGACCGTCCTCGAAGTACCCGAAGACGACCCTGATGCTGCCCGCCGGTGACTACCACTTCCTCCAGAAGCGGGCCGCCGTCGGCACGTCGTCGGCCGGGGACACCAAGGCGAGCAAGGCGAAGATCGAACCGGGCTACACCTACACCAACTGCCTGTACGTGACGTCCGGCTTCTGACCCGGACGCGACGCGGAACCCGTGGCCGCCCCCTCACGCCGAGGGGGCGGCCACGGGCGTCCACCGGAACCGGACCCGGGCTCAGCGGCGGCGCAGCACCCGCAGCGAACCGGTGACCGAGACCTCCTCGAAGTCGCCCGACTCCAGGGCGCGGAGGTAGATCCGGTACGGGGCCTGGCCGCCGTCCGCCGGGTCCGGGAAGACGTCGTGGATGACGAGGAGCCCGCCGGGCGCGACCTTGGGGGCCCAGCCCTCGTAGTCGTTCACGGCGTGCTCGTCGGTGTGCCCGCCGTCCACGAAGACGAGACCGAGCTGCCCGGCCCACACCTTCGCCACCTGCGGCGACCGCCCGACGACCGCGATCACGTACTCCTCCAGACCCGCCCTGCGCAGGGTCCGCCGGAAGGTCGGCAGCGTGTCCATGAGCCCGACCTCGGGGTCCACCACGGTCGGGTCGTGGTACTCCCACCCCGGCTGCTGCTCCTCGCTGCCCCGGTGGTGGTCCACGGTGACCGCGACCGTCCCCGCCTCCCGGGCCGCCTCCGCGAGCAGGATCGTGGACCGCCCGCAGTACGTCCCGACCTCCAGGAGCGGCAGCCCCAGCTTCGCGGCCTCGGCGGCGGCCCCGTACAGCGCCAGCCCCTCCCCGACGGGCATGAACCCCTTCGCGGCCTCGAAGGCGGCAAGGATCGCGGGGGAGGGCTCGGACATGGTGACTCCTACTGGCGGGTACGCGGGTACGGGCGCCCATCGTGCCCTACGCGTCGCACTCGAACCACACCGTCTTCCCGCCGGCCGTCTCCGTCACCCCCCACCGGTCCGTCACGGCCTCCACCAGGACGAGCCCCCGGCCGCCCTCGTCCAGCGGGTCGGCGGCCTTGGCGAACACCGCCCCGGACACGCCGTCCGAGACCTCCACCCGCAGCCCGTGCGGCTCCCACAGGATGAGGACGCCGCAGCGGCGCCCCGGCACGTGCCGGACGACGTTCGCGACCAGCTCGGTGAGGGCGAGCGTCGCGGCGTCGGACAACCGGACGAGTTCCCAGCGCGTGAGGAACATGTGCAGGATGCGGCGCATGTGACCGGCCGAGTGCTCACCCACCGTGAAACCCATGCGGTAACTCGTCGTAAGTTCCGCAGGGTAGAGGTCTGTTGCCTGATTCATGCCCCCAGAGTGGACGCCTTTCGTTACGCTCGGCAACGGCACGAACACAACGCATCGTCGCGTCGATCTGGGGGTGACCCGGCCGTGGTCAACATCCGCAGCCTCGATCCCAGCGCCTCGCCGCTGGACTACTACGGAGCGGAATTACGCCGTCTGAGGGAGGCGGCCGGACTGAACCAGGGGCAACTCGGCGCGGTCGTCTACTGCACGGGTTCGCTCATCGGCCAGATAGAGACGGCGAAGAAGGTCCCCACCAGGAAGTTCTCGGAACAACTGGACGCCGCGTTGATGACGGGAGGGACGTTCTCGCGCCTGGTGGGTCTCGTGCTGAAGAGCCAGTTGCCGACGTGGTTCCAGCCGTACGCGGAGATGGAGGCGCGGGCGACGTACATCTCCACCTTCCAAGACCAAGTGGTGTACGGCCTGCTCCAGACGGACGCGTATGCCCGAGCTGTTCTGGGTGCCAGGACCGAAGACGACCTTGATGCCAAGGTCGCGGCCCGCATCGATCGGCAGCGAATTCTGGACCGCGAGACTCCGCCGTTGCTCTGGGTCGTCCTGAGCGAGGCGGTGTTGCACCAAGAGATCGGCGGGCAAGAGGTGATGCGAGAGCAACTCACCTACCTGCTGTGCATGCAGGAGCGGGAGTGGGTGAAGATCCAAATCCTTCCGTTCGCGGCCGGGGCGCACGCGGGCCTGATGGGCTCGTTCAACCTGCTGCGCTTCGAGGATGACCCCGACCTTGTCTACACCGAGGACTTCGTTCAGGGTCATATGACCGCGGATTCAGCCGCGTTCAGAGAGGGGTCACTCCGTTACGATCACCTCCGGGCCGCTGCTCTCTCGGTGGAAAAATCGGCCGAACTGATCGCCAGTGTCATGGAGGAACGATATGGGGACCGACCAGAACCTGATGGGCGCCCGCTGGCGTAAGTCCTCGTACAGCGGCGACAATGGTGGCGACTGCATCGAGTGCGCCCCGCTCGGCACCGCCGCCTGGCGCAAGTCCTCGTACAGCGGCGACACCGGCGGCAACTGCGTCGAGGTCGCCGACCTCGCCGCCCACGTCGCCGTCCGCGACTCCAAGAACCCCGAAGGCCCCGCCTTCCTCGCCGCCCCGGCCGCCTTCGCGGCCTTCGTGACGGCCGCCGCCGAGGGGCGTCTCGGCCGCTGACCGTGGCGACCCTCGTGGGAGTGGTGATCCTCGCCCTGGCGCTGCCCGCCTGGGCGGGGATCACGTACGTGGGCCTGGTCCGGGCCCGCAGGGGCGGCGAACTGCCCCCGCTCCAGCCGTCCCGGCCTCCGCGTACACCCGCCAGGAAAGCCGCCCGGACCGCCGCGTTCGCGTACCTCGCGGGCGGCGCACTGCACCTGTACGGCCTCTCGTACATGCCGTTCCTCTTCCCCGAGGACGCCTGCTGGTTCAAGGCGGGAATGAAGGTCCGTCCGGACCGCAGCGGGGTGCTCCCCGTCAGCCTGGTGTGCCGGGGCACGGAGATCGTCCCGTGGTGGGTCAACCCGGGACTCCTCGTCCTGGCGGTCACCGCCGTCGCCGCGACCGTCACGGGCATCGTCCTGGTGATCACGTCCTCTCCGGGAAAGCCCTCTTGAAAGGAATCCGTGAGTGGTGACGCTTCCGGAGATAACAGACCTGCTGGGCGAGCCCCGGTTCCACTGGACCGATCCGGCACCCTGGACCGCACTGGAGCGGGAGATCGGCGTCGAACTCCCGGCGGACTTCCGGGAGATCGTGGATGCCTACGGATCGGTCCAGGTCAACGACCAGCTCTACCTGAAGCACCCGGCCGGTCACCTCCTGCACAGCCTGGGGAGGAACATCCGGGAAGACCTCGCGTTCTGGCGCGAGGAGGACATGGCGGAGTTCCTGCCGGCTCCGGTCGGAGGGAACCCGGGCGAGCTGTTGCCGGTGGCGTCGGCCACGACGGGGGAGGCGGTGTTCCTCCGCGTCCCCGACGGGCCTTCGGCGCCCTGGCGGGTCGTGGTCCAGGAGATGGACAGCCCGTCCTGGACCCTCTACGAGATGACGTTCGGCGCGTGGCTGCTGGCCTACCTGGAGGGCAGGGACGTGACGCTGTGCTCCCGCGACCTCGCGCCGGACGGGCCGTTCTACGCGTTCCTGCCGTGACGGGAGCGGGGCGGGCGCCCCGTACCGCTCACAGGGACGCCACGTACGCGTCGACGACGGAGGCGGGGATGCGCCCCCGGTCGTTCACGAGGTGACCGTGCGCGCGGGCCCACCGGCGTATCGCCCCGGCGTCGTGGCCCCGGACGCGCACGGGGCCGTCGGGGGTTCCGCTCCGGCCTTCCGGCGGGACCCCCTCCAGCCGGTCCGCCACGGCGTCGAAGAAGGCGGACAGGGACGCGTACTCGCCTTCCACGGGACCGGACCCCTCGCTCCAGCGTCCGACGCGGCCGGTGCGCGCGTCGAGGAACCTTCCGTGGAAACCGTCGCTCTCGGAGGAGACAGGGACCCACTCGCGGCGCCAGGAAGGGTGGCCGGGGTCCCCGGACGGCTCCGACTCCTCCGCGGCCGTCATGTGGAGGTGGACGCGCTCGACGCCGGCGAGCCCCAGCAGGAGACCCCCGTCGGGCAGGACCCCTTCGCGGCCGGACGCGAGCGGACCCCCGGTGTCACCGGACCGCCCGGCGGGACCGACGTCGTTCGTCAGGAGCCACTGCCGCATCTCCTCCGGAAGCCGCACGCCCATGCGTTCCTCGGCGGCGGCGAGGGCCGCCGGGTCCCCGGGGCCGCCGAGGGAGGCGAAGACGGCGGGGGAGTGCCGCTCCAGCCACCCGGTGATCCGCCCCCACGCCCGCCGCACGTCACCGGCCGGGGGGAGCGGCGGTCTCTGCTCGTCCATGGGTGGAGCGTACGCGGGGCCCCGGAGCGGCATCGCCCGGGGGCGCCGCGCCGGTCGGGGTGACGGCCGTCCCGGCAGGCGTGGAAGGCGACCGTGCGGTCGCCTCGCCAGCGGCCCGTGTCAGGAATGGTTACCAGCCAAACTGTGGCTGGTAACCGTCCTTGTGTGTGGCGTTCCTTCACAGCTTCCCCACAGGCCGCACCGCTCGTGAGCTTGTCCAATGCGTGTTCCCTGGCCGGGGGGTCCACGCAAACGGTTTTCCGTCCCGCCTTCCGGACGCCGAATCGACCCTTGCCGGGCGAGGTTTACTCGGGGTTAAGTAACGCCGCGCGTACCGGAGCTGACCACTCCGTCGTGGTGCGCGCACGTCATCGGCGGTCGGGGGACAGTGCCGCCACGGGGAGAAGGGCACCGCCATGCCGCGGTGCCCGTTCGCTGTGAACGTCGCCCGGGTCACCCCTGCCCGCTCCCGTTCGCTGTGAAGGAAGCCCCCCTTGCGGTTCACCACGGGGTTGTTCAGCCCCCGACCACGCTCGTCCACCCTCCTCTCCACCACCTTCACCACCGCCGTCACCTCCGTCGCCGCCCTGGCCGTCCTCGGCGGCCTCGCCGTGCGGCCCGGGGCCGTGCCGGACCCGGTGCCCGTGGCCGCGGCGGCCGACTCGTACGACGGCTACGACCCCACGGCCGCCCAGCGGCTCCGCGAGGACCAGTGCATGGGCACCGAGGGCCTGCGCATGGGCGGACCCAACATCCACGCCCTCGCGCAGAACGCCCTCGTTCTGCCTCCCGATCAGATGCACAAGCAGCTCGAACGGGACATGTACAACGACAAGACCCCGCTGCACGCGGCCTGGAACGCGGACCGCGCCCTCCAGGACCAGTGGCTCGAGAAGGTCCGGAACCAGGGCTACGCCTGGAACACCGCCACCAGCGGCCTGGAGTCCTACCCCGGCGAGCCGAAGGACCCGGACGAGATCTTCGACCGGACCGGACTCCTCCCGTGGCTGTACCAGGGGTTCTCGGACCCGCTCAACCTGTTCAACCCCTTCTACGACTCCTCGCCCACCGCCGACGACAAGACGAAGGCCGCCGCGCTCGCGATCGGTGACCCGCTCTACACGGCGGGCGGGAACGCCAAGGAGCAGGAGGCCTGGGCGCTCTGGAAGAAGAACTCCGGGAAGATCGAGCCCAACCAGTTCTTCGTCCCCCGGGTGTTCGCGGACGACGCCCGCATCTTCCTGGCCTCCGGCGGTTTCCCCCGTACGGCTCCGGAACCCGACACCCCGGAGTTCCGGATCGCGGTCGAGGACCTGAAGGCCCGCTTCGGGGCGTGCGGCTGGCACGACCCGATCGACCCGAACCGGGTCCTGGGCAAGCAGGTGGCGCAGGCCGACGCCGAGTGGCAGCGGGAGATCGCCGGCCAGGCCACCCAGCGGCAGCAGATCCTCACCGCGGGCAAGGACGCCTCGAAGGCGCTCCAGGACGGCACCTACGCCCTCAGCATGGTCCTCGGCCAGTCGTGGCTCGCCGACTACTACACCCGCTGGCAGGACCACTGGTCCGCAGGCGGCGTGGGCTGGATCGGCGACAGCCCCGTCGCCATCCAGGTGCCGGGCGCGGCGGGCAGCTGCCTGGACGTCGCGGGCGGCGGCAAGACCAACGGCACGCCGGTCCAGATCTACACCTGCAACGGCGGCGCCGCCCAGCAGTGGACGCTCGAAGGCGGTGAGGACGACCTCCACCTCCGCAACGTCGGCTCGCAGAAGTGCCTCGACGTCGCCGGGAACGCCTCGGCCAACGGCACGAAGATCCAGATCTCGGACTGCTACAAGTCCCAGGGCCAGTCGTGGCAGGGCGACGTCCGCGCCGCCGCGCCGCTGAAGAGCGTCTCGACGGGCAAGTGCCTCGACCTGAGCGCCTTCACCAAGAGCACCGACGCGCGACTGTGGGACTGCAAGGGCACCGCCGCGCAGAAGTACCTGATCAAGCCGTCCGGCCACCAGGGCACCGATAGCCTGTCCTACCCGGAGAAGGCGGACTTCGACCGGGCCAAGAAGGGCGTCACCGACGCCCAGACGGCGGCCAAGACCCACCTCGCCACGATCAGGACCCAGCTGGAGAAGGCCAAGACGTCGGCCACCTCCTCCGACGCGGCCCTGCAGGCCGCGTACGGCGTCGCGGACGCCGCGGGCGCCCCGCGCGGCCGGGGCCTCCTGGTCGGACAGCAGAAGGCCCAGGTCACCAAGGGCGCCGTCGCCGCGCTGACGGCGATGGTGAAGGCCGGCGAGACCGCCGAGGCCGCCACCCGGGCCGCCGCGGGCGACAGCGCCACCATCACCCAGCGGGCCCTCGCGCAGGCCGCGCAGGTCAACGCCGAGTTCCGCAAGGAGGCCGCGCACGCGGCCGAACTGCAGGCGAAGGCGGCGGCCGACGCCGCCAAGATCCACCGCGACAACGCCAAGAAGGACAAGGAGACGGCGGAGGCCAAGCTCGCCGCCGCGCTGAAGGCCGAGGGCGACGCCAAGGCCGCCGCGGCCGACGCGCACGCCAAGCGGCTCGCGGCCGAGGCCGAGGAGGCCACGGCGAAGGCGGAGAAGGACACCGCCGCCGTCAAGCAGAACGAGGCCGCCCAGCACAAGCAGACCGCCCAGGCCGAGGCGGGCAAGGCCCAGACCGCCAAGGAGAACGCCGAGGCCGCCGAGGCGACCGCCGTCGCGCGGAAGAACGACGCGGTCAAGGCGCGTGACAACGCCCGCGACCTCAACGCCGACGCGTGGGACGCGGCGCAGAAGGCGGACGCGGCCCGCGCCAAGGCCGACGCCAAGAAGGCGTACGCCGAGGCCCACGAGTCCGACGAGCAGGCCCAGGCGTCCAGGGCCGCCGCCGACTCGGCCAACGCCTACGCGAACGACGCCGAAGCCGCCGCGGGCCGGGCCCGTGCCGCCGCCGACGCCGCCACGCAGGCCGCCGCCGAGGCCGACGCCGCCGCCACCCGCGCCGAGGCCGCCGCCAAGCGGTCCCGCGCGAACGCGGACGCCGCCCAGGCCGCCAAGCTGAGGGCCGACGCCGCGGTGCGGACCGCGACCAGCGCCGCCGCCGACGCCATCAAGGCGTCCCAGCACGCCGCCGAGGAGGCCCGGACCGCCGTCAGGCTGGCGGAGGAGGCCGAGAAGCTGGCCAAGACCGCCATGACCCAGGCGGACGAGGCGAAGAAGGAGGCCGCCAAGGCCCTCGCCGCCGCCGCGAAGGCCGCGGGCTTCGCCCACGTCACCGCGCAGGCCGCCGAGGACGCGGGCAACGCCGCCGTCCAGGTCGCCAAGCCGGCCAACGACGCGATCCAGCTCGGCTCGCCCTACGTCACCACCGACTCGGCCGCCGGCCTCGTCGTCCTGACCGGCCAGGCGTCCAAGACCATCGCCGACCAGCAGAAGGCCGTCGCCGACGCCCACGCCCAGAACGCGCGGGCGGAGGCGGCGGCCGCCAAGAACGTCGCCGACCAGGCCGTCGGCGACGCGAAGATCGCCTACCAGTACGCGGCCAACGCCGCCGGACACGCGGCCGACGCCCGCGCCTACTCCAAGGAGGCCCTGGGCTACGCGGCCGACGCCGCCGCCGCTGCCGCGAAGGCGTCCCAGTCGCTGGCCCGCACCGTCGAGTACGACCGCAAGGCCACCGAGGACGCGGCCGCCGCCGACAAGGCCGCCGGACGCGCCGAGGGCTACGCCCAGCAGGCCCGCGCCTCCGCCGACCAGGCCGCCCTCGACGCCCAGGCCGCCCGCGAGGCCGCCGCCGCCGCCGAACAGTCCGCCAAGGACGCCCGCGCCGCCGCCGACCGCGCCGACGCCGCCGCCACCGAGGCCGAACAGGCCGCCAAGGACGCCCTCAAGTACGCCCAGGAGGCACAGAAGGCGGCCGAGGAAGCGGCCCGCAACGCCGCGAACAAGCAGGTCTCGACCGGTGCCGGAACCGGGGTCGGCGGCACGTGGTACGTCGTCGACGAGGACAGCATCGAGATCACCGAGGCCAAGCAGCACGAGCCCTGCGTGATCACGATCGGCTTCGAGGGCTGCACCACCACCTTCACCGTCACGTTCAGCGCGGTGGTCGACTTCTTCCTCTGCACCGACCCCACCATGGCCACCGGCGGGGGCAGCTGCCCGAGGGCGGACACCCTGCTCATCGAGAGCAAGCGCATCCCGGGCCTGAAGAAGGACGTCACCCGCTACTTCTCCAAGCTGGAGCTCATCCAGGAGACCCTCACCTACAAGCTCATCAAGGCGGTCCTGGTCCAGGACTTCGTCGACTGCTGGCACGGCAGCGCCACCGGCTGCGCCTGGGCGGCGAGCAACTTCATCCCCGGCAAGGCGTTCGGCAAGGTCTTCGAAGGCATCCGCGCCCTGGACGCCGCGATGAAGACCGGCACCGGCATCCGCGACGCGTTCAAGGCCCTCCAGGTCCTCGACCTGGACCCCGGGACCCTCGCCAAGCTCAACGCCATGGTCAACGCCGAGGAAGCCCTGTACACCGCCTGCAAGGTCAACAGCTTCCCCGGCACCACCCGGGTGCTGATGGCGGACGGCTCGCAGCGGCCCATCAGCCGGGTGGGCGTGGGCGACCTCGTCCGGGCCACCGACCCGGCCACCGGCCGGACGGGGGCCCGCCGGGTCACCGACACCTTCGTGCACGACACCCGGCGCCTGGTGGACATCACCGTCGCCGGCGGAGGGAAGCTCTCCAGCACCGCCGGCCACAAGTTCTACGTGGTGGACCGGGGCTGGACGCTGGTCTCCGACCTGCACACCGGTGACCGCCTGCGCACCCCGGACGGCTCCGTCCGCGCGGTGACCGCCCTCCTCGACCGCCCGGGCCTGGCCCCGAGCACGGTCCACGACCTCACGGTCGACGACCTGCACACGTTCTTCGTGGTGGCGGGCGTCACCCCGGTCCTCGTCCACAACTGCAACGTGGCCCTGGGCTGGCAGCGCGGTGGCGAACTCGACAAGTGGGCCAGGGCGAACAAGTTCGCCACCTTCTCCATCGCGTCCCCGAGGGACTTCGCCCAGATCGTGGAGAAGGCCGTCGCCGACCCGAAGGTGATCCTGCACGTCAACATGACGGGACTGAGCCAGTACGGAACCTTCGTGGACGCCGCCCAGCGCGGCCTGAAGTACGGTGAGGCCGGACGGGCCACGGACTACGAGATGTCCATGATCGCGAGGGCCCTCGTCAACGGCCAGCGACCGTGGAGCTCGATCCAGTTCTACACGCCCACCGGACCGGGCGGGGCCATGGAGCTCGCCGCTCCGACGGCGATGCCGGACCTGTCGAAACTCACCGGGGACCTGTCCCCGGTGAAGGGTTCGGTCATCGGCTACTGCCACTGCTGAGGAGCCGGACATGGACGCGCACCAGGAAGACCGGTACCCGGACGTGACCGCCGCCGGCGGCCTCGTCACGGCCCTGCGGCGGACGGCGGAGCGGCGCGGCCGCGACATCGGCCTCTCGCCCTGGGCCACCGACGCCGACGAAGCCGTCATCGACACGCCGAGGGGCTACCTGACGGTGACGGTCGGCGCCGCGACCGGGGAACGCTCGTTCCGGCTGCGCGTCCACATCCCCGAGGCCGGCTGGGACATCGGCGCCACGGACGACCTCGGGACGCTCGTGGACGCGGTCGCCGCGTGGCGGGAGGGCGTGCCCAACGGGGAACTGGAGGCGAGGTTCGGCTTCCTGGACCTCACCGCGTTCACCGCGGCGCTCGAAGCCGGGGAGCCCACCGCCACGCAGTGGGCCGACCTCCTCTCGTCCGCGTACCACCGGGGACTGCGGGACCTCCTGCGCCGCCTCCACGCGGACGCGGTGCTGCGGAACGCGTTCCCGACGGTGACGCACCGCGCCGTCCGCCTGCGCGTGGACCCGATGCACTGGGAGAGCCGACAGGTCCTGGTGCGGGAAACGGAGGAGGGACGGTACGAGGTCCTGCGCGCCGGGGTGCCCGGGGCGGACTGGACCGAGGTGCCGGGCGACGACCTGACCGCCCGTCTGCGCGCCGCCCTGTACGACGGGTGAGCGGGCCGAACCGATGAGAACCAAGCCCCGCCGGACGGTCTCCGGCGGGGCTTCCTCGTGCCGCCCGGGGCTCCGGCCGGGCTTTCCCGTGCCGCCCGGGGTCCCGGCGCGCGTGCGGGGGACCCCGGCGTATGTACGGGGCTGAAGGCGTCTGCGACCATGACACCCATGCCCCGGACCGACTCCGCCACCAGCACGTCCACCACCCCCTCCATACCCCCCTCCCGCCCCTGGGCGGTCGTCCTGATCGCCTGCGCGGGACAGTTCCTCGTCGTGCTCGACGTCTCCGTGGTGAACGTGGCGCTGCCGTCGCTGCGGGCCGACCTCGGGCTCTCGTCGCTCGGCCTGCAGTGGGTGCTCAACGCGTACGCGATCGCCTTCGCCGGGTTCATGCTGCTCGGCGGACGGGCCGCCGACCTCTACGGGCGCAAGGCGATGTTCCTGCTCGGGCTCGCGGTGTTCACCGCCGGCTCCGTCGCGGGCGGCCTCGCCCAGGAGGGCTGGCAGCTCGTCGCGGGCCGCGCCGTCCAGGGCCTCGGCGCGGCCGTCCTGTCGCCCGCCACCCTCACCCTGATCACCGACGCGGTCGCCCCCGGGCCCGCCCGGACCCGGGCCATCGGCACCTGGACGGCGGTCGGCGCGGCCGGCGGCGCGGCGGGCGGCTTCGTCGGCGGGCTCCTGGTCGACCTGCTGTCCTGGCGCTGGGTCCTCCTCGTCAACGTCCCCGTCGGCGTCCTCGTCCTCGTCGGCGCGCTCCTCTCGCTCCGCGAGAGCCGCCCCGGCACCGCCCGCCGCCTCGACCTGCCGGGCGCGGTCCTCGTCACCGGCGGGCTCGCCACCCTCGCGTACGGCATCGTCCAGACCGAGGAGGCGGGCTGGGGCGCGCCGAGGACCCTCCTGACGCTCCTCGGCGCGCTCGTCCTGCTCGGCGCGTTCGTCGCGGTCGAGGCCCGTACGGCGGCCCCGCTGATGCCCCTGAAGATCTTCCGTACGCGGACGGTCGCGGCGGCCAACGCGGCGATCCTGCTGTTCGGTTCGAGCTCCTTCGGCATGTGGTTCTTCATGACGGTGTACGCGCAGAACGTCCTCGGCCACACCCCGCTCCAGGCCGGTCTGGCCCTCGTCCCCAGCTCCCTCGCCGTCGTCCTGGGCTCCAAGGCCGCGCCCCGCCTGATGCCGGCCCTCGGGGCCCGCCGCCTCGCCGTCGCCGGCGCCCTCGTCGCCGCCTCCGGCTTCGCCTGGCAGTCCACGATGACCGCCGACGGCACCTTCCTGACGACGATCCTGGGCCCCGGCGTCCTGATGATGGGCGGCATCGGCCTGGCCACCACCCCGCTGGCCACCCTCGCCACCTCCAGCGCCGCCCCGGGCGACGCGGGCCTGGTCTCGGGCCTCGTCAACACCTCCCGCACCATGGGCGGCGCCCTCGGCCTCGCGACCCTCTCCACGGTCGCCGCCGCCGTCACGGGCCCGGTCCACGGCACCCCGGACCCGGTCGCCCTCACCGCGGGCTACGCGGCGGCCTTCCGCGTCTCGGCGGCGATCCTGCTCGGCGCGACGCTCCTGATGCTGCTGTGGCTGCCGGGGTCCGGACGCCGGGGTGCCGGGTGCCCGTAGGACCGGCTGGTCCCCAGCGGGCCCTTTGTCGGAGGGGTGTGTCAGAGTCTGCGCATGCTCGACATCGTGGTGAAGACGGAGAACGGGGAGCGGCACGTCCGCGTGTCCGCCGAGGAGCTGGCCGGACTGGTCCGGCGCATCGGCGGCGAGGGCGACCGGTTCCTGGTGGTCCAGCGGGTGCCCGACCTGCCCGACGTCTTCGCCCAGGTCTGGCACGAGACCGGTGGCGACTACACGCTGGAGCACCGCGACGGCTCCGCCGACCGGCACTTCCAGGCCGGGGCCGGCCGGGCCGGGGACGTGGCCGCCGCGATGACCGGCTGGGCCCGCCGGGAGGCCGGCTGGGCCCGCCGGGAGGCCGGCTGGGACGACGGCCTGTCCTGGTCGCCGCTGGACATGGGCCCCGCCCGCGAGGTGCCGCCGCTCGACCTCGGTGAGGACGAGCGCGAGGAGCTGGAGAGGCGCGTCCGCGAAGTGCTGGCCGGCGGCTACGCCTCCCGCGCCGAACTGGCCGAGGTCGCGGAGGAGTACCTGGTCACCGGGGACCGCCGGCCCGTCTCGCGCGAACAGGCGCAGGCGCTGGCCGACCGGTTGTGGCTGGAGCGGGTCGCGGAGCAGGCCGCGTGGCGGGGCGAGACCGACCCCGAGCGGCTCACCCGCGCGTTCACCGCCTTGGAGGAGGCCGGCATCACCGCCCGCGAGAACTTCACCTGCTGCCGTGCCTGCGGGCAGTCCGAGATCGGCGGTGAAGGAGAGCCCGACGCCCGCGGCTTCGTCTACTTCCACACCCAGTGCACGGATTCCGCCGCGGCCGGCCACGGACTGACGCTTCTCTACGGCGGCTTCGACGGCTCGCCCGGGACCACCGCGGCCGTCGGCCACGAGGTCGTGGCCGCCCTCACGGCGGTCGGCCTCCCCGCCGAATGGGACGGAGACCCCGGCCGGGCCATCACCGTCACCCCCCTGGACTGGCGCCGCCGCCTGGTCGGTTAGGGACGGGCACCGAGACCGAGGATCACGCCCGCCCAGGGGGCGCCGACGCGTTACGCAACCGGCTCGGATCACCCCGGCCCGCCGGAGTCCCCGCGCTGGTCGCGCGCGTCACGAACCGGCGGCACAGGGCGCGTCGTGACCGGTGACGGACCGGACGTGCCGCACCGACGCCCGACGCCCGACGCCGGTCCGGCCGGGCGCCTCGCGCCCCTCCCCGGCCCGGGCCCCCGCCGGGGCCGGTTAGGCTGAACGGGCCCCGGAGGGCCGGGGCGTGAGTTCGGATGGGGTGGGAAATGCCGAAGCACCGGCTGTCCAGAAGAGGCCGCTACATCGCCCTGGCGACGACCGGCGTCGCCGTCGTCGCCGGCGCCGGGATCGCGGCGCAGACCTCGACGGCCGCCCCGGCGTGGCCCGCGCAGAAGACCTACACCGGGCGGGCGTTCGACACCTGCACCGCGCCCTCGCTCACCGCGATGAAGGCGTGGAGGAAGGACGGCTACTACGGCGGCGTCGCGGTCTACGTCGGCGGGAAGAACCGCGGCTGCGCCCAGCCCAACCTCACCAAGTCCTGGGTGAAGTCGGTCGACACCCTCGGCTGGCGGGTCATCCCGCTGTACGTCGGCGCCCAGCCGCCCTGCCAGAAGAGCGGGAACAAGGAGCGGTTCACCGCGGCCACCGCCGCCTCGGTCGGAGCGAGCAACGCCAACGACGCGGTCGCCAAGGCGTCGGCGCTCGGCATGAGGCCCGGCAGCCCGATCTACCTGAACCTGGAGTCGTACAACACCGCCGACAAGGCGTGCAACGACGCGACCCTGACCTACGTCCGGTCCTTCAGCAAGACCCTGCGCGCCAGGACCTACCGCGCCGGCCTCTACGGCTTCAGCAGCTCCGGCGCCAAGGCGATCGCCACCGCCCAGAACCGCACGGACCTGCCGGGCAACCTCTGGTACGCCCAGTGGAACGGCCAGGAGACCACCACCAGGGACTGGCCCTGGAACCCGAAGCTGTACACCGACCACAGCCGGGGCCACCAGTACAAGGCCAACAGCAGGGAGACCCGCGGCGGCCACACCATCAACGTCGACCGCAACGCCTGGGACGCCCCGGTCGCCATCATCGGCTGACCGGCTCCTCCGGCGGGCCGGGGCGGGTGAGCGGGCTCCGCGAGGGGACCTCCCGTCCCCTCGCGGGCCCTCTCCTCGCGGCCGCGACGCCGGAGCGGAGGCCCCGGCCCGGCGGGCGCGGGCGTACGGGACCGGTCGCGACGGACGTCCCGACGGCCTTCTCCCGTACGACTATTGACGCACCGTCACAAGGGTTCCCAACCTCCCGGGCCTCGGCTATACATGGGGACCACCGGCCTAGAACGCGTTCTAGAACAGCCGCGTGCGGGACGGTTCCCGGCCGGACCCGGCACGGACGGCCGCGCCGGGTTCTCCCACGTCACGAGGAGCAGCAGCCCGATGCCCATCGACGCAGCCAAGGCCGTCGCCGCCGAACCCCGCAGCACCGAGATCTCCTGGGACCACAAGGACGTCCAGCTCTACCACCTCGGCCTCGGCGCCGGAGTGCCCGCGACCGACCCCGCCGAACTCCGCTACACCCTGGAGTCCCGGCTCCACGTCCTGCCCAGCTTTGCCACCGTCGCGGGCGGCGGCATGGGGATCGTCGACGGGCTCTCCGCCCCCGGCGTCGACGTCGACCTCATGGCCGTCCTGCACGGCGCCCAGTCGATCACCCTCCACCGGCCCCTCCCCACCGGCGGACGCGCCGTCTCCACCTCCCGCGTCGCCGCCGTCCACGACAAGGGCAGCGCCGCCGTCCTCGTCCTGCGCTCCGAGACCGCCGACGCCGACGGCCCGCTGTGGACCAGCGAGGCCCGGATCTTCGTGCGCGGCGAGGGCGGCTGGGGCGGCGACCGGGGCCCCTCCGGGCGCCTGGACACCCCGGACCGCGAGCCCGACCGGACCGTCGAACGGCACGTGCGCGAGGAACAGGCCCTGCTCTACCGCCTCTCCGGCGACTGGAACCCGCTGCACGCCGACCCCGAGTTCGCGGCCCTCGCCGGCTTCGACCGGCCCATCCTGCACGGCCTGTGCACCTACGGCATGGTCCTCAAGGCCGTCGTGGACACCCTGCTCGGCGGGGACGTCGCCCGCGTCCGGGCGTACCACGCCCGCTTCACCGGGGTGGTCTTCCCCGGCGAGACCCTGCGGATCCGGATGTGGACCGGGGAGGGCCGCGTCCAGGTGACGGCCACCGCGGTGGAGCGCGACGACGCCCCCGTGCTCACGGACGCGCTCGTGGAGCACGCGTAGGACGCCCGGGAACGCCGGAGGGCCCCGGGAAACCCCGGGGCCCTCAGGCCCGTTCGAGCGTCAGGACGCTCCGGTCACTGCGCGTCGGGCTCGCGGCGGTGACGGCCGTGCGGGGAGGACGAGGAGTCCTCCGCCGGCGCGGCCCCGCCACGATGCCGTCCGGAGCCGTTCGACTCCGTACCCTCCGTGCTTGCTTCCGACATGGTGCGACTCACCCCGTAGAAATCGATCGTGCCGTGCGGCCCGCGATTCTAGCCAACGGGTCCGCGGTCGGTGAGGGGAGCCTGCTGGAGCGGTACGGGGCGGCACACGCGGGGCTCCTCGGGGACCTCCACCGGCTCCGGCCGGGCCTCCGGCTCCTCGGGAACCTCCAGGGCCGCGAGGCCGCACGGCGCCCCGGGCGTCGCGTACGGCAGCCGCAGCACGCCCCCGGCCGTCCACAGGCCCGTGCCCGCCACCCAGCCCCGGGGGGCGGCCAGCTGGTCCATCCGGCGGGACGAGGGGCGCCAGATCCCCACCCAGCTCCCGGCCGCCGCGTCGATCCGCAGCGCCACCGCGCAGCTCTCCGGCATCAGCACCTGCCCCGGCTGCACCGCGAACGGCGTCACCGCCGCGTCGTCGAGCCGCAGGCACTCCGGGAAGCGCACCGGCAGCAGGCTCCCGAGGACGCCCCAGCCGAGCCGGTCGTGCCCCGGCGACGGCGCGTCCGAGCGGATCAGGAGCAGACCGCTGTCCGGGTCCGCGAGCAGCAGCCGGTCGTCGCTGTCCTCGGCGATCTGGAGCAGCGGCGTCACCTCGCCGCCCCGCTCCAGGTCCACGGCGACCGCCTTCACCGGCCCGTCGCCGAGCCGCCGGTCCAGGGCCAGCATCCGGCCCGTGCGGTCGAGCCAGACGCCGCCCGCGCAGTGGCCCCGGACCTCCGCCACCCGTTCCGGGCCGAAGGCCCCGCCCGCCACCAGCCAGAGCGTCGTGGTGTCGGGGCCGACGCACATCGCGTACGCGCAGATGCCGTCCGGCGAGGGCGGGAGCAGGACGAGCCGCTCGGAGCCGGGCGCGTCCACCGAACCGAGCCGCAGCTCGCCGGTGGCCGGGCCGGTGGGGTAGAGCAGCGAGAACGTGTGCCGCCGTCCGTCCACACGGCGGCAGACGAGGACCCGGCCGTCCGCGAGGGGCAGCAGCTGCGTGTGCGGTTCCTCCGGCTGGTCGAGCGGGAGCGGCACGGCGTACGGCTCCGGGCCGTCGAGGGTCCACCTCTCCGCGTACAGGGCGTCCCCGGTCCCCGCGAGCCCGGCGGCGTACGCGCCGTTCGCCGTGATCACGAACCCCGCCGGCCGGCCGGCCCTCCCGTCGTCCTTCCCTTCGGCGTCGTCGTCCTCGGCCGGGATCTCGATGGCACAGGCTGTCATCGACTCGTCACCTCCGGCGACGAAGCTAGTTTTCGCGGTTCCCGGCGGACAACACGAGCCCGGTCACTTCACACATAAGGGTGGCCCTGCGGCGGTTCGGCTGAGCAGAGGGGGCCGTGTGTGCTGGAGTGACGCGCGGTGAGGGGGAGTAAGGGGAGCCTCACCGAAGCCGGGCGCCCGGCGGGGCGCGGCGGGGGCGCGGCGGAGATGCGGCGGGACGCGGACCGCCCGGCCGTGGGGCATCCCCGGGGCGGGGCCCTTCGCGGTTCGGGGACGCCCCCGGGGCGGGGGCCTTCGCGGTTCGGGGGCGCTCCAGGGGCGGGACCTCTTCGCGGGCCGGGGTCGTCCCCGGGGCGGGGCCCTTCGCGGGCCGGGGTCGGCGGCGGGGCGGGGTCGTCCACAGGCCAGGACGGCGGGGCGCGGGGGACAGGTAGCCTTTCCCCCGTGCCCCGTCTGTCTGAAGTCATCGCCGAGCTCGACGCCCTCTGGCCGCCCGACCGGGCCGAGCAGTGGGACGCCGTCGGGACCGTCTGCGGCGACCCCGACGCCCGGGTCGGCCGCGTCCTCTTCGCCGTCGACCCCGTCCAGGAGATCGCCGACGAGGCCGTCGCCCTGGGCGCCGACCTGATCGTCACCCACCACCCGCTCTACCTGCGCGGTACGACGACGGTCGCGGCCGGCCACTTCAAGGGCCGCGTCGTGCACGACCTCATCAAGCACGACATCGCCCTCCACGTCGCGCACACCAACGCCGACACCGCCGACCCCGGCGTCTCCGACGCCCTCGCCGGCGCCCTCGGCCTGCGGGTCACCGGCCCGCTCGTCCCGGAGAACGGCCTCGGCCGGATCTGCGAGCTCGACCAGCCCGAGACCCTCGCCGAGTTCGCCGCCCGCGCCGCCGCGCGGCTGCCCGCCACCGCGCAGGGCATCCGGGTCGCCGGCGACCCCGGCACGACCGTCCGCCGGGTCGCCGTCAGCGGCGGTTCCGGCGACAGCCTCTTCGACGCCGTACGGGCCGCGGGCGTGGACGCCTTCCTCACCGCCGACCTGCGCCACCACCCCGCCTCCGAGGCCGTCCTGCAGACCCCGCTGGGCCTGGTCGACGCCGCCCACTGGGCCACCGAATGGCCCTGGTGCGAGCAGGCCGCCGCCCAGCTCGACGCGATTTCCGACCGTCACGGCTGGGACCTCCGCGTCCACGTCTCGAAGACGGTCACCGACCCCTGGTCCTCCCACCACACCTCCCCTGGAGCCCCCAACTGAACGCCGCGCCCGCCGACCAGATCCGCCTCCTCGACGTCCAGGCCCTGGACACCCGCCTCCAGCAGCTCGCCCACAAGCGCCGCTCGCTGCCCGAGCACGCCGAGATCGAGGCGCTCACCAAGGACCTCAACCAGCTGCGCGACCTGCTCGTCGCCGCGCAGACCGAGGAGAGTGACTGCGGCCGCGAGCAGACCAAGGCCGAGCAGGACGTCGACCAGGTCCGCCAGCGCGCCGCGCGCGACCAGCAGCGCCTCGACTCCGGCGCCGTGTCCTCCCCGAAGGACCTGGAGAACCTCCAGCGCGAGATCGTCTCCCTCGCCAAGCGCCAGGGCGACCTGGAAGAGGTCGTCCTGGAGGTCATGGAGCGCCGCGAGTCCGCGCAGGAGCGCCTCACCGAACTGACCGGGCGGGTCTCCGCCGTCCAGGCCAAGGCCGACGACGCCGCCGCCCGCCGCGACGCCGCCCAGGCCGAGCTGGACGCGGAGGCCGCCTCCGTCGCCAAGGAGCGCGAGCTGATCGCGGGCTCCGTCCCGGCCGACCTGCTCAAGCTGTACGAGAAGCTGCGCGAGCAGCAGGGCGGCGTGGGCGCGGCCCGGCTGTACCAGCGCAAGTGCGAGGGCTGCCACATCGAGCTCAACATCACCGAGCTGAACGAGGTCCGCGCCGCCGCCCGGGACGCGGTCGTCCGGTGCGAGAACTGCCGCCGGATCCTGGTCCGCACCTCGGAGTCCGGCCTGTAATGACCCCTGCGCGCGAACTCGTCGTCGAGGCGGACGGAGGCTCCCGGGGCAACCCGGGGCCCGCCGGCTACGGGGCGGTGGTCCTGGACGCGGCGACGGGCGAGACGCTCGCGGAGACCGCCGAGTACATCGGAGTGGCGACGAACAACGTCGCCGAGTACAAGGGCCTGGTCGCCGGCCTCAAGGCGGCCCGGGAGCTCTTCCCGGACGCCACCGTGCACGTCCGCATGGACTCCAAGCTGGTCGTCGAGCAGATGTCCGGCCGCTGGAAGATCAAGCACCCGGACATGAAGCCGCTCGCGGCCGAGGCCGGCCGGGTCTTCCCGGCGGGCCGGGTCCGGTACGAGTGGATCCCGCGCGAGCGGAACAAGCACGCGGACCGGCTCGCGAACGAGGCGATGGACGCGGGGCGGCTCGGCCGGCGGTGGGAGCCGTCCGGCTCCACGGCGGCCCTCGACGCCTCCGCCGCCCGCAACGCCGCCGCCCCGCCGCCGTCGGGCCCTCCGGGCGACGCGGCGGCGGGAGCCGCGCGGGCGCGGGCGGCGCTGTTCACGGGTGCGGGCTCCGGGACCTCCGGCCCGGCCCCCTCCGCCGGGACTCCCGGTGCCACGACGGGCACGAGTTCGGGCACGGGTACGAGCACGGGCACGAGTGCGGGCGCCTGGCCGGGGTCCGTTCCCCGGCCGTCGGGACCCTCGGGAACGGCCCTTCCCGACCGGCCCGACGACGGCCTGTTCCCGCCCGGCGGGGCCACCGGCGACTTCGAGGCCGAGGCCGCCGCCGTGACGCACGCGGAGCCCACCGCCCCGGCCGCGCCGGGACAGGGCTGGGCCGCCCCCGACATGGGAGCGCCCGCGACCTTCGTACTGCTGCGGCACGGGGAGACCGCGCTCACGCCCGAGAAGCGGTTCTCGGGGAGCGGGGGGAGCGACCCCGGGCTGTCGGCGGCCGGACTGCGGCAGGCCGAGGCCGTGGCCGGGGCGCTCGCCGCGCGGGGCACGGTCCAGGAGATCGTCAGCTCGCCCCTGACCCGTTGCCGCCAGACCGCCGCCGCCGTCGCCGCCCGGCTCGGACTGGACGTCCGGATCGACCAGGGGCTGCGGGAGACCGACTTCGGCGCCTGGGAGGGACTGACCTTCGGCGAGGTCCGCGCCCGGTACCCCGAGGACCTCGACGCCTGGCTGGCCTCCCCGAAGGCGGCGCCGACCGGCGGCGGCGAGAGCTTCGCGACCGTCGCCCGCCGCGTCGCCGCGACCCGGGACCGCCTGACCGCCGCCCACGCGGGCCGCACGGTCCTCCTCGTCACCCACGTCACGCCCATCAAGACCCTGGTCCGGCTCGCCCTGGGCGCCCCGCCGGAATCCCTGTTCCGCATGGAGCTGTCGGCCGCCTCGCTCTCGGCCGTCGCCTACTACGCCGACGGCAACGCCTCCGTACGCCTCCTCAACGACACCTCGCACCTGCGGTAGAGCCGACGGGGGGCTCGCCCACCGCCGGGTGACCGCCTGGCTCGGCCGCCGTGCTCAACGGCCGCCGAGCGGTGCCCGCAGCGCCGCCGCCCCGCGCGCCAGGGACTCGACCCGGGCCCAGTCGCGGGCCGCGAGCGCGTCGGGCGGCAGCATCCACGTGCCGCCGACGCAGCCGACGTTCGGCAGGGCGAGGTAGGCCGGGGCGGAGGCGGGCGAGATGCCGCCGGTCGGGCAGAAGCGGGCCCCCGGGAGCGGGCCCGCGAGGGACTTCAGGTACGGGACGCCGCCCGCCGCCTCGGCGGGGAAGAACTTCATGGCGTCCACGCCCCGTTCGAGCAGGGCCACGACCTCCGAGACCGTCGAGACCCCCGGCAGGAACGGCACCCCCGACTCCTCCATGGCGCCGAGCAGCCGCCCGGTCCACCCGGGGCTGACCAGGAACCGGGCCCCGGCGCCGACCGCGTCGGCGGCCCCGGCCGCCGAGACGACGGTCCCGGCGCCGACGACCGCCTCCGGCACCTCGTCCGCGACGGCCCGCAGGGCGTCGAGCGCCGCCGGGGTGCGCAGGGTGATCTCGATCAGCGGCAGCCCGCCGGCCACCAGGGCGCGGGCCAGGGGGACCGCGTCGGCCGCGTCCTCGATCACCACCACGGGGACGACGGGGCACTCCGGGGCAAGGTCGAACACGCTCGTCATGGCCTCATCCTGCCGAGGGTGAGCGCTCTCCGCAACGAGCGTTGCGCAGGGTGCAACGACGTCTCAGTGGATCTCGTCCACCAGCACGTCCAGGGCCCCCGGCTTCCCGCCCTCCTCCACCACGTACCGCAGGTCCCGCAGCGCCTCCACCAGCTCCGCCGGGGAGTCCGGCACCACGCCCGCCTCCAGGAGGCTCCGCACGATCCGGCCCTTCGTCGCCTTGTTGAAGTGGCTGACCACCTTCCGGGTCGGCGCGTGCAGGACCCGTACCGTCACCGTCCGGGCCGCGACCTCCCCCTTCGGCCTCCACGCCGCCGCGTACGCCGCCGAACGGAGGTCGAGGACGAGCCCGTCCCCGGCCACCCCGGGCAGCACGGAGGCCATCGTGCCCCGCCAGTGCGCGCCGAGCGCGCCGAGGCCCGGCAGCCTGACCCCCATTGAGCAGCGGTACGACGGAACGCGGTCGGTCACCCGCACCGCGCCCCACAACCCCGAGAACACGAGCAGCGAGTCCGCCGCCCGCTCCCGGGCCGCCGCGTCCAGGGTCGCCAGGCCCAGCGCGTCGTACAGGACACCGGTGTAGATCTCCCCGGCCGGCCGCGCGCCCGCCGTCCGCAGCTCCGCGTTCTTCGCGACCTCGCCGCGCAGCCCCTCGCTCAGGCCGAGCACCTCGCGCGCCTTCTCCTCGTCGGCGGCACACAGCTCGACCAGCTCGTCCAGGACCGCCGCCCGCGCCTCCGCGAGCCCCGGCAGGGACAGCGCCTCCGGCTTGAGCGGGGCCCCGCTCCCCGACGGGGCCTTGCCTTCGGAGGGCGGCAGCAGCACGAGCACGGTGGTTCTCCTTCGTACGGGCGGGGGCCGGGGCGCGGCCCCGGCGGTCAAGCCTACAAAGGGCCCGCGGGCACCTCCGTACGGCGGGCGAACGGCCGTGGGGCGCCTTCCACGGCGAACGCCCGTGGGCGTCACCGCGCCGTGGAAGGCCCGGGATCGCCTTCGTGGGTGAAGGCCCGGGAAGCTTCGTACGCGACGGCCCGGGGGTGCCTTCGTACGCGACGGCCGCCGCGAACGCCCCGTACCGCGACGGAACGGCGGAGCCTCCCGCGAGGTACCACGACGGAACGGCGGAGCCTCCCTCGCGGCCTCCTCCCGACATGACGGAACCGCCCCCGCCCCCTACGCTCTCTCCATGCCCCGCCGCCCCATCCACGTGACCGGCGCAGCCGAGGCTCCCCTGCGGGCCGCCCTGCGCGCACTCCGGACCGAACTCGCGATCCCCGAGGACTTCCCGCCCGCCGTCCTCGCCGAGGCCGAGGCCGCCGCGAAGGCACCCCGTCTCCCGGCGCACGACGCCACCGACCTGCCGTTCCTCACCGTCGACCCGCCCTCCTCCACCGACCTCGACCAGGCGATGCACCTGTCCCGCAGGGCCGACGGCGGCTACCGCGTCCACTACGCCATCGCCGACGTCGCCGCCTTCGTCGCGCCCGGCTCCGCGCTCGACGCCGAGGCCCACCGGCGGGTCCTCACCCTCTACTTCCCCGACACCAAGGTCCCCCTCCACCCCGCCGTCCTCTCCGAGGGCGCCGCCAGCCTCCTCCCCGGCGAGGTCCGCCCCGCCGTGCTGTGGCGGATCGACCTCGACGCCGAGGGCCGCAGGGTCGCCACCGACGTCCGCCGCGCCCTCGTCCGCAGCCGCGCCAAACTCGACTACGCGGGCGTGCAGCGGCAGATCGACTCCGGCACGGCCGAGGAGCCCGTCGCCCTGCTCCGCGAGATCGGACGCCTCCGCGAGGCCCTCGAAACCGAGCGCGGCGGGATCTCCCTCGACGTCCCCGAGCAGGAGGTCGTCGAACGGGACCGCGGCTACGACCTCGCCTACCGGGCCCCGCTCCCCTCCGAGGGCTGGAACGCGCAGCTCTCCCTGCTCACCGGCATGGCCGCCGCCGACCTGATGACCGCCGCCGGCACCGGCGTCCTGCGCACCCTCCCCACCGCGCCCGACGGCGCGGTGGCCCGGCTCCGCCGCTCCGCGCGGGCCCTCGGCGTCGACTGGCCGCCCCACGTCCCGTACGCGGACGTGGTCCGCTCCGCCGACCCGGCGAACCCGCGCCACGCCGCGTTCCTCCAGGAGTGCACCACCCTCCTGCGGGGCGCCGGGTACACCGTCTTCACCGACGGCCACGTCCCCGTCCCGGCCGTGCACGCCGCCGTCGCCGACGAGTACACCCACTGCACCGCCCCGCTGCGCCGCCTCGTCGACCGGTACGCGAGCGAGCTGTGCGTGGCGGCGGTGGCGGGGGACGAACCGCCCGAGTGGGTACGGGCCGCCCTGCCGGCCCTGCCCGAGGAGATGGCCGCGGGTTCACGCCGCGCCGGCACCGTGGAGCGCGAGAGCGTGGACATCGTGGAGGCGGCGCTCCTGAAGGACCGGGTCGGCGAACTCTTCGACGCGTACGTGATCGACGTCAAGGAGCGCGAGCCGTCCACCGGCACCGTCCACCTGGACGACCCGGCGGTGGTCGCCCGGATCGAGGGCGGCGACTCCGCGCTGCCGCTGGGGGAGTGGATGCGGGTCAGACTGGCGGAGGCGGACCCGGGGCGGGCGAAGGTGCTGTTCGCGCCCGCGTGAGCGCGACCCCGCCGTGGCGCCGGGCCCGTGCCCGGCGGGAGCCCGGCGCCACGGCGGGGTCGAGCACGGGTCGGCGCGGCGGGTAGCATGGGCGGCACGGCAGACGAGCCGGGCGGGCGGCCGCGTGGAGATCTCCGGATCTTCCCGAGGAACGTCCGGGCTCCACAGAGCAGGGTGGTGGCTAACGGCCACCCGGGGTGACCCGCGGGACAGTGCCACAGAAAACAGACCGCCGGGGACTCCGGTCCTCGGTAAGGGTGAAACGGTGGTGTAAGAGACCACCAGCGCCTGAGGTGACTCAGGCGGCTAGGTAAACCCCACTCGGAGCAAGGTCAAGAGGGGACACCCCGGTGTCCCTGCGCGGATGTTCGAGGGCTGCTCGCCCGAGTCCGCGGGTAGACCGCAGGAGGCCGGCGGCAACGCCGGTCCTAGATGGATGGCCGTCACCCCGACGACCGCGAGGTCCCGGGGTACAGAACCCGGCGTACAGCCCGACTCGTCTGCCCCTCAGGGCCTCTGACCAGCGAAAGAGCGGGTCAGGGGCTCTTTCCCATGAGCGGGTGGCTGAGACTTCGCCCCGGCCCGTACCGGACCGCGCCGCTGGGAAAGCAGCCGCGCCGGGCGGCCGGCACGAGACGGGCCGGCACTCGGCGGAGCCGTCAGGGCGCCGGAGGTTTCCGGTGTCTGCCGGTCCCCGGACCGAGCTTCGGCGCCGCCTCGGGGGCGGCGGCGGACTCGGCGTCGGGAAACAGGACACGCCTGGCTTCCGTCAGCTTCGCCGCGAAGCCGTGCGGCTCCCACAGATGGCCGTTCCACCGCTGGATCGCGCGGGGCGCGTCAGGGTGCAGATGCGATGCCCTCGGGCCGTCTCCGGTCACGAGGGGTACGGCGCGGAGCTGCCCGATCCTCGCGTCCCGACGCTCGGCCCATCGGGAGAGCGATTCGTCGTCCATGGCCGGAGGGTGGTGGGTCGGGCGATCCGGTGCTCCCAGCACGGGAAAGGGGCCCGGCCGGTCCAGTACCGGTGGAACGCGGGCGTCACGCGGAGCCGTACGGAGTCGATCTGCGGGGCGCCGGCGTCCGACGGCCGACCGGTCGAATTCGGGATTCATCGGCAAGAAGCCGGACGGGCTTCGAGGGCGTTTTGCCCCGCTCATGTCCGATGACCGAGTCTCGACTCTTGATCACCGGATCGCGGCGCTTCCGCGCACCGCACGACGAGAGGGACACGCGCATGAACGACGGCCGGATCTTCCGCGAGGCGTGGATCGACGGGGTGAACAAGCACTACCCCGGCGAGCCCAAGCCCGGCTACGTCACGCCGTCGGACGAGACACCCGCGTGGGAGCGCGAGGCGGCGGCCGCCGTGTACGGGCAGGTGCGCGACTTCATCGAGGTCAGCGGCGGACACGCGGCCCGGCTCACCCGCGAGCAGAAGGGCCGCTTCGTCGCGATCTGCTGGACCGCCCAGATGTTCAGGCACTTCGAGGACCCGAAGCCCGGATACGTTGCCGACTGGGCCGACCTGCCGGTCTGGCAGCGGGAGACGGGCGCGGACATCTTCGAACGCGTCGAGCGGACCGTCTGACCCCAGGGGCGACGGAGGGCGTCCCCGTACGGAGTCGATCCGGACGGGGACGCCCGCCCCGGCCGGACGCCCGCCCCGGCCGGACGCCCGCTCCGGCCGGACGCCCGCTCCGGCCGGACGCCCGCTCCGGCCGGACGCCCGCTCCGGCCGGACGCCCGCCCCGCCCGGACGCCCGGCCGCCGAACCCCTCAGCGCCCGGCGGGGACCGCGGCCACCACCCGGCCGCCGCCGAGGAAGTGCAGCCGGTCGACCTCGTCGGGGTACGGCCAGTCGTTGTCCCGGTAGAAGCACAGGTCGCCCGGTACGGGGGCGGTGCGCAGGTCGGCGGCGCGGCTGCCCGGGGGCAGTCCGGCCGCCTCCGCCAGGAGCGGGTCGGCCGAGCCGTTCCACTCGGTGACCTCGACGGGGCGCGGCCACGGGTTCCCGGTGTTGCAGAAGAGCCAGGCGCCGCCGTCGGCGGCCCGGCCCGCGAAGCCGGGCTCGGCCGTGGCCCGGCGGGCGCGCCGGGCGTACTCGAGGAGCAGGGCGGGCAGCGATTCCGCGAGCAGCGTCACTTCCGGGTACTCCCGCAGGGACGGGACGTCGGCGGGCACGGAGACCGCGTATCCCCACTCCCCGGTTTCCGGGTCGAGGCGTATCTGCACCAGGGTGCTGACGCTCTGGCCGTGGACCTCGGCCAGCGGCCAGTACGTGCCGTCGCCGCCCAGCATCCGGTGCACGTCCGGGTCCACCCCGGCCCCGGCCTCCCGGGGGCGCATCCGCAGTCCGGGCATGCCCTCGACGGTCACCCCGCCGGTCTCCCGCAGCACCCGGCGGACGTCCTCGGGCACCGCGACCGGCCATCCGTCCATCTCTGTGTCGTCGCAGCCGGGTGCGATCGTCACGTAGCCCGGGAACTCCTGGGCGAGAGAGCGCAGTTCGGCCATCGCCCGCGCCGCGGCGTCCGCCGGGACCGCGTGCCGCCGCACCGGCCGGCTCAGGAAGTCCCCGGTGACCTCGCTGTGCAGCAGCATCGCCCGGCCGTCGCCCGCCAGGCGGTAGTGGACCAGGCTGTTACCGGTGCCGGGCGTGTCGTCCGCGGTGGAGAAGTACGGCTCCCAGTCCACCCGGCACGGGTAGCCGGGCAGGGCCCGCAGGTCGACCAGGTCGGTCAGCGGGTCGCCCTCCCCGACCAGTCCGGCGAGTTCCGCGTCGGCTCCTCCCGCCACCTCGATGCTCGCCACCGCCTCGACGGACGCCTTCGGTCCGGGCCGGCCCGGCACGCCGGACACCAGGCGTTCGGCGCGGTCGGTGAGCCAGCCGAGGAAGTCGGGCGCCTCGACCGTCACCTCGCACACGTCGCTCCACTGGTCCGCGCTCACCACCGGTCCCCATCCGGCGGCCCGCGCGCCCACGAGCAGCGAGCCCTCTCCGGTCTCCATGTCCCCCAGGTGCCAGAAGCCGTCGAGGACCTCCAGGTGGCGGTGCGGGCCGAACCTGTGCGTCACGCCGGGGGAGCCGGCGAGGCGCATCCCGCCGATCTCCCGCAGCACGGCCCGTACCTCCGGCGGCACCGGCACGCCCCAGCCGTCCATCTCGGCGTCCGTGAAGCCGGCGGACAGCTCGCATCCCTCCCCGCCCCGGCGGGCCGCTTCCCGCAAGGTCCGGACGACGGCCCCGGCCCGGTCGAATTCCTGCCCGCTCACGCACACGCTCCCGCATCTGTCCTCGGCGACGGGCCGAAGCGTAACCACCGCCGTCACCGTGCCGAGAGGCCGTGGCCCCGTCGCGGCGGAGCCACGGCGGCCCGTGTACGGCCCGTCCCGCTCGCCCGGGTGGCCCGAGCCCGGCCGCCGGCACGCGCGTGCGTACGGCGGGGTCCCCCCGGGGAGCCGGGACGGGGGGACGCCGCCCGCCCCGGACCTCGCCGCTCGCCCCGGCCCCCGGCCCCCGCCCTGCGTCCCCGGGCACCCGGTCGCCGCCGCGCATACCTTCCCGGAACCCGGGCACGAGGACGACACCCCCGACCGGGGCCGTACGTCGGCCGGGCTCAGCCCCGGCCGACGTACGGCATCGCCGTCGCCATCACCGTCGCGAACTGCACGTTCGCCTCCAGCGGCAGGTTCGCCATGTGGACCACCGTCGCCGCCACGTCCGCCGCGTCCATCACCGGCTCCGGGGCCAGTTCGCCGTTCGCCTGGAGGATGCCCGTCCGCATGCGGGCCGTCATGTCGGTCGCCGCGTTGCCGATGTCGATCTGGCCGCAGGCGATCCGGTACGGACGCCCGTCCAGGGAGAGGGACTTCGTCAGGCCCGTCACCGCGTGCTTCGTCGCCGTGTACGCGATCGAGTGCGGGCGCGGCGCGTGGGCCGAGACCGAGCCGTTGTTGATGATCCGGCCGCCCCGCGGCTCCTGCTCCTTCATGGCCCGGAAGGCCGCCCGCGCGCACAGGAACGCCCCCGTCAGGTTGACGTCCACCACCGCCCGCCAGGTCGCCGGGTCCAGGTCCTCGACCGGGACGCCGCCGCCCGCGAACGTCCCCGCGTTGTTGAAGAGCAGGTCCACGCGCCCGTACCGGTCCCGTACCGCCGCGAAGAGGGCCGCCACCTCGTCCTCCGAGGTCACGTCCGTCGGGACGCACAGGAAGTCGCCCGCCGGAAGGGCCGCCGCCGTCTCCTCCAGGGCGCCCGTCCGGCGGCCCGCGAGCGCCACCGACCAGCCCGCCGCCGCGAGGGCGAGCGCCACGCTCCGGCCGATGCCCGAACCCGCTCCCGTCACCACTGCGATGCTCATGGGGGCGCAGCGTACGCGAGACGCGTGCCCCGTGAACTCATCCGTCCGACACGTGGATGCCCCGTGGCCGACAGCGCCGTGTCGCCCCGTGCCCGTGGAATGACGGGCGCACAGCAACCGTCAGGGGAGGGGCACATGAACCACGTCCACCAGCACTCCGGGGAACTCCGGGCCGCCGCACGCCACTTCGGGCGGCGGGGATTCCTCACCGCCACCGGGGCCGCCGCCGCGCTCGCCTTCGCCACCCAACTGCCCGCCGCCGGTTCGGCCGCCGCCGCCGAACTCGACGCCCGGCACGTCACCGAGGACCCCTTCACCCTGGGCGTGGCCTCCGGCGACCCGCTGCCCGGCTCCGTCCTGCTCTGGACCCGGCTCGCGCCCCGCCCCTTCGAACCCGACGGCGGACTGCCCGCCCACCGGGTCACCGTCCACTGGGAACTCGCCCGCGACGAGCGTTTCCGGCGGCCCGTGCGGCGCGGGGCCGCCACCGCCCACCCGGAGTTCCGGCACACCGTGCACGTCGAGGTCGAGCACCTGGAGCCCGGCCGCGTGTACTTCTACCGCTTCCGCGCCGGTGCCTGGACCAGTCCCGTCGGCCGCACCCGCACCGCCCCCGCCCCCGGCGCCCACAACGCGGCGCTCTCGCTCGCGGCCGTCTCCTGCCAGGCGTACCACGACGGCTACTTCACGGCCTACCGCCACCTCGCCGAGGAGGACGTGGACGTCGTCTTCCACCTGGGCGACTACCTCTACGAGTACGCCGTCAACGCCACCGGCGGCGCCCGCGCCCATACCGACCGCGTCCTCCCGGCCGTCTTCGACCGCGAGACGATCACCCTGGAGGACTACCGGCTGCGCTACGCCCTCTACAAGACCGACCCCGACCTGCGGGCCGCGCACGCCGCCCACCCCTTCGTCGTCACCTGGGACGACCACGAGACCGAGAACAACTACGCGGGCGACACCCCCGAGAACGGCGTTCCGCCGGAGGAGTTCCTGCTCCGCCGCGCCGCCGCCTACCGCGCCTACTGGGAGCACCAGCCGCTGCGCCGCCCCCAGCTCCCCGACGGCCCCGACATGCGGCTGTACCGGCGGCTGTCCTTCGGGCGGCTCGCGCAGTTCGACATCCTCGACACCCGCCAGTACCGCTCCGACCAGGCGTACGGCGACGGCTGGCAGGTCCCCGGCCCCGCGTCCGAGGACCCGTCGCGCACCCTGACCGGCGCCACCCAGGAGCGCTGGCTGCTCGACGGCTGGCGCCGCTCCCGGGCCCGCTGGAACGTCCTGCCGCAGCAGGTCGTGTTCGCCGAGCGCCGCGACCGGCCCACCGCCGACTTCAAGCTCTCCATGGACTCCTGGGACGGCTACCCGGCCTCCCGGCGGCGCGTCCTGGCGGGCGCAGAGGCCGCCGGCGTCGAGAACCTGATGGTGCTCACCGGCGACGTCCACGTGGCCTACGGCCTCGACCTCAAGGCCGACTTCCGCGACCCGTCCTCCCGGACCGTCGGCACCGAGATCGTCACCACCTCGATCACCAGCGGCAAGGACGGCGCCGACCGGCCCGCGAACTACGACAAGCTCATGCGGGCCAACCCGCACCTGCGGTTCTTCCACGGGCGGCGCGGCTACGTGAAGGTCTCCCTCGGCCGGGAGAGCGCCCGCGCCGACTTCCGCGCCGTCCCCTACGTGACGACCCCGGGCGCCCCCGTCACCACCGCCGCCTCCTTCGTCACCGAGGCGGGCAACCCGGGGCTCACCCCGGCGTGAGCGGAGCCTCCCCGGGGTAGCGGACGCCGATGCGGTCCCGTACCGCGTCGAGCGTCCGCATCACGGCGAGCGAGCCGTCCAGCGGTACGAGCGGGGACTCCGTCCCGCCCGCCCGCAGGCAGCGCGCCACCTCGGCGGCCTCGTGCCGCAGGGTGTGCGGGTCGCCCTCCGCCACGAACTCCTCCGGTTCGCGGCCGTCGCGGTGCAGGGTGAACCGCTCCGGGGCGAAGAAGGCGCGCGGCACGTCGATCCGCCCGAGCGTCCCCGTCACCGAGGCCGTCCGCGGCGTGTCCGCGACGATCGAGCAGGACAGCAGGGCCGACGCCCCCGACCCGGACCAGCCCAGGAGCACGCCCGTGTTCAGATCGACGCCCTCCGGCGAGAGCAGGGCGTGCGCCCGGACCGTGTCCGGCTCCCCGAGCAGCAGCTGCGCGAACGACACCGGGTACACCCCCAGGTCGAGCAGCGCCCCGCCGCCGGTCTCCGGGTCCCGCAGCCGGTGGTCCGCCGCGAACGGGCCCGCGATCCCGAAGTCCGCCTGGACCGTGCGGACCTCGCCGATCGCCCCGTCGCGCACCAGCTCCGCGATCCGCCGGACCAGCGGATGGCAGTACGTCCACATGGCCTCCATCAGGAAGAGGCCCCGATCCCGGGCGAGCGCGACCAGCTCCTCCGCCTCCCGGGCGTTGAGGGTGAACGCCTTCTCGCAGAGCACCGCCTTCCCCGCCTCCAGGGCGAGGCCGGCCGCCGCCCGGTGCGCGTGGTGCGGGGTCGCCACGTACACCACGTCGACGTCCTCGTCGGCGAGGAGACCGGCCCACTCCCCGTACGCCCTCGGTATCCCGAACCGTTCCGCGAACGCCTTCGCGGGCGCCTCGCTGCGGGACGCCACGGCCACCACCTCGGAGCCGTCGAGCGTCAGCAGATCGGTGGTGAAGCGCTCCGCGATGCCGCCCGTCGCCAGGATCCCCCAGCGCACCTTCTCGCCCATGTGCCCGCCCGTCCCCATGTCCCCGCCCGTCTCGCAGAGGTCTCGACCATGCCGGTCGAGCTGAGAGCATAGGCAAGGTTTCAACGAAATGGAGCGATCGATGCCGGAGAGCGGTCAGAAGACGACGCGAGGGAACAGAGACGAGACGGGGCCCGTCGCTCCCGACGCGCCCGGCGCCCTCGCCGCCGCCGGCGTCCCCGCCGCGGCCCCCGACCCCGCCGCTCCCGCGCCCGCCGCCCCCGGCGTCACCGCCGCCCGGCGGACGGGACTGCTCGTCACCCTCGTCCTGGGCGGCCTCACCGCCCTCCCCCCGCTCTCCATGGACATGTACCTCCCGGCGCTGCCCGAGGTCACCGGGGCGCTGGGGGCGCCCGCCGCCACCGTGCAGCTCACCCTCACCGCCTGCCTCGCGGGAATGGCCCTCGGCCAGCTCGTCGTCGGCCCCATGAGCGACAAGTGGGGCCGCCGCCGCCCGCTGCTCGCCGGCATGGTCGTGTACGTCCTCGCCACCGCGGCCTGCGCCTTCGCGCCCACCGCCGGGACGCTCGTCGGCTTCCGGCTGCTCCAGGGCCTCGCGGGCGCCGCCGGCATCGTCATCGCCCGCGCCGTCGTCCGCGACCTCTACGACGGCGTCGAGATGGCCCGCTTCTTCTCCACCCTCATGCTGATCTCCGGCGTCGCCCCGATCGTCGCCCCCCTCATCGGCGGCCAGATCCTCCGGATCACCGACTGGCGGGGCGTCTTCCACGTCCTCGCCGCCATCGGCGTCCTGCTCACCGTCGTCGTCCACCGCTTCCTGGGCGAGACGCTGCCGCCGGAGCGGCGGCACGAGGGCGGGGTGGGCGAGGCCCTGCGCACCATGCGGGGCCTCCTCGCGGACCGGGTCTTCACCGGCTACATGCTGACCGGCGGCCTCGCCTTCGCGGTCCTCTTCTCCTACATATCGGCCTCGCCGTTCGTGGTGCAGGAGCTCTACGGCGCCTCGCCGCAGACCTTCAGCCTGCTCTTCGGCCTCAACTCCGTGGGCCTCGTCGTCGTCGGCCAGATCAACGGCAAGCTCCTCGTCGGCCGCGTCAGCCTCGACAAGGCGCTCGGCTGGGGCCTCGGCACCATCCTGCTCGCCGCGACCGCGCTGCTCCTGATGACCACCGGCGTCTTCGGGAAGGCCGGGCTCGTACCCGTGTCCGCCGGGCTCTTCGTCCTGATGTCCGCGATGGGCCTCGCCATGCCGAACACCAACGCCCAGGCCCTGATGCGCACCCCGCACGCCGCCGGGTCCGCCTCCGCCCTCCTCGGCACCTCGTCCTTCCTCGTCGGCGCCGTCGCCTCCCCGCTGGTCGGGATCGCGGGCGAGCACACGGCCGTCCCGATGGCCGTCGTCCAGCTCACCTGCGCCGTCCTCGCCCTCGCCTGCTTCCTGGGCCTGTGCCGCCCGGGGCGGGCCGACGCGGGCGCGGTGCCCGCCCCGGCGGCCGGGAAGGCGCGGGGCTCCGCCGCCTAGACTGTCTCGGTGAACGCCTCCGCCGACTCCCTGCGCGCCGCCCTCGCCGCCGTCCTCGACGGCCTCCCGCCCCACCGGACCGCCCGGGCCGTCGAGCGGCTGATCGCCAGCTACCGGGGCACCACCCCGACGGACGCCCCCGTGCTGCGCGACCGCTCCGACGTCGCCGCGTACGCCGCGTACCGGATGCCGGCGACCTTCGAGGCGGTACGGGGCGCCCTCGCCGCCCTGCGGGACGCCGCGCCCGACTGGGAGCCGCGCACCCACACCGACGTCGGCGGCGGCACGGGCGCGGCGAGCTGGGCCGTCGCGGAGGCGTGGGGCGGACGGCCGCCCCGTACGACCGTCCTCGACTGGGCCGAGCCCGCCCTCGCGCTCGGCCGCGAGCTGGCCGGCGGCGTCCTGGACGCGGAGTGGCGGCACGAGCGGATCGGCGGCGCGCTGCGCCTCGCCGACACGGACCTGGTCACCGTCTCGTACGTGCTCAAGGAGCTGACGGAGGCCGACCGGGCGTCGCTGGTCGCCGAGGCGGCCCGCGCCGCGCGGACGGTCGTCGTGGTCGAGCCGGGCACCCCGGACGGCTACGAGCGGATCATCGAGGCCAGGGCCCTGCTCGTCGGGGCCGGGTTCACCGTCGCCGCGCCCTGCCCGCACAGCGGGGCCTGCCCGATCGTGCCCGGCACGGACTGGTGCCACTTCTCGGCCCGGGTGAGCCGCTCCTCGCTCCACCGGCAGGTGAAGGGCGGTTCGCTGGCGTACGAGGACGAGAAGTACGCGTACGTGGCGGCCACCCGCGTCCCGGTGGTCCCGGCCACCTCCCGCGTCGTCCGGAGGCCGCAGATCCGCAAGGGCCTGGTCCTCCTGGAGCTGTGCGGCCCGGACGGACTCGCGCGCGAGACGGTCACCAAGCGCCACGGCCCCCTCTACAAGCGGGCCCGTGACGTCGAGTGGGGCGACCCGTGGCCGCCGGGGGCGGACGGGTCCTGACGCGGCGCCGCCGCGCGGCCGTCCCCGCACCACGGCGTGGTGCGGGGACGGCCGGCCCGCTCCGCGGACGGCCCCACGGGCCGCGCGGGGCTTCCCTCAGGGCCGCAGCTCCTGGGTGCAGCACTTCACGCTGCCGCCGCCCTTGAGGAGTTCGCTCAGGTCCATGCCGACCGGCGCGAAGCCCCGCTCGCGCAGCGGCCCGAAGAGCCCCACCGCCGCCTGCGGCAGCAGGACGTTCCGGCCGTCGCTCACCGCGTTGAGGCCGAGGACCGCCGCGTCCTCGGCCGTCGCGGTCAGGGCGTCCGGGAAGAGCCGGGCGAGCACCGCGCGGCTGCCGGGGGAGAAGGCGTCCGGGTAGTACATGACCTCGTCGCGGGCGTCGTCCAGGACGCACAGCGCCGTGTCCAGGTGGTAGTAGCGCGGGTCCACCAGCTCCAGGCCGATCACCGGCCGGCCGAAGAACTCCTGCGCCTCGCCCTGCGCGAGCGGGCTGGAGCGGAAGCCGCGCCCGGCGAGGATCCAGGAGGCGGTGACGGCGAAGTCGCCCTCGCCCTCGTTCACGTGCTCCGGCGTCCGCAGGTCCTCCTCCGCCCAACCGGCGCGGCGGAACCACGCCAGGTGCGCGGCGGCCTCGGCCGTGCGCTCCGGGTGCGCGAACCTCGCGCCGAGGACCCGGCCCCCGACGACGGTGGCGCCGTTCGCCGCGAAGACCATGTCCGGGAGCGCCGGGTCCGGTTCCAGGAGTTCCACGGTGTGGCCGAGCGCCCGGTAGCGGTCGCGCAGATCCTCCCACTGGGCGAGGGCGAGGGGGACGTCGACCGGTTTGGCGGGGTCCATCCAGGGGTTGATGGAGTACGTCACCGCGAAGTGCGCGGGTGGGCACATCAGGTAACGGCGGGGCGAGGACGCGCGCGGAGTGGTGCGCAAGAGGGGCTCCTCACGGACGGGAGGGCGGAAGGACCGGGACACCGGGGCGCCGGGACACCGAGGCACCGGGATGCCGGGACGGGGTGGACCCCATGGTCCGCCTTCGGGGCCCTCCGCGCAGTGGACCGTTCGGGTGGTTCGCGGACCGCCCGATCCGGCGAGACGTCACGTCTCGCCTGGTGCTAGGTTGGGCGCATGTCCAGGACCGGGCCCGCCAAGGCCGCACCCGACGCCTCCCGCCGCAGCGAACGCTCCCGCCGCGCCATCTTCGACGCCGCCCTCGCCCTCGTCTCCGAGAACGGCTACGCGCGGACCACCGTCGAGGGCATCGCCGCCCGCGCCGGGGTCGGCAAGCAGACCATCTACCGCTGGTGGCCCTCCAAGGCGGCCGTCCTCCTCGACGCCTTCCTCGACCTGGCGGCCCGCGTGGACGGGGCGGCCCGGCCCGGCGGGGCCCGCGACGGGGAGGAGGCGGGCGGGACCTCCGACACCGGCGGAACCTCCGACACCACCGGGACCTCCGGCACCGGCGGGACCTCCGGCACCGCCGGGACCCCCGGCACCGCCGGCATCCCCGACACCGGCGACCTCGCCGCCGACCTCAAGCACGTCCTCCGCGCCACCGTGGACGAGCTGAACGACCCCGTCTTCGACGTCCCCGCCCGCGCCCTCGCCGCCGAGGGGATCGTGGACCCCGAGCTGGGCGCCCGCTTCACCGGGGCGCTGCTCGAACCCCAGCTCCAGCTCTACGTGCGCCGCTTCGAAGCCGCCCTGGCCGCCGGAGACGTCGATCCCGGCACGGACCCCCGCCTCGCCGTCGAACTCCTGGTCGGGCCCCTCCACCACCGGTGGCTCCACCGCACCCTGCCGCTCACCCACGCCTACGCCGACGCCCTGGTCGACCACGTGCTGCGCGGCCTCGCCCCGAGGTCCTGACGACCGGACGGGCACCCCGGTTCCGCACTCCGGTCACCCGGAGCGCAGGATGGTGGGACCATGGGCGGAGCCGAACGGGCGAGCACGAGGTTGTGAGGGGATAGATGGGCGACGGCATCGACCGCTACCGCGGCACGGAGGGCAGACTCGCGCAGTGGCTGCGCAGGCGTCCCAAACGCACCGCGGCCGACGACGAGGGCGACCGGGAGAAGCTGCTCCTGGCCACCGCCGCCGCCGGGCTGCCCCTGGCCCCCGCCGCGTACCCGGTCGGCTACAGCTGCTCCTGCGAGCGGATCGGCTGTCCCACCCCCGGCCGGCATCCCGTCTCCTTCGCCTGGCAGACCCAGTCGACCACCGACCCCGCCCAGATCGAGCGCTGGGCCCGCAACGAGCCCGCGGCGAACTTCATCACCGCCACCGGCATGGTCCACGACGTCCTCGACGTGCCGCTGGCCGCCGGCCGCGCCGCCCTGGAGCGCCTGCTCGCCGAGGGCGTCGAGGTCGGTCCCGTCGCCGAGTCGGCCGACGCCCGCCCCGAGGGCGGACGGATGCTCTTCTTCACCGCCACCCGCGGCACCCCCGAGGACGAGGACGAGTGGTGGCCCTGCGAGCTGGACTGCCACCCGGAGACCATGGACGAGCACCCGGGCCTCCGCTGGCACTGCCGCGGCAGCTACGTCCTCGTACCGCCGGCCCGTCTTCCCGGGGACGAGGACGCCCACCCGGTCGTCTCCTGGCTGCGCGGCCCCGAGCACCCGCTGCCCGACCCGCTGAACCTCCTGGAGACCCTTCAGGACGCCTGCGCCCGCCACGCCGCCGAGCGCGGGGCGGACGGCGACGACGGACACGCGGCCCACGAGATCGCCTGGCCGCTGACCCGCTGACCCGCTGACCCGCTGACCCGTACCGATCCGCTGACCCGTACTGACCCGCTGACCCGTACTGATCCGCCGGTCCACCGTTTCGCGCCGGACCGCCGGGTCCCGGCCGGACGGGGAAGCGCCCCACGGGGCGGGGCCGGACGGCGCCGGCCCGCCGCGCGCCGGGGGCGTTACGAGCCCACCGCTCCCACCACGCCCTGGAGCCGGCCCACCACCGTGACCGCCTCCCGGTCCGCGCCCTTCGGCTTCACCAGGGCCGCCTGGCCGGACACCCACTCCCGGGTGACCGTGTCCTTGACCGTGCCGGTCATCAGCGCCTTGACGTCCGCGCTCACCTTGGGCCGGTAGCCCCGCGCCGCCGTCTGCCGCTCGAAGTAGCGGATCGCGAAGAAGACGAACGCGCCGCCGTCCCGGGTCCGCAGCGCCAGCGGCGCGAAGTCCCCCTGGTCGGCGGTCCGGTCGGCGTACTGGGTGGCGAGGCCGGGCCGCTCGGCCGTCTTCCGCCGCTGCGCCCGCCACTCCGTGGTGTGCCGGCCCGCCGCGAACGGCCCCTCCCGTCCGTCCTTCAGGTACGCCACGTACTCCGCGCCCAGCTTCCCGGGCGCGACCGCCAGCGCGCCGGTGTCCGCGGCGACCGGCACCGGGTACCCCTCCTCCTCGGCGAACGCGGGCACCTCGCTCCCGGCCAGGACGGCGAGGTGGGCGGCCTCCCACCGCTGCCCGGGACCGTTGCGCACGAAGGCCAGGAGCCAGCGCCGGCCGGTGTTCAGGTTGGAGGCGGCGTCCGCGACGAACCAGCGCGGCCAGCCCGCCTTGCGGGGCAGCAGGAAACGCGCGTCCGTCAGCTCCAGCGGCTTGTGCTCCGTGTTGCCGCCGGGCGCGAGGACCGCGCGGGCCCGCAGACCCGCCTGGTTGATCTCCCCGAACGGACCGGTGACCCGGTCCGCGTCCAGGGCCGGGTCGAGGGCCTTGTCGGCCCGGTTGAAGGCGCTCGTGAAGTCCGCGAGGGCCCGCGCCGCCTCGGCCTCCGTCGCCGGCGGCACCAGCGCCGTCTCGCCGTGCACCGTGACGCAGCCGCTCGCCGTCAGCGCCAGGACGGTCACGGCGGCGGTCACCGCGAGCAGCCCCGCCGACCGTCGCTCAAGCGGTCTTCTCGGTGCTCGCCCCAGCCTCAGCCTTCTCATCGGTCGCCTTCTGCTTCTTCAGCCGCGTGGACGCACCCGACCCTATCGGGGCCAGGAACAGCGCGAGCGTGGGGACCAGATACAGCGCCCACACCGTGACCTGAAGGACCGTCGGGTCCGGCTGGAAGTTGAGGACGCCCTTCAGGAGCGTGCCGTACCAGCTGTCCGGCGGGATCGTCTCCGAGACGTCGAACGCCTTGTCCGCGAGGCCGCCGAGGAAGCGCGCCTCCTGGAGGTCGTGCACGCCGTACGCGAGGACGCCCGCCGCCACCACGACCAGCATCCCGCCGGTCCAGGTGAAGAACTTCGCCAGGTTGATCCGCACCGCGCCCCGGTAGAACAGCCAGCCGATCAGGACCGCCGTGAGCAGGCCGAGGAGGACCCCGGCCAGCGGCGCGTACGTGCCCCCGGAACCGCCCGAGGAGGCCGCCCGTACCGACGCCCACACGAAGAGCGCCGTCTCCAGGCCCTCGCGGCCCACCGCCAGGAAGGCGGTGGCGACCAGCGCGCCCGTGCCCATCCGGAGGGCCGCGTCCAGCTTCCCGTGCAGCTCCGACCTGAGGTGCCGGGCCGTGCGCCGCATCCAGAAGACCATCCAGGTCACCAGGACCACCGCGACGATCGACAGCGAGCCGCCGAGCAGCTCCTGCGCCTCGAAGGTCAGCTCCTGGGAACCGAACTCGAGCCCGGCGCCGAAGGCCAGGGCGACGCCGACGGCCACGCCGACGCCGGCCCAGACCGGCTTCAGCGCGTCCCGCCGCCCGGTCTTCACCAGGTACGCGATGAGGATGCAGACGACCAGGCTGGCTTCGAGGCCCTCGCGGAGGCCGATCAGATAGTTGCCGAACACGTCGGCTCCCTCCCAGGAATGCGTGAACCGGAGTGGTGTGGACCGGAGTGGCGCGGACCGGAACGGTACGGGCCGGAACGGTACGGGCCGGGGTGGGCGCGGGCCGGGCTCACGAGAACAGGGCCCGGCCCCACCAGTCGCCGGTGTCCCGGACGCCCGGAGGTATCGCGAACACCGCCGAACCCACGTGCTGGACGTACTCGTTGAGGGCGTCGGAACGGGCCAGCGAGGTCTGCACCGGCAGGAACCCGGTGCGGACGTCCCGCTGGTACGCGAGGAAGAACAGCCCCGCCTCCAGGCGCCCGAGACCGTCCGTGCCGTCCGTGAAGGAGTAGCCCCGGCGCAGCATCGCCGCGCCCCCGTTGCTGTCCGGGTGGGCGAGCCGGACGTGCGCGTCCGGCTTCATCCCCTTCAGGAACGGCTCGTCGTGCTCCTTCGCCCTTCCGGCCGGGGCGCCCTCGCGCTTGTCGCGGCCGAAGACGTCCTCCTGCTCGGCGAGCGAGGTCCGGTCCCAGGTCTCGATGTTCATGCGGATGCGGCGGGCGACGAGGTACGAGCCGCCGGCCATCCAGGCCGCCGGGCCCCGCGCGTCCTTCCCGGAGACCCACACGTGCTCGTCGAGGCGGGCGGTGTCGGTGCCCGCGATGTTGCGGGTGCCGTCCTTGAAGCCGAAGAGGTTGCGCGGGGTCTGGGCGTCCGGGGTCGTCGAGGACGTCTTGCCGAAGCCGAGCTGGGACCAGCGCACCGCGACCCGGCCGAAGCCGATCCGGGCGAGGTTGCGGATGGCGTGCACCGCGACCTGCGGGTCGTCCGCGCACGCCTGGACGCAGAGGTCGCCGCCGCTGCGGGCCGGGTCCAGGTTGTCGCCGGGGAAGCGGGGCAGGTCGATCAGGGCCCCGGGGCGCCTGTCCTTCAGGCCGAAGCGCCCGTCGAAGAGCGAGGGCCCGAAGCCGATCGTGAGGGTGAGCCGGGAGGGCTTGAGGCCGAGGGCCTCGCCGGTGTCGTCCGGCGGGGCCTCCGGCAGACCGCCGTACGCCCCCTCGCCGACCTCGGAGCCGGCCGTCATCCGCTCGGCGGCCCGCGTCCAGTCCTGGAGCAGCCGGACCAGCTCCGCCCGGTCCCGCGTCTTCACGTCGAAGGCCGCGAAGTGCAGCCGGTCCTGCACGGCGGTGGCGATGCCGGCCTGGTGCGGGCCGTGGAAGGGCACGGCCGCACCGCCGTCGGCGACCGGCTCCGCGCCGCCCCCGTCCCGGGCCAGCGCGACGGCGCCACCGGCCGCGGCGGCACCGAGCGCGAGCCCGGCGCCGCCCCATCCGATGACCGTGCGGCGGGAGGGCGCGGCGGTCTCCCGCGCGGCGTCCTCCCGCGCGGCGGCCCTGTCGACCTTGTCGTCCCTTTCAAGGGGTTCGCTCATGTCGGGGCCTCCGGTCACTTGACGACGGCGGCGGCCAGCTTGGAGAGCGGCTCGGCCAGCGCGTTGACGCCGTCCGACAGCTCCTTGCGCTGCTCCTTGCCGACCTTGTCGTACGGGGTGAAGTCGTAGCCGCTCTTGTCCGCGCGGTACTTGTCGAGCAGCGCGTTCAGGGCGGCGAACTGCTTGTCGAGCTCGGCGACCAGCGCGGGGTCGTTCTTCGACGCGACCGGCTTCAGCAGGCCGAAGGACATCTGCGCGCCCTCGACGTTCGCCTTGAAGTCGACCAGGTCGGTGTGGGAGTAGCGCTCCTCCTCGCCCGTGACCTTGCCGCTCGCGACCTCGTCCAGGAGCTCCTTGGCGCCGTTGGCCATGGAGGTCGGGGTGATCTCGGCCCTGCCGACCCGCTTCACCCAGTCCGCGAGGTCCTTGTCCAGGGCGTCCGCGAGCTGCTTCTCCCGGGTGTCGATCTTCTTGTCCTGCCAGAGCGCCTTCTCCAGGCGGTGCCAGCCGGTCCAGTCCTTCGCCGGGTCCTGGCCGTCCTCCAGGCCGTCCTCGCGGACGTCCACCTTGGGGTCGATGTCGCCGAAGGACTCCGCGACCGGCTCGGTGCGCTCCCAGCCGACGCGGGAGAGGGCGTACGCCTTCTTCGCGGCCTCGACGTCCCCGGCGCGGACGGCGTCGGTGAAGACCTTCACCTTGGGGAGGGTCTCCTCGGCCTGCGCCAGGACGTACTGGCGGTAGGCGGCGACGGCCGCGTCCATCTCGGGGGAGCGCCCGGCGGCGGTGGCGGTACCGCCGGTGACCTTGATCTGCTGCCGGATGCCCGCGCCCTTCATGCCGGGCTTGCAGGCGATCGCGTAGTCACCGGGCTTGATCTCGGCGGTGAGCGTGGCGCCGGTGCCGGGGCCGATGTTCTCGCGCTCGGTGACGATCCGGTCGTCCGGGTGGAGGACGTAGACCTCGGTGACCTTGGAGCCCCGGTTCTCGACGGCCAGCTTCACGTGTCCGGCCGGGAACTCCTTCTTCGACACCTCGCAGGAGTCGTCCTTGGCGACGACGGTGATCGCGCCGTCCTTCGCGTCGCCGCCGCCCTTCTCCGCGCAGCCCGTGACGGCGGTCAGGGCCGCGGCGGTCGCTGCGGCGGTGGCGACGGAGAGGCGGACGGCTCGCATGGGGGCTCCAGGGACGGCGGGACGGGGAACTGAGGCGGACCTAACTTAGCGGAGGCTTACCGTGGTCATACCGGTCCGTCCAGTGATCCGGCTCTCATCCCCGGCACATCGGACACGGGGAGGTCACGGGGGTTCCAAGAAGGACTCAGGCCGCGGTCAAGGAAGGGTCAAGGGGGAGGTGACGGGCGGGGTTCCGGTCCGTCGGCGGCGGGCGTCCGGCCGTCGTCCCGCACCCCCCCGTATCCCGGATGCCGCCCTGCCGCCGCGTGACCGGGTGGTTCAATTCCGTCATGAACGCGACCGCCACTGACATCGACGTCCTGCGGGTCTTCTGCGCGGGCGACGGCCGGCACGGGAACGCCCTGGGGGTCGTGCGGGACGCCCGTACCCACCCCGACGAGGCGTCGCGGCAGGCGCTCGCCAAGGAGCTCGGCTTCAGCGAGACGGTGTTCGTGGACGACCCGGAGCGCGGGACCGTCGACATCTACACGCCCGGTCTGCGGCTGCCGTTCGCCGGACATCCGCTCGTCGGCGCGGCCTGGCTCCTCGACCTGGAGGTCGTCCACCCGCCGGCGGGCGAGGTGTGGGTGCGCGGCGACGGGGAGTTCACCTGGATCGAGGCGCGCGCCGAATGGGCCCCGCCCCGCACCCTGCGCCGGTACGCCTCCGCGGCCGAGGTCGAGGCGCTGGAGGTGCCCGAACCCGGCGAGTGGATCTACGCCTGGGCCTGGGAGGAGGAGGCGGCGGGCCGGATCAGGGCGCGGGCCTTCCCGGGGCGCGGCGACGGCATCGACGAGGACGAGGCGACCGGGGCGGCGGCGCTGCTCCTCACGGCGGAGCTGGGGCGGGCCCTGAACATCACGCAGGGCCGGGGTTCGCAGCTGCTCACGGCCCCCGGCCCCGACGGCGTCGTGGAACTCGGCGGGCGTGTCCGCCTGGAGGGCACGCTCACCCGCTGACCCCGCCCCGTACGGGCGTCACGCGCTCAGCGGGAACTCGCTCCCGAGCCGGCGGAGGACCGCGCTGTTGAAGCCGAAGGCGCGCCGGCACTCGTCCACGATCCGCTGCTTCTCCAGGTCGTCGGCGTCCACCCCGTCGAGCAGCTCCCGGTAGGCCCGCTTGAAGGCGGCCGGGTTGGGGATCTCCTCGAAGACGTAGAAGCGGACCCCGTCGCCCCCGCGCGCGAAGCCCCAGGCGCGCTCCGCCCGGTCGCGGATGACCTGGCCGCCCGACAGGTCGCCCAGGTAGCGCGTGTAGTGGTGGGCCACGTAGCCGGCGGGCCAGTCACGGGCGCACTCGGCGATCCGTTCGGCGTACGCCGCGGTGGCCGGCAGCGGTGCGAGGCCGGCCCGCCAGTCCGGGCCCCGCAGATGGGCGAGGTCCCGTTCCAGGGCGGCCGTGCGGAACAGTTCGGGCCGGACGAACGGTCCGGCGACCGGGTCCCCGCGCAGCGCCTCCGCGCCCTCCTCCAGGGCCCGGTAGACGAACCAGAGCTGCTCCGTGTAGCGCGCGTAGGCGTCGACGCCGAGGCGCCCGCCCAGGAGATCGCCCATGAAGGACGACGTCTCCGCTTCGGTGTGCTGGTCCTGCGACGCCGTGCGGATGAGCGTCGAGAAGGGCGTGTCCAAGGCGTACCTCCGGGCCGGGGGACGGGAACCGGTGACGATCCTGCCGACTTAGGCTTGCCTAAGTCAACCAGTTCCCGACGTCCTGTCGGCAAGAAGGGCTACCCGCTTTCCGGGTCAGGGCAACGTCAGGATCTCGGCCCCGGTCTCCGTCACCACGAGGGTGTGCTCGAACTGGGCCGTCCGCTTGCGGTCCTTGGTCACCACGGTCCAGCCGTCGTCCCACATGTCGTAGTCGTGGGTGCCGAGCGTCAGCATCGGCTCGATGGTGAAGGTCATGCCGGGCTGGATGAGGGTCGTGTGGTGCGGGGAGTCGTAGTGCGGCACGATCAGACCGGAGTGGAAGGACGTGTTGATGCCGTGCCCGGTGAAGTCGCGCACGACGCCGTAGCCGAAGCGCTTGGCGTACGACTCGATGACCCGCCCGACGATGTTGATCCGGCGGCCCGGCTTCACCGCCTTGATCGCCCGGTTCAGGGCCTCGCGCGTCCGCTCCACGAGCAGTCGCGACTCCTCGTCCACGTCGCCGCAGAGGTAGGTGGCGTTGTTGTCGCCGTGGACGCCGCCGATGTACGCCGTGACGTCCAGGTTCACGATGTCGCCGTCCCGCAGCACCGTGGAGTCCGGGATGCCGTGGCAGATCACCTCGTTCACCGAGGTGCACAGGGACTTCGGGAACCCGCGGTAACCGAGGGTGGACGGGTAGGCGCCGTGGTCGCACATGTACTCGTGCGCGACCCGGTCGAGCTCGTCGGTGGTCACCCCCGGGGCGATGTGCTGGGCGGCCTCCTCCATCGCCCGCGCGGCGATGCGGCCGGCGACCCGCATCCGCTCGATGGTGTCGGAATCCTGCACCTCGGGACCGGTGTACGGGGCCGGGGCGGGCTTCCCGACGTACTCGGGGCGGCGGATGGAGCCCGGAACGGAGCGGTGGGGGGAGAGTTCCCCCGGTACGAGAAGCGACTGGCCAGACATGCCAGCGAGTGTAACGACCGGGTCCGGGGCACCATGATCTCCGGAGGAAGGAGCCGACGATGGCCCTGTTCAAGAAGCGCACCACGGGCAAACCGGGCGAGTGGTACTACTGCCTGGAGCACAAGAAGGTCGAGGAAGGCCCCGACTGCCCCGCGAAGAACCGTTTCGGCCCGTATCCCAGCCGTGCGGAGGCCGCCCACGCCCTGGAGACCGCCCGCGAGCGGAACCTGGAGTGGGAGACCGACCCGCGCTGGCACGACCGCGCGGGGAAGGACGAGGACCCCGAATAGGACCCGGGGAGGAACCGGGCGGGACCCGAGGAGGACCGAGCAGGAACGGCACGGAGACCCGGGGACCCGGCCCCGGGCCTCCGGGCCGCCCGCGCCGGGGCCCCCGCGTCCGGGGCCGCCCCGGGGCTCCGCGCGGGCTCAGGCGGACCCGGTGCTCTCCGTGCGGGCCTTCTCCGCCGCCGCCTGCTGCGCCCTCCGGCGCAACGAGTCCGCGTCCGTCCCGGAGTCGTACGTCATGAGCTTCGGCAGCGCCAGGCAGAGCAGCCCCACCGAGGCCACGCAGGCCACTCCGCCCGTCCAGATCGCCGTCCGGGTGCCGGTCCAGCCCGCCGTCACGCCCGCCCGCACCTGACCCAGCTGCGGGCCGACGCTGTAGGACAGCACCTCGATGCCGGCGAGCCGGCCACGCAGCTCCTCCGGGATCGTCTGGTTCCAGATGGTGGAGCGGCCCAGACCGCTCAGCATGTCGCCCGCGCCCGCGAAGGCCAGGCACAGCAGCACCAGCCAGACGTTCCCGAACAGGCCGGCCGCCGCGATCGCCAGGCCCCAGACCGCCGCCCCGCCGGCCACCAGCAGGCCGTGCCGCCGCACCTTGGAGGTCCAGCCGCTGGTCAGCCCCAGGACCAGCGAGCCGACCGACCCCGCCGCGTACATCAGGCCGAGCGACCAGTCCGCGTCCAGGTCGTCCGCGAGGAACGGGAAGATCGCGTTCGGGAAGGCGAAGAACATCGCCGCCATGTCGACCGCGTACGTGCCGAGCAGCACGGGCCGCGACCAGGCGTACCGGGCGCCCTCCGCGATGCCCCGCAGCGACGGCTTCTCCGCGTCGTGCGCGGGCGGCGCGGGGGAGAGGCCCCGGCACATCAGGACCGAGACCGCGAAACCGCCCGCCGTCACCGCGTACGCGGGCGCGTGGCCCGCGTACGCCACCACCAGGCCCGCGATCGACGGGCCCGCGATGGCGCCCGTCTGCCAGCGCAGCGAGTTCAGCGCCGCCGCCGCCGTCTGATGCTCGTGCGGCACGATCCGGGCGAACAGCGAGTCGAGCGCGGGCCGCTGGAGCCCCGCGAGCGCCGACACCCCGGCCGCGACCACGTACAGCGGCCAGAGCATCGGCTCCGGCAGCAGCGCGTTGACCAGCAGGACCACGGCGAGCACGCCGAGACCCGCCTCGGTCCACAGGATCACCCGCCGCCGGTCGACCGCGTCCGCGAGCGCCCCGCCGTACAGGCCGAACACCACGAGCGGCACCAGCTCGACCGCGCCCATCGCCCCGACCGCGAGCGGCGAGTCCGTCAGCTCCTTGATCTGCAGCGGCAGGGCGACCATCGCCATGGCGCTGCTGAAGAACGTCACGAGCCCCTGGACCCACAGGAGCCGGAAGTCGCGCGAGGCGCGCCAGGGCGCCAGGTCGGGCAGAACGGCGGAAAGCTTCGAGAGCACGGAGGACACGAGGGGTCATGTTCCGTACGGGAGGTGCCGGAGGCAACCGGATAAGCGGGGAGGTTCCGTACGGGAGGTGCCGGAGGCGACCGGATGAGCGGGGAGGTTCCGATACGGGAGGTGCCGGAGGCGACCGGCCGAAACGGGGAAGGCCCCGTCCGGCGGTCCGTGGAGAGGCCGTGCCGGGTCCCGTCCGGCGGTCCGTGGGGAGACCGTGCCGGGTCCCGTCCGGCGGTCCGTGGGGAGACCGTGCCGGGGCGGGGCCTACCAGCGCGGCGGCGGCGGCGCCGTCAGGCGGTCCGCGAGCTCCGCGAGACGGTCCCGGAGACGGCGGCCGCCGCGGGGCGACGGCACGCTGTTCTCCCCGGCCGCCGCGCTCACCAGGTGCTGCACGGTGTCCAGGTCCACCTCCGCCCCCTCCGCCACCGTCAGCGTCTCGTGCGCGAGCCCCCGCACCTCCGTGTCGCCCCCGTCGAGGGCCAGCACCGTCGCCCCCGCCCGCCGGGCGTCGTGCACCCGCTGGAGCAGCCCCGCGTCCGGCCGCTCCGGGGCCACCACCAGGAGCGTCGCCCCGCGCCCCGCCGTCTCCAGCCGGCCCAGACCGACCGCCAGGTGCGCCGGGGCGCCCGGCCGCACCCGGTGCCGCACCAGCGTCGGCGCCAGCTCCGGAAGCCCCGACCAGGCGGACTCGTCCACCAGGTGCGCCGCCAGGTGCCAGGGCTCGTACTCCTCGGTGCCGACCAGGAGCAGCCCGCCCCGGTGCGCCGTCACCGAGGAACGGAGCGTCCCCGCGAACCGGCGGGCCGCCCCCGGCCACTCCGTCCCGGCGAGCACGTCCCGCAGCAGCGCGACCCGTACGGCGTCCATGCGCCCGCATCCTGCACCACACCGGGCCCGCGCGCGGCCCGATCCCCGAGGGTTCCACCCGTACGGGTCCCACGGGCGCTCCCGCGGTCGCCCCGAGGGCCACGGGGCGTCGCGCGCCCCGGACCCCGGGGATCTCCCGTACGGGTACGACCCGGCCGCCCCGCCGCTGGGTAATGTCGGGTCCATGACTTCGCATCCCCCCAGCGCGCCCCAGGACCCCACCGCCCCCGCCGCCCCCACGGCCTCCGAGGCGCCGCAGCAGGCCAAGGCGCCCAAGGACCCGTGGGACCTCCCCGACGTCTCCCACCTCGTCGTCGGCGTCCTCGGCGGCACCGGCGAACAGGGCCGCGGCCTCGCCCACCGCTTCGCCCGGGCCGACCAGAAGGTGATCATCGGCTCCCGCTCGGCCGAGCGCGCACGGGAGGCGGCCGGGGCGCTGGGCCACGGCGTCGAGGGCGCCGACAACGCCGAGACCGCCCGCCGCAGCGACATCGTGATCGTCGCCGTGCCGTGGGACGGCCACGCGGAGACGCTGGAGTCGCTGCGCGAGGAGCTGGCCGGCAAGCTCGTCGTGGACTGCGTCAACCCCCTCGGCTTCGACAAGAAGGGCGCCTACGCCCTCAGGCCCGAGGAGGGCTCGGCCGCCGAACAGGCCGCCGCGCTCCTCCCCGCCTCCCGGGTCACCGCCGCCTTCCACCACCTCTCCGCCGTCCTCCTCCAGGACGACTCCGTCGAGGAGATCGACACCGACGTGATGGTCCTCGGCGAGGAGCGCGCCGACGTGGAGATCGTCCAGGCCCTCGCCGGCCGCGTCCCCGGCATGCGCGGCGTCTTCGCCGGCCGGCTGCGCAACGCCCACCAGGTCGAGTCGCTCGTCGCCAACCTGATCTCGGTCAACCGCCGTTACAAGGCCCACGCGGGCCTCCGGATCACCGACGTCTGAGGCGGCCGGGGCGGGGCGCGCGAGCGGGAGGGCGAGCCGGAGAACGGAAGCTTCCGGGCATGGGGGACACTGGACGGGCACCGTCAGCCGTACCCGGACAGGAGCCGACCCCCATGCCCCGCCTCGCCCTCTACGCCTCCGTCGTCTGCGTCCTCGCCGTCGTCGCGGCCGTCGTCTCCTTCGTCGAGGGCAGCTTCCTCGGCGTCGTCTGGATCCTCCTCGCCGGCCTCTCCTCCAACATGGCCTGGTACTACCTCCGCCGCGCCAGGGTCGAGAAGGCCGCCGCGCGGGGCTGATCCGCCTCAGACCCCGCAGGACTCCGGCGACCCCTCCCAGAACCGGAACAGCCGCGCGCCGCAGTACCGGCTCGCCTCCGGCACCCCGAGGGCCCGCATCAGCGCGTCGACCGCGTCGAAGAACGCCCCGTTGACCGCCGGGACGAACAGCACGAGGATCACGATGAAGAAGCCGTATGGTGCGTACGGCTCGATCCGCCGCTTCAGGCCGTACGACAGCCAGGGCTCCGCTACCCCGTACCCGTCGAGCCCCGGCACCGGCAGGAAGTTCAGGAGCGCCGCCGTCACCTGGAGGAACGCCAGGAACGCGAGCGCGTAGCGGAAGGCCGGCGGCACGCCGTCCAGCGCGTCCAGCCAGAACGGGGCCGTGCAGACCAGCGCGAAGAGCACGTTGGTCAGGGGACCCGCCGCCGAGACCAGGCTGTGCTTCCAGCGGCTCCCGATCCGGCCCCGGTCGACGAAGACCGCGCCGCCCGGGAGACCGATCCCGCCCATGATCACGAAGAGCACCGGGAGCACGACGCTCAGCACCGCGTGCGTGTACGCCAGCGGGTTCAGGGTCAGGTAGCCCTTGGCGCCCACCGTGACGTCCCCGCCGTACAGGGCCGTCCGGGCGTGCGCGTACTCGTGCAGGCAGAGCGACACCACCCAGGCCGAGGTCACGAAGAGGAAGACCGCCAGACCGGGCAGGGCGGCGAAGTCCGTCCACACCGCCCAGCCGGTGACGGCCATGACGGCGAGGATCGCCAGGAAGACGGGGCTGATCCGCCGCTCGTGGCTCCGGGTGGTGGCCGTGGTCATGATGGGGGCTCCCAAGGGGACGGGGTCGGGGTCGGGGTCGGTGCGGGGTGGTGTGCGGGGAACGTACCGGGGGCGGACCCGGTTCCGGGCCCCGGCTTCCGCCCCGGCCTCCGTCTCCGCCCCCGACGCCCGGCTTTCGCCTGCGGGGCCTGCGTCTCGGCCCTCCCGACGCCCGGCCTCCGCCCCCGGGGCCTGCGTCTCGCCCCCCACACCCGGCCTCCGCCCCCGACACCCGGCTTCCGCCCCCGTTTCCGCTCCCCGCGGAGAGCGGGTTCGCGGACTCACGGAGAATGGGTCCGTGCGCTACTCCGTCCTCGGCCCCACCCTCGCCCACGCGCCCGACGGCACCGGCGTGCCCGTCGGCGGCCCCCGGGTCCGCGCGCTGCTCACCGTCCTCGCCCTGCGGGCGGGCCGCGCCGTGCCCGTGGCGGACCTCGTGGACGAGGTCTGGCACGGCGACGAGCCGCCCGCCGACGCGGTCGCCGCGCTCCAGGCCCTCGTCGGACGGCTGCGCAGGGCCCTCGGCCGGGACCGGGTGGTCTCCGCCGACGGCGGCTACCGGCTCGACGCCCGGCCCGAGGACGTGGACGCCCACCGCTTCGAGCGCCTCACCGCCGGGGGCGTGGCCGCGCTCGGCGCCGGCGACCCGGCCCGCGCCGCCGCCCTCCTCGACGGGGCCCTGGCCCTCTGGCGCGGTCCCGCCCTCGCCGACCTTCCGGACCGGGGCGCGGAGGCCCCCCGCTGGGAGGCCCGCCGTCTCGACGCCCGCCGCGCCCGGCTGGAAGCCGCCCTGGCCCTCGGGGACGCGCCCGCCGCCCTCCCGGGCCTGACCGACCTCTGCGCGTCCCACCCCCTGGACGAGCCCCTCCAGGCCCTCAGGATCCGCGCCCTCCGCGACACCGGCCGGGCGGCCGAGGCCCTCGCCGCCTACGAGGAGGTCCGCCGCGCCCTCGCCCGCCGCCTCGGCACGGACCCGTCCCCGGCCCTGCGGGCCCTCCACGCGGAACTGCTCGCGCCCGCGCCCGTTCCGGAGCCGGAATCCGTACCCGTACCCGCGTCCGCCGCCGCTCCCGCGCCCCTCCCCGCCCCCGCCCCCGTCCCCGGCAACCTGCGCGCGCGGCTCACCAGCTTCGTCGGCCGCGACGAGGAGATCGCCGCCCTCCAGGAGGACCTGCGGACGGCCCGGCTCGTCACCCTGCTCGGCCCCGGCGGTGCCGGGAAGACCCGCCTCTCGCAGGAGGCGGCCGAACGCGGCGCCGGAGCCTGGCCGGACGGCGTCTGGGTCGCCGAACTCGCCCCCGTCACCGCTCCGGAGGCCGTGCCCGAGGCCGTCCTCGCGGCCGTCGGCGCCCGCGAGACCGTCCTGCGCGGCGCGGGAGCCGAGGAGCTGCGGGCCGGGAACGACCCCCTCGCCCGGCTCGTCGAGCACTGCGCCGGCCGCCGGATGCTGCTGCTCCTCGACAACTGCGAGCACGTGGTCGGCGCCGCCGCCGGGCTGGCCGAGACCCTCCTCGCCCGCTGCCCCGGGCTGCGGATCCTGGCGACGAGCCGGGAGCCGCTGGGGGTGCCGGGGGAGGCGGTGCGGCCGCTGGGACCGCTGCCGGCGGGGACGGCGCTGCGGTTGCTGGGGGAGCGGGGCGCGGCGGCGCGGCCGGGGTTCTCGGTGGGGGAGGACCGGGAGGCGGCGGAGGAGGTGTGCCGGCGCCTGGACGGGCTGCCCCTGGCGATCGAACTGGCGGCGGCGCGGCTGCGGATGCTGTCGGTGCGGCAGATCGCGGACCGGCTCGACGACCGCTTCCGGCTGCTGACGGCGGGGGCGCGGACGGTGCTGCCGCGCCAGCAGACGCTGCGGGCGGTGGTGGACTGGTCGTGGGACCTGCTCGACGGGGCGGAGCGGGCGGTGCTGCGGCGCCTCGCGGTGTTCACGGGCGGGTGCGACCTGGCGGCGGCGGAGGCGGTGTGCGCCGGCGACGGCACCGGGGACGTGCTGGACGCCCTGGGCGCGCTGGTCGACAAGTCGCTGGTGGTCGCCTCGCCGGGCGAGGCGGGGATGCGCTACCGGCTGCTCGAAACGGTGGCGGAGTACGCGCGGGAGCGGCTGGAGGAGGCCGGGGAGCGGACCGCGGTGGAGCGGCGGCACCTGACGTACTACCGGGAGCTGGCCCGCCGCACCGACCCCGAGCTGCGCGGGCCGGGGCAGGTCGCCGCCATCGCCCGCTTCGGGGCCGAGTACGGCAACCTCCGCACCGCCCTGCGCCGGGCCGTCGACGCCCGCGACGAGGACGAGGCGCTCGTCCTCGTCCACTGCCTGCTCTGGTACTGGCAGATGCGCGACCTGCGCACCGACGCCCTGTACTGGACCGAGGCCGCCGCGGCCCTCGGACCCGACCCGTTCGCGCCGCCCGCCGCCCCCGTCGTGCCCCTGTACGAGCCGTGCACGGCCGCGCCGCCGCCGCTCTCCGAGGAGCAGCGGTGGGAGGCCCGGCGCGGGGTGAGACTCGTCGAACTGATCAACATGAGCCACCAGACCGGCCGCTGGACCAGCCCCGAGGGCGTGCGGCGGCTGCGCGAGATGACCGCCGTGTACGACCCCGGCCTGCCCCAGTCCTGCCGGCTGCCCGGCACCTACGCCTTCTTCGCGCTCCTCCTCGCCGGGGAGGCCGACCGGCTCGGCGAACTGCTCGACGTCACCGTCGACGCCTGCCGCCGGTACGGCTACGACTGGGACCTCGCCAACGTGCTCCAGCTGCGCGCCAACATGCTCGCCAACCGGGGCGACCGGGCCGCCGAGGCCATCGCCGACGCCGACGAGAGCCTGGAGGTCTTCGTCCGGTTCGGCGACGCCTGGGGCGCGGCCGAGGCGCTCTCCTCCCGCGCGGAGGCCAGGGAACGGCGGCTGGAGTTCGAGGAGGCGGCCGCGGACTTCACCGCCGCCATCGGCTACGCCGAACGGATCGGCGCCCAGGCGCAGGTGCTGCTCCTGCGGGCCCGGTACGCCGGCACGCTCGTCGAGTCCGGCCGGCTCGACGAGGGCGAGGCGATCCTGCGCGAGATCCTGGACGGCGACCACGGCCTGGGCCACGAACCCCGGGTCGGCGCCCGCATGTTCCTCGGCGTGGCGCTCGGCCGCGCGGGGCGCACCGACGAGGCCCGCGAGCACCTCCTGACGCTGCGGAAGGAGTTCGACACCGAGACCCTCGCCCTCTTCGAGGGCTTCACCCTCGGCGGCCTGGGCTGGCTGGACGTCCTGGACGGCCGGTACGGCTCCGGGCTCGTCCTCGCCGCGGAGGCGTACGAGCGCTCTCTGGAGCCGCTGTCCATGATGATCGGCCCGCAGATGCCGGCGGCGCACCTGACCGTCGCCGCCTGGGCGCTCGCGGGGCTCGGCGGACCGGAGGCGCGGACCGGCGCGGTGCTGCTCGGGGCCAGGGACGCGCTGGTCCCGCCGGGGCACCTGCTGTCGCCGGCGGAGCGGGAACAGCTGGAGCGGGCCACCGCCCTGGTCCGGTCCGTGCTCGGCGACGGGGAGTTCGGAGCGGCACGCGCCGAGGGCGGCGGCCTCTCCCCGGAGGAGGCCGCCGCCCTGCTCGGACGCGCCGCCGACGCGATCAGAGGACGCGCCGAGTCCTGACCCCCGGGGGGCCGATCCCCAGGGGGGTTTTCGCCGCCGGTTCAGGTCTTCCTGCGGAACTTGGCGACCGCGAGGGGCGCCGTGACGACCGTGATCAGGACCGACCAGCCGAGCGTCATCCACACCGAGTGGGCGACCGGGCCGCCGTTGACCAGGTTCCGTGCGGCGTCCGCGAGGTTGGAGAGCGGGTTGTAGTCGGTGAAGGTCTCCAGCCAGCCGGGCATCGAGGTCGGCGGGGCGAAGATCGACGAACCGAACTGGAGCGGCATCAGGACCAGCATGGCCATCCCCTGGACGGCCTGCGCCGTCTTCACGGTGAGCCCGAGCAGGATGAAGATCCACATCAGCGAGGCGCCGAAGACCATCGACAGGCCGATCGCGGCGAGGAGGCCGAGGACCGAGGTCTTGATGTCCAGGCCGAGCAGGAAGCCCATGCCGAGCAGGATCGCGGTGGCGACCAGCATCCGGCCCACCTCGACGACGATCTTGGCGATCAGGACGGAGGACCGGGCGATCGGCATCGTCCGGAACCGGTCCATGACCCCCTTCTTGAAGTCGTCGTTGATGCCGACCCCGACGGCCATCGCGATGTTCATGCCCATCATCGCCATCAGACCGGGCGTCACGTAGTTCACGTACGCGTCGTTGTTGCCCTTGCCGGCGATCGCGCCGCCGAAGACGTACACGAACAGCAGGATGAAGATGATCGGCATCAGGACGGCGTCGAACATCGACTCCGGGTCCTGCTTGATCTGGAGGGCGTTGCGGCGGGCCAGGGCGCCGATGTGGCGCAGGTTGGCCCGCAGGCCGATCCGGCCCTCGTCGGGCAGCGTCCGGGCCCGGTCCGCGCCCGTGTCCGGGCCGCCTGCGGGGGACTTGGAGAGCTGGGTGGTCGTGGTGGTGGCGCTCATGCGGCGACCTCCTCGGGAAGCGCGTCGGACGCGGACGTCTTCTGGCCGGTGATCGCCAGGAACACCTCGTCCAGACTGGGCAGGTGGGTGCCGATGTGGGCGATGCCGAAGCCGCGCGCGCCGAGCAGGCCCACGACGGCGGTCAGCTGCTCGTCGGCGAGGATCGGCACGTACAGCGCGCCCTCGTCGGTGACGACGGTCGCGCCGGCGACGCCGTCGAGACCGGTCTCGCGGAGCGCGGCGGCCATGGCGGTCAGGTCGGCCGGGTCCACCGGGCGCACCTTCAGGGTGCGGCCGCCGACCCGGGCCTTGAGGTCGTCCACCTTGCCGTTGGCGATGACCCTGCCGCGGTCGATGACGGTCAGTTCGCTCGCGAGCTGCTCCGCCTCCTCCATGTACTGGGTGGTGAGCAGGACCGTGGCGCCCTCGGAGACCATCCGCTGCACCTCGTCCCAGACCTCGTTGCGGGTGCGGGGGTCGAGACCGGTCGTCGGCTCGTCCAGGTAGAGGACGGCGGGGTTCCCGATCATCGAGGCGGCCAGGTCGAGCCGCCGGCGCATGCCGCCCGAGTAGTTCATCGCGGGCCGCCCGGCGGCCTCGGTGAGGGAGAAGCGCTCCAGGAGCTCGTCGGCACGGCTCCGGGCGTCCTTGCGGGAGAGGTCGAGCAGCCGCCCGATCATGTAGAGGTTCTCCCGGCCGGACAGCTTCTCGTCGACCGAGGCGTACTGGCCGGTGAGGCCGATGGTGCGGCGCAGCTGGCGGGGCTGGCGCACCACGTCGTACCCGGCGACGAAGGCGGTCCCGGCGTCCGGGACGAGCAGGGTGGACAGGCAGCGGACGAGCGTGGTCTTCCCGGCGCCGTTGGGGCCGAGCACCCCGAGGACCGTGCCCTCCCGGACGTCCAGGTCGACCCCGTCGAGGGCCTTCGTCCCGCCGAAGTGCTTCACGAGGCCCCGGACCTCGACGGCGTTGGTGTGTGATCGCGTCATGTCCCTCAGGAAACAGGACGCCACCGACAGTCCCCCGACAGACGGCCGACAGCCCGCCGACGGGACTGTCGGCGGGCTGTCGGCGGGCTGTCTGTGGGGCGTTCCCGAGCTTCCGGGAGGACCCCGCACCCTTAGTGGAAGGTGTGCTCCTCGGCCGGGAACGCCCCGCCGGAGACGTCCTCGGCGAAGGCGCGCGCGGCGTCGCCGAGCGTCTCGCGGAGGTTCGCGTACTGCTTGCTGAAGCGCGGCACCCTGCCGCCGGTCAGACCGGCCATGTCGGTCCAGACGAGGACCTGCGCGTCGGTCCCGGCACCGGCGCCGATGCCGATGGTCGGGACGTCCAGCGAACGGGTGACCTCGGCGGCCAGTTCGGCCGGCACGAGTTCCAGGACGACCGCGAACGCGCCCGCGTCCTGCGCGGCCTTGGCGTCGCGGAGCAGCCGGTGGGCGGCCTCGTCCGAGCGGCCCTGCACCCGGTAGCCCATGGTGTTGACGGACTGCGGGGTGAGGCCCAGGTGGGACATGACGGGGATGCCCGCCTGGACCAGCAGCTCGGTCTGCGGCAGCGAGCGCTCGCCGCCCTCCAGCTTGATCGCGCCGACACCGGCGTCCTTGACGAGCCGGGTGGCGTTGCGCAGGGCCTGGACGGGCCCCTCCTGGTACGAACCGAAGGGCAGGTCCCCGACGACGAGGGCCCGCCTGGTCCCGCGCACGACGGCGGCGGAGAGCAGGGTCATCTCGTCCATCGTGACGGGCACGGTGGTGTCGTAGCCGAGGTGACAGTTGCCCATCGAGTCGCCGACGAGGATCACGGGGATGCCGGCCTCGTCGAAGACGGAGGCGGTCATCGCGTCGTAGGCGGTGAGCATGGGCCACTTCTCGCCGCGCGCCTTGGCGGCGGCGATGTCGTGGACGGTGATGCGGCGGGTGCCCTTCCCCCCGTACAGCGACTTGTTGGTGCTGCCGCTGTGGTCGGCGGGCGGGTTCTGGGCAGCCTGAAGCGTCATGGCGAACGGCTCCTTGTCGTCATCTCGAGGCGCCCTCACGGCGTCCCCGGACCGCATCCATGGTGGCACTTCGGCGGGCGGACGGGGAAGTGGGCCGCAGTGGCGCTGTTCACACCGCCGTCACGGACGGGCCCGGCCGCCGGACGGCCGTGGGCACCACGGCGGGGGCTCCGCCCCGCCGCCCGGCACCGGGACGCGGACCCGTACGCATGTGCGCGTTCTGTCACAACCGTCGCGTAACGGCCTTCCGCAGGAACCCGCCACGCGCGGGCGTCGTCCCTGGGTGAGTACCGCCGTCCCGTGATCGCCTAGGGTCGCGGCGAGGCGGTACGGCGCACGGCGGCAAGGCAGCAGTGAGGACAGGCGATGACGCGGGTGGACATGACGGAGACCGAGTACGACGGCGCGGACGGCGGGCGCTCCCGGTTCCGGACCGCCCTCGCCCGGCTCCGCCGGGACCGGGGGATCTGGCGCCGGGGCATCCTGCTCGCGCTGGTCTCCCTGGCGCTCACCCTCCTGATGGTCTTCCACGCCGACATCCCCAACCGGGTCGGCAACCTGGGCAGCCTCACGGAGACCTTCCTGCCCTGGTGCGGCGTCCTCCTGCCGGTCCTGCTCGTCCTCGCCCTGCTCCGCCGGTCCGCCACCGCGCTGATCGCCCTGCTGCTGCCGGGCGCGGTGTGGCTGAACCTCTTCGGCGGCCTCGTCGCCGACAAGTCGGCCTCCGGCGGCGACCTGACCGTGGCCACCCACAACGTGAACGCCGACAACCCGGACCCCGAGGGGGCCGCCCGGCAGCTCGCCGGCTCCGGCGCCGACGTGCTCGCCCTGGAGGAGCTGAGGGGCGAGATGGTCCCGGTCTACGAGAAGGGCCTCGCCGAGGCGTACCCGTACCACTCCGTCCAGGGCACCGTCGGGCTCTGGAGCAAGTTCCCGCTGCGCGCCGCGCAGCCCGTGGACATCCACATGGGCTGGACCCGCGCCATGCGCGCCTCCGTCGTGACCCCCAAGGGCGAGCTGGCCGTGTACGTCGCCCACCTGCCCTCCGTGCGGGTCAGGATGGACGCGGGCTTCACCGCCAACCAGCGCGACACCAGCGCCAACGCGCTCGGCGAGGCCATCTCCCACGACCCGCGCGAGCGGATCGTCCTCCTCGGCGACCTCAACGGCACCATGAACGACCGCGCCCTCACCGCCGTCACCTCGCAGCTCCGCTCCACCCAGGGGGCCGCCGGCGACGGCTTCGGCTTCAGCTGGCCCACCTCGTTCCCGATGGCCCGCATCGACCAGATCATGGTCAAGAACGTCGAGCCCGTCTCCTCCTGGACGCTGCCCGCCACGAAGAGCGACCACCTCCCGATCGCGGCCCGCGTGAGGCTCTGAGCCCGCCCACGGGCGCCCGCCCCGCCCGGCCCGCCCGGCCGGGCTTTCCGGGGGCCCGTACGGGCCCGAGGGGGTCCCGTAGGGGCTCGGAACCGACCCGTACGGGACTTCCGGCCCCGTACGGGACTCCGGGACTCCGTACGGGTCTCCGGACGCCGTACGGGCTTCCCCATTCGGTCCCGTTCCGCAGCCCCCTCCTCGGCCCCCGCACCCCCCTGCCCCCCTTGCCCCCCGATCGTCCCCCTCGAAGCCGCCGGGAACATTTCACCTGCGACACTTTGTTCCGCAGAAGAACTAACTTCCGGAAAGGCTCCCCATGCCCCTGGCGCTGTTCGCGCTCGCCGTCTCCGCCTTCGGCATCGGCACCACCGAATTCGTGATGATGGGCCTCCTGCCCCAGGTCGCCGGCGACCTCGGCACCTCCGTCCCCACCGCCGGACACCTCGTCTCGGCGTACGCGATCGGGGTGGTCGTCGGCGCCCCGCTGCTCACCGCGCTCGGCTCCCGCATCCCGCGCAAGCGGATGCTGCTCCTGCTGATGGGCCTCTTCACCGTCGGCAACCTCGCCTCCGCCCTCGCCCCCGGTTTCGGCTGGCTCGTCGCGGGCCGGGCCCTCGCCGGCCTGCCGCACGGCGCCTTCTTCGGCCTCGGCGCGGTCGTCGCCGCCCGCCTGGTCCGCGAGGGACGGCAGGCGCGGGCGGTGGCCACGATGTTCCTCGGCCTCACCGTCGCCAACATCCTCGGCGTACCGGCCGCGACCCTGCTCGGCCAGCACCTCGGCTGGCGCGCCACCTTCCTGGTGGTCTCCGCGATCGGCCTGCTCGCCATGGCCGCGCTCGCCCGCCTCGTCCCGCCCATCCCCTTCGACGAGCGGCGGGGCCCGGGCCGCGAGGTGCGCGCCCTCGGCCGCCCGCAGGTGCTGCTCGGCCTGCTCACCGCCGTCTTCGGCTTCGCGGGCGTCTTCGCCGTCTACTCCTACCTCGCGTCGATGACGACCGAGGTGATGGGCTTCGGCGACTCCACCGTCACGATCGTCCTCGCCCTCTTCGGGCTCGGGATGACCGGCGGCGCGCTCGCCGCCGGACCCCTGACCGACCGGGCGCTGCGCCCCACCCTGTACGGCTCGCTCGCCGCCCTCGTCCTCGCCCTGGTCGCCTTCCGCTTCACCGTCCACGTGCCCTGGCTGGCCCTGGTCACGGTCGTGGTGCTCGGCGCGGTCGGCTTCATGACCACCACCCCGCTCCAGATGCTGGTCATGAACAAGGCCAAGGACGCCCCGACGCTCGCCTCCGCCTCCAACCACTCGGCCTTCAACCTCGCGAACGCGGGCGGCGCCTGGGCGGGCGGCGCGGCCGTCGCCGCCGGCTGGGGCTGGACCTCCCCGGCCCTCGTCGGCGCGGCCCTCACCGCCGCCGGCCTGGTGATCGCCGTGGTGGCGGGCCTGCTCGACCGCCGGGCACCGGAAGGATCCTCCCGCGTCGTGACGGGAAGCGACCCGGGAGCGGCCGACCCGGTCGCCGGCCGGCAGGAGGCTCCCGCCGGCGGTTCGTGACGGAAGGCCCGGTCCCCGCGGAGCCCTCCGCCGGAGCCCTCCGCCGGGATCCCGCCGTCCGACGGCCACCGGCACCTCTCCGAGCCCCGCCCTCCGACGGACGGTCGCCCGGCGGGCGCGCGAAGCACCCGCCGGGCGACCGTCCGGTCCTGGACGGGCCCGTCCTCGGCCGTCCGGTCCCGACAGGCCCGTCGGGACCGGACCGTCGGGACCGGACCGTCGGGACCGGCCCCGTTTTCGGCCGGCCCGTCAGGACTCGGCGTAGACGCTCACGCAGAACGCCCTGATCTGCTCGTCCGACAGGTGCTGCGCCAGCTCGGCCTCGCTGATCATGCCGACGAGCCGCTTGTCCTCGATGACGGGAATCCGCTTGATCCGGTGGCTCTGCATCTCCTCCAGGACGGTGCCCACGTCCGCGCCCGCCTCCACCCAGCGCGGAGTGCCCTTCGCCATCTCGCCGCAGGTGACCTTGGCCGGGTCGTGACCCATGGCCACACAGCCGACGACGATGTCGCGGTCCGTGATGATGCCGCAGAGCCGCTCGTTCTCGTCGGCGATGGGCAGCGCGCCCACCTTCAGGTCGCGCATCAGCTGCGCGGCGCGGTCGAGCGTCTCGTGGGCCGGGATCCAGCGGGCCCCGGAGTGCATGATGTCCTTCGCCGTGGTCATGGGGTCGCGTGCCTTTCGTCGAACGTCGTCGTACGAGTCCCCGAGCCCCCTCATTGTCGGCGCGCGGCACGGCCCCCGCGACCGCAGGGGTCACGGGGGCCGTGGAGCCGTACGGGGGCCGGACGATCAGGCCCCGCGCTCCTTCAGCATGTCCGCCATCAGCAGCATCTCGGACTTCTGCGCGTCGACCATGCCCTGGGCGAGCGCGCGCTCGGCGCCCACGGAGCACTTCCGGACGCAGCCCTCGGCCATGTGGACCCCGCCCCTGTGGTGCTCGGTCATCAGCTTCAGGTACAGGACCTCGGCCTCCCGGCCGTCGGCCCTCCGCAACTCCTCGATCTGCGACTTGGTCGCCATGCCCGGCATGAGCGCCCCGTCCAGCGGGCCGGTGCCGCCCGAGCCGCCCATGCCCATCCAGGTCATCGGCTCGACGCCGGACTCGTTCTTGGGCAGCCCCCACAGGTCGAGCCAGCCGAGCATCATGCCCCGCTGGTTGGCCTGCGTGTTGGCGATGTCGTACGCGAGCCGGCGCACGGCCTCGTCCTTCGTCCGGTCCCGGACGATGAACGACATCTCGACGGCCTGCTGGTGGTGGACCGCCATGTCCCGGGCGAACCCGGCGTCCGCCGACGTGGAGACGGGGGTGGCGGGGGCCTCGTCGCGGTCCGCGGAGGCGACGGTGACGGCGCCCCCGGCGAAGAGCAGCGCGAGGACGACGGCGGTGACCGCCGCGCCCTGCGTACGGCCCAGCCTCACTGCCCCATCCCCGCACCGCCCGCGCCGCTCGCGTCGAGGCCGCCCGTGCAGGCCGCGCCCGGCTCGGGGGTCTGCGTCCCCTGCACGTACTTGGTGAAGAAGGCGTCCACGCGCGGATCGTCCGCGCCGTCCACGGTCACCTGCTTGCCCCAGGCGGACAGCATGATCGCCCCGGCCTGGTCGTCCACCGGGCTCATCAGCGAGTACTTGGTCTTACCGACCTTGTCGGCCAGCTTCTTCACGTCGGCCTCGGGGGCCTTCTTGGTGTACGTGACCCAGACGGCGCCGTGCTCCAGCGAGTGGACGGCGTTCACCTCGGGGATCGCCTTCGTGTAGACGTCGCCGTCGCAGTTCATCCACACCGGGCTGTGGTCGCCGCCGACCGGCGGCTTCATGTCGTACTTCACGGCCGTCTCGACGTGGTTGCGGCCCAGCTTGGCCGGGTCCCAGCTCTTCTCGGCGGAGATCGGGGCCTTGGCGGCGGCCTCCTTCTGCTCCCGCTCGTCGGACTTCTTCATCAGGACGAAGGAGCCGAAGCCGACGAGGCCCAGCACGACGACGGCGGAGACGCCGATGGTGATCAGACGGTTGCGGCGCTCACGGGCCTGTTCGGCGCGGCGCATCTCCTCTATTCGGGCGCGGCGGTCGGCGGTGGCGGAACGGTTGGCGGCCATGGTGGTGTCGTCCTTCTTCGGGAAGTCTTCGGGAAACCCGCGGAGGGGTCCCGGGAGTTCTTCGGGGATTCTTCGGGAACGGGCGGTGTCCGGGGACGGCTGGGGTCCGGGGACGGACGTGCGGACGGGGGCGGGAGGCCCGTCGCCGCTATGTCCGGAGAACTTGAAGGACGTGCAGGTCCGGTGCGCGCGGCCGGACGCCCGAACGGCGCGCCGGCCCGTCGCCGGAGGCCGGGGCGGGGCGCGGAAGCCCGTCCGCCGCGTGGAGCGGGGGGTCGAGCGGGGGCGCGCCGAGCACCGCGGGGGAGGGGGAGGGGACGAGCGAGCAGCCGTTCCGGTCGTGAGGACAGACGTACTCGGCGGAGACCGGGCTCACCGTCGACGCCCGCTGTTCCGCCCGGGCCCCGTGCCGGGCTTCCGGCCCCGTCCCGGAACAGAGGAAGAGCATGGCGAGGAGCGTCGCCACGGCACTCACCAGCGCCGTGGGACGTGCGTGCCGGAACGGGCGTACGAGCCGCGGTCCCCCCATGGGGGCAGATCGTAGTGGGCGAAGGCCCCCCGTGGGCCGAACGGGGTACCCGCGGGTACCGGCGGGCGGACGGGGAAAGGGGGGAACGGGGGCCCGGATCCGCCCCTCCCCCGTTACCCGGGCCACCGTTGAGCGGGCAGTATGGGTGTGCAACGTGCGCGAAACCATGTGGTGGGATGCTCAGGTGCCCCCGATGAGCCCGAGGCGGTGGGATCAGGCGGCCCGACCAGCGAGGATGGGTGTGGAAATGGACAAGCAGCAGGAATTCGTGCTCCGTACGCTCGAAGAGCGCGACATCCGCTTCGTGCGCCTGTGGTTCACCGACGTGCTCGGCTTCCTCAAGTCGGTGGCCGTGGCCCCCGCCGAACTGGAGCAGGCGTTCGACGAGGGCATCGGCTTCGACGGCTCCGCGATCGAGGGCTTCGCCCGCGTCTACGAGTCGGACATGATCGCCAAGCCGGACCCGGGCACCTTCCAGATCCTGCCGTGGCGCGCGGAGGCCCCGGGCACGGCCCGGATGTTCTGCGACATCCTCATGCCGGACGGCTCCCCGTCCTTCGCGGACCCGCGCTACGTCCTCAAGCGGGCCCTCGCCAAGACCTCGGACCTGGGCTTCACCTTCTACACCCACCCCGAGATCGAGTTCTTCCTCCTCAAGGACAAGCCGCTCGACGGCTCCCGGCCCACCCCGGCCGACAACTCGGGCTACTTCGACCACACGCCGCAGAACGTCGGCATGGACTTCCGCCGCCAGGCCATCACGATGCTCGAATCGATGGGCATCTCGGTGGAGTTCTCCCACCACGAGGGCGCCCCGGGCCAGCAGGAGATCGACCTCCGCTACGCCGACGCGCTCTCGACCGCCGACAACATCATGACCTTCCGCCTGGTCATGAAGCAGGTGGCCCTCGAACAGGGCGTGCAGGCCACCTTCATGCCCAAGCCGTTCTCGGAGTACCCGGGTTCGGGCATGCACACCCACCTCTCCCTCTTCGAGGGCGACCGGAACGCCTTCTACGAGTCGGGCGCGGAGTACCAGCTCTCCAAGGTGGGCCGCTCCTTCATCGCGGGCCTCCTGAAGCACGCCGGCGAGATCTCCGCCGTCACCAACCAGTGGGTCAACTCGTACAAGCGCATCTGGGGCGGCTCCTCCCGCACGGCGGGCTCGGGCGGCGAGGCCCCCTCGTACATCTGCTGGGGCCACAACAACCGCTCGGCCCTCATCCGCGTCCCCATGTACAAGCCGGGCAAGACGGGTTCCTCCCGCGTCGAGGTCCGCTCCATCGACGCGGGCGCCAACCCGTACCTCACCTACGCGGTCCTCCTCGCCGCCGGCCTCAAGGGCATCGAGGAGGGCTACGAACTCCCGGCGGGCGCCGACGACGACGTCTGGGCCCTCTCCGACTCGGAACGCCGCGCGATGGGCATCGAACCCCTCCCGCAGAACCTCGGCGAGGCGATCGCCCTGATGGAGAAGAGCGAACTGGTCGCGGAAACCCTGGGCGAACACGTCTTCGACTTCTTCCTGCGCAACAAGAAGCAGGAGTGGGAGGAGTACCGCTCCGAGGTCACGGCGTTCGAGCTGCGGAAGAACCTGCCGGTGCTGTGACCGCAGGTCAGGGCAGGTAGAACCTGGAACTGACGTTCAGGGTCGACGGGGTGACGACCCGTCGACCCTGAGTCCTGCGCGGACCTACTGAGCCGGATTGACGCGGCCGGCAGCCTGAGTCAGTCCATGGTCCCGTCGTTCCTGGCCCAGACCGAACTGCTCCGAACCATGGACCGACAGATGGGCGCGACCGGCCTGGTCGACCAGATGAACGGCCACCTGGCGGCCATGCAGGAAACGTTGGCTTTCGCCGTGCTGCCGGGGGCGCGACGGCCCATCACGACTGCCCTCGCGGGAGCATCCACCCTCGCCGCCTGGCAGGCGCTGGATGTCGGCGCAGTGGACCGGGCATGGTGGTGGTACGAGCTTGCCAAGAAAGCGGCCCAGGACGCCGAGTCCCCGTGGTACCTGGCGCACGCCATGGGCGAGCAGGCGTACGTCCTCGCGGACGCCGGTCGACCTCAACTGGCGGTCGAGCTGGTGCGAGGTGCTCAGCGCACCCACTCCGAACGCCAATCACCTCGCCTCAGGGCGTGGCTGGCGGCGGCCGAGGCGGCGATGGAGTCGGCAGCGAGGGCGGCGCTTGAGCGGGCGACCGCGCTCCTTCCGGACGACGGCGAGGTGCGTGACGCCGACATGCTGAGCATCTTCCTCAACACCGTTCACCTGACGAGGTGGCGAGGGAACGTCCTGGCCATGCTCGGCGACGCCTCAGCGATGGAGGAACTGTACGCGTCGCTCCGAAGTGCCGACGAGACCTTCGTGCGTGCGAACTCCGGCATTCACTGCGACTCCACCCAGGCGCACTTCGCCTGGGGCGAGCTGAACGAAGCGCGGACCCACCTTCAGAAGGCCCGGTCGCTGGCGAACAGTACGGGTTCCGTGCGGTATCGCCGGTGCGTGGAGCTTCTTACCGGGCGCCTCTAGACCGGGACGCGAGGATGTGGAGCAGGGCCAGAGTGTGCCGGAGCCCATGAGTCAAAGAGGTCCGCTAGATGGCTCCGGCAGACCTCGATGACTTGGACATCCATCCGTCTATGAGGCTGAGGATCCAGCACGGCCTGGACGAGTCGCGGCGCGAGCCCTACATCGGCTGAGCGCCACCTGTGACGGCGGCCATGCGGCCCTCCACGCGCTCGTTGGCGGCATGGATCTCAGGCGTCGCCCGCTGGATGAACCGCCCCACGATCGTGTCCGGGTCATACCGCTGCACGATCTCGTCCAGCCGGGCTGCCGGCGTCGTGTGCTCGTCGGTGGGCGTCGTCGTCATGTCGGACACGATGAGCGCGTCCACCAGCTCGGGGCGCTCCAGCTCGAACTCCGTCTCCAGCTCATGCCGGAGGCCCCGCTCTTCTGCTTCTAGGAGCGCGCAGGAGTGGTGGGCCACGAGCCGGACGCCCCGCTCGTCGGCGCCTTCTTCGTCTCGGAGGAATCGTGCACCGTCTAGAGGGTGGAAGCCGGTGATGGCGATGGAGGGGGAATAGCCGATGTCGTGCAGGACAGCCGCGGCCTCCAGCAGCTCAGCGTCCCGTCCCAGGATCGGGCTGAGGGATCGGGCCCGCTTGGCCACCCCTAGGGAATGCGCCCAGCGGCGCGGCAACGGCTCGGACAGCAGCGATTCAGAGAGTGAGTACGCCCACTTGGTAAGCCCCATGAGGGACAAGGCTACGGCCGAGCGAAAGAAGTCGGGAGAACGCGTACTGTGCGTCCTTTGCCATGAGCGGTGTCGAGCAACCCGTTCCCCTCCATCTGCGCGAGCGTACGGCGGACGGCCGTGCGGGAGGCTCCGAAGCGCTCGCAGAGCTTTGACTCGGACGGGAAGGCGTCGCCCACCCCTAGCGAGTCCAGTGCAATGACGTCTGTCATCAGATCAATCAGCGGCCGACGCTGAGCGCCGGCCGCTACTCGCCAACCGACACCGGGGGAGGACTCCACAACTCCTTCAGCCTCCAATACCTTCAGCACCCGACGGACGGTGTTGCGCGAGACGTTCCGTGAACGCGTCAGGGTGGCCTCGGACGACAAGGCCTCCGTGATCACTCCGTCTTCGATCTCGGTGCGAATCGACGTCGCGATGACCAGGTATGTTCCGCGAGGGTTCGCCTCCGCCACGGTGACTCCTCTCTTAGTCCCCTGTGAGGGGCGCATGCCAGGGGCGCTGCGATGAAGCGGCTCGGTTGAACGCCAGGGGCCTGGCCGTATCCAACTCGCGCCCTAGGCGTCCGTGGAGATCAGAGTCAAAGAACTCGCCGTATAGGGCGGGATCTAGCCAATGGCGTAAATCACTATCCTAAATTGACTGGATAGTCTAAATTTTCCCCTTAGCTTGCCCTGTCTGCTTTTGCGTAAATTTCGACGTCCGCCTTCCTCAGTCTGGTGGGGCAAATCATTGCAACCACTTGCGGCGCGCTCTGGAAACTGGATGATTGAACTACAGCAAGTCATCGCCTCCCACGTACCGCAGTCCACCGAACAAGTTGCGAAGCGAGACGTCTTTGAACCAACCCCATATCGCCCCACGTTTCAGCGCCGATGAGGTTGCTAATTGTTTGGGCGCACCTGTGACGTTTCTCGGATCGGGTGCGTTCGGCGACACGTGGAAAGTCGGCGACGAGGCTGTAAAGGTCATCTGCGGAGATGACTACCCGAAAGCTCGTCTTGAGCGTGAAGTGGAAGGACTTACGCGCGTTAACTCGCCCTATGTGGTGAATTTTCGCGGACTGACAGAGCTCGACCTCGGGGGAAAGGTTCGCCCTACTCTACGCTTTGAATATATATCCGGCGGGGATGTTGAGGGGGTTTTGAAGCGGGGTGAGGTGGTTCCGCTAGAGTCCGCTGCCGATTTTTTGCGAGGCCTCCTTCTGGGGGTCCAAGCTCTCCATAAGGCCTCCACGATCCACAGGGACGTAAAGCCGGCCAACATCTCCCTCCGTAATGGGGATTGGGCGCAGCCGGTGCTGCTAGACCTCGGCCTATCTAAGCATATAGATGCCAATACCATTACCGTGTACCCCGGTCACATTGGTACCCCGCCATATATGGCGCCCGAGCAGTTGGAGGGGCGTCGCGCGCGCAAGGCGGCTGACCTTTGGGCTGTTGGAGTCTCGGTTCGCCAGCTCATTACTGGAAGGCATCCGTTCTATCTGCCGGATGAGAAATACAGTATCGAAGAAGCCCATGCGAAGCTGATGGAGGGGCCTGAACGCCTTCCCGAGAGTTGCCCGGAGAACGTTAAAACCGTTTTGGGCAGGCTCACTGCGGTTGTAGAGCACGAACGAGGCAGTAGTGCCAGCAATCTTATGCGGCTCGGGGCATAACAAGGAGGTTAGGGTGGCGCACGAGGAGCCGGATCCGATGTCTGAGGAAAGTCTCGACTGGCTGGATGAGCAAGGCAGCATCGCGGAAGCGGTCGACGAGGGACAGCTAGAGGATGCCGCAGCAGAGGCGTATTTGGCTGCTGAAGACGAATACGTTCCCATGGCCGATGGAACCGGATATCTGGTAGTGGGAGGTGCGGAGGGCGGTAGCGTTGTGTCCGCTCTGCCGCCGGGGTCCGCCTTGACGGCCTCCTCCGCCGCGCCAGCATTGAAAAGCAGAGATGAGACGTTGCAGGGTAAGCTGCCAGTTTACCTCGTGCATCGGGGAGGGCAGCGAGGTGACCTCCTTCCCTTGGTGATGGGACAGCTGCATCACCAGTATGGCCACTCCATGTCGATAGGAACTGTGGCGTACCTGCCGGCAGTTAAAGGGGACAAGCTGCGATCTTTCTTCGCGCAGGCCTCGGTGGCTTCGCTGCGAATTGCGGACCCTCAGTGCTATCGCCTAGATGGGAAGGTGCTCCGCCTCGATAAGGAGCCTATCGGAAAGCGTGCGTGGGACTATGCGCCGTACCTTGCTTCCACCGAAGCGGCTGATTGGGAGCAGCGGGTCCTGGATGCCCAAAGGGATGTTAATGCGAACCTTTTGCTGACGCCAGGGAGAGCTCTGGATCCTGATGACCCGCAGGGATCATTGGACTCGATGTTCCAAAGCGCCGATAAAGCTCTGGCGTTGATGGAGCAAGGTGAGCGTCTAGCGCTGAATATAACGCTCCCTTCTCGTTGGCTCACCAATGAAGCTTTGCGCAACAGGCTGCTGGACGAGATCCTCGACCAGGATCATTTCGACGTTCTTTATGTTCGAACCCAGTGGTCTCAGAGCAAGGCATTCGCGCCTACCGAGGATGCTGCGCTTCTCACAGGAATAAAGAAGCTGGCCAACCTCTGTCAGGACGAAGAGAGGTCCCTGCTTCTTCCGCAGACAGGCCTTACGGGTTGGTTTGCTCTCGCTCACGGCGCTACGGGCTATGGCTTGGGTGTAAGCGGTACTGATCAGTGCTTCGCAGAATATGTCTTTCGGCGGGGCCGCTCGGGGCAGCAGCTGGCGCAGAGGTACTTCGAGCGGAAAATGCTGCACACGGTAGACCGGGCTGCACACGACGTCGTGGCATCCACCCCTGGTTACATTCAGTGTGACTGCGCCTATTGCACGGACCTTCTCCGGAATGAACCGTGGTCACATGTACTTTCCGCTTTGCATCATCTCTACAGTATGGGTGCGCTGACGGCCAAGGTTCACGATGAGTCGGCCCGTCCCGGTGGTCGTCATGCGGCAGTCAGGAGAATTGTGGCTGCGGCTATGAAGTGGGCAAGTGGGCTGCCTCTTGGTACGAGTGATTTTCCTCGCCATTTGGCCGCCTGGGATCAGGTCCTGTAGTAGTCGTCAGATTGACCCCAAAAACAAGGCCGACGGGGCCGCTCACCTGGCCGTTCGCATACAGGTGGGCGGCCCGCTCGACCAACAGCTCCCGGTATACGTTCATTGCGCGCCCACGACCTTTCGGGCTGGGAGAGACCACTCGCTTGATGCCGTCTTTTGCGTGCAAAGTTGCTAGCCCAATACCTGCGCGTGTAAACCACTCCTCGTGCGCCGAGGCGGGTCCTGAGTGAGACGAATCGAGGACTAGCCAAGATTCATCCGCAGAAGCTCCGTGTCTAAGGGTTTGTCCGTAGCCGCCACGCCAATCTCGGATCTTCACTTCGATTGTGCAGACACGTCTTGCGAGACTTTCGAATTTAGAGATAGCGCGCCAATGGCCTCGGCGTTCCCTCTCTACGTGTCCGCATTCTGCCAGGCGTGGCAAAACGGTAGATGAGATGTACTTTGAGCTCCAAGGGAGCTGATTTGCCAGATCTGCGGCTGTCACGGTTTCATCGGGGAAGCTGTTAATGGCGAGTGTGACACTCATGTCCGAGAGGTCGGTAATGAAAGACTTTCGACTGGTCAGTCTTCGCTTTATGGCGCGCTTGTTAAAGTCGCAGAATACGATGTCGGGGATCCCGGCACTTGTTTGCACCTCGAAGAGGGTTTCGCTTCTACCTGGCATTAATTGAGCGGCTTGCTTCGCAATCGGCTCTAGCATGTCCGCTTCCCTTGCGAATTGTTCCTTCGGCACGCTCGTGCTCCTCGGCTTAGACTCCGCGAGTAAGTATAGGCTTTCAGCCTGCTTGCGGCTACGTCCACCGGACGAACCTTGGGAATCTTCATCTAATTCCCTCTAACGGCGATTCCGTTCGGGTCGTGCCCGAAACATCCCCAGCTGTCGGGGCTAGTCATCGACGCGCATGACGTCAACACATGTGCGCTGGTAGGTGATCACCTATCGCTTCACGGCAACCCGACTGGGCCTCCCTAGCTGAACGGTCATGTGTGACGGATCTATGAGTGTGAGGTCTGGCTGCCCGAAGACGAGCACCTGGGGTTGCCTCGTACTCATGAACTCGGCTGTCCCGCCCACTTCACTCAGGCCTCGTTAGCAATGGCCTGCGTACTATCCCGCTACCGGTTCCCTACCCTGGGCCGTCCCGGGGCCCTCCGAGGGCGGCCCAGAGGCACCACTGGCCACCAAGGACCACCGCATGTGAGGCTCCCCCAACTGCCATATCAGCGATCTAGGGAAGCCGGAGAGATGGCTCGTTACTTCCTGCGCAACAAGAAGCAGGCGTGGGAGGAGTACCGCTCCGAGGTGACGGCGTTCGAGCTGAGGAAGAATCTGCCGGTGCTGTGACCCCCTCGGTCGGCGCGGCCCGGAGCCGACGGCTGCGCACCGCCGGCGCCGGGCCGTTCCGTCGTCCGTCACCATGGTGGGCATGACCGACGGAATAACCTGGCTCGCCGCTCCCCGGGCGGTCGCGTACGGCGGCTACGGCGTGGTTCTGGCGCGCGGCCTGGACGAGGAAGGGCTTGCGTCCCGGCTCGCGGAGGCGGTGTACGGGGACCGGCGTACCGTGCGTCCGCTGGGCGAGCTGACCGGCGCGGACCTGATCGAGGAGCTGGAGGACGCGTACGACTCCGAGGAGACGGCGCTGCGTCTCGGCCGGGACGGCGCGTGGGTCTTCGCCGTCATGTACGGGCTCTGGCAGGGCGAGTTCGAGAGCCTGGAGCCCGTCTCGCGCGGCGGTGCCCACGTCTTCCACCTGGAATTCGAGGAGGAGAACGGCAAGCCGGTACCGCCGTTCTTCCGGTACTTCCACGACGGGCGCGTCATGTGCGACCTCAACCTCCACCTGGACCGCTCGTGGGGCTCCAGCGGCGTGGAGGGGGACCCCGGCGTCGCCCCGCACGTCGAGCGGTTGCTCGCGGAGGCCGGCCTGCCCGACGAGAGCCTTCCTCCCCGGGACGCCCACCGCACCTCACTGCACGTCCTGGAACGCCACTTCGGGCTCTCCCTGCCCCGTGCCCGGGTCCTGGAGGAGCCGCTTCCCTCCGTGGTCCTGGAGACCGGGTAAGGGGGCCCTCCTAGGCTTCCGCGCATGAGTAACAGCGCTTCCGGAGCCCGGTCGACGTCACCCCTGCACTCGGTCTCCGTGGCCGGGGCCGTCGTGCGGGAGGACGGGCGGTTGCTGGCCGTTCGTCGGGCCGACAACGGTACGTGGGAGCTGCCGGGTGGGGTGCTCGAACTCGGCGAGACTCCGCAGGAAGGGGTCGTGCGGGAGGTTCTGGAGGAGACCGGGGTTCAGGTCGAGGTCGGGCAGCTCACCGGGGTCTACAAGAACCTCGCCCGGGGGATCGTCGCCCTGGTGTTCCGGTGCCAGCCCGTGGGCGGGGGCGAACGGACCTCCGACGAGGCCACCGCCGTCGAGTGGCTCGCTCCTGCCGAGGTCCGGGAGCGGATGGCCGAGGTGTACGCCGTGCGGCTCCTCGACGCCCTTGACGGGGCGGGGCCCCATGTGCGCGCTCATGACGGGCAGCGGTTCGTTTCGTAGAGGCGCCGGTTGTTCGGTGGTCGGCGGTCGAGCATCGCAAGTACGGTCCGGACATGTGCACTTACGCCTTCGTCCACTACAAGCTGCACTACGCCTGCGTGCCGTGCCGAATCAGTTTCAAGCGGCACCCCCGCAGTGCCGGGCACACGTGTCCCCGCTGCTCCAAACCGATGCTGTGCGCCGGGCACGACTTCGCGGCGCCCCGGCGCAGTGACCGGAAGGCGTGGTCGGTCGTCGCGGTCGTGCTCCGGGCCGGGCTCCGGTACGAGGGGTTCGAGGCGTGCGGGTGCGGGCGGGAGCCGAAGTTCCGGCCCCGGACCCGGGCCCAGGTGCGGGCCCGGCGTGTCGCCGCCGCCCGGACCGGCGTTCCGTTCGCGGAGGTGCTCGGGCGGGTCGAGCCGTCGGAGCCGCCCCGGCCCCGGTCGCGCCGATCCCGCTGACCGGGCCGGGCACGGCGTACGCGGTGCGGTCACCGGGTCGGCAAAAGCCGTTGCCCGGCGTCCCGGCGGCCGATCAGACTTCCGGGGTGAAGATCTCTCCCGTCGCCACCGCGCGACTCCTCCTGCACCCGCTCACCGCCGACGAGGCCGAGCGGATCGTCGCTCGGGCGCCCCTCGCCGGGGACCTCTGGGCGGAGGGGTACCCCCAGGACGGTGACGTCCGCGCGTGCACCGGGCTCCTGCGGGGGGTCGCCGGGCGCGGGGACCCGGGGGTGTTCCGGCCGTACGAGATACGGCTCCGGGACACGGGTGCCGCCGTCGGCGGGATCGGGTTCCACGGGCCGCCCGACGAGGTCGGGGTCGTCACCGTGGGGTACGGGCTCGTGCCCGGTGTCCGGGGGAACGGGTACGCCTCTGAGGCCCTGCGCGCGCTCCTCGAAACCGCGCGGGTGGCCGGCGTCGCCGGGGTGAAGGGCGACGCCGACCTGGACAACCCGGCCTCGCACCGGGTCATGGAGGCCGCCGGGATGCGGCGCGTCGCGGAGGGCGACGGACTCCGGCACTTCTATCTGGGGTTCTGAGACCCGCCCGGTCGCCCGGGATTCCGGAGCGTCTGTCCGGCCGCCCGGGGCTCCGAGTCCCGCCCGTTTGGCCGGCGGTCCGGGGCCCGCCCGGTCGTCCGGACCCCGGGACCCGGAGCCTGCGCGGCCCCCGGGGCCCGGACCCGTCCGGTTCAGCGTTCCGACAGCTCCGACGGGGCCTCCTGGACCACCCAGCCGTTGCCGTCCGGGTCCTCGAAGGTCATGAACGAGTTCCAGGTGTCGCCCTTCCCCTCCTCCCAGCCCGTCGCGCCCACGTGCATCACCGGCGAGACCTCGACGCCCCGGTCCACCAACTCCTTCCGCGCCGCCTCGATGTCCGTGACGCAGACCTGGAGGCCGTGCAGGCCGCCCGGGGCCGTCTCCTTCGCGCCGGGCATCGTCGGCATCCCGCTCAGCAGCGCGATCGAACAGCGCGAGCCCGGCGGGGTCACCTGGACGATCCGCACGCCCGGGGCCACCTCGTTGTCCAGGTCGACGGTGAAGCCGCACTTCTCGCCGTAGAACTCCTTCGACCGGTCCACGTCGGTGACCGGGACGGGGACGACTTCCAGCGTCCAGTTCATGAGGTTCCTCTTTCTCCGCCGGGGGATTCCGCAGGACCACCCCACCGTCGCCCGGAGAGCCGCTCCGCGCACCCCGACCCGCCGGTACGGCCCCCCGGAACGCCGTTCTTTCCGGCCCGCCTTCCGGTACGTCCCCCTTCGTGCCGTACGACGCGGAGAACCGGTCGCGGACGAAGGTCCCCGCGACACGCAACGTCCCTATAGTGAGCCACCGTTGAGCACGCGAACGCGGCGCGTACGGCCACCGCCCGGGAGTCCGGGAGTCCGGGAGTCCGGAATCCGTGGTGCGCCCTCCTCGCGCCGGGGCCGCACCGGACCGCCGTGTCCTCCGCTCCTCCGCGCGGCGCGCACGCCGTTCCCCGCCCGCCCCGCCCGCATCCCGCCCGTACGACAGGAGCCCCTCGTGAAGTGCCCCCACACCGCCACCCAGGCCGGCGGGACCGTCGTCATCGACCCGATGGTCCGGGACCTCGACGGCGAGACGGCGCGGCTGCGCGACGCCGGACCGCTGGCCCGGATCGACCTGCTCGGCGTGCCCGCCCTCGCCGTCACCCGGCACGCCGACGCCCGGCGGCTCCTGACGGACCCCCGGCTGGTGAAGGACCTCGGCGCCTGGAGCCGGTGGCGGAGCGGCGAGGTGACGCACGCGTGGCCGCTCATCGGAATGATCGACGCCGGGCGGTCCATGTTCACCGTCGACGGCGACGAGCACCGCAGGCTGCGGGCCAAGACCTCCCAGGCGCTCACCCCCCGCCGCCTCGAAGCGATACGCCCCGCCGTCGAGAGGTTCACCGCCGAACTCCTCGACGCGCTGGAGGAGGGCGGGAAGGACGGGGCCGTCGTCGACCTCAAGGCCGTGTTCGCGCAGCCGCTGCCCATGCGGGTCGTCGGCATGCTGATGGGCGTCGACCCCGCCGAGAACGCCATGCTGACCCGTCAGTACAAGAAGTTCTTCTCCATGCTCACCCCGCAGGACGAACGCCTCGCCCTCCTCGCCGACCTCGACGTCTTCTACGCCGGTCTCGTCCGCGAGAAGACCGCGCGGCCCGCCGACGACCTGACCTCCGCGCTGATCCTCGCCGACGAGGGCGGCGAGCCGCTGACCGAGGAGGAGGCGATCGGCAACCTCAAGGCGATGGTCGCCGCCGGGCACGAGACGACGATCGGGCTCATCCTCAACGCCGTACGGGCCCTCCTCGCCCACCCCGGCCAGCTGAGGAAGGTCCTGGACGGAGCGGTCTCCTGGGAGGCCGTGATCGAGGAGACCCTGCGGTGGGACACCCCGACCACCCACCTCCTGATGCGGTTCGCCACCGAGGACGTCGAGGTGGGCGACGACGTCGTCCCCGAGGGGGAGGGCGTGGTCGTCTCCTACCGGGCGGTCGGGCGCGACACCGGACAGCACGGCCCCGACGCCGACGCGTTCGACGTCACCCGGCCCGCGCCCGTGCGGCACATGGCGTTCGGGCACGGCCCGCACATCTGCCCCGGCGCGGCCCTCTCCCGCCTCGAGGCCGGGATCGCCCTGCCCGCCCTCTTCGCGCGCTTCCCCCGGCTGCGGCTCGCGGTGCCCGACGACGGACTCCGCAGGCTTCCCGTGATGACGCAGAACGACCTGGAGGCTTTTCCCGTCCTCCTCGACGCCTGAGGGCGGGGCCCGGAACCCGGGCCCCGCCCTTCTGGTGCCCGACGGCCCGGAGCCCCGCGCCCCGTGCCTCCGGACTCCCGCTCAGCGACCCGCCGGCGTCCAGTGCAGCCGGCCGTCCAGGCCGATCGCCGCGACCCCGTCCGCGCCCGCGTCCGGCGCGCCCGAGAAGAGGAACGGGTCCACCGTCCAGGCCGGCCGCGCCCCCGTCCTGCCGTACGAGGCGGTCGCCAGGAAGCCGGTGCGGGAGCGGACCGCGAGGATGCCGTCGCCGCCGCTCACCGGGCCGAAGCCGGCGACCCCGGTGCCCGGGAGCTCGGTGAACGGGGCGGCCGGGTTCGGCCCCCTGAAGTCGGCGCTCCGCAGCTCGCCGGAGGACGGCTTGCGGAACCAGAGGCGGACGCCGTCGCCGTCCGGCGTCCGGGTCGCGCTCAGGGCCAGCGTCGTCGTGGGCAGACCGGTCCGCACCGGACCCGTCACCGGTCCGCCGGGGAACCGCTGCGTCCAGGACAGGACGGTCTTCGGGGTGCTCGCGAAGACGTATCCGCGTCCGCTCGCGTCCGTCGCCGCCACCGGGTCGCCGAACACGTCCCCGCCGCCCAGGACCCGCCACGGCCCCCAGCCGCCGTCGGCGCGCTGCTCGCGGACGACGAGCTGACGGCGGCCGTTCCGCAGGAACAGGGACGCCCTGCCGTCGGCACTCACGGTCACGGCGGGCGCGCTGATGTCCGAGGTGCCGACGGCGTCGTTCCGCTCGGGCGTGCCGAGCGCGCGCCACGGGCCGAAGGCGCCGCCCGGCGTCTTCTGGGTCGTGCTCACCACTTCCCGGCGGTAGTTCACGAGCACCGTCCGGGTGCCGTAGACGGAGATGCGGCCGTCCGGCAGGGTCACGGAGGTGACCCCGCTGTCGAGGCCGTCGCCGGGCAGCAGCTCCGGGCCCTGCCACGCGACGGCGTCCGCCTGCTTGTGCCAGACCGCGAGCCGCCCGTCCAGGACGGAGAAGGCGCGGAGGCCGCCGGCCGGGTCCCGCTGAACCCAGGAGGTGGAGGTGTTCCGGGCGTACCGGATGCTCTGGGTCCAGCCCCGGCCGCCGGGCCGCGCGGCCACCTTCAGGTCACCGCAGCCCGCGAGGGGCCCGCAGTCCCTGACCTCGTCCATCCACGCGTAGGTCTTCATGGTCCTCAGCTTCGCGCCCGCGGCCTCGGCGTCGAGGGTGTGCGGCATGTCGCTGATCGGGTAGCCGAGGTAGTTCTGCACGCCCACGTGCGGGTGCCCGGCCTTCTTCGCGTACCGGGCCAGCGCCTCCTGCGTGAACCGCGCCCCGTACAGGTGGTCCTGGTGGTCCTGGATCTTCCCCGTCTTCGGGTTCTTGCCGGGGCTGGGATCCTGCATGCGCACGAAGGTCGGCCGGAAGCGCTCCAGCACCCCGGTCAGCGTCGCGACGACCTGTTCCTTCGTGTACGTGAAGTCGGCGGGGACCGGGGTGCCGACGGAGCGCTGGGAGGCGAGCGCGGTTATTCGGCCGTTCCAGAGGCCGTTGAGGCTGTGCGGGCGGTTGCCGCTGATGGAGCCGGCCTCGCGTATCTGCAGCCATACCAGTTTGACGCGGGGGTTCGCCCGCAGGGTGTCCATCTCGGCCCACGCGCCGCCGGCCGTGGGTATCGAGGCCCGGGTCCACGGGCTGGTCCTCTTGCCGGTCGCCATCTCGGCGTACGCGGCCCGGATGCCGTTCTGCCGCGCCTCGGCGTAGCCCGCCTTGTCGGGCGTCGGCCGGACGCGGCGCGAGCGCGAGTTGATGCCGTCCGCCTCGCCGCTGGTGAGGTACACCGAGGTCAGGGGGCTGCCGGAGCGGAGGGAGTGGGATATGTCCGGGTTCATGAAGTACAGGTCGTCGTCCGGGTGCGCGACGACCTGAAGCACCGAGACCGGGGCCGCCGGGGTCCGCGCGGGCCTCATCCGTATCTCGGACGGCAGCACGCCCCGGGATGCGGGGTACGCCGGGCCCTTCGCGGGCACCTCGGCCCCCGGGACGGCGCGGGCCCCTCGCGGTTCGGAGACCGCGTGCGCCTCTCCTCCGTCGGGCGTTCCCGTCATGGTGAGGGCTCCGGCGGCGGCGGCGCCCAGCAGGGCGGCGGTGACCACGGTCACAGCGGCCCTGCGGCGGGACCGGAGGGCGGAGCGGCGGAAACGGCGAAGGCGGGTGGGCATGGGTCGGCAACGCACTTTCGAGAGGTCGGACGGACGGACGAGCCCCGGCGGGGTGTGCCGGTCGAACGGACGGACGGGCGGGTCTCGCGAACAGCTAGACGGACTTTCAAGAAATACGGTTTACTCACCGCGAAAAGCCACCAATGTGCGGGATGTCACCTGTGTCCCACTGTGTTCCGAAGGCCGGGACGCCCCCGCGCCCCGCGCCGGATAGGCTCGGTCCCCCGGGCCAGTCCCTGGGCTTGGACCTGTCCCGGACCTGTTCGGAGGGAGCGGCGGAATGACGGTGCCCGGACGCAGGAGCAGTACGTTCACACGTCTGCTGCGGCACGGATTCACCGACCCCTCCGGGGCCGAGCGGCTGCTCGACGTGCCCGAGCTGTCCGAACTGCGCGGCGACCCCGTGCTCCTGGACGCCCTCGGCGCCACCGCCGACCCCGATCTGGCCCTGCGCGGCCTGGTCCGGCTCGTCGAGGCGCAGCCCGAGGCGGAGCGGCACGCCTTCACCGCCACGCTGCTCTCCGCCAAGCCCTTCCGGGACCGGCTCCTCGGCGTGCTCGGCGCCTCGGAGGCGCTCGCCGACCACCTGGCCCGCCACCCCCGAGACTGGGAGACCCTCGTCACCTACGAGGCGGCCGATCTGCACCCGGGGGTCGAGGAGTTCGAGCGGAGGCTCGCCGGCGCCGCCGACCCGGTCGCGCTGCGGGTCGCCTACCGCCGCTGTCTGCTCGCCATCGCCGCCCGCGACGTGTGCGGCACCACCGACGTCGCCCAGACCGCCGCCGAACTGGCCGACCTGGCGACGGCGACCCTGCGCGCCGCGCTCGCCCTCGCGGAGGCCGACGCGCCCGAGGACGCCGCCCGGTGCCGGCTCGCGGTGATCGCGATGGGCAAGTGCGGCGGCCACGAGCTGAACTACGTCTCCGACGTGGACGTGATCTTCGTCGCGGAACCGGCCGACGGGGCCGACGAGGGGGAGGCCCTCCGGGCCGCGACCCGGCTCGCCTCCCACCTGATGCGGATCTGCTCGGAGACCACCGTCGAGGGGGTCATCTGGCCCGTCGACGCCAACCTGCGCCCGGAGGGCCGCAACGGCCCCCTCGTCCGCACCCTCTCCTCGCATCTCGCCTACTACCAGCGCTGGGCGAAGACCTGGGAGTTCCAGGCCCTCCTGAAGGCGCGCGCGGTCGCCGGCGACCCGGAGCTGGGCGCGCGGTACATCGAGGCCGTCTCGCCGCTCGTCTGGCAGGCCGCCGAACGCGAGAACTTCGTCCCCGACGTGCAGCGGATGCGCCGCCGGGTCGTGGACAACATCCCGGCCGCCCAGATCGACCGCGAGCTGAAGCTCGGCCCCGGCGGACTGCGGGACGTCGAGTTCGCCGTCCAGCTCCTCCAGCTCGTCCACGGCCGCAGCGACGCCACCCTGCACAGCGGCACCACCCTCGACGCGCTCGCCGCCCTCGCCGCCGGCGGCTACGTGGGCCGGGCCGACGCGGCCCAGCTGGACGAGGCGTACCGCTTCCTGCGGACCATGGAGCACCGCATCCAGCTCTACCGGCTGCGCCGCACCCACCTCGTCCCCGAGGGCGAGACCGACCTGCGCCGCCTCGGCCGCTCGCTCGGCCTGCGCACCGACCCGGTCGCCGCGCTCAACAAGGAGTGGAAGCGGCACGCGGCCGTCGTCCGGCGGCTGCACGAGAAGATCTTCTACCGCCCGCTGCTCGACGCGGTGGCCCAGCTCGCCCCCGGCGAGATCCGGCTCAGCCCCGCGGCGGCCGTGCAGCGGCTCGAAGCCCTGGGGTACGCGGACCCCGGCGCCGCCCTGCGCCACCTGGAGGCGCTCTCCTCCGGGGTGAGCCGGAAGGCCGCGATCCAGCGGACCCTGCTGCCCGTGCTGCTCGGCTGGTTCGCGGACTCGGCCGACCCGGATGCCGGACTGTTCGGCTTCCGCAAGGTCTCCGACGCCCTCGGCAAGACCCCCTGGTACCTGCGGCTGCTCCGGGACGAGGGCGCCGCCGCCGAGAACCTGGCCCGGGTGCTCTCCGCCGGCCGGTTCGCCCCCGACCTGCTGCTCCGCGCCCCCGAGGCGGTCGCGATCCTCGGCGACCCGGAGGGCCTGAAGCCGCGCGACCGGGACCACCTGGAGCAGGAGGTCCTGGCGGCGGTCGGACGCGCGGACGACGCCGAACAGGCGGTCGCCGCGGCGCGCGGGGTGCGCCGCCGGGAGCTGTTCCGCACCGCCGCGGCCGACCTCATCGGCTCGTACGGCACCGAGGACAACCCCCGCGAGTCCGACCCGGGCGCCCTCGTGGACCGGGTGGGGGAGGCCGTCACCGACCTCAACGCGGCCACGATCGCGGGCGCCCTGCGGGCCGCCGTGCGCGCCGGCTGGGGCGACGAACTGCCGACCCGGTTCGCGGTCATCGGCATGGGCCGCTTCGGCGGCCACGAGGCGGGGTACGGCTCCGACGCCGACGTGCTGTTCGTGCACGAGCCCCGCGAGGGAGTGGACGAGCAGGAGGCGGCCCGGGCCGCGCAGCAGGTGGTCACGGAGATGCGGCGGCTCCTCCAGCTGCCCACCGCCGACCCGCCGCTGCTGATCGACGCGGACCTCAGGCCGGAGGGCAAGAGCGGCCCCCTGGTCCGCAGCCTGAAGTCGTACGGGGCCTACTACCGCCGCTGGTCGCTGGTCTGGGAGAGCCAGGCGCTGCTGCGCGCCGAACACATGGCGGGCGACCGCGACCTGGGCGAGAGGTTCATCGAACTCGTCGACCCGCTGCGGTACCCGGCCGGGGGGCTCGGCGAGGACGCGGTCCGCGAGATCCGCCGCCTCAAGGCCCGGATGGAGTCCGAGCGGCTGCCGCGCGGCGCCGACCCGACGCTCCACGCCAAGCTGGGGCGCGGCGGCCTGAGCGACGTCGAGTGGACGGTCCAGCTCCTCCAGATGCGCCACGGCCGGTCCGAGCCGGGGCTGCGCACGACCCGCACCCGCGAGGCGCTGGCCGCCGCCCACGCGGCCGGGCTCGTCCCGGCGGAGGAGGCGCAGACCCTGGACGAGGCGTGGGTGCTCGCCACCCGCGTCCGCAACGCGGTGATGCTGGTGCGCGGCCGGCCCGGCGACACCTTCCCCACGGAGCCGCGCGAACTCGCGGCGGTGGGGCGGTACCTGGGGTACGAGTCGGGGCACGTCGGCGAGATGGTGGACGACTACCGCCGGATCACCCGCCGGGCCCGCGCGGTCGTGGAGGAGCTGTTCTACGGGGCGTAGGCGCGGGGTCCCGGCTTCCGGCGGAGCCCCCGGCCGGAATTTCCGGGGGGACGCCGGGGCGCACCTCGCACTCGGCTCCGACCGGCCCGTCGCCTCCTACGACGCCCGGCAGGTCCTCGCCACCCCCCGGACCCCGCGCGGCGCCGCCTCGGCCCGGCACGGGCTCACGGGGCCCATGGCCCTGGAGGGGACGACCACGCGCCGGCAGGTCTGAGCCGCCGCCGGGACCGGGGGCGTCCTACCTCCCGGAGCCGATCGGACGCTCCGCGTCCGCCCCCCGGTCCGTCCCCGCCTCCGGGGGCGGACCGCCGTGGGCGACGACCCCGGCGGGCTCCGCGGGGCCGACCAGCTTCGGCAGCCGGTGCGGCCGGGAGCCGTACCAGAAGTACGAGACCAGGAATCCGAAGGACACGCAGATCATCCCGCCGACCGCGTCCAGCCAGAAGTGGTTGGCGGTGGCGACGATCACGACGAGCGTCGCCGCCGGGTAGAGCAGGCCCAGGATCCGCGCCCAGGGCGCCCTGGCGAGCAGGAAGATCGTCAGTCCGCACCAGAGCGACCAGCCGATGTGCATCGACGGCATCGCCGCGTACTGGTTCGACACGTGCTTGAGGTTGCCCGAGGCCATCGAGCCCCAGGTGTGGTGGACGAGGACCGTGTCGACGAAGTCCTGGCCGTTCATGAGCCGGGGCGGCGCGAGCGGGTAGAGGTAGTAGCCGACCAGGGCCACGCCGGTGGTGGCGAACAGGACCGTGCGGAACGCCGCGTAACGGCCCGGCTGCCGGCGGTACAGCCACACCAGCACGCCGATGGTGACCACGAAGTGCAGCGTCGCGTAGTAGTAGTTCATCGACACGATCAGCCACGTCACCGAGTTCACGGCGTGGTTCACGGTGTGCTCGAAGGCGAGTCCCAGGGACTCCTCGGTCCGCCAGATCCAGTCGGCGTTCCGCAGGGCCTGGGCCTTCTGCTCCGGCACCGCGTTGCGGACCAGCGAGTACGTCCAGTAGCTCACCGCGATGAGCAGGATCTCGAACCAGATCGTGGGGCGCCGGGGGAGGCGGGCGCGCGGCCGCGACAGCCGGTCGTCGGCCGCGATGGGTGACGACGGGGTCGTCCGGTGGTCCACACTCTTCACGGTCGTTTCACCCATGGGGAGAGAGTCTGCCAGATGGCCGCCCCCGACCGATCATCCCTCGGTCGGGTCCCGGGCGCACCCGGTCAGTCGGAGGTCGGAGTCCTGAGGGGGGACGGCGCGGAGGCGGTGGAGCCCCGGACGACCAGCTCGGGCATGAAGACGAACTCGGAGTGCGGGGCCGGGGTGCCGCCCACCTCCTCGAGCAGCGCGCGGACCGCTGCCTGGCCCATCGCCTGCACGGGCTGCCGGATGGTGGTCAGCGGCGGATCGGTGAACGCTATGAGGGGGGAGTCGTCGAAGCCGACGACGGAGACGTCCCGGGGCACGTCGAGCCCCTGCTGCCGGGCCGCCCGGATCGCGCCGAGCGCCATCATGTCGCTCGCGCAGACGAGGGCCGTGCAGCCCCGGGAGAGCAGCGCCCCGGCGGCGGCCTGGCCGCCCTCCAGGGTGTACAGGGAGTGCTGGATCAGCTCCTCGGCCTCCTCGGGGCCGAGGCCGAGCCGCTCCTCCATGCCCTTGCGGAAGCCCTCGATCTTGCGCAGCACCGGCACGAACCGCTTCGGTCCGACCGCGAGCCCGATCCGGGTGTGCCCCAGCGAGGCCAGGTGCGTCACGGCGAGCCGCATCGCGGCGCGGTCGTCGGGCGAGACGAAGGGCGCCCGGACCTTGGGGGAGAAGCCGTTGAGGAGCACGTAGGGGACGCCCTTGCCGCGCAGCCGGTCGTAGCGCGTCATGTCGGCCGTCGTGTCCGCGTGCAGTCCGGAGACGAAGATGATGCCGGCGACGCCGCGCTCCACCAGCATGTCGGTGAGCTCGTCCTCGGTGGACCCGCCGGGGGTCTGGGTGGCGAGGACCGGCGTGTAGCCCTGCCGGGTCAGCGCCTGCCCGATGACCTGCGCCAGGGCGGGGAAGATCGGGTTGTCGAGTTCGGGGGTGATGAGGCCGACGAGCCCCGCGCTGCGCTGCCGCAGGCGCACGGGCCGCTCGTAACCGAGCACGTCGAGCGCGGCGAGGACGGATTCGCGGGTGGTGGTGGCCACGCCGGGCTTTCCGTTGAGCACGCGGCTGACTGTGGCTTCACTGACCCCCGCCTGGGCTGCGATGTCGGAGAGCCGCGCGGTCATGGAAGGGGACTGTACCGGGCACGGGGCGTATTGCCCACCGGCCCGGCGGCGGGGACTCGTCCCCCTTTCCGCAAGGACTTGCAGCCCTTGCGGGGCGCCTTGCGGGGGCGGGGAGGGCGGAGGGAAGGGCGTTCGCCCCTGCCGAGCGGCCCGCCGGCAACCTCAGGGACACGCGGATGTAACGATCACCGGCTCTTGCAGAAAATTCCCGCAAGGTCTTTCGGCGCGTTTTCATCCCTGTTACGTTCCTGGCAACCCGGAGCGCCGCGAGGGAGCGGTCGCATGAGGAAGGTTCCAGCCCCTCGTCCCCCCGGGATCAGTTGAAGGAGTTCACATGCGGCGTGGCATAGCGGCCACCGCGCTGGTCGCGGCCCTGGGCGTGACCCTGGCGGCGTGCGGGAGCGGCGACGATTCGAACGGCGGCTCGAAGAGCTCGGGCGAGCTCTCCGGCACCGTGACCTGGTGGGACACCTCCACGGTCGGCTCCGAGGACAAGGTCTTCAAGAAGCTCGCCGAGGACTTCACCAAGAAGCACCCCAAGGTCACGGTCAAGTACGTGAACGTGCCGTTCGGCGAGGCGCAGAACAAGTTCAAGAACGCCGCGCAGTCCGGCTCCGGCGCGCCCGACGTCATCCGTTCCGAGGTCGCCTGGACCCCCGAGTTCGCCGATCTCGGCTACCTCGCCCCGCTGGACGGCACCCCGGCCCTCAAGGACGCCGACGACTTCCTGAAGCAGGCGGCGGCCTCCGTCAAGTACAAGGACAAGACCTACGCCGTCCCGCAGGTCATCGACTCCCTGGGCGTCTTCTACAACAAGAAGATCTTCAAGGACGCCGGCGTCGCGGTTCCCAAGAGCGTCGACGAGCTGAAGACGGCCTCCGCCAGGATCAAGGAGAAGACCGGCAAGACCGGGTTCTACCTCCGCGGCGACGACCCGTACTGGTTCCTCCCCTTCCTGTACGGCGAGGGCGGCGACATGGTCGACGCCGACCAGAAGAAGGTCACCGTCGACGACGAGTCCGGCGTCAAGGCGTTCAGGACCGTCAAGGACCTGGTCGACTCGAAGGCCGCGATCACCGACGCGACCAACGGCTGGGACAACATGCAGGCCGCCTTCAAGGACGGCAAGGTCGCCATGATGATCAACGGCCCGTGGGCCGTGGCCGACACCTTCACCGGCAAGGAGTTCGCCGACAAGGCCAACCTGGGCATCGCCCCGGTCCCGGCCGGCTCGGCCGGCCAGGGCGCCCCGCAGGGCGGCCACAACCTCGCCGTCTACGCGGGCTCCAAGAACCTCGACGCCTCCTACGCGTTCGTCGAGTACATGACCTCGGTCGAGTCCCAGGCGAAGGTGACGAAGGAGCTGAGCCTCCTCCCGACCCGCTCGTCCGTCTACATCAAGCCGGACATCGCGACCAACGAGATGATCGCCTTCTTCAAGCCGGTCGTCGACAAGGCCGTCGAGCGCCCCTGGATCCCCGAGGGCGGCAGCCTCTTCGAGCCGCTCAAGGTCGAGTACACCAAGGTGCTCACCGGCCAGACCACCCCGGAGGCGGGAGCGAAGGCGGTCGGCGACCGCTACCGCAAGCTCCTCAAGGACTGGAAGTAAGAAGGAAGGCAGACCGGCTGATGGCTGTGGACACCACCGGCCAGTCGGTGGCGAAGGCCGCGGGCGACACCGTCGCCCGCGGCCGGAGCCGCGGAACTGGCAAGCGCCGGAGCGTGCGGAAGCGCTCCCTCGCCACCCACTGGTACGCCTGGGCGATGGTCGCCCCGGTGGTCGTCGTGATCGGCGTGATCATCGGCTACCCGCTGGTCCGTGGCATCTACCTGTCGTTCACCGACGCGAACGAGCGGAACGTCGCCCGGTCCATCGGCGTCAACCAGATCCCGGCCACGTACGAGTTCGTCGGGCTGGACAACTACACCGAGGCGCTCACCGGGACCCAGTTCCTCGGCACGCTCCTCTGGACCGTCGTCTGGACGGTGGCCTGCGTCTCGATCACCTTCGCCCTCGGCCTCACCCTCGCCAACGTGCTCAACCGCAGGATCGCCGGCCGCTCCGTCTACCGGATGCTGCTGGTCCTGCCCTGGGCCGTCCCCGGCTTCGTCTCCGTGTTCGCCTGGCGGTTCCTCTTCGACGAGCGCCGCGGCCTGCTCAACGAGATCCTGGCCGGCGGCGGCATCTCCGCCGTGCCCTGGCTGAACGACCCGACGGTGGCGAAGTTCGCGGTCGTCGCCGTCAACGTCTGGCTCGGCGTCCCGTTCATGATGGTCGCCCTCCTCGGCGGCCTCCAGTCCATCCCCGGCGAGCTGTACGAGGCCGCCGAGATGGACGGCGCCAACGCCTGGCAGCGCTTCCGCAACATCACCATGCCGGGCCTCGGCCCGGTCTCGACCACGGTGATCCTGCTCTCCACCATCTGGACCTTCAACATGTTCCCGGTGATCTTCCTGCTCACCCGGGGCGGACCCGGCGAGGCCACCCAGATCCTCGTCACCCAGGCGTACAAGTTCTCCTTCGAGATCAGCCCGCGCGACTTCGCCCAGTCCTCCACGTGGGGCGTGCTGATCCTGATCCTCCTGATGGTCTTCGCCGCGGTCTACCGGCGCGTCCTCCGCAAGCAGGGAGAAGTCTGGTGACCACCACGACCCCCGCCCCCCAGATCCCGAACGCCCCGGTGCGCGGACGCCGTTCGCCGCTCGCCTCGGCCGGGCTGCACCTCACCCTGGTCGTCGCCTCCGTGATCGCCGTCTTCCCGGTGCTCTGGGTGCTGCTGACCTCGCTGAAGCCGGCGAAGTACGCGACCACCACGGACTTCGTGAAGGAGACGACCTTCGAGAACTACACGAACCTGCTGAAGGACACCCCGTTCCTCACCTGGTTCGGCAACTCGCTGCTCGTCGCCGCCCTCACCACCCTGATCGGCGTCTTCATCTCCGCCACCACCGGCTACGCCGTCAGCCGCTTCCGCTTCCCCGGCAAGCGCGGCCTGATGTGGACGCTGCTCGTCACCCAGATGTTCCCGGTCGCCGTCCTGATCGTGCCGATCTACAACATCATGTCGTCGATGGGCCTGCTCAACCAGCCGGCCGGCCTGGTCATCACCTACCTGACCATCGCCGTCCCGTTCTGCGCCTGGATGATGAAGGGCTTCTTCGACACCATCCCGCGCGAGATCGACGAGTCCGGCTACGTCGACGGCCTCACCCCGTTCGGCACCTTCTGGCGGCTGATCCTGCCCCTCGCCAAGCCGGGCATCGCCGTCACCGCCTTCTACTCCTTCATCACCGCCTGGGGCGAGGTCGCCTACGCCTCCGCCTTCATGGTGGGCGACGAGAACCTCACCCTCGCGGGCGGACTGCAGAAGTTCGTCAACCAGTACGGCGCCCAGTGGGGCCCGATGTCCGCGGCCTCGGTGCTCATCGCCATCCCCGCCGCCCTGGTGTTCCTCTTCGCCCAGCGGCACCTGGTCACCGGCATGTCCGCCGGCGCCGTCAAGGGCTGAGCCCGACCACCGCCTCCGTACGCCCCTCCATACCTCCCAGGGAAGACATGACCCAGCATCTTGCCGCCCCGGCCGCCGCCCCCACCACCGGCACGCACACGGGCTGGTGGAGAGACGCCGTGATCTATCAGGTCTACCCCCGCAGCTTCGCCGACGGCAACGGCGACGGCATGGGCGACCTGGAGGGCGTGCGCAGTCGGCTGCCCTACCTCAGGGACCTGGGCGTCGACGCCGTCTGGCTCTCGCCGTTCTACGCCTCGCCGCAGGCCGACGCCGGTTACGACGTCGCCGACTACCGGGCCATCGACCCGATGTTCGGCTCCCTGCTCGACGCCGACGCGCTGATCCGCGAGGCCCACGACCTGGGCCTGCGGATCATCGTGGACCTGGTCCCCAACCACTCCTCCGACCGGCACGAGTGGTTCCGGCGCGCGCTCCACGAGGGCCCCGGGTCGCCGCTGCGCGAGCGCTACCACTTCCGCCCCGGCAAGGGCACGGACGGCGAACTGCCCCCCAACGACTGGGAGTCCATCTTCGGCGGCCCGGCCTGGACCCGCACCGAGAACCCGGACGGCACCCCCGGCGAGTGGTACCTGCACCTCTTCGCCCCGGAGCAGCCCGACTTCAACTGGGAACACCCCGCCGTACGCGACGAGTTCCGCTCCATCCTGCGCTTCTGGCTCGACATGGGCGTCGACGGCTTCCGCGTCGACGTCGCCCACGGCCTGGTCAAGGCCGCCGGCCTGCCCGACATCGGCGCCCACGACCAGCTCAAACTGCTCGGCAACGACGTCATGCCCTTCTTCGACCAGGACGGCGTCCACGAGATCTACCGCTCCTGGCGTCGGGTCCTCTCCGAGTACGACGGGGAGCGCATCCTCGTCGCCGAGGCGTGGACCCCGACCGTCGACCGCACCGCGAACTACGTGCGCCCCGACGAGATGCACCAGGCGTTCAACTTCCAGTATCTGGGCACCCACTGGGACGCGACCGAGCTGCGGACCGTCATCGACGCCTCGCTCGCCGCGATGCGCCCGGTCGGCGCCCCCGCCACCTGGGTCCTCTCCAACCACGACGTCACCCGGCACGCCACCCGCTTCGCCAACCCGGCGGGCCTCGGCACCCAGCTCCGCGAGGCCGGCGACCGCGAACTCGGCCTGCGCCGGGCCCGCGCCGCCACCCTCCTGATGCTGGCCCTGCCCGGCTCGGCCTACGTCTACCAGGGCGAGGAGCTCGGCCTGCCGGACGTCACCGACCTGCCCGACGAGGTCCGCCAGGACCCCTCGTTCTGGCGCGCCAGCGGCCAGGACGGCTTCCGCGACGGCTGCCGGGTGCCGATCCCGTGGACCGTCGGGGGCACCTCGTACGGCTTCGGCGCGGGCGGCTCCTGGCTGCCGCAGCCCTCGACCTGGGGCGAGCTGAGCGTCGAGGCGCAGACCGGCGACCCCGACTCCACCCTGGAGCTGTACCGCAGCGCGCTCGCCGTGCGCCGCGCCCGGTCCGGACTCGGCGCGGGCTCCGGCGTCGAGTGGCTGGAGGCCCCCGAGGGCGTCCTCGCCTTCCGGCGCGACGGCTTCGTCTGCACCGCCAATACCACCGGCCGGGCCCTCTCCGTCCCGCTGCCCGGCCGGTTCCTCCTCTCCAGCGCGCCGGTCTCCCCCGGGGACGGCGTGGTGGAGCTGCCCGCCGACACCACCGTCTGGTGGGCGGTGTGACGATCCCCCTGCCGCGGGGCGTTGTTCCCGGCGTCCCGCGGCTCGCGGACATCGCGGCCCAGTCCGGAGTCAGCGAGGCCACCGTCAGCCGCGTCCTCAACGGCAAGGCGGGGGTGGCCGGCGCGACCCGGCACAAGGTCCTCGCGGCGCTCGACGTGCTCGGCTACGAGCGCCCCGTCCGCCTCAGGCGGCGCAGCGCGGGCCTCGTCGGCCTCGTCGTGCCCGAGCTGACCAACCCGATCTTCCCGGCGTTCGCGCAGGTCGTCGAGCAGGTCCTCGCCGGGCACGGGTACACCCCGGTGCTCTGCACCCAGATGCCCGGCGGCGCCACCGAGGACGAGCTGGTCGAGCAGCTCGTGGAGCGCGGGGTCGCCGGCATCGTCTTCCTCTCCGGCCTCCACGCGGACGCCACCGCCGACCCGTCCCGCTACGACCGGCTCGCGGCCCGGGGAGTGCCGTTCGTCCTCGTCAACGGCTACAACGAGCACATCGACGCCAACTTCGTCTCCCCGGACGACCGGGCGGCGGCCCGCATGGCCGTGCGCCACCTGGTCGAGCTGGGGCACGAGCGCATCGGCCTCGCCATCGGCCCCACCCGCTACGTCCCCTCGCGCCGCAAGGCCGAGGGCTTCGCCGCCGAGCTGTACGAGCTCCTCGGCACCGGACGCGCGGAGGCCGAACGGTTCGTCCGGCCCACCCTCTTCGGCGTCGAGGGCGGCCACGCCGCCGCCGACATCCTGCTGGGCGAGGGCTGCACGGGCATCGTCTGCGGCTCCGACCTGATGGCGCTCGGCGTGATCCGCGCGGTCCGCGCCCGGGGCCTCGACGTGCCCCGGGACGTCTCCGTCGTCGGCTTCGACGACTCGCCCCTGATCGCCTTCACCAGTCCGCCGCTCTCCACCGTCCGCCAGCCCGTCCAGGCGATGGCCACGGCCGCCGTGGGCGCGCTCCTGGAGGAGATCGAGGGAAACCCGGTGCAGCGCACGGAGTTCGTCTTCCAGCCCGAGCTGGTGGTGCGCGGCTCGACCGCGCAGCCGCCCGCCCGCGACGAGCGGCCGCGGCCGCTTCCGTAAAAACTCGCGCGGGGGCGTCCGGAGGGTTGACCGGGCGCCGGGGCGCTCGTACGGTCACGGCTGAAAGCAGTTGCTGAACTTTTCGGCAACTTCTTGCGACACCGAGGTCGTACAGGAGGAAGCATGGCCGGAAGATCCGTGGCCGCCGCGTCCGCCCCGGTGACGGAGGCCGCCGAGGCCCTCACGGGAAACGCCCCCGCGCAGGCCGCTCCACCCGGCGGGGAGACCGACACCGGCGTACTGCCCGGCGGGGAGACCACCCCGGCCGCCCCGGATCGCACCGCCTCCGCGCCCACGGCCGGCACCCGTCCCGTCGCCGGACACGTCCCCGGGAGCCCGGTGCCGACCGCACCGCGACCGTTCCCGCCCCCGATCCCGGCCCCGTCTCCGCCCCGGGCCGCCCGTCGCGAACGACACCTTCCGCGGCTGATCCCCACGCTCCACGGCTGATCCCCACCCGCACCGCAGGGCCGCCCCACCCGGGGCGGCCTCCTCTTCCCGTACCTCCAGGGAGCTTCCCCGTGATACGCAAGAGAACGGCGGTCGCACTGGCCGCCGCCCTGTGCGCGGCCCTCGTGCCCGCCGTCCCCGCGACCGCCGCGCCGAGACCGCCCGCCCCGCCGTCGGACCGGGTGCTCGCGGCCCAGCCCGCCCGCCACGACCTGACCCGCGAGCAGTTCTACTTCGTCCTGCCCGACCGGTTCGCCAACGGCGATCCCTCCAACGATCGGGGCGGTCTGACCGGCAGCCGTACGCGGACCGGCTTCGACCCCGCCGACAAGGGCTTCTACCAGGGCGGCGACCTCAAGGGCCTCGCGCGGCGGCTCGACTACATCAAGGGCCTCGGCACCACCGCCATCTGGATGGCGCCGATCTTCAAGAACAAGCCGGTGCAGGGCGTCGGCAAGGACGCCTCCGCCGGCTACCACGGCTACTGGATCACCGACTTCACCCAGGTCGACCCCCACTTCGGCACCAACGACGACCTGCGGAAGCTGATCGCCGCCGCCCACGCCAAGGGCATGAAGGTCTTCTTCGACGTCATCACCAACCACACCGCCGACACCGTCGACCACGCGGAGAAGAAGTACGGCTACCGCCCCAAGGGCGCCTACCCCTACCTGGACAGGGAGGGCCGCCCCTTCGACGACCGGAACGCCGTCCGCGAGGTGGACGCGGACTCCTTCCCCTACACCCCGGTCGCGGAGAAGGACGCCAAGAAGCCCGCCTGGCTCAACGACCCCACGATGTACCACAACCGGGGCGACTCCACATGGGCCGGCGAGTCCGCAGAGTACGGCGACTTCGTCGGTCTGGACGACCTGTGGACCGAACGGCCCGAGGTCGTCGAGGGCATGAAGAGGATCTACGAGAAGTGGGTCCACGACTTCGACATCGACGGCTTCCGCGTCGACACCGTCAAGCACGTGAACCTGGACTTCTGGACCCAGTGGGCCACCGCCCTCGACGCCTACGCGAAGAAGCGGGGCCGCGAGGACTTCTTCCTGTTCGGCGAGGTCTACTCCTCCGACCCCGCCGTCACCGCCCCCTACGTCACCCGGGGCCGTCTCGACGCCACCCTCGACTTCCCCTTCCAGGACGCCGCCCGCGCCTTCGCCTCCCGGGGCGCCGGGGCCGGCCGGCTCGCCGAGGTCTTCGCCGAGGACCACCGCTACACCACCGACAAGGCCAACGCCTACGAGCAGGTCACCTTCCTCGGCAACCACGACATGGGCCGTTTCGGCACCTTCCTGAAGCAGGACAACCCGGACGCCTCCGACGCCGAACTCCTCGCGCGCGCCCGGCTCGCCAACGAGCTGATGTTCCTCTCCCGGGGCAACCCCGTCGTCTACGCCGGCGACGAGCAGGGCTTCACCGGCGCGGGCGGCGACAAGGACGCCCGCCAGCCCCTCTTCGCCTCCGGGGCCGCCGACTACCTCGACGACGACCAGATCGGCACCGACCGCACCCACGCCACCGACGCCTACGACACCGGCCACCCCCTCTACCGCTCCGTCGCCGCCCTGTCGAAGCTCACCCGCGAACACCCGGCCCTGCGCGACGGCGTCCAGCGGGAGCGGTACGCCGAGGGCTCCGTCTACGCCTTCTCCCGCACGGACGCGAAGGACCGCACCGAGTACCTCGTCGCCGCCAACGGCGCCCCCACCGACCGGACCGTCACGATCCCCGTCGACTCGGAGAGCTTCCGGGCGCTGTACGGAGGCCGGGGCACCGCCACCGCCACCGGGGGGAAGGTCACCGTCACCGTCCCGGCCCTCTCCTCCCTGGTCCTCAGGGCCGACCGGGCCCTCCCGGTCCCCGCCGTACGGCCCGGCGTCTCGCTGAAGCCCCCGGCCGCCGGAGCCACCGGCACCGTCGAACTCTCCGCCGACGTGACCGGCGACGGACTCGCCCGGGTCGTCTTCGCCGCCCAGGTCGGCAACGGACGCTGGCAGACCCTCGGCACCGCCGACCACGCCCCCTACAAGGTCACCCAGCACGTGGCCGCCCCCGCCGGCACCGCCCTGCGCTACAAGGCCGTCGTCGTGGACGGCGCGGGCCGCACCGCGAGCGCCACCGCCGCCACCACCGCCGGCGCGCCTCCCGCCCCCGGGAAGCCGGTCGCCGTCGAGCGCCCCTACGCCGTCGTGCACTACCGGCGCGAGGACGGGAACTACGACGGCTGGAAGCTGAAGGCCGCCGATCAGCAGACCGCCTTCACCGGTCGCGACGCCTTCGGCGCCTTCGCCTGGGTCGAGGTCCCCGAGGGCGCCTCCACCGTCCCGTACACCGTCGAGAAGGACGGCGCCGCCGACGGGCCGCAGCGCAGCATCGACCTCGGCCGCACCGGCGAGGTCTGGATCACGCAGGGTGCCGGGGGCCAGTCCGACACCGACCCGGCCCCCGCCACCCCCGACAGGACCAAGGCCGTCCTCCACTACCAGCGGGCCGACGGGAACCACGACGGCTGGGGCCTCCACACCTGGACCGGCGCCGCCCGGCCCACCGACTGGTCCAAGCCCCTCATGCCCGTCCGCACCGACGCGTACGGCGCGGTCTACGAGGTCCCCCTCGCCGAGGGCGCCACCACCCTCTCGTACATCCTCCACAAGGGCGACGAGAAGGACCTGCCCACCGACCAGTCCCTCGACCTCGCCACCCACGGCCACGAGGTCTGGCTGCTCTCCGGACAGCCGAAGTACCTCCTCCCGACCGCCGGCGGCGCCCCGGACCTCGACCTCGGCAGGGCCGAGGCCCAGTGGATCGACCGGAACACCGTCGTCTGGAAGGTGAAGACCACCGACGCCACCAGCCAGCAGCTCGTGTACGCGAAGGACGGCGGGATCACCGTCACCGACGGCGCCCTGAGCGACGAGGGCCGGTGGCTCCGCCTCACGCCCTCTTCGATGACCGACGCCCAGAAGGCGAAGCACCCCCACCTCCGCGACTACCCGGCCTTCACCGTCGACCCGCGCGACGCCGACCGCGTCCGCGACTCCCTGCGCGGCCAGCTCCTCGCCACCCAGCGCGCCGCCAACGGCGCCCTGCTCGCCGCCACCGGCGTCCAGACCGCGGGCGTCCTCGACGACCTGTACGCGGCGAAGGCCACCCGCGCCCCCCTCGGCCCCGTCTTCCGCGACGGCCGGGTCACCCTCTCCGTGTGGGCCCCCACCGCCCAGTCCGCCGCCCTCGAACTCGACGGCCGGACCGTGCCCATGCGCCGCGACGACGCCTCCGGCGTCTGGTCCGTCACCGGCCCGAAGTCCTGGACCGGGAAGCCGTACCGGTACGTCGTGAAGGTCTGGGCCCCCACCGTCCGCAAGGTCGTGGAGAACCGGGTCACCGACCCCTACTCCACCGCCCTCACCACCGACTCCACCCACAGCCTCGCCGTCGACCTCACCGACCCGAAGCTCGCCCCCGCCGGCTGGAAGACCCTGCGGAAGCCCGCCGCCGTGCCGCTGCGGGACGCCCGGATCCAGGAGCTCCACGTCCGAGACTTCTCGGTCGCCGACCCCACGGCGAAGCCCGCCCACCGGGGCACCTACCTCGCCTTCACCGACAAGGACAGCAAGGGCTCGAAGCACCTGCGCGACCTCGCCGCCTCCGGCACCTCCCACGTCCACCTCCTCCCGGCCTTCGACATCGGCACCATCCCCGAGAAGAAGTCCGCGCGGACCGAACCGGCCTGCGACCTCAAGGTCTACGCCCCCGACTCCGAGGAGCAGCAGGCGTGCGTCACCGCCGCCGCGGCGAAGGACGCCTACAACTGGGGCTACGACCCCCTGCACCACACCGTTCCCGAGGGCTCCTACGCCACCGACCCCGAAGGCACCCGCCGCACGGTCGAGTTCCGGCGGATGGTCCAGGCCCTCAACGGCGACGGACTGCGCACCGTCATGGACGTCGTCTACAACCACACCGTCGCCGCCGGACAGTCCGACAAGTCCGTCCTCGACCGGATCGTCCCCGGCTACTACCAGCGCCTCCAGGCCGACGGCTCCGTCGCCACCTCCACCTGCTGCGCCAACACCGCGCCCGAGAACGCCATGATGGGCAGGCTCGTCGTCGACTCGGTGGTCACCTGGGCCAGGGAGTACAAGGTCGACGGCTTCCGCTTCGACCTCATGGGCCACCACCCGAAGGAGAACGTCCTCGCCGTCCGCAAGGCCCTCGACGCCCTGACCGTCGCGAAGGACGGCGTCGACGGCAGGGCGATCGTCCTCTACGGCGAGGGCTGGAACTTCGGCGAGGTCGCCGACGACGCCCGCTTCGTCCAGGCCACCCAGAAGAACATGGCCGGCACGGGGATCGCGACCTTCTCCGACCGCGCCCGCGACGCCGTGCGCGGCGGCGGCCCCTTCGACGAGGACCCCGGCGTCCAGGGCTTCGCCTCCGGCCTCTACACCGACCCCAACGCCTCGGCCGCCAACGGAACCCCGGCCGAGCAGAAGGCCCGGCTCCTGCACTACCAGGACCTCATCAAGGTCGGCCTGACCGGCAACCTCGCCGACTACACCTTCACCGACACCTCCGGGCGCACGGTCAAGGGCTCCGAGGTCGACTACAACGGCGCCCCCGCCGGATACGCCGCCGCCCCCGGCGACGCCCTGGCCTACGCCGACGCCCACGACAACGAGACCCTGTACGACGCGCTCGCCTTCAAGCTCCCGGCGGACACGTCCCCGGCCGACCGGGCCAGGATGCAGGTCCTCGCCATGGCGACGGCCACCCTCTCGCAGGGACCGGCGCTCTCCCAGGCCGGCTCGGACCTGCTGCGCTCCAAGTCCCTCGACCGCAACTCGTACGACAGCGGCGACTGGTTCAACGCCGTCCACTGGGACTGCCGTGACGGCAACGGCTTCGGCCGGGGCCTGCCGCCCGCCGCCGACAACAGGTCCAAGTGGGGCTTCGCGAAGCCGCTCCTGGCGAACCCGTCCCTCACGCCCGGCTGCGCGCAGATCGACGGGGCCTCGGCCGCGTACCGGGACCTCCAGAAGATCCGCACCACCGAACCGGTCTTCTCCCTGGCCACCGCCGACCGGGTGCGGGCGGCCCTGTCCTTCCCGCTCTCCGGCCCCGGCGAGACCCCGGGCGTGATCACCATGCGCCTCGGCGACCTGGTCGTCGTCTTCAACGCGAGCCCGGAGACGCGGAAGCAGACGGTCACCGGCCTGGCGGGCAGGGGCTACGCCCTGCACCCGGTCCAGGCGAAGGGCTCCGACGCGGTCGTGCGGACCGCCTCCTACGAGAAGGGCTCGGGCACCTTCACGGTCCCGGCGCGGACGGTGGCGGTGTTCAGGGCCGGATGACCGGCTCCCGGGGGAGCGCCCGCTCCGTCGGGGCGACCCCGCGGCGCGTGCCGTCGGCGGCGAGCCTTCCCGGCTCCCCGCCGACGGCACGGCGGCCGGCGGCCCCGTCGTACGCGCGCGGCCGCGGACCGTCCGCGAGGCGGCCCGGCCGGGCCGCGGTCCGCCCGGCCGCCCGCCGGAAGGACCCCCGCACCGCCGTCAGCGCGGCTCCCGCCGGTCCGGTGCGGCGGGAGCCGCGCCCGGTGCGGGCACGAACGCGGCGAGGCGGGCCATCAGCTCCCCGAAGGGACTGTCGGCCGGCTCGTCGGCGAGGATGCCGACCAGGATCTCCGCCATCCCGGGGTCGTACGCGGCGCTCACCGCCGCCAGCGCGGCGAAGTCGTGCACGAGCTGCAACTCCAGCTCCGCGCGCGGCACCCGCCGCCCGTCCAGCCAGAGCAGCGCCGTCGTCTCGGCGAGCGACACCCAGGACCGGACCACCAACTCCAGGCGCGCGGACGGCTCCTCGACCCCGAGGTGCGCGAGGATCTGCTCGTACGCGGCCTGCCGGACCTCGTCGATCATCGCGTTCGTCGTGGACGAGCCCGCCGCCGGGCCGCCGCGCATCAGGGCCGCGAAACCCGGGCCGTGGCCCTCCACGAAGTCGAAGAAGCGGCCCATCACCCGCAGCAGCCGCGCCCCGAGCGGACCCCGGTGCGGTTCCGCGAACCGGGCCGCCAACTCGTCGGCGGCCCGCCGGAGCGCGGCCTCGTAGAGGCTCTGCTTGCCGGGGAAGTAGTGGTAGACCAGCGGCCGCGAGATCCCCGCGGCCGCCGCGATCTCGTCGATGGACACCTCGTCGGGCGAGCGGTGGCCGAAGAGTTCGAGGGCCACCCCGATCAGCTGTTGCTTGCGCTCCTCGACGCCCATCCTGCGGCGCACCCCGGTCGTCATGCGAACAGCCTAACGGGGTCCGTTACGCTCCTGCCCCATGAGCGCTCCCGACCAGGACACCCCGTTGGCCGAGTCCCCGGAGGTCTCCGGGACCCCGAAGACCGCGAACCCCGCGAACTCCGCGGAGACGGCGAAGACCGCGAACTCCGCGGGGACCGGCGGGGCCGCGGCGACCCCCGGCGTCCCCGCGCCGCGCGAGACGTCCGGCGGGAGGCCGGAGGACGAGGACGCGGAGGGCGAGGACACGGAGGAGCCGGCCGGGAGGGCCGCCGGGGAGGGCTCCGGAGCGGCTTCCGGGGAAGATCCGGCGGGCGTCCGCGAAGAGGGCGTCCGTGGAGAGGGCGTGCGCGAAAAGGGTGTCCGCGAAGAGGCCGTCCAGGGCTTCCGCGAAGAGGACGCACTCGAAGAGGGCGACGCGGAAGAGGACGATGCCGAAGAGGACGACGCCGTCGGCGGCCTCACCCCCCGGCAGGCGAGGCGGCTGCGCGTCGCCGCCGCCTCCGTCCTCCTCGTCGCCCTCGCCGTGGTCCTCGTCGTCCGCCTCGCGAGCCGCACGTCCGTCCTGGTCGTCGGCGTGTACGGGCTCGCCATGATCCTCTGCGGGATCGTGATCGAGCTGTCCCGCAACGGCCGTACGCGGCTCGCGACCTGGCTCCTGGTGGGGGGCCTCGCCACCGCGCTCGCCCTGGACTGGCTGGTCCTCCCGTAGGGCCGGCCGGTCCCGGGGCTCAGAGGTCGAGCACGAGCCGCTTCCCCGTGCAGCGCGAAACGCAGAGCAGCATCGAGCCGTCCCGCTCGGCGTCGGTGAGCAGGTCGTCCCGGTGGTCGATCCCGCCCTCCAGGACCCGCTGCCGGCAGGTCCCGCAGAAGCCCTGGCGGCAGGAGTACGGCACGTCGGGCAGCTCCGCGCGCACCGCGTCCAGGAGCGACTGGCCGGCCGCCACCGCCACCGTGCGCCCGGAGCGGCGCAGTTCGGCCTCGAAGGGGGCGCCGTCGGTCGGCGCGGCGGCCGAGAAGCGCTCCAGGCGCGGGGCCCGCCCCGCGGGCATCGCCGCGCCCACCGCGTCCATCAGGCCGTCGGGTCCGCAGCAGTAGACGGCCGTCCCGTCCGGAACCTGCCCGAGGAAGCCCAGATCGGGGTAGCCGGACTCGTCCTCGGCGACGACGGTCACCCGGTCGCCGCCCAGCGCCTCGACCTCGGCGAGGTACGGCATGGTCGCCCGGCTCCGCCCGCCGTACACGAGCCGCCACTCCGCCCCGGCCGCCTCCACGGCGCGCAGCATGGGCAGGACGGGGGTGATGCCGATGCCCCCGGCGACGAAGACGTATGCGGGGGCCGCGACGAGCGGGAAGCGGTTCCGGGGTCCCCGGATCTCGATCTCCCTGCCCTCGCGCACCTGTTCGTGGACCTCGCGCGAACCGCCCCGCCCGCCCTCCCCGGACCCGATCAGCCGGGTCGCCACCGTGTACGCGCCGGTGTCGGCGGGGTCGCCGCAGAGCGAGTACTGCCGGACGAGCCCGGAGGGCAGGACCAGGTCGACGTGGGCGCCCGGCTGCCAGGCGGGCAGGCCGGCGCCTTCGAGGCGCAGCTCCACGACGCCCTCCGCGGGCACGGTGCGGCGGGCCACCGTGACCTTGCGGGGGACGGTGCGGCCCCGGCCGTACCCGGACACGGGCACGTCGAGGGCGGGCATCGGCCACAGCGGGGCGGTGGACATGCGGCGGCGGACGGCGCGGCGGACCAGCAGGGCGGTTCCGGCGGCGAGGGCGACGGCGGTCAACCGGGGCATCAGCGGCCCCCGTTGGCGCCGGGGGAGGAGGCCAGGTAGGCCAGGGCCTGCTCGGTGCTCCCCTCCTGGGAGGGGTGGTAGGAGCGGCTGAGGTAGCGGGGGGCGGACCGCAGCACCGCCGGGGTGGACGGCAGCACGCCCCGCCGACCCCTGCGCACGAAGTCCGCCACGGACGCCTTCGGGGCGTCGAGGAGCGGGTCGTTCTCCAGGAAGAAGCGGATGCCGCGCTGCCAGAGGAAGACGAGGGCGGAGAAGGCGATCGCCCAGGTGCGGACGCGGCGCCGGTAGCCGCCGTCGAGGTGCATGAAGAGTTCGAAGGCGACCGCGCGGTGCTCGACCTCCTCGGCGCCGTGCCAGCGCAGCAGGTCGAGCATGGTCGGATCGGCGCCGACCCGGTCGAGGGCGTCGGCGTTGAGGACCCAGTCGCCCAGGAAGGCGGTGTAGTGCTCGATGGCGGCGATCATCGCGACCCGCTCCCGCAGCCACCAGCGGCGCGGCCGGCCGGGCGGCAGGGTGCGGTCCCCGAGCAGCTTCTCGAAGAACCAGTCCACCTGCGCGGTGTACGGGGTGGGGTCGAGCCCCAGCTTCCGCAGGTGCGGCAGGACGTCGTCGTGGGCCTGGGAGTGGACCGCCTCCTGGCCGATGAACCCGATGACGTCCTCGCGGAGCCGGTCGTCCGTGACGTACGGCAGGGCCTGCTCGTAGACGCGCACGAACCAGCGCTCGCCGGCCGGGAGCAGCAGGTGCAGCACGTTGATGGTGTGGGTGGTGAACGGATCGCCCGGAACCCAGTGGAGCGGTGTTTCCTCCCAGTCGAAGGAGACCTTGCGGGCCCTGAGTTCGGCGTGCTCCGACGCCACCGGCGCGGGCTGCTTGTTGGACATGTTGTCAATGTACTGATGAGTACGCGCGGGGAACAGGTGCCGACGGGAGTCTTTTCGCGGGTGGGGGAGCCGCCGGCGCTCCGGAAAGGGGCCGGGGCCCGGCGGTCCCGCACGCCACGGGACGGCGAACCCCCGGCGCCGGCCGCGACCGCCGCCGTCACTCCCCGCGCGCGCCCGTCAGCCGCTCGCGCATCCGCCCGACCACCTCGTCCGGCACGCCGAGCCCGTCCCGCACGTACGCCTCCATCGACCCGTGCCGCACCGCCACCTCGTCGAGCGCCGCGTCCAGGTACTCCGGCACCACCCCGACCAGGTCGAGCGCCAGCTGCGGGTCGCCGCCCTGGGCCGTGAACCCCTCGATCAGCGGCGCGAACGCCCGCCGCACCGCCGGGTTGACCGACAGGTACTCCTCCCGCACCGTCTCCTCGTCCGCCCCGAGCAGGGACAGGACGACCGTCGCCGCCCACCCCGTCCGGTCCTTGCCCGCCGTGCAGTGGAAGAGCAGCGGCCCGGCGTCCGGCGCGCCCAGCTCCGCGAGGAGGACGCCGTAGGAGGCGCGGGCGGAACCGGCGGACACGAAGGCCCGGTAGGTACGGGCGAACGCCTCCCGCATCCGGCCCCCGCCCAGGTGTTCCTCGGCCAGGGCCGGCTGCGAGAGCAGGCTCTTCAGGCGCGCGGCCGGCGGCAGCCCGCTGGTGGCGAGCCAGTCGGCGAGCACGTCCGCGACGAGCGGCCGCGCCCCGGACGGCAGCCGGTCGGGCCGCTCCCTGCGCTCCCCGTCCGTCCGGAGGTCCACGACCGTGCGGAGGCCCAGGCCCGCCACGGCGGGATCACCGGGATCCAGCCGGTCGAGTTGCGCGGAACGGAACACGAGCCCCGGACGGACCGCCCGCCCGCCGGAGAGCGGCAGGCCCCCGAGGTCGCGGAGGTTGGCGACGGAGACGGCGGGAATGGCGGCCATGACGTCGACTCCTCCGGTTCGTCCCGCTTCACACCTTCCTGCCGACCGTAAGCGATCGCGCCGGAAGGGGCAGGTTCTGGCGGCCTCCCGGGGCGCCGGCCGCGCGGGTCGCCGGGGCCTCCAGGGCTGCCGGGGCCTCCCGCCCGGCCGCGCCGACGGGCCGCCCGGACGCTTGCCGCCCCCTCACCTCCCGGACGACGCCGCCAGTGCCGCCAGCACCTCCGCCTCCCGCTCCGGCGAGAGCCCGGCCCCCGGGCGGTCCGGTCGCTGGGGCGCGACCCCGCCGAGGGACTCCAGCCACGCCCAGGTGTCCGCGACCGTCTCCTCCACCGGCCGGCAGCGCAGCCCGGCCGCGAGCGCCCGGGAGACGTCGGCGGTGTGCATCGCGTCGTACGTCTCGCCCGGCGGCAGCCACACGGGCAGCTCCGTCCACGGCTCCACCCCCGCCGCGAGCAGCTCGTCCGGCGCGGTCCAGCGCAGCTCGGCGCCCGAACCGGTGGTCCGGACGCAGGCGTCGAGGAGCCCGCCCATGGTCGTGTGCCCGGGCGGCGAGACGAGGTTGTACGGCCCCGAGAGGCCGGCCGCCACCGCGTCGAGCGTCCACACGGCCAGGTCGCGGACGTCCACGTACTGGATCGGCGACGTCCTCGGTCCGGGGGCCAGGACCGGGCCGCCGCGCGCGATCCGGTTCAGCCACCAGGGCAACCGGCCCACGTTCTCGTACGGGCCGAGGATCAGGCCCGCGCGGACGAGCAGCGTCCGGTCGGCGCCGAAGGCGGCCCCGGCCGCCAGCTCCCCGCCCCGCTTGGCCTCCGCGTACGGCACGTCGCCGTCGTCCGGCGCCCCCGCCACCAGCGGGCCGTCCTCGGCGAGCCCGGCGGCCGGGGGCCACGCGTACACGGAACGGCTCGACACGTACGCGTACCGCCCGGCCCGGTCCGCGAGCAGCCGGGCCGCGTCCCGCACCGCCGAGGGCGCCGCCGACCAGGTGTCCACGACGGCGTCCCAGGAACCGGCGGTGAGCGCGGCGAGCCCGTCCGGCCCGGCGGTGCGGTCGCCGAGGAGGGACCGGGCCCCCGCCGGGGCGGCGTGCCGGCCCCGGTGGAAGACCGTCACCTCCCACCCCCGGCCGAGCGCGGCCCCGGCGACCGCGCGGCCCACGAACTCCGTACCTCCGAGCATCAGCAGCTTCATGGCCCGAGCCTGCCCCGCCGGGGAGAGCGGTGCCAGGGGGTTCCGCTCCGGGAGGATTCCGCCGGGGGAGGAACGGACGGACGGAGGGGCGGGCGGAGGGGCGAACGGGGCGGTCAGGGCGTGTACTTGTAGCCGACCCGCCGCACGGTCTGGATCGTGTGGCGGTGCTCGGCGCCCAGCTTGCGGCGCAGCCGGGCCACGTGGACGTCGACCGTACGCCCGTCGCCGACGTGACCGTACCCCCACACCGTGGTGACCAACTGGTCGCGGGTGTGCACCCGGTGGGGGTGGGCCACCAGGTGGGCGAGGAGCTCGAACTCCAGGTACGTCAGGTCCATCGGCTCCCCGTCCACGACGGCGATCCGCCGCACGGCGTCGATGGTCACCGGCCCCCGCTCCCCGGCCGCGTCGGGCGCGGGGGCGGCCACGGGCAGGTGCGGCTGCTGGTCGGCCGGGACGAGGACGAGGTACCCGACCATCGGGGGACGGCCCGGCAGCGCCGGCAGCACGTGCTGCGGCGCGGGCAGCAGGGTGGCGCCGGGCGGCAGGAAGTCCGCCACCCGGGAGAGGTCGACGACCTCGTTCGGATCGACGGCACGGAGTCGGTGCCGGCCGGGACGGACGGCCGTGAGGGAGGCGCTCTGGGTGTGGGCCATGGCGGATCAGCTCTTTCGCGCGGAGAAACGGACGGACAGGCGTCGTACGTCGTGCGCGTCGGCCGGAGGCCGGGGATCGGATCGGACCGATCGGGGCTTTAGAGGGCCGACGCGTTCCTCGCGCGGCAACACACCCGGTCGAAGTCGTGGTGCTGCCGGGAAGGCCAGAACGGCTCGAGGTCGTGACGGTTCGTCACGGTGTCGTCCTGCGGATGGGCCATATCCCTATTGAAGCAGAAGGGAAACGCCGGGACGACCCCCGGACGGCCCTGATCCGGTGACGTGCGTCCCACATGACGGAAGGGGCGCCCACCGTACGGAACGGCGGACGCCCCTTCCGGGGTGCCGGGATCAGACCCGTCCGGCCTTCTCCAGGGCCTCGCAGCAGGTGTCCACCAGAAGGCGGGTCACCACGTACGGGTCCATGTTGGCGTTCGGGCGGCGGTCCTCGATGTAGCCCTTGCCGTCCCGCTCGACCTGCCACGGGATGCGGACCGAGGCGCCGCGGTCCGAGACGCCGTAGGTGTACGCGTCCCACGGGGCGGTCTCGTGCAGACCCGTCAGGCGCTCGTCGATGCCCGCGCCGTAGTTCTTGACGTGGTCGAGCGGCTTCGAGCCCTCGCCCAGCGACTCGCACGCGGTGACGATCGCGTCGTACCCCTCGGGTCCCTCGCGCATCGCCCTCGTCGAGAAGTTGGTGTGCGCGCCCGCGCCGTTCCAGTCGCCCTTCACCGGCTTCGGGTCAAGCGTCGCGGCGACGCCGAAGTCCTCGGCCGTCCGGTACAGCAGCCAGCGGGCCACCCACAGCTGGTCGGAGACCTCCAGGGGCGCCAGCGGACCGACCTGGAACTCCCACTGGCCCGGCATGACCTCGGCGTTGATGCCGGAGATGCCGAGACCGGCCTTGAGGCAGTTCTCCAGGTGCGCCTCCACGACCGGACGGCCGTGGATCTCGTCCACGCCGACGCCGCAGTAGTAACCGCCCTGCGGGGCCGGGAAGCCGTTGACCGGGAAGCCGAGCGGACGGGTCCCCTCGAAGAAGGTGTACTCCTGCTCGATGCCGAAGACCGGCTCCTGCGCGGCGTACCGGGCGGAGACCTCGGCCAGCGCGACGCGCGTGTTCGACGGGTGCGGCGTCATGTCCGTGTGGAGCACCTCGCACAGGACGAGGACGTCGTCACCGCCCCGGACCGGGTCCGGGCAGACGAAGACCGGCCTGAGGACGAGGTCCGAGGCGTGGCCCTCGGCCTGGTTCGTGCTGGAACCGTCGAAGCCCCAGAGCGGCAGCTCGCCGAGCACCGGGGTCCCGTCCGTGATGATCTTCGTCTTGGAACGGAGCTTCGCGGTCGGCGCGGTGCCGTCGATCCAGATGTACTCGGCCTTGAAGGTCACGGGGGCTCATCCTTAGGGGGCGTGGCGTGCTGCTGGGGGTTCCCCGCGCCCGGAGGCGGACGAGGGCGGCTGCCCGCGGCGGCTCGCGGCGGCTCGCGGCACCGCGGGAAGCCGCGGTCTCCGCACGGCCCCGCCCGGGGCGGTCCGTGCCGGTGCTTCCGGACCGGAGCTTCGCAACACAGGATTTCCCGTCGGTTGCCCGTGTGTGAACCGCGTGTTACCCGGCTTTCCGCGCTTTCTGCGGGTCCCGCGCTTTCTGCGAGTCCCGCGCTTTCCGTGCTTTCCGCGCGACGGTGCGCGCCAGGGAGCCCCAGGTCCCGGCCACCCCGTCCCCCCGCTCCCCCCGGTCCCTCCCGCCCCTACCACCGCCCCACCCGGCAGACTGGGATCATGGCGAAGCAGCTCGGGGCACGGCCCCGCATCGGACTCCTCGGCACCGGCCCCTGGGCCGGCCGCACCCACGCGCCCGCGATCGCCGGGCACCCGGACGTCGAGTTCAGCGGGGTGTGGGGCAGACGTCCGGAGGCGGCGGAGGCGCTCGCCGCCGCGTCGGGCACGCGCGCGTACGCGGACGTGGACGCCCTCTTCGCGGCGAGCGACGCCGTGGCCGTCGCCCTCCCGCCGGACGTGCAGGCGCCGCTCGCGGTACGGGCCGCCGCCGCCGGCTGCCACGTCCTCCTCGACAAGCCGGTCGCCACGACGGTGGCCGGGGCCCGCGAGGTGGTGCAGGCGGTGGAGGCGGCCGGGGCCGCGTCGGTGGTCTTCTGCACGCTGCGGTTCGCGGAGGCGACGGCGGCCTGGATCGAGGAGCAGGCGGCGGCCGACGGCTGGTTCCTCGGCGAGGCGCACTGGCTGGGCTCGCTCTACGGCCCCGGCTCGGCCAGCGCCTACGCGGCGTCGCCCTGGCGGCGCGAGAAGGGCGGCCTGTGGGACGTCGGCCCGCACGTCCTCTCGGTCTACCTGCCGGTCCTCGGCGACGTCACCGGGATCACCGCCGTGCCGGGGCCGGGCGACACCCACCATCTGGTGCTGCGCCACGCCTCGGGGGCGAGCAGCACGGCGACCCTCACGCTCGGCGCCCCGCCGGAGGCGGCGGAGGCGGCCCTCGCCCTGTACGGCACGCGGGGCCGGACCGAGCTGCCCCGGTGGGGCGGCGCGGTGGACGCCTTCGGCGCGGCCGTGGACGCCCTCGTCACGGCGGCCCGCACGGGCGTCCCCCACCCCTGCGACGCCCGCTTCGGCCTGCGCCTGACGGAGATCCTGACGGAGGCGGAACGGCAGACGGCCGCGGCGGGGACGGAGCCGGGCACGGCGGCGGCCGGGCCGGTGGCCGGCGCGGCGGGAGCCTGAGTCCCCGGAGCACCCGGCACCGCCACGGCGGGGCGGCCGGTCCCGGGGCCTGGACGGTCCGGCCCGGACCGCCCACCGCCCCGGGACCCGGGGCTCAGCGGGACAGCGCGTCCCGCACGGCCTCCTCGGACCGGCCCACGACGGCGGTGCCGTCCTCGGCGGTGATGAGGGGCCGCTGGATGAGCTTCGGGTGCGCGGCGAGCGCCTCGACCCACCGGTCGCGGTGCTCCGCGTCCCGGGGCCACTCCTTCAGCCCCAGCTCCCCGGCCTCGGCCTCCCCGGTCCGGGTGATGTCCCACGGTTCGAGCCCGAGCCGCCCGAGCACCTCCCGGATCTCGTCCGGCGAGGGCACGTCCTCCAGGTAGCGGCGCACGGTGTAGTCGGCGCCCTCGGCATCGAGGAGGGTGAGGGCGCCGCGGCACTTGGAACAGGCGGGATTGATCCAGATCTCCATGGCGCACAAGGTACCCCCGGACCCGCCGCCGCGCCCCCGAAAACCCGGTCTGGCCAGGGCCGATTGTCAGTGGGGGGCAGTAAAATCGAGGGTGAAGGTGAGGGTCCCGCGGAGGGCCCGCACCCACCGTTCGCCAGGAGGTAGCCCATGGCTCTCGCCGTGATCCGGACGCCGTCCCTCGAACCCTGGAAGCCGCTCCGGAAGCAGCCGCTCCCCGCCGGCCGGCCCCGCGAGTGGTACGTCACGCACAACCGGCGCCTGAAGGCCATGCGCCTCGCGATCGCCCTCCTCGACGCCGGCGTCTACGTCCCGTCGAAGGCCACGAACGCGACGATACGCACCACGGCCGAGCAGCTCGGCATCCACCCGCCCTCGGACACCACCTGCCGCATGGTCCGCGCCCTGATCCGCTACGGGCGCTGACGGGGAGGGCACGACCGGACGGCGAAGGCCGCCGCCCCGGACTTCCGGGAGCGGCGGCCTTCACTGCCGGGGTTCCGGCCTACAGGTCGAAGTACAGCTCGAACTCGTGCGGGTGCGGGCGCAGCTGGATCGGGGCGATCTCGTGCGTGCGCTTGTAGTCGATCCAGGTCTCGATCAGGTCCGCCGTGAAGACGCCGCCGGCCTGGAGGTACTCGTTGTCCTCCTCCAGGGCGGTGAGGACGGCCTCCAGGTTGGTCGGGACCTGCGGGACGTTGGCGTGCTCCTCCGGAGCCAGCTCGTACAGGTCCTTGTCGATCGGCTCCATCGGCTCGATCTTGTTCTTGATGCCGTCGAGGCCCGCGAGGAGCAGCGCCGAGAAGGCGAGGTACGGGTTCGAGGACGGGTCCGGCGCGCGGAACTCGACGCGCTTGGCCTTCGGGTTCGAGCCCGTGATCGGGATGCGCATGGCGGCGGAGCGGTTGCGCTGCGAGTACACCATGTTGACCGGGGCCTCGAAGCCCGGGACCAGACGGTGGTACGAGTTCACCGTCGGGTTGGTGAAGGCGAGCAGCGACGGGGCGTGCTTGAGGATGCCGCCGATGTAGTAGCGGGCGGTGTCCGAGAGGCCCGCGTAGCCCGTCTCGTCGTAGAACAGCGGGTCGCCGTTCGACCACAGCGACTGGTGGACGTGCATGCCCGAGCCGTTGTCGCCGAAGATCGGCTTCGGCATGAAGGTCGCGGTCTTGCCGTTGCGCCAGGCGACGTTCTTCACGATGTACTTGAAGAGCATCAGGTCGTCGGCCGCGGCGAGCAGCGTGTTGAACTTGTAGTTGATCTCGGCCTGGCCGGCGGTGCCGACCTCGTGGTGCTGGCGCTCGACCTGGAGGCCGACGTTCTCCAGCTCCAGGGAGATCTCCGAACGCAGGTCGGCGAAGTGGTCGACCGGCGGGGCCGGGAAGTAGCCGCCCTTGTAGCGGACCTTGTAGCCGCGGTTGTTCTCCACCGCACCGGTGTTCCAGGCGCCGGCCTCGGAGTCGATGTGGTAGAAGCCCTGGTTCGCCGAGGTCTCGAAGCGCACCGAGTCGAAGACGTAGAACTCCGCCTCGGGACCGAAGTAGGCGGTGTCGGCGATGCCGGTGGAGGCGAGGTACGCCTCGGCCTTCTTCGCGATGTTCCGCGGGTCACGGCTGTACTGCTCGCCCGTGATCGGGTCGTGGATGAAGAAGTTGATGTTGAGCGTCTTGTCGCGGCGGAAGGGGTCCACCCGGGCCGTCGACAGGTCGGCGCGGAGCGACATGTCGGACTCGTGGATCGCCTGGAAGCCGCGGATCGACGAGCCGTCGAAGGCCAGCTCCTCCGCCGGGTCGAAGGCCGTCGCCGGGATCGTGAAGTGCTGCATCACGCCCGGAAGGTCGCAGAAGCGGACGTCGACCATCTTGACGTCGTTGTCCTTGATGAACTTGCTGACCTCGTCGGCGTTCTGGAACCCGTGCTTCTCGGACATCCCACTCCTCCTGGTCCCGTCCCGGGGAGGGGCGGGGTTGCGGCTCGGTCGTGCGGTCGGTGCGGTGGTACACGCTGGTCCCGACCATAGGCAGACGGGATTTCTCCAGCATGACCCATTTGTTTCGTGGAAGTTAACCGGGGCGAGCGTCGGCCGTGCGTCCGCCACGCCCCGGGGTGCCGTCACCCCGCCTTCCCCGACCCGGGCCGAAGCAATCGAAAACGGGCACAGTACCGTGGTCGGGTGGACAACAGGCACGCACTCGGATCCTGGCTCTCCGGCCCCCGCGCGGCGGCCGAGGAGGCCGGCGTCGACTTCGGTTACCGCGGTCAGCAACTCGGACTGCCCGAGGAGGGGCCGGGTTCGATCGCCCGCCCCGGGCGCCGGCTCGGCGCCCTCGCCCTCGACTGGGCCCTCTGCACGCTGATCGCATACGGGCTGATCACCGACGGCTACCACCAGGCCACGGGCAACTGGGCCCTCGTCATCCTGTTCGTCCTGAGCGCCCTGACGGTCGGCACCGTCGGCTCCACGCCCGGCAAGCTGCTCTTCCGCCTGCGTGTCGTCTCCGTGAACGGCGGCCGGCTCGGACCGCTCCGCGCGGCGCTCCGCGCGCTCCTGGTCTGCCTGGCGGTCCCGGCCCTCATCTGGGACCGCGACGGCCGCGGCCTCCACGACCGCCTCTCCGGCGCCGTCCAGGTCCGCATCTGAACCCCGTGCGCGCGTGAGGGGCCCGCCGTGCCCCGGGACGCGGTCACCGTTCCCGGCCTGAACCCTGCCCGACGCGTGAGGGGCCCCGGACCGCACGGTCCGGGGCCCCTCACGCGTCGGGCAGGGCGCGTCAGCGCGTCTTTCCGCCGCGGGGCATCCGCATCCCCTTGGGCATGGGGCCCTTCGGCAGGGGCATGTTGCTCATCAGGTCGCCCATCGCCCGCAGCCGGTCGTTGGCCGTGGTGACCTGCGGGCCGGTGAGGACGCGGGGCATCTTGAGCATGGTCGTGCGGATCTTCTTCAGCGGCACCCGGCCCTCGCCGTCGCCGACGACGAGGTCGTGCACGGGCACGTCCGGCACGACGCGGTTCATGCGCTTCTTCTCCGCCGCGAGGAGCGTCTTGACCCGGTTCGGGTTGCCCTCGGCCACCAGCACGATGCCGGCCCGGCCGACCGCGCGGTGCACGACGTCCTGGCTGCGGTTCATCGCGACCGCGGGGGTCGTCGTCCAGCCGCGCCCGACGTTCTGCAGCACCGCCGCCGCCGCGCCCGGCTGGCCCTCCATCTGCCCGAAGGCCGCCCGCTCCGCGCGCCGCCCGAAGACGACGGCCGCCGCCAGGAGGCCCAGGACGAAGCCCAGGATGCCCAGGTAGACCGGATGACCGATCAGGAAGCCGATCGCGAGGAGGACACCGAGTACGCCGATGCCCACGCCCGCGACGACGAGACCGACCTTCGGGTCGGCCTTCCGGGTCATCTTGTACGTGAGGGCGATCTGCTTCAGTCGCCCGGGATTGGCAGCGTCAGCGCTGCTCGTGTTTGCCTTCCTCGCCATGCTTCGAAGTTTACGTGGCCCGGGAGGCCCGGCCGGACGCGACCTCCATCACGCGCTGGGCCTCGACCCGGTCCCTGGCGCGGCGGCGGTCCTCCAGGACGGAGTTCCAGGCGTTGCGCCGGGCGGTGCGCTGCCCGGCTCCCAGGAGCAGCGACTCGACGGCCCTCAGGGCGTCGGTGACGGACGGGATCGCGGTGACGCGGACGTGCGTCGGTGCGGCCGGCATGACGGGGTCCTCCCTCGATGGCGGGTGGGACGGGGCGGGGGCACGTGCGGGGGGTGGCGCTGTGTGGAACCACGCTCACAGATCGGTGTTACCAGGGCGTGACCCGGGGGTCAAACACGGGTGAAACCCGCGTGCGGCCGGTCGGCCCAGCGCCGGAACGCCGACGCGGTCCGTACGGCCCCGCTGAGCTGCGGGGCCGTACGGACCGCGTCGAATCCGTCCCGTAACCCCCGGCGGGCGTCTGTGCCGGGGTTCACACGGGCTACGCGGCCGGTGCGGCGGCCCGCTTCTCCATCGCCTGCTGGTACAGCCGCCCGGCCCGGTACGAGGAACGCACCAGCGGGCCCGACATCACGCCGGAGAAGCCGATCTCGTCGGCCTCCTCCTTCAGCTCCACGAACTCCTGCGGCTTCACCCAGCGCTCCACCGGGTGGTGGCGGACCGAGGGGCGCAGGTACTGGGTGATCGTGATCAGTTCGCAACCCGCGTCGTGGAGCTGCTGGAGCGCCTCGCTGATCTCCTCGCGGGTCTCGCCCATGCCGAGGATCAGGTTCGACTTCGTGATCAGACCGTAGTCGCGCGCCCGCGTGATGACGTCCAGGGAGCGCTCGTAGCGGAAGCCGGGGCGGATGCGCTTGAAGATGCGCGGCACCGTCTCCACGTTGTGCGCGAAGACCTCGGGGCGGGAGTCGAAGACCTGCTCCAGGAGCTCCGGGACCGCGTTGAAGTCGGGGGCGAGCAGCTCGACCTTGGTGCGGCCCGTCTCGCGCTCCGCCGTCTGCCGGTGGATCTGGCGCACGGTCTCCGCGTACAGCCAGGCGCCGCCGTCCTCCAGGTCGTCGCGCGCGACGCCGGTGATCGTGGCGTAGTTCAGGTCCATCGTGACGACCGACTCGCCCACGCGGCGCGGCTCGTCGCGGTCGAGGGCCTGCGGCTTGCCCGTGTCGATCTGGCAGAAGTCGCAGCGCCGGGTGCACTGGTCGCCGCCGATGAGGAAGGTCGCCTCGCGGTCCTCCCAGCATTCGAAGATGTTGGGACAGCCCGCCTCCTGGCAGACCGTGTGCAGGCCCTCGCTCTTCACGAGGCCCTGCATCTTCGTGTACTCGGGCCCCATCTTCGCCCGGGTCTTGATCCACTCGGGCTTGCGCTCGATGGGGGTCTGGGCGTTCCGGACCTCCAGGCGCAGCATCTTGCGTCCGTCGGGTGCGACTGCGGACACATCGGCTCCTGTAGCTTCGATTCTTCGGCGTACACCAGGGTACGCCCGTGGCTTCCATGCCTTGCCTACGTCCGGCCAACCTCTGGCCCGCGCCCCGCATTCCTGGGGGCGGGACGTGGTCAGGCGGACGCGGGCTCCACGGCCCGCGGCGCGAGCTCCGCGTGCTCCAGGACCTCCCGCAGGTGCTTCTCCACCACCGGCAGCACCTCCTCGACCGTGACGTCCCGGCCCAGCTCGTTGGCGAGGGAGGTGACGCCCGCGTCGCGGATGCCGCACGGGATGATCCGGTCGAACCACGCGTTGTCCGGGTTCACGTTGAGCGCGAAGCCGTGCATGGTGACGCCCTTGGCGACCCGGATGCCGATCGCCGCCAGCTTCCGGTCCTCGCGGCGCTGGCCGGCGTTGGAGGGGGCGTACTCGGGCCCGTTCAGGCGCGGGTCGAACTCCTCGTCGTTCAGCCGGGGGTCGAAGTCGAGCGACAGGCCGCCGAGCCGGGGCCGCTCCCGCACGGGGTCGCCGAGCACCCAGACCCCGCTGCGCCCCTCGATCCGGGTGGTCTCCAGGCCGAAGTCGGCGGCCGTGCGGATCAGGGCCTCCTCCAGGCGGCGCACGTGCGCGACGACGTCCACGGGGCGGGGCAGCTTCATGATCGGGTAGCCGACCAGCTGGCCGGGGCCGTGCCAGGTGATCTTGCCGCCCCGGTCGACGTCCACCACCGGCGTCCCGTCCAGCGGGCGTTCGCTCTCCGTCGTGCGCCGGCCGGCGGTGTAGACCGGCGGGTGCTCCAGGAGCAGGCAGGTGTCCCCGGTCTCGTCGGCGAACCGCGCGGCGTGCACCTCGCGCTGCTTCTCCCAGGCCGCCCGGTAGTCGACGGCCTCTTCGCCGAAACCGAGACGGACGAATCGCAGCTCACTCACGGCCATGCCTCCTCCTGGGCGCCGGGAGCCGGGGACCGGGGATCGTCCCGGGCCGGCTCGGCGCCCTGCGTCGTTCGCGCCCATGCCACTGTACGGCGGCACCGGGAACACCCGTGCGGGGGTGCCGCGGGCCGTGCTCTCCCGGCGCCGGGCCGGGGCCGTCCCCGCCGGGCGCCCGCGTCAGGGGGCCGCCGATCCTCACACGATCGGATGAATGTAGGGCGAAGGTGGTGGTACGGCCCGTGGGGGCCGCTAAATTCGCGCCGTTCCATGGGGGTCCGAGGGGGCTGCCGCCCGGGCCCGGAAGGCAGGAGACCGCACAGCTGATGACGGAACGACCCCCGCAGCGCATCCCGAACCGCCAGCTCGCCGCGCTCATCGCCGAAGCGGGGTTCTCCCACGCGGGCCTCGCCAGACGGGTGGACCAGCTCGGCCTGGAGCACGGGCTCGACCTGCGGTACGACAAGACCTCCGTGACCCGCTGGCTCCGCGGCCAGCAGCCGCGCGGCACCACCCCCGCCCTCATCGCGGAGGTCTTCACCCGCCGTCTCGGCCGCCGGCTGTCCGCCCAGGACCTCGGCCTCGACGCCTGCGCCCCCGTCTACGCCGGCCTGGAGTTCGCGGCCACCCCCGAGGAGGCCGTCGACATCGTCAGCGGCCTGTGGCGCAAGGACTCCGGCAGCCACGCCGAACTCCGCAAGATCGCCTTCACCCCGGCGGGCCTGGTCGTCCCCAGCAGGGACTGGCTGATCGGGCGCGCCGACGAACGGGTCGCGCGCGGGGAGCCCGCCTCCCGTTCCGCCGCCGGGACGTCCCCGCGCGATCCCCGGGTGCCGCCCCAGGGCCGCGGCTCGGTGCCCCGCCAGCGCGGCACGGACCGGGGCCCCGGGCAGCGGGTCTCCGGCGGCGACATCGCCGCCCTCCACTCGGTCGGCGAGCTCTTCCGGGCCCTCGACCACGCCTACGGCGGCGGCCACGCCCGCCAGGCCCTCGTCCGCTACCTGGAGCACGAGGCCGAGCCGATGCTGCGCGGCACGTACGGGGAGGCCACCGGCCGCCGCCTCTTCGCCGCCGTCGCCGACCTCACCCGGCTCGCGGGCTGGACCTCGTACGACATCGCCGCCCACGGCCTCGCCCAGCGCTACTTCGTCCAGGCGCTGCGCCTCGCGCAGGCGGCCGGGGACCGGGCGTACGGCTCGTACGTGCTCCTCACCATGAGCTGTCAGGCCGTCTACCTCGGCCACGGGCGGGAGGCCGTGCAGCTCGCCCGGGTCGCCCAGCAGGGCGTCGGGCCCGCCGCGCCGCCCGTCGTCCAGGCGATGCTGCACGCGGTCGAGGCGCGCGGACACGCCGTGCTCGGGGAGGCGCGCGCGTGCGGGGCCTCGCTGGCGCGGGCCGACCGGGCCCTGGAGGCGGCCCGTCCCGGCGACGAGGTGCCCCACTGGGCCAGGCCGTTCGACGAGGCGCAGCTCGCCGGTGAGACCGGGCACTGCCACCGCGACCTCCAGCAGTACCGCCTCGCCGCCCAGCACGCCGAACGCGCCCTCCAGCTCCGCGCCCCCGGCTTCGCCCGCAGCCGGCTCTTCTGCCGGGTCGTCCTCGCCACCTCCCGCCTCGCCCTGGGCGACCTCGAACAGGCGTGCGCGCTCGGTGCCGAGGCCGCCCGGGAGGCCGCCGAGATGCGCTCGGCCCGCGCCGCGGAGTACGTACGGGACTTCGAGCGCCGCCTCGAACCCCACCGCGACGCCGCCGCGGTCCGCGCCTACCGCGACCGGGTCGCCGCCCTCGGCTGACCCGGCCGCGCGCGGTCAGGCCGTCTCCCTGGACCCCGCGTCCCGCGCGGGGGGCCGCACCCCCAGGTCCCCCAGGAGCGCGCGGGCGGCGCGCCGGCCCGAGAGGAGGGCGCCCCGGGGGGTGCTCGTGGCCCGGTGGTCGCCGCAGACGTAGAGGCCCGCGAGCAGCCGGACCGGGCGGTGGCCGTCGTGCGGGGGCCGCATCGCCGGGACGGCGTCCCGGGTGTGGTGGAGGGCCAGCAGCTCCCACTCGTCGGTCGACGTGCCGTACAGCGTGGCGAGGTGCTTGCGCACCCGGCGCTCCGTGTCGTCCGGCGGCGCCCCGAGCACCGTCGAGGTGATCAGCGTCCGGCCCGCCGGAGCGCGGCGCGGGTCCACCGCGCTCATCACGGCCGTGTGGGCCACCGGCCCGTCCGGGTCCGACTCCAGGAGCAGCACCGGGTCCCCGGTGGGCGCGACCGGTGCCGTGTGGTGGAGGAGCGTCACGGTGTGGAACGCGGGCGTCCGCAGGCCGGGCAGCAGTGCCGCCGCCGTACGCGCCCCCGTGGCGACGACCACCGACCGGCAGCGGAACACTCCGTGCTCCGCCGTCGTGACCCGGGAGACGGACACCCCCGTGACCCGGACGCCGGTACGGACCGTGTCCGGCGGCAGGGCGGCGGCGAGCCGCTCGGGGAGTGCGGCCGAACCGCCCTCCGGGACGGCGAGCCGGCCCCGCGCGAAGGCGCGCAGCGCGAGGTCCGCCCGCCTGCTGGACGTGGCGAGGTCCGGGTCGGCCAGGAGCGCCGCGAGCAGCGGCCGCAGCACCCCCTGGACCGTCCGGGAGGGCAGCCGCGCGTTCAGGGCGTCGAGCGCGGTCCGCTCCGGGCGGGCGAGCAGCCGCTGCGCCGGGGTCGCGGCGAGCCGGACGAGGGACGCGCCGAGGCGCGCCTGGTCGAGCGGGGTCGCCGGATGCCGGGGGGCGCTCGCGAGGGCGCGCGTCGTACCGAACGCTCCCCCCGCGCTCCGTCCGCCCGCCGCCCGGGACGCCCCGGGCGCCCGGAGCGGGTGCGGGGCGCCCCATCGCGCGTACCGGCCGTCGCTGTGCACGAGGACCCCCGGCGCGAAGGGACGCAGCGGGAGCCCCGCGAGCCCCGGCAGGGCCCGCAGCTCCTCGTGCGAGAGGGTGAGCAGCGGCCCCACCCGGTCGAGCCGGAAGCCGTCGGCGGACTCGGTCGCCATCCGGCCCCCGATCCGGGGCTCCGCCTCCAGGACGGCGACGGAGAGCCCGGCGCCGGTCAGCAGGTGGGCGGCGGCGAGCCCCCCGGTCCCGGCCCCCACGATCACGACGTCGACGCCCTCCGCGGCGTCCGTGCGGCGGCTGTGCCCCGCGCCGGTCGTACGGGCCGTACGGGCCGTACTGGCTGTACTGGCTGTGCGGTGTGCGCGGTGTGTGCTGTCCGTGCTGTCCGTGCTGTCCGTGCTGGCGGTCTCGTCCGTGTGGTCTGCGCTGCTGAGCACGTGCCCCTCCCCGGGTCGGCGCGGCCGGTGGGGGGCCTATTCCCCCAACGACCCTCCGGGATACCGGAGTTCACGGGTCGCATCGAGCCCGGACGGTGCTTCCGCAGGGGCCGGCCGGCCCGCGCCGGGCCGTGGGGCGAGGGGAAGGGGCGAGAGGGGGCGCGGAGGGGGCGGGAGGGGCGGGGGTCAGCGGGCCGCCGCCCGGATCGCGTCGTCGACCGTCGGGAACGCGAAGGCGAAGCCGGACTCCAGCAGGCGCCCCGGCAGGACCCGCTGGCTCCCCAGCACGTCCTGTGCGAAGTCCCCGAGGGCGATCCGCAGGGCCGGTGCCGGGACGGTCAGGAGGGTCGGCCGGCGCAGGACCCGGCCCATCGCCGCCGTCACCTCGCGGTTGGTGACCGGCTCGGGGGCCGTCAGGTTCACCGGACCCGACAGGGACGGGGTGTCCACGACGTGGCGCAGGGCGGCCACCTCGTCGTGGAGGGAGATGAACGACCAGTACTGGCTCCCGTCGCCCATCCGGCCGCCGAGCCCGGCGCGGAAGAGCGGGAAGAGCCGCCCCCACGCCCCGCCCTCGCGCGCCACCACCAGACCGGTGCGGGCGTACGCGACCCGGATGCCGGCCTCCTCCGCCGGGGCCGCCGCGGCCTCCCACTCCACGCACACCGACGGCAGGAAACCCGTCCCGGCGGGCGCGCTCTCGTCCACCGCCCGGGAGCCGGTGTCCCCGTACCAGCCGAGCGCCGTGCCGCACACCAGGACCTCCGGCGGCTCCGCGAGCGAGGCGAGCGCCCGCGCGACCGCCGTCGTGCCGAGCACCCGGCTGTCCCGGATCTCCTTCTTGTACGCCTCGTTCCAGCGGCGCTCGCCGACCCCGGCGCCCGCCAGGTGCACGACCGCGTCCACGCCGACGAGTCCGGCGGCGTCCACGTACAGCCGCCGGGGGTCCCACGCGACCTCGTCGGCGGTGCGGGCCGGCCGGCGGACGAGGCGGAGGACGTCGTGGCCGTCGGCGCGCAGGGAGCGAACCAGGGCCGAGCCGATGAGACCGGAGGCGCCGGTGACGGCGACGCGCTTGCGGGGGGCTGAAGGCTGCATGGGACCCATCCTGCCCCCGCCGCGCGGGAAGCCGGGCCGGACGTGGCACAGTGTCGGCCATGACCGTCCCGGAGACTCGGATACGCACCGCCGAACACGACGACGACGCCGCGCTCGGCGCGCTGGACCGGGACACCTGGTCCACCCTGCACGCGGTGGTGCCCGCGCCCGTCCCGCCGTACGAGCCCTTCTTCGACGCGCGCCACCTGCCCGGGGACTACCTCGTGGCGCTCCGCGCGGACGTGCTCGTGGGCTACGTCCGGGTCGTCCAGCCGATCCCGCTGCCCTCCCACGCGCACGTGCGCCAGATCCAGGGACTCGTGGTCGCCGAGTCCGCCCGGGGGAAGGGCGTCGCGCGGGCTTTGCTGCGGGCGGCCGTGGACCGGGCGCGGGAGGAGGGCGCCACCCGGCTCACCCTGCGGGTCCTCGGCCACAACGCGCCGGCCCGCGCGCTCTACGCCTCCGAGGGCTTCGCGGTGGAGGGCGTCCTGCCGGGGGAGTTCCTGCTCGACGGGGAGTACGTGGACGACGTGTGCATGGGGCGGTCGCTGACGG
>NZ_JBVIZC010000001.1:0-388175 GCF_055591945.1 Streptomyces sp. NPDC041191 | reverse complement strand
CGTACGGCCTGACGGCCTGACGGCCTGACGGCCTGACGGCCTGACGGCCTGACGGCCTGACGGCCTGACGGCCTGACGGCCTGACGGCCTGACGGCCTGACGGCCTGTGCGTGGGGCGGTCGCTGACGGCCTGAGGCATCACGTGCGGGGCCCGCCCCTTCCGGGCCCCCGGCGCCCGGGGCCCCGGCCGTCGGTCCGCGCCGGACCCGCCCCCTCCGTCCTCTCCGGCCGCCGCCCCGGCCCGTCAGTCCGCGCCGGACCCGCCCCTTCCGCTCCCCGGCGCCTGCGGCCCCCCACCCGTCAGTCCCCGCAGGCAGCGCACCGCGAGGCCCGCCGGGGCACCCTCGCCGCGCAGCGGCGCGTCCGGGCGCGCCTCCGCCCAGCTCTCCAGCGCGATCCGGATCGCGCCCGTGGCCGCCGCCGCCGCGATCCGCACCTCCAGCGGGTCGGCGTCCGGCCCGGCGAGTCCGGCGAGGACCTCGCGCAGCCGCTCCTCGGACTCCTGGTTGACCCGGTACCAGACGGCCCGCAGGGCGGGGTCCCCGGCCGCCGCGCGGAGCAGCCCCCGGGTCCGCCGCAGGCCCTCCTCCGCCTCCGCGTCCTCCGGGGTGAGCGCGGCGGCGACGGAACGCTCCAGGGCGGCCGCCGGCGGCGTGCCCGGCGCGGTCGCGGCCAGCTCGGCCCGCCAGCGGTCGGCGCCGCCCGCGAGGAGCGGGGCGACGGCCTCCTGCTTGGAGCGGAAGTAGCGGTAGAAGGTGCGCAGCGCGACCCCGGCCCGCAGGGCGATGTCCTCGGCCGTGGTGTCGTCCGGGCCGCGCTCGGTGAACAGCTCGGCCGCCGCGCGGGCGATGTCCAGCTGCGTGGCGGCCTTGCGGCGCTCCGTCAGGGAGGGGGCCCGGGACGGCGCCGGGGAGGGCGTCCGCGGGGATGTCTTGTCGCTCACGCCACTCAGCGTACGCCTCCGGCTGCCACGAGTGCGCAACGTGCAGGTGTGGCAAAACGTGCCACCTGGGCGTACCGTGGCAGTACGTTCGGAACAACCGACACCGAGAGGCGTTCCCATGAACCAGCTCACCCGTTACGAGGGGCGCCGCGCCCTCATCACCGGCGGCGGCTCCGGCATCGGCCAGGCCACCGTCCTGCGTCTGCTCGCCGAGGGCGGCCGGGTCGTCGCCGCCGACATCAGCGAGGAAGGGCTGAAGGACACCGCCGACAAGGCGGGCGACGCCGCCGTCCGCCTCACCACCGTCCTCCTGGACGTCGCCGACGAGGACTCCGTACGGGCCGGCGTCGCCGCCGCCGTCACGGCGCTCGGCGGCCTGGACGTCCTGGTCAACGCCGCCGGCGTCCTGCGCTCGTCGCACACCTCGGACACCACCCTCGACGCCTTCGAGCGGGTGATCCGGACCAACCTGACCGGCACCTTCCTGGTGATACGCGAGGCGATCCCGGCCCTCCTGGAGGGCGACGGACCGGCCGTGGTGAACTTCTCCTCCACCTCCGCCGTGTTCGCCCACCCGTACATGGCGGCCTACGCGGCCAGCAAGGGCGGCATCCAGTCCATGACGCACGCGCTCGCCGCCGAGTACGCCGGGCGGGGCGTCCGCTTCACCGCCGTCCAGCCCGGCTCCATCTCCTCCGGCATGACCGACGGCTCCGGCGCCAGCCGCCGCAGCACGGGCCCCGGCCTCCCCGCCGACGCCGACATGGCGCTCTTCGCGAAGCTCGCCCCCGCCCTCGGCCAGGGCTTCGCGGGCCCCGAGACCGTCGCCGGCGTCGTCGCGATGCTGGCGAGCGAGGACGGGAAGTTCATCACGGGCACCGAGGTCCGCGTCGACGGCGGCACCCACTTCTGAGCCCGCCGCCCGGCCCCCGGAAACCCGTCGCCCGGCCCCGGAAACCCGCAGCCCAGCCCCGTGGGGCCCGCCGCCGGGCTCCGGGGAGGGGGCGGAACCCCCGGCGGCCGCGGCGGGAAGGCCCCGCCCGGCCCCGGAGCGCCCGGTGCGTCACCCCGCCCCGAAGCGCTCCCACAGCCGGGGGAGGCGGGCCGCCAGGGCCTCGTCGTCCTCCAGGTCCAGGGGGGTTCCGAGCGGTTCCCCGTCCGGCATCGGAATGCCCAGGTCCGGGGTCTCCGAGCCGGTCAGCCGCTCGTACGCCTCGTCCGCCGCGAAACCGATCTCCTCGCCGTCCCCGTCGATCTCCACGTCGAAGTCGCCGAGCAGCTCCGCGAGCGCGTCCGGATCGTGCACGGCGCCCTCGTAGACCTCCCGGCCCCGGCCGATCAGCCAGCACCGGAAGGAGTCGAAGGTCTCCTCGCTCGCCCCGTCGAACAGCACGGCCGCCGCGCCCCACAGGTCCCAGAGGTGCGCGCGGTGGTAACGGGCCTCGAAATGGCGCGCGTAGTCGAGCACCGAGTCGGGGTCCAGCCGGGTCAGCCGTTCCACCAGCAGCTCCGCCTGCTCCTCCGCGTCGCCCTCGGCGTCCTCCCGGGCGGCGTCGACGATCTTCCAGAACTCGGTCTCGTCCATCACGGGACCAGCATCCTGCCCCGGCGGACGCGCCGCACCCGGAAAGGCCGGAAAGCTCGTAAAGACCGGAAAGCTCGTAAAGATCGGAAAGCCAGGGAAGCTCGGAAAGCCGGGAAAGTTCGGAAAGACCGGAACGAAACCAGACAGAAGATGTCCTGTTTTCCTGCCAGCCTGGGTTCCATGACGACCGAGACAACCGAGAACACACCCCTGCGCGGACGGATCTGCCTGGTCGCCGGGGCCACCCGGGGCGCCGGCCGGGCCATCGCGGTCCAGCTCGGCACCGCCGGGGCCACCGTCTACGTCACCGGGCGGACCACCCGCGAGAAGCTCAGCGAGGTCGGCCGGGCCACCGAGACCATCGAGGAGACCGCCGAACTGGTGACGGCCGCCGGCGGCGAGGGCGTCGCCGTCCCCACCGACCACCTGGAACCGGATCAGGTCCGCGCCCTGATCGACCGGATCGACCGCGAACGGGGCCGCCTCGACGTCCTCGTCAACGACATCTGGGGCGGCGAACACCTGGTCGTCGCCGGCTTCGACAAGAAGATCTGGGAGATGGACCTCGCCGACGGCCTGCGCATGCTGGAGCTGGGCGTGAAGAGCCACCTGATCACCAGCGCGGCGGCCACCCCGCTGCTCACCCGGCATCCCGGCGGCCTCCTCGTGGAGGTCACCGACGGCACGCAGGAGTACAACGGCACCCGTTACCGCGAGAACATCTACTACGACCTCGCCAAGAACGCCCCGATCCGGATGGCGTTCGGCCTCGCGCGCGAGCTGGAGCCGTCCGGCTGCGCGGCGGTCGCGCTCACCCCCGGCTGGCTCCGCTCGGAGCAGATGCTGGACCACTTCGGCGTGACCGAGGACAACTGGCGCGACGCCGCCGAGAAGCTGCCCGACTTCGCCGTCGCCGAGTCCCCGGTCTACGTCGGCCGCGCGGTCGCCGCCCTCGCCGCCGACCCCGACCGGGCCCGCTGGAACGGCCGCTCGCTCTCCAGCGGACAGCTCGCGAAGGAGTACGGCTTCACCGACGCGGACGGCTCCCGGCCGGACGCGTGGGGGTTCGTCGTCGCCAAGGAGACGGACGCGAACGCGTCCGTGGACGACTACCGGTAGCCCGCACCCGTACGGCCGCCCCGGGCCCCGCGCCCCACCGGGGCGGCCGCCCCGGGCCCCGCGCCTCATCCGTACAGCCGCCCCAGCCCCCGCGCCGCCTCCGCGAACCTCTTCCGGAGCGCGGCCGGGGCCACCACCTCCGCCTCCGGGCCCAGACCGAGGAGCTGCCCGAGGGCGACGTCCTCGCTCTCGACGCGGAGGGTCACCCGGAGCCGGCCGTCGGCCTCCGCCGTGCCCGCCGCGAGCGCCTCCCCGGCCGCCGCCCGGTCCGTCACGTACGGCAGCCGCCGCGCCCCCGCCTCCGTGAGGAGCAGGACGGCCTCGGCCCGCAGCAGGCCCCGCGCGAACTCCCGGGCCCGCCCGGACCAGAACGCGGGCAGGTCGAACTCCGGGTCCCGCTCGAAGCGCTCCCCGCCCACCGCCACCGCCGTGAAGCGGTCCACCCGGTACGTGCGGAACGAGCCGTCCGTCCACGCGCACGCGTACCAGACGCCCGCCTTCAGGACGAGCCCGTACGGCCGCAGCTCCCGCTCCACCTCCGTGCCGTCCCCGCGCCGGTAGCGGACCCGGGCGCACCGGTCGTCCCAGACGGCCTCCGCGAGCGCGGGCAGCAGCTCCGGCGTCACCGGCTCCTGGTACCAGCCGGGCGCGTCGAGGTGGAAGCGCTGCGCCGCCGTACGGGGAGCGTCCCGCAGCGACGGGAGCAGCGCCGCCGACACCTTCAGGCGGGCCGCCGAGGCCGCGTCCTCCAGGCCCATGTCCCGCAGCGCGCCCGGCAGCCCGGACAGGAACAGCGCCTCCGCCTCGCCCCGGGCGAGCCCGGTCAGCCGTGTGCGGTAGCCGTCCACCAGCCGGTACCCGCCGGACCTGCCCCGGTCCGCGTACACCGGCACCCCCGCCTCCGAGAGGGCCAGCGCGTCCCGGGCGACCGTCCGCTCCGACACCTCCAGCTCGGCGGCGAGTTCGGCCGCCGTCATCGACGGGCGGGACTGGAGCAGCAGGACCAACTTGATGAGGCGGGCGGCACGCATGACTCCATCATGCGTGCCGCCCGCCTCCCGGGAACGGGCCCCTACAGGCCGTAGCGCTCGCGCGCCTCCTTCACGGCCGTCGCCCGCACCTCGCCGCGCCGCGCGAGCTGCGCGAGCGCCGCGACGACGATCGACTGCGCGTCGACGCCGAAGTGGCGGCGGGCCGCGTCACGGGTGTCCGAGAGGCCGAAGCCGTCGGCGCCCAGCGAGGACCAGTCCTGCTCGACCCACTGCGCGATCTGGTCCGGGACCTGGCGCATGTAGTCGGAGACCGCGAGCACCGGGCCCTCGGCGCCCGCCAGGGCCTCGCGGACGTACGGCACCCGCTCCTCGCCGCGCAGCAGCGCCGCGTCCGCCTCCAGGGCGTCGCGCCGCAGCTCCGTCCAGGAGGTCGCGGACCACACGTCGGCGGCCACGCCCCACTCGGCGGCGAGCAGCTTCTGCGCCTCCAGGGCCCAGTGGATGGCCGTGCCGGAGGAGAGGAGCTGGATCCGGGAGGGGTTCGCGGGCAGGTCGACCCCGGCGGACTCGGCCGTGTTGAAGCGGTAGAGGCCCTTGACGATGCCCTCGTCGATCCCGGCCGGCTTGGCGGGCTGCGGCATCGGCTCGTTGTAGACCGTGAGGTAGTAGAAGACGTCCCGGTCCTCGCCCTCGGCGGCCTCGCCGTACATCCGGCGCAGACCCTCCTTGACGATGGCCGCGACCTCGTAGGCGAACGCCGGGTCGTAGGTGAGCGCCGCCGGGTTGGTGGCCGCGATCACCGGAGAGTGGCCGTCGGCGTGCTGGAGGCCCTCGCCGGTCAGGGTGGTGCGGCCGGCGGTCGCGCCGACGAGGAAGCCCCGGCCGAGCTGGTCGCCGAGCTGCCACATCTGGTCGGCGGTCCGCTGCCAGCCGAACATCGAGTAGAAGATGTAGAACGGGATCATCGCCTCGCCGTGCGTGGAGTACGCGGTGGAAGCGGCGATGAAGTCGGCCATCGAACCGGCCTCGGTGATCCCCTCGTTGAGGATCTGGCCGTTCGTGGCCTCCTTGTAGTACATCAGCTGGTCGCGGTCGACCGGCTCGTACGTCTGGCCCTTCGGCGAGTAGATGCCGAGGGACGGGAAGAGGCTCTCCATGCCGAAGGTGCGGGCCTCGTCCGGGACGATCGGGACCCAGCGCTTCCCGGTCTCCTTGTCGCGGATCAGGTCCTTCACCAGGCGGACGAAGGCCATGGTCGTGGCCATCGACTGCGCGCCGGAGCCCTTGTCGAAGGCGGTGAACGCCTTCTCGGCCGGGGCGGGCAGCGGGGCGAGCGGGTGGACGCGGCGGGCCGGGGCCGGACCGCCGAGGGCCGCGCGGCGCTCCTGGAGGTAGCGGACCTCGGGGGAGTCGGCGCCGGGGTGGCCGTAGGGCACCTGGCCGTCGGTGAACCGCGCGTCGGAGATGGGGAGTTCGAGGAGGTCGCGCATGTTCTTGAACTCGTCCGTGGAGAGCTTCTTCATCTGGTGGTTCGCGTTCTTCGACGCGAAGCCCTCACCGAGGGTGAAGCCCTTGACGGTCTGCGCGAGGATGACCGTCGGCGCGCCCTTGAACTCCAGGGCGGCCTTGTACGCGGCGTACACCTTGCGCGGCTCGTGACCGCCGCGCGAGAGGTGGAAGCACTCCAGGATCTTGTCGTCGCTCAGCAGCTTCGCCATCTCGACGAGCGCCGGGTCCTTGCCGAAGAAGTCCTGGCGGATGTAGGCGGCGTCGCGGGTCTGGTACGTCTGGACCTGCGCGTCCGGCACCTCGCGGAGGCGGCGGACCAGGGCGCCGGTGGTGTCGAGCGCGAACAGCTCGTCCCAGGCGTTGCCCCACAGCGACTTCACGACGTTCCAGCCGGCGCCGCGGAACTGGGCCTCCAGCTCCTGCACGATCTTGAAGTTGGCGCGGACCGGGCCGTCGAGGCGCTGCAGGTTGCAGTTGATGACGAAGGTCAGGTTGTCCAGACCCTCGCGGGCCGCGAGGGCGAGGGCGGCGGTCGACTCGGGCTCGTCCATCTCGCCGTCGCCGAGGAACGCCCACACGTGCGAGGCGGAGACGTCCTTGATGGAGCGGTGGGTGAGGTAGCGGTTGAAGCGCGCCTGGTAGATCGCGGAGAGCGGGCCCAGACCCATGGAGACGGTCGGGAACTCCCACAGCCAGGGGAGGCGGCGCGGGTGCGGGTAGGAGGGCAGGCCGTTGCCGCCGGACTCCTGCCGGAAGTTGTCGAGGTGGGCCTCGTTCAGGCGCCCGTCGAGGAAGGCGCGGGCGTAGATGCCGGGGGAGGCGTGGCCCTGGATGTAGAGCTGGTCGCCCGAGCCGGGGGCCTCGGGGGACTCCTTGCCCTTGAAGAAGTGGTTGAAGCCCGTCTCGTACAGCCAGGCGGCGGAGGCGAAGGTGGCGATGTGGCCGCCGACGCCGTACTTCGAGCCGCGGGTGACCATCGCGGCCGCGTTCCAGCGGTTCCAGGCGGTGATCCTGCGTTCCATCTCCTCGTCGCCGCCGGTCTCGGTGACCGAGGGCTCGGCGGCGGTGGGGATGGTGTTGACGTAGTCCGTCTCCAGGAGCTTGGGGAGGGCCAGGCCCGCGCCCTCGGCGTGCTGGAGGGTGCGGCGCATCAGGTAGGCGGCCCGGTGGGGGCCGGCGGCCTTGGTGACGGCGTCCAGGGAGGCCGCCCACTCGGCGGTCTCCTCGGTGTCACGGTCCGGGAGCTGGTCGAGCTCGCTCGGAGTCTTGCCTACGGGATCGGTCATGATCGCCGCCTTCCGGACAGGTGGGGTGGAGATGGGGCCCTTGTCTGGCAGGACAGGGCGGAGGGCCGGGTACGGCCCGCCGACGACTGTAAACCGACGATCGATGATCGATCAAAGGGTTGAAGCAGAAAACCTCTTCAGATCGAGAAAGTAGGCACAGGGTGCCGCGGAAAAGGGCACCCGGTGCCTTGTTTTCGCAGGTGAGGGCGTTTCCCTGAGGGGGCGCGCGCACGGATGAGCGGGCGTACGGGCGGGAGGGGACGCCGGTACGGGCAGGAGGGCAGGAGGGGACGGACGTACGGGCACGAAGAAGCGGGCCCGCCGGAGGACGGACCCGCTCGTGTTCCCGTACGGTCAGGCGCGCGGCGCGCAGCCCAGGACGTGCGCCTTCACCAGGGCCCCGATGTTCGGGTCGCCCCGCCGGAACGCCTCCACGAGGTCCTGGTGCTCCTCCGCGTACGACTTCTGGACCGTGCCCAGCCAGCGGATCGACAGGGCCGTGAAGACCTCGATGCCCAGCGTCTCCCAGGTGTGCAGCAGCACGGCGTTCCCGGCCGCCTTCACCAGCTCCCGGTGGAAGGCCACCGTGTGCCGCACCTGCGCGGTCCCGTCCGCGGCCGCGTCCGCCTCGTAGAGGGCCGCCACGTGCGGCTCCAGGGCCGAGCAGTCGGCCGCGAGCCGTCCCGCCGCCAGCTCGGCCGCGATCTGCTCCAGACCGGCCCGTACGGGGTAGCTCTCCTCCAGGTCGGCCGCGGTGAGGTTGCGGACCCGGACGCCCTTGTTGGGCGCCGACTCGATCAGGCGCAGCGACTCCAGCTCCCGCAGCGCCTCGCGGACCGGGGTCTGGCTGACCTCCAGCTCGGTCGCGATCCGGCGCTCCACGATCCGCTCGCCCGGCTTCCAGCGGCCGCTGACGATCCCCTCCACGATGTGCTCGCGGATCTGTTCGCGCAGCGAGTGGACGACGGGGACGGTCATGAAGGGCTCCTCGGGGAGTATCGACCCTAAGACAATACGGCGGCGCCCCCGCCCGGAAACACTTCCGGGCGGGGGCGCCGCAGGTGAGGCTCGTTACGTTGCGGTCCGGCCGGAGCCCTCCCGCACCCGCGCCTACAGGCCGAGGTCGACCTCGAACTCGCCGGCCTCCAGGATCGCCTTGACGGCCGTCAGGTAGCGGGCGGCGTCGGCGCCGTCCACCAGACGGTGGTCGTAGGAGAGCGCGACGTAGGTCATGTCGCGGATCGCGATCGTCTCGCCCAGGTCCGGGTGGTCGACGACGACCGGACGGCGCACGGTGGCGCCGATGCCCAGGATGGCGACCTGGTTCGGGGGCACGATGATCGTGTCGAACAGCGCGCCGCGCGAACCGGTGTTGGAGATGGTGAAGGTCGCGCCCGCCAGGTCGTCCGGCGTGATCTTCCCGGCGCGCACGGCACCGGCCAGCTCCGCGGTCTTCTTGGAGATGCCGGCGATGTTGAGGTCGCCCGCTCCCTTGATGACCGGGGTCATCAGACCCTTCTCGGAGTCCACCGCGATACCGATGTTCTCGGTGTCGAAGTAGGTGATCGTGCCCTCGCCCTCGTTGATCCGGGCGTTGATGACCGGGTGGGCCTTCAGCGCCTGGGCCGCCGCCTTCACGAAGAACGGCATCGGGGAGAGCTTGACGCCCTCACGGGCGGCGAAGGCGTCCTTGGCGCGGGCGCGCAGCTTCATCAGCTTCGTGATGTCCACCTCGACGACCGAGGTGAGCTGGGCCTGGCCGTGCAGCGCCTTCATCATGTTGTCGCCGATGACCTTGCGCATGCGGGTCATCTTGACGGTCTGGCCGCGCAGCGGGGACGCCTCCGGAGCGGGGGTCTTCGCGGCGGCGGCCGGGGCGGCGGGGGCCGGGGCGGCCTTCTTGGCCTCGGCGGCCGCGAGGACGTCCTGCTTGCGGATGCGGCCGCCGACGCCGGAACCCTTGACGGAGCCCAGGTCGACACCGTTCTCGGTGGCGAGCTTGCGGACCAGCGGGGTCACGTAGGCGCCGTCCTCCGCCGGGGCGGCGGGGGCCGCCGGCGCCGGGGTGGACGGGACCGGGGTGACCACGGCCGGGGCGATGGAGGGCGCGGCCTGGGCCGGAGCCTGGGCGGCCGGAGCCGGAGCCGGGGCCGGAGCGGCCGGAGCCGGCGCGGGGGCCGGAGCCGGGGCGGCCGGGGCGGGAGCCGGGGCGGCCTGGGCCTGCGGGGCCGGAGCGGCCTCGGCGGCCGGGGCCGGGGTCTCGGCGGCCGGGGCGGAGCCCGCGGCGCCGATGACGGCCAGCTTGGCGCCGACCTCGGCGGTCTCGTCCTCGTTGACGACGATCTCCAGGAGGACGCCGGAGGCCGGGGCCGGGATCTCGGTGTCGACCTTGTCCGTGGAGACCTCGAGCAGCGGCTCGTCGGCCTCGACGGTCTCGCCGACCGACTTCAGCCAGCGGGTGACGGTGCCCTCGGTGACGGACTCGCCGAGCGCGGGCAGCACGACGTCGGTGCCCTCGGCGGAACCGCCGCCGGAGGCGGCCTCGGCGGTCGGGGCCGGGGCGGGCTGCTCGGTCTCGGTGGACGGCTGGGCCTGCGGGGCCTCCGGGGCGGCGGCCTCCTGCGCGGGGGCCTCCTGCGCCGGGGCGGCCTCGGCGGCCGGGGCCTGGGCCTCGGCGGAGGCACCGGAACCGTCGTCGATGACGGCCAGCTCGGCGCCGACCTCGACCGTCTCGTCCTCGGCGACCTTGATGGAGGCCAGGATGCCCGAGGCGGGGGAGGGGATCTCGGTGTCGACCTTGTCGGTCGAGACCTCGAGCAGCGGCTCGTCGGCCTCGACGCGCTCGCCCTCGGCCTTGAGCCAGCGGGTGACGGTGCCCTCGGTGACGCTCTCGCCGAGCGCCGGCAGGGTTACGGAAACCGACATGGTTTCAGTTGCTCCTAACGAATTGCGGAAAGTGGTCGTCGCGCCCTGTGATGACGTCAGCGTCAGTCGTGGGAGTGCAGGGGCTTGCCGGCCAGGGCCAGGTGGGCCTCGCCGAGCGCCTCGTTCTGCGTCGGGTGGGCGTGGATGAGCTGCGCGACCTCGGCCGGCAGCGCCTCCCAGTTGTAGATCAGCTGCGCCTCGCCGACCTGCTCGCCCATGCGGTCGCCGACCATGTGGACGCCGACCACGGCACCGTCCTTGACCTGGACGAGCTTGATCTCGCCCGCGGTCTTCAGGATCTTGCTCTTGCCGTTGCCCGCGAGGTTGTACTTCAGGGCCACGACCTTGTCCGCGCCGTAGATCTCCTTGGCCTTGGCCTCGGTGATGCCCACGGAGGCGACCTCGGGGTGGCAGTACGTCACCCGCGGCACGCCGTCGTAGTCGACCGGGACCGGGTTGAGACCGGCCAGGCGCTCGGCGACGAGGATGCCCTCGGCGAAGCCGACGTGCGCGAGCTGGAGGGTCGGGACGAGGTCGCCCACGGCCGAGATCGTCGGCACGTTGGTGCGCATGTACTCGTCGACCAGGACGTAGCCGCGGTCCATCGCGACGCCCTGCTCCTCGTAGCCGAGACCGGTGGAGACCGGGCCGCGGCCGATGGCGACCAGGAGGACCTCGGCCTCGAAGGTCTTGCCGTCGGCCAGGGTGACCCTGACGCCGTTGTCGGTGTACTCGGCGGACTGGAAGAAGGTGCCGAGGTTGAACTTGATGCCGCGCTTGCGGAACGCGCGCTCCAGGAGCTTCGAGCTGTTCTCGTCCTCGACCGGCACGAGGTGCTTCATGCCCTCGATGACGGTGACGTCGGTACCGAAGGACTTCCACGCGGAGGCGAACTCGACGCCGATGACGCCGCCGCCGAGGATGATCGCGGACTCCGGGACCCGGTCCAGGGTCAGCGCGTGGTCCGAGGTGATGATCCGGTTGCCGTCGATCTCCAGGCCCGGCAGCGACTTCGGCACGGAGCCCGTGGCGAGGAGGACGTGACGCCCCTCGACGCGGCGGCCGTCCACGTCGACGGAGGTCGGGGAGGAGAGGTGGCCGGTGCCCTCGATGTAGGTCACCTTGCGGGAGGCGACGAGACCCTGGAGACCCTTGTAGAGCCCGGAGATCACGTCGTCCTTGTACTTGTGCACGCCCTTGATGTCGATGCCCTCGAAGGACGCCTTGACACCGAACTGCTCCGCCTCGCGCGCCTGGTCGGCGATCTCACCGGCGTGGAGCAGGGCCTTCGTCGGGATGCAGCCGTTGTGCAGGCAGGTGCCGCCGAGCTTGTTCTTCTCGATCAGTGCGACGTCCAGGCCCAGCTGCGCTCCGCGCAGCGCCGCGGCGTAACCGCCGCTGCCGCCGCCGAGGATCACTAGGTCGAAAACGGTGCTGGCGTCGTTCGCCACGTCACGTCCTCCATGCATGTGCGCTCGTCGCCGGTCGTCCATGACCGGGCGGCGGCTGGTGTTCGGCCGCTTATTTTCGGCCCTGTGAGAGGGGCCCTGTCCTGCCGGGAACCCATCTTCGCACTTGTTGGCGGGCGACGGGACGCGGGGCCGTGCTCCGGGACGGCCGATCGACCGTACGGGAGGACCGGAGGGCGCCCGGACATGCGGATTTCGTCGTCCTCCCGCCGCCGTCCGCCCGCGGCCCCGGCCCGGATTCCGTCACGGGCGAACGGCGACGGCGACGGCCCCGGGCGCGGAGCCCGGGGCCGTCGCCGCCGTACCGGATCGGACGAGGATCAGAGCTCGCCCTCGGCCAGACGCTCGGCCAGGCGCACCAGGGTGCGGACCGAGGAGCCGGTGCCGCCCTTGGGGGTGTAGCCGTAGGGGGCGCCCTCGTGGAAGGCCGGGCCCGCGATGTCCAGGTGGGCCCAGGTGATGCCCTCGCCCACGAACTCCTGGAGGAAGAGGCCGGCGACCAGGCCGCCGCCCATCCGCTCGCCCATGTTCGCGATGTCGGCGGTGGGGGAGTCCATGCCCTTGCGCAGGTCCGCCGGGAGCGGCATCGGCCAGGACGCCTCGCCGACCTCCTCCGCGACCTCGTGGATCGTGGAGCGGAACTCGTCGTCGTTGGCCATGATGCCGAAGGTGCGGTTGCCGAGCGCCAGGACCATGGCGCCGGTCAGGGTCGCCACGTCGACCATCGCGTCCGGGTTCTCCTCGGACGCCTTGGTCAGCGCGTCGCCGAGGACCAGACGGCCCTCGGCGTCGGTGTTCAGGACCTCGACGGTCTTGCCGCTGTACATGCGCAGCACGTCGCCGGGGCGGGTGGCGGAGCCGGACGGCATGTTCTCCGCGAGCGCCAGCCAGCCGGTGACGTTGACCTCCAGGCCGAGGCGGGCCGCGGCGACGACGGCGGAGAACACGGCGGCGGCGCCGCTCATGTCGCACTTCATCGTCTCGTTGTGGCCGGCCGGCTTCAGGGAGATGCCGCCCGAGTCGTAGGTGATGCCCTTGCCGACCAGGGCGAGGGTGCGCTGCGCCTTCGGGTGGGTGTACGCGACGCGGACCAGGCGCGGCGGGTTGGCGGAGCCGGCGCCGACGCCGAGGATGCCGCCGTAGCCGCCCTTGGCGAGGGCCTTCTCGTCGAGGACCTGGACCTTGAGGCCGTGCTCCTTGCCGGCGGTCTGCGCGGCGGCGGCGAAGGCGGCCGGCGTCAGGTCGTTCGGCGGGGTGTTGATCAGGTCGCGGGCGCGGTTGATCTCCTCCGCGACGGCCTGGGCGCGGTCGGCGGCGGCCTTGTGGGCCTTGTCGCGCGGCTTGGCGCCGAGCAGGACCACCTCGGCGAGCGGCTTCTTGGCGTCCTTGCCGCTCTCCTGGTACGCGGTGAAGGCGTACGCGCCGAGCAGGGCGCCCTCCACGACGGCGGTGACGGCACCGGCGCCGTCGACGGGCAGCGCGAACGCGGCCTTCTTCGTGCCGAACAGGGTCCGGGCCGCGGTGCCGGCGGCGCGGCGCAGGGTCTCGGTGCCGAACGCCTCGCCGTCCGCGGGCGCGGTGCCCAGGCCGACGGCCAGGACGACGGGGGCCTTGAGACCGGCGGGGGCGGGGAGCTTCGTCGCCTCACCCTCGGCACCCGAGGCGCCCAGGGTCTCCAGGACGGCGGCGAGCCGTCCCTCGAAGGCCTTCTCGACGGCCTCGGCGCCCGGGGCGACGATCAGCTCCTTCCCGGACTTCGCGACGCCGACGACGAGGGCGTCCGCGCGCAGCGTCGCCGCGCCGGCAGTGCTGAGAGTGAGAGCAGTCACGGTGGTGAAATCTCGCTTCCATGTGAGTTCTGTGTCGGTCGGGGGATGGGCCGACCGTGCCCGCCGCATCGTATTTCGGCCCGGAGAGCGCCGGGAACGAGCCTACGCTCGCTCGTCCGGTTCGCTCACGGCGGCGCTGGTTCACCCGTCGGTGGTGTCTCCTTCCCGGCCACCGGCCCGGGGGCCCCTTCCCCGCACGCGCCCTCGTTCCCGCGAGGACGCCCCGGGCCTCAGCCCGGCGCGTGAGCGGTACGCCCCGGGCCTCAGCCCGGCGCGTGAGCGGTACGGGCCGGGGCCCCGCCGACCGTGTAGCAGGTGGCCGTGCCCCCGCCCCCTCCGTCCACTCGTCCTCGGCCGACCAGGTGCGCCGGGGGCCCCGGGCCCCGGGCGCTCCCCGGCCTCCGCGCAGGCCCGCGCGGCCCGTTCGGCGGCCTCCACCCTTCCGGGGAAGGCACCGGGCAGCGTGTGCTGTGCGACGACCCGGCCGTCGTGGGGACCGGTGCAGGGCACCCGGACCACCAGCCTCCCGTGCCGCATGCCCGTGTTGAAGTCCAGGCACTCCCCGGGCCGGGCCGCGGGGAGGGCGACGACCGCCGAGGCGCCGTCCAGGACCCGCCCGCCGCCGGTCACGGAACGGTCACCCCAGGGTCAGCGCCACCAGCGCCGCCGTCGCCGCCGTCTCCTCCACCGCGCCGAACACGTCTCCCGTCACCCCGCCGAACCGCCGTACGCACCGGCGCAGCAGCAGCGCCGCCGCGCCCAGGGCGGCGCCGGCCGCCAGGACGTGGCGGATCGCGTCGTACGGGGAGAAGAGCAGGCCCGTCGCCGCGCACAGGACCAGGAGGGCGGCCGTGGTGAGGGTCGCGGAGCGGACCGGGACCGTCGCGGCGACGATCGCCCCGAGGCCCTCGGGGCGGGCCGCCGGGACGCCGTGGCGGGAGGCGTGGGTGAGGGCGAGGCGGGCGACGGTGGCGGCGAGGACGGTGGCCGCGACGCCGCGGGCCCAGCCCTCCTCGTACAGCCGGACGAGGGCGGCGACCTGGGCGAACAGGACGAGGACCACGGCGATCACGCCGAACGGGCCGATGTCCGACCGCTTCATGACGCGCAGCGCGTCCTCGGCGGGCTTGGCGCTGCCGAGGCCGTCCGCGGTGTCCGCGAGGCCGTCCAGGTGGAGGCCCCGGGTGAGCGCGGCGGGGACGGCGGCGGTGACGACGGCCGCGAGCAGCGGGCCCGAGCCGAGCAGCAGAAACGTTCCACCAAGGGCGGCGGAGGCCAGACCGACGACCAGGCCGGCGAGCGGGGCGCAGAGCATGCCGGCCCGCGCCGCGTCCCGGTCCCAGCGGGTGATGCGGGCGGGGAGCACCGTGAGGGTGCCGAAGGCGAAACGCAGGCCGTCCATCCGGGCAGGGTAGTCGCCGCTTCCGGACGGTAGATTGCGCATCAGACGCATCACGTACATTACGGACGGGGTGGCATGGGTCACTGGTTCTCGCGGAACGTCCTCGAACCGGGCAAGCTCCCGATGCTCCTCGCCCTGGCCTCGTTCGTCCTGACCTTCCTGGCCACCCGGACCGTCACCCGCCTGATCCGGGCGGGGAAGGGCCCCTTCCGGAACGTCTCCGGCTCCGGCGGCCTCCACATCCACCACGTGGTGCCGGGGGTCGTCCTCTCCGTCGTCGGCGGCTTCGGCGCGGTGGGCAGCGGCCGGCACGGCGTCGGCGCCGCCGTCTCCGCCGTCGTCTTCGGGATCGGCGCGGGACTCGTCCTGGACGAGTTCGCGCTGATCCTCCACCTCGACGACGTGTACTGGAGCGAGGAGGGCCGCAAGAGCGTCGAGGTGGTCGTCCTCACCGCCGCCCTGGTCCTGCTCGCCCTGAGCGGCTTCTCGCCGCTCGGCGTGGACGACGTGTCCGCCGGCGAACGCCAGGACCGGACCGCCTTCGTCCTCACCACCGCGCTCAACTTCCTCCTCGCCCTGATCACCCTGGTCAAGGGGAAGTTCCGGACGGCCGTGATCGGGATCCTCGTCCCGTTCGTGGCGATCGTCGGGGCCGCCCGCCTCGCCCGCCCCGACTCCTGGTGGTCCCGGCACCTCTACCGCCGCCGCCCCCGGGCCCGGGCCAGGGCCCGCGTCCGCGCGTACCGCCACGACATGCGCTGGACCAAGGTGCGGCGGCGCTTTCAGGACCTGATCGGCGGCTTCCAGGAGCGCGTCCAGGGCCCCGGCGACCCCCCGCCCTGACGCCGCTCGCGCCGGGCCAGGAAGACGATCGGGACGAGGACGGCGACGATCGCCGCCAGGTGCTCCTTGCCCGCCAGGTTCGGCTTGACCACCACCTCCACCACCATCGCGAGGACCACCAGCCCCCCGGTGAGGCAGGCCCGGTACCGCCAGCAGACGTACACGGCGAGACCCACCACGGCCGCCGAGGGCCCGGTGTCGACCACCCGCGCGTCGGAGGCCGGGAGGCCGAACGGGCCGTCCGGACCGAGCGCGACGCCCACGCGCGCGTAGAGCGTGCCCGCGAGGGTCGAGAGGTACGCGACGGCGAGCGTCCGCCACCGGCCGAGACAGATCTCGGCGAGCCCGAACACCAGCAGGACCTGCGCGAGGGCCCCCCAGACGGGCAGGTCGAGCGCGGGCACGAAGAGCGAGAGCGGGGTCCGCAGCAGCGCGAGCCAGAGCGGGTCCTCGGCCCGTACGAAACCGATGTCGTGGACCGGCCGGTACCCCCAGTCCTGGTTCTGCACGAGCTGGAACAGCGCCGTCAGGCAGACCGACGCCAGCGTCATCGGGACCGCCCGCCACCCCCTGGCGACGAGCGCCGTCCGCACGGTGGTGAACAGCGGCCCCCACTCGCGGCGGGCGAACCCCCGGACACCGCCTCCCCGGGAGGGGCCGTTCAACGCCCGCCCCCCAGATGTCCGCGGTGCAGCCACTTCGGGAGTCCGGGCGCCTCCAGGAACCCTTCGGCCCGCCCGGCGGCGAGACCGATGCGCAGCAGGTCCGCGCCCTTCTCGAAGAGCATGAATCGGGGCTCCCAGATCGGTCGGTACTTGGCGTTGGCACGGTACAGCGACTCGATCTGCCACCACCGGGAGAAAAAACCGAGCAGCGAACGCCACATCCGCAGCACCGGCCCCGCCCCGAGCTTCGAGCCGCGTTCGAAGACGGAGCGGAACATCGCGAAGTTCAGCGAGACCTGAGTGATCCCGATCTCCCCGGACCGCCGCAGGAGTTCGATGACCATGAACTCCACCAGACCGTTCTCGGAGTCCCGGTCACGCCGCATCAGGTCCAGCGAGAGCCCCTCCGGCCCCCACGGCACGAACGACAGCAGGGCCCGCGGCTCCCCCCGCCCGTCGGTGCACTCCAGCATCACGCAGCGCCCGTCCCGGGGGTCGCCGAGCCGGCCGAGCGCCATCGAGAAGCCCCGCTCCGTCGCCCCGTCCCGCCAGTCGTCCGCCCTGCGCACCAGCGCGGCCATCTCCTCGGCGGGAATGTCCTCGTGGCGCCGGACGCGGACTTCGTACCCGGCCCGCCTCACCCGGTTGTACGCCTGCCGGACCGTCCGCATGGCCCGGCCCTCCAGGGTGAACTCGCCGGTCTCCACGATCGCCTCGTCACCCAGCTCCAGGGCGTCCAGGCCGTGCCGGGCGTAGACCGTCCCGGCCTCCTCGCCCGCGCCCATCACCGCCGGGACCCAGCCGTGCTCACGGGCCTCGGCGAGCCACGGCCCGATGGCGCCGGGCCACGCCTCGGGATCCCCGATCGGGTCGCCGGAGGCCAGCGACACCCCGCCGACCACCCGGTAGACGACGGCCGCCTTCCGGCTCGGGGACCACACCACGCTCTTCTCGCGGCGCAGGGCGAAGTAGCCGAGCGAGTCGCGATCCCCGTACCGGTCCAGCAGGGCCCGCAGCCGCTCCTCGTCCTCCTCGGTCAGCGGATCGACGGCCCGGCGGGAGCGGAAGGCGGCGTAGAGCACCGCGACCAGCAGCAGCGTGGACAGGACGTTGATGGTGACGTCCACCCAGCCCGGGGTGGAGATCCCGGTGGAGCGCGTGTCGTCCGAGGCGAGGGTGATCAGCCGCGTCACGCCGTACCGCCAGCGCTCCGGGAAGGTGGAGGGGGCCGGGGAGGTGTCGGTGACGGTGACCAGGACGGCGGCGAGCAGCGAGGTGACGAGCAGCCCGCCCGCCGCCACGGCCGTCGCGAGGAGCGGGTTGGAGCGGTCGCCCTTCGCGTAGAACTCCCGGCGGCCGAGGAGCAGCGCGGCGACGAAGGCGGCGGTCAGCCCCAGCGAGACCCAGTTCTGGGCGTGCCCCCGGACCTCGGGGAAGAGCATCACCAGCGCGAAGAGCAGCAGGAAGATCCCGCCGAGCACCAGGTTCAGGATCCACGCGGCCCGCTTGCGGCGGCGCATGGTGACCGCCAGGAAGAAGGTGAACAGCCCCGACGCGAAGCCCGCCGTGAGCAGGTACGGGGTGAAGTGGTCGTCCACGTTGTGCCGGCGCAGGTCCTGCCCGAACGAGACCCAGACGGCACCCAGGAAATCGACGAACGTGACGACGCGCAGGTACCAGACGGCGAACGCGGCGCCGCGCCGGGAACGGGCGGTGGTGCCCCGGGGCGCTCCTTCGGTGGCCAAGCGGACCTCTCCCATGAAACATGATCATATGGGGCACCGCTTGCCGCGCGGCGACGCCGAAGACGGCCGCACACGCGTCGCGTGCGGCCGTCCGGAGCCGATGTGGGTCCGTCGCGTCCCCGTCAGGCCCCCGGCGTTTCCGGTACGCCGTCCCCGCCGTCCCCGCCGTCCGGGGAGGACGGGTCCGGACGCTCGGGCAGCTCCGCGGCGAACGCCGCCGCGGCCCGGACCAGGGGAAGCGCGAGCAGCGCCCCGGTTCCCTCACCCACATGGACGCCGTGGTCGAGCAGCGGGTTGAGCGCCATCCGGTCCAGCGCCTTCGCCTGCGCCGGCTCGCCGCTCACCTGACCCGCCAGCCACCAGTCCGGGGCCCGGAAGGCCGCCCGCTGCGCCACGAGCGCGCAGGCCGCGCCCACCACCCCGTCCAGGATCACCGGCATCCGCCGCACCGACGCCTGGAGCAGGAAACCCGTCATCGCCGCCAGGTCCGCGCCGCCCACCGCCGCGAGCAGCTCCAGCTGGTCGCCGAGGACCGGCCGGGCCCGCCGCAGCGCGTCCCGGATCGCCGCGCACTTGCGCATCCACGCCAGGTCGTCGATCCCGGCGCCGCCCCGGCCGGTCACCACCGAGGCGTCCGTCCCGCACAGCGCCGCGATCAGGGTGCACGCCGGGGTCGTCCCGCCGACGCTCAGGTCCCCGAGCACCACCAGGTCGGTGCCCGAGTCCGCCTCCTCGTCCGCGATCGCGACACCGAGCCGGACCGCCGCCCCGGCCTCCTCCGCCGTCAGCGCGTCCTCCACGTCGATCCGGCCGCTGCCGCGCCTGATCCGGTGCCGCACCACCTCGGCGGGCAGCAGCCCGGGGTCGCAGTCCAGACCGGCGTCCACGACCCGCACCGGCACCTCCAGGGAACGGGCGAGCACGGCCACCGGGCTCGCCCCGTCCAGGACCGCCCGCACCAGCTCGTGCGCGGTACCGGCCGCGCGGCCCGACACGCCGAGCGAGGCCACCCCGTGGTCGCCCGCGAACAGGACCGCCTTCGGCTGCCGGATCGTCCGCACCACGGCCGACGCCTGCGCGGCGGACAGCCACTCGCCCAGCTCGTCCAGCCGGCCGAGTGCTCCCGGCGGTACGACGAGCCGCTCCCGGCGCTCCTCGGCGTCCCGCCGTATCCCCCCGTCGGGGCGCTCGATCAGATCGGAGAAGTCGTCCAGGTTCACGGTTCCGCCTTGTGACAATCAGCGAGGTCCACAGGTGTTCGCACCCTACCCGCGCAGGACGAGCGCCTGCCCCGCGACCACGAGCAGCACCTGCTCGCACTCGTCCGCGAAGGCCGCGTTCAGCCGGCCGAGCTCGTCCCGGAACCGCCGCCCCGCCGCCGTCGCGGGCACCACGCCCGACCCGGTCTCGTTCGTCACCGCCACGACCGTGCGGCGCGTCGCCCGCACCGCCGCCACCAGCTCCGCCGTCCGCTCCCGCAGCGCCTTCCGCCCCCGGGCCTCCCACTCCCCGTCGTCCCAGGCGCCCACCCGGTCCATGGCGTCCGTCAGCCACAGCGACAGGCAGTCGACCAGGAGCGCCGGACCGTCCTCCGCGAGCAGGGGCACCAGGTCGCAGGTCTCGACGGTGCGCCACGAGGCGGGCCGCCGCTCCCGGTGCAGGCCCACCCGCTCCGCCCACTCCTGGTCGCCCTCCCGGCCGCCACCGGTCGCCACGTACACCACCTCGGGGAAGGTCTCCAGGCGCCGCTCGGCCTCCACCGACTTCCCCGACCGGGCCCCGCCGGTCACCAGGGTCCGCCGCGGCGCGTCCGGCACCTCGTGGTACTCGCCCACGTACAGCGTCGTCCCGTCCGGCACCGCCCGCGCGCCCGCCGCCGCGAGCCGCCGGTCCAGCTCGGCGCCCGCCGGCGCGTCGTGGTCCAGGTGCGCCGCGACCACGTCGGTGGCCGGGCCCACGGCCCCGGTCGCCCGCAGCCGGGCCAGCGCGTCCGGACGGCCCGTCACGTCGGCCACCACCAGGTCGTACGGCGTCCGGTGGTCCTCCGGGAGCCCCGCCGGAGCCCCGCCCGGCGGCAGGTAGAGCAGCCGCTCGCCGTCCGCCGAGGTCACCTCGTACCCGGTCCCGGGCGAGTCCATCGACACCGCCCGGACCCGGTGCCCACTGATGAGCGCCAGCTCCCGCCCGTCCGGCACCCGCCCGGCCGTCGGAAGCCCCGGCGGCAGCTCCACGGGCGGCCCGTCGTGCGGGTGCGTGAGCAGCACCTGCCGGACGCCCACGAGCGAACGGCCCGACCGGGCGGCGGCGAGCGCGGCCCCCGGGGTGAGATCGAGCAGCAGGGCCCCGTCCACGAGCAGCGCGGTCGCGGCCCGCGCGCGCGGGCCCCGGGAGAGCGCGCACACGGCGCAGGGGCAGTCGGGGCGAGGCAGCCCGCGCGGGGCGCCGGTGCCGAGCAGAGTCAGTTCCACCCTCAGATCCTCCCGCGCCACCGCGAGGCGTGCGCGCCCGGCTACGCTGCGGGCAGGAAACCGATCATCCGGTGAGCTCCAGGAGGCTTGCATGGCATGGACGTGGCGGTTCGAGAAGGCCGACGGCACGGAGGTCGAGCCGGTGGTGACTCCCGAGGAGTTCACCACCCAGGGCGACGCGGAGAGCTGGATCGGAGAGCACTGGCGTGACCTCCTGGGCGGCGGCGCCGAGCAGGTGACCCTCTCGGAGGACGGCACGAAGGTCTACGGCCCGATGCCCCTGGACGCGGAGGGCTAGGAACGGTCCGGTCCGGTCCGGTGACCGGGGCGCGGGGCCGGAGCCCCGCGTCCCTTCCGGACCGGAGAGTCCGCGCCCCTTTCCGGGGCAGGGCCTCGCGCCCCTTCCGGAGCGGATTCCCGTGCCCCGTCCGGGCCGGTCCCCGCGCCCCCGCCCGGACCGGTTACGTCTCGCCCAGCGTGACCTCGGTCTTCTTCGTCTCCGTGCCCCGCACGTACGTCGCCGTCACCTTCTCGCCCGGCTTCCGCGAGGCCAGGGCCTCCGCCAGGGAGGTGATGGTCGTGATCTCGTCGTCGCCGAGCCGCGTGATCACGTCGCCCGGCTTCAGGCCCGCCCTGCCGGCCGCCCCGTTCGCGGGGGCCTCCACCACCGCCACGCCCGCCGGCTCGTAGTCGTCGCTCAGGACCGTACGGCCGGTGATGTTCAGGGCCGCCCGGCCCGAGTCCGTCACCCTGCCGTCCTTGATGATCTGGTCCGCGATCGTCCGCACCGTCGAGGCCGGGATCGCGAAGCCGATGCCGGGCGCCGCGCCGCCGCCCAGCTCCGGGTCGGACGCCGCGAGGGTCGGGATGCCGATGACCTCGCTGTCGAGGTTCACCAGGGCGCCCCCGCTGTTCCCGGGGTTGATCGCGGCCGACGTCTGGATCATGTTCGCGATGGTCGCGCCCGTGCCGCCGCCGGCCTGCCCCTCGCTGACCGTCCGGCCGGTGGCCGAGACGATGCCCTGGGTCACGCTGCCGGACAGTCCCAGCGGAGAACCCATGGCGAGCACGATCTGCCCCATGTCCACCGTCGAGGAGTCGCCGAACCTGGCCGCCTTCAGCCCCTGGGGCACGGTGCTCAGCCGGATCACCGCGAGGTCCTGCTCCGGGTACGAGGCGACGAGCCGCGCCGTCACCGGCTGCCCGCCGGTGGCCGCCGTGACCTTGAAGCTCTTCTCCCGGCCGACCACGTGCGCGTTGGTGACGACGTGCCCCTTGCTGTCGTAGACGACCCCGGAGCCGAGGCTGTCCGACGCGTCGATCTGCACGACGGACGGCAGGACGTCCTTGATGACGGCCCGGTAGTCGTCCTGGAGCCCGTTGGCGGCGAGTGGCGCCGCCGCCCGGGCGAGCCGTTCCGGCGCGGGGGCGTCCCCGGGGGCGGAGCAGGCCCCGACGAGCGCGGCGGCACAGGCCCCGGCGGCCAGCGGGAGGAGGCGGCGGCGGGCGCGGACACGGGCGTGGGCACGGGATACGTCCATGTCCGGAGTATCCGTTCCCTCCCGTCCCCGGGCCCGGCGAGCGCACCCGATCAGGGGCCCCGGAGACGGCGCGGCACCTCCGGGCGCGGAACCGGGGCCACGGCCCCGCGACTGCCGTCCGCCCGGGGGCGGACGGCACACGCTCTAGCCCCGCACCCCGCACAGGTGCAGCAGCGCCGCGATCCGCCGGTACGGGTCCGTGCGGCCGGCCCGCTCCTCGGCGGCGAACAGCCGGTCCAGTTCGTCGGCGGCCGGCAGGCCCACCCCGGCCGGGACGCCGTCGGTGAAGACCCGCACCCCGTACCAGGCGTGCAGCGGCGCCGCGATCCCCGAGAGCGTCGAGGTCAGCGCGTCCAGCCGGTCGGCCCGCACCTTCACGCCGTCGTCGTCGGTGTAGACGTCCGAGTCGAAGCCCGCGAGCGCCCCCGTCCAGTCCCCGGCGAGCCCCGGCCGCATGGCGAGGGCGTCGGCGTTCCGCACCACCAGGGAGAGCAGGCCCCCGGGGGCCAGCATCCGGGCCAGACCCGCGAGCAGCGCGTCCGGCTCGTCCGCGTACATGAGCACGCCGTGGCAGAGGACCACGTCGAAGCTGCCGGGCAGGAAGTGCACCCCGGTCTCGCGTCCGTCGCCCTCGACCAGCCGGACCCGCTCGCGGATGCCGGCGGGCTCGGTCGACAGCGACTCGCGGGCCGCCTTCAGCGACTCGGGATCGGCCTCCAGGCCGGTCACCGTGTGCCCGGCCCGCGCCAGGCGCAGGGCCTGTACGCCCTGCCCCATCCCCGCGTCGAGGATCCGCAGCCGCTGCCCCACGGGGTACCGGCCGGTTATCTGCTCGTCGAGCTGGCGGGCGACGATCTCCTGGCGGATGGTGTCGCGCAGCCCGCCGGTCCCGGCGGGCCAGTGCGTGACGACGGGCAGGACGGAGCCGCCCGTCCCCGGTGTCGCTGTGCCGGGCACGGGACCGCCGACTTCCGGACCGTCGGCGCTCAGGGCCGCTCCCCGCGCTTGACCTGCGGCTTCGGCAGCCGCAGTCGGCGCATCTGGAGCGTGCGCATCAGGCCGTAGGCCACGGCCCCGCGCTTCGGCTCGTTCGGGAACCGCTCGTTGAGCTGCTTCCGCAGCCGGAGCCAGATGCCGATCGAGTCGATGACGATCAGGACGATCACGCCGAGCCAGAGGAGCAGGGAGATGTTCTGCAGCCCCCGGTTGGCGTTGCCGAACAGCGAGAGCACGAGGATCACCACGGCCATCGGCAGGAAGTACTCGGCGATCGCGAACCGCGAGTCCACGAAGTCGCGCACGAAGCGGCGGACCGGACCCTTGTCGCGGGCCGGCAGATAACGCTCGTCGCCACTGGCCAGCGCCTCGCGCTGACGGGCCAGGTCCGAGCGGCGTGCCTCGCGCTGGCGCTTGGCGGCCTCCTTGCGGTCGGTCGGCACCGTCGCGGCGCGACGGCGCTGGGACTGCGCCTCGCTCCGCTTCGGGGTCGGGCGGCCCTTGGGGGCCTGGGGGTCGCGGGGCTGCGGGGTGGAGAGGTCCGCCGTCACCTTGCCGGTGGGGGCCTTCTCTTCCTTCGAACGGCTACGGAACACAAAACCCAAGGGTACGGGGTGGGGGGCATGAACCCCATGCCGGTCGGGAACGATCCGCTAACGGACCGCGTCCTGGACGGTACGGGGCGGGGACGGGTGCGGGTCTCCCCGGGAGCCGTCTACTCCCTGCGCGGGAGGGAGCGCCGCGCGCAGTCGTCCTTGGGGAGGAGCGCATCCCGCTCCGGACAGTGCGGTAATGGAGTCGGGGCCCGTACTGTGGACCTTGTTGGAAGAGTCGGCCGAGTCCGTCAGAAGGGGGCGCGCGAAGCCCATGAGCGGTGTCATGAAGCGTATGGGGATGATCTTCCGCGCGAAGGCGAACAAGGCCCTTGACCGGGCCGAGGACCCTCGCGAGACGCTCGACTACTCCTACCAGAAGCAGTTGGAGCTGCTCCAGAAGGTGCGGCGGGGCGTCGCCGACGTCGCCACCTCCCGCAAGCGGCTCGAACTCCAGCTGAACCAGCTGCAGGGCCAGTCCGCCAAGCTGGAGGACCAGGGCCGCAAGGCGCTGGCGCTCGGTCGCGAGGACCTGGCGCGCGAGGCGCTGTCCCGGCGGGCCGCGCTCCAGCAGCAGGTCGGTGACCTGGAGGTGCAGCACCGGACGCTCCAGGGCGAGGAGGAGAAGCTCACCCTCGCCGCGCAGCGTCTCCAGGCCAAGGTCGACGCCTTCCGCACCAAGAAGGAGACGATCAAGGCGACCTACACGGCGGCCCAGGCCCAGACCCGGATCGCGGAGTCGTTCTCCGGCATCTCGGAGGAGATGAGCGACGTCGGCCTGGCGATCCAGCGGGCCGAGGACAAGACCGCCCAGCTCCAGGCGCGGGCCGGAGCGATCGACGAACTGCTCGCCTCCGGCGCCCTGGACGACCAGTCCGGGCTCGCGAAGGACGACATCCAGGCGGAGCTGGACCGGCTGTCCGGCGGTACGGACGTCGAGCTGGAGCTCCAGCGGATGAAGGCCGAGCTGGCCGGCGGACCGTCGGCGCAGCAGCAGGCGATCGAGGGCGGCGACGGCACGGCGGCGCCGCGGCACCAGAACCAGTCCCACCCGCGCTTCGAGAAGTAGAAGCAGAAGCGGGAGAACGGCCGGCGGTTCCCGGCGGCCCCTCGGGAGAACAGGACGCGTCATGATCGTACGGATCATGGGGGAGGGCCAGCGGAAGCTGGCCGACAGCCACGTCGCCGAACTGAACCGGCTCGACGACGAACTGCTCGCGGAGATGGAGAGCGGCGACGCGGACGGCTTCCGGCGGACGCTCGGCGCCCTCCTCGACGCCGTCCGGCGGCTCGGCGAGCCGCTCCCGGACGACGCCCTGGAGCCCTCGGAGCTGATCCTCCCGGCCCCGGACGCGCGGCTCGAAGAGGTCCGGGCGATGCTCTCCGACGACGGTCTCATCCCGAACTGATCCGGCCGGACCGGCTCCTTCGGCACGGATGTCGCGCGGAGGTCCCGCCACCCCTCGGGGTGGCGGGACCTCCGCGTTCTCCGGCCTTCCGGTCGCCCGGACGGAGAATCGTTACGGCAGCGCCAGCATCCGCTCCAGGGCCAGCTTCGCGAAGCTCTCCGTCTCCTGGTCGACCTGGATCCGGTTGACGAGCTTGCCCTCGGCCAGCGACTCCAGGGCCCACACCAGGTGCGGCAGGTCAATGCGGTTCATGGTCGAGCAGAAGCAGACCGTCTTGTCGAGGAAGACGATCTCCTTGCCCTGGTCGGCGAATCGGTTCGCCAGCCGCCGGACCAGGTTCAGCTCCGTGCCGATGGCCCACTTGGAACCGGCCGGGGCCGCCTCCAGGGTGTTGATGATGTACTCGGTCGAGCCCACGTAGTCCGCGGCGGCGACGACCTCGTGCCGGCACTCGGGGTGGACGAGGACGTTCACGCCCGGGATGCGCTCGCGCACGTCGTCGACCGAGTCCAGCGAGAAGCGGCCGTGCACCGAGCAGTGACCCCGCCACAGGATCATCCTCGCGGCGCGCAGCTCCTCGACGGTGAGCCCGCCGTTCGGCTTGTGCGGGTTGTAGAGCACGCAGTCGTCCAGGGACATGCCCATGTCGCGGACGGCGGTGTTGCGGCCCAGGTGCTGGTCCGGCAGGAAGAGCACCTTGGTCGTGCCGGGCTCCCCCTGCTCGAACGCCCAGTTCAGGGCCCGCTCCGCGTTGGACGAGGTGCAGATGGTGCCCCCGTGCTTGCCGGTGAACGCCTTGATGTCGGCCGAGGAGTTCATGTACGAGACGGGTACGACCTGCTCGGCGACGCCGGCCTCGGTCAGCACGTCCCAGCACTCGGCGACCTGCTCCGCGGTGGCCATGTCGGCCATCGAGCAGCCGGCCGCGAGGTCGGGCAGGACGACCTTCTGGTCGTCGCCGGTCAGGATGTCCGCCGACTCCGCCATGAAGTGGACGCCGCAGAAGACGATGTACTCCGCCTCCGGCCTGGCCGCCGCGTCGCGCGCGAGCTTGAAGGAGTCGCCGGTGACGTCGGCGAACTGGATGACCTCGTCGCGCTGGTAGTGGTGGCCGAGCACGAAGACCTTGTCCCCGAGCTTCTCCTTGGCGGCGCGGGCGCGCTCCACGAGGTCCGGGTCGGAGGGCGACGGCAGGTCGCCCGGACACTCGACGCCGCGCTCGCTCTTCGGGTCGGCCTCGCGGCCGAGCAGGAGCAGGGCGAGCGGCGTCGGCTGGACGTCGAGCTCATGACGGGTTTGGGCCGTGGTCACGTCACGCACCCTTTCTTCGGGGAACCTTTTCGTCTAAATGACGCTATCTATCATAGCCTCTTCACGTCACCTTGACGACGGCCATAGTGTCCATGTGACGAATTCGCCGCCCCCGTGCCCGGCGCGCGGTGTGCGAGCATGAAGGAGGAAGACACACTCGACCCGGAATGAATCCGGGGCACCGCCGGTTGCAACCGGCGGCAAGCAGTCTCCGTACACACCGGGAGAGAAGCAGATGTCCGTATCGGACGAGAAGACCACTGTCAGCGACGGCATCCTCCTGTCCGACGCCGCCGCGGCCAAGGTGAAGGCCCTCCTCGACCAGGAAGGCCGTGACGACCTGGCCCTGCGCGTCGCCGTTCAGCCCGGCGGCTGCTCCGGCCTGCGTTACCAGCTCTTCTTCGACGAGCGCTCGCTCGACGGCGACGTCGTGAAGGACTTCGACGGCGTCAAGGTCGTCACCGACCGCATGAGCGCCCCGTACCTGGGCGGCGCCTCCATCGACTTCGTCGACACCATCGAGAAGCAGGGCTTCACCATCGACAACCCGAACGCCACGGGCTCCTGCGCCTGCGGCGACTCGTTCAGCTAGTCCGTACGCACCGGAGGGCGGCGGCCCGGGACTTCCTCCCGGGCCGCCGCCCTCCGGCGTGCGCGGGGGACGTCAGCGGCGCGGCACCGCCCCGCCGCTCGCCGCGTCCACCACCGGCCGGGAGCCGAGCGGGGCGTCCAGGGTCACCGTCCTGGTGACCTCCACCGCCGTGAGGACGCACACCCGGCCGGGATCGACCGGGGCCTCCTCCATCCGGACGGCGACCCGCTCCGCGTCCTCCTCCGCCGTGACCGCGTACGTGCTGCACACCCCGCCCCAGAAGGTGACCGCCAGCTTCCGTCCGCCGTCCTCCGTCCGGTACGACTGGATGCGCCGGGGCACCGCCGTGTCCTCGCCGGGCGACGACGGGACCGTCGCCGACGGTGCCGGCCGGGGGAGTTCCACCGCCGCCCGCGCCACCGTGTACGGCGCCGCGTCCACCGGGTCCGCCGTGAACAGCCACGCCGGTACGAGCTGCCGCTCGCCGTCCGCGTCCTGCGCGGCCAGCCCGAACACCGCGCCCGTCACCGGCACCTCGACCGGCGCGGCCGGCCCTCCGGCCGGCGGGCAGGACGGAACGGTTCCGCCCGTCGGCTTCCCGGAACCGGGGACCCCGCCCGTCGGCTTCCCGGAACCGGGGAGCCCGGCGTCCGGCTTCCCGGCCCCGTCCTCCGCCGGGGCGCCCGGACCGCAACCGCCGGTGCCGGCCGGGCCCGTGCCCCTCCCCGCCTCCTCGTTCAGCGCGGCGAGCGCCTTCTCCGCGCCCAGCACGGGGTACGCGGCGCCCGCGACCGGCTCCTTGAGCGTCCCGCTCCCGGAGACCGGCAGGCCGTCCGGTCCGACCCGCAGCTCCGTCGACCAGCCGTGGGTCGGGAGCCCGCCCACCACCGGATCGGCGTCGACCACCCGTACGGACCCGTTCGTCACCCGGCCGGCGGTCACCTTCGCGTCGTCCTGGCCCAGCGCCTTCAGGACGGGGGCGGCCGCGGCCCTCGCCGCCGCCTCGCTCACCGGCGAGCCGCCGCGCGGGGGCTTCGCCCCTCCCGGCGGCGGACACGCCTTGCCCTTGAGGCAGGTGTCGCCGACCGGACCGCCGTCGTACCAGGAGTACGTCCAGTCCCCCGGGGCCTTCCGGGACACGTCGAGGCGCGGTCCCGAATCGTCCTTCCCGGGACGGATCGTCCAGACGTCCCCCTCCGCCACGGGGCGGCCCGTGACGCCCAGCGCCTCGGCCAGCACGGCCACCTCCGCCGGGGTGACCGTGCCCCCGGGCCGGTGGACGGCGGCCGAGGCGGGACCCCGGGGGAGCGGGACCTCGGCCCGGTAGACGATCCCGGCGCGACCGCCGGGATCGGGTTCGCCGGGCGCGATCCCCGGGGCGCCGCCCGTGCCGCCGCCACCGCTCCCCGGGCGCGTCGACGGGGGCGATCCGGCCGGGGCGGCCCGGCTCGCGCCGTCCGTACCGCCGTCGCCGGACGCCGCGGTGGCGAGGTACACCCCGCCGCCCCCGGCGAGCAGCACGCCCGCCGCCACCGAGGCGGTCAGCAGGGTCCGCCGCCTCCGACCGTTCTCCGTACCGCTCACGGCATCGCTCCTTCGGCCCCCGTCCTCCTCGTGGAGGACGGGGGTGGGACGGGGCGGGCGCCCGTACGGTTCCGTCAGGCGCCGTACTCGGCGGTGGCGTCGATCAGCCGGGCCGACGCGGCCGGCACGTCGACCCCGACGATCAGCGCGGGGGAGACCGGGGCGGGGGCGGGGGCGGCCGGCGTCACCCAGTGGGGCGCCATCCGCGCGCCGTCGCCGCACAGCCGGGCGAGGCTCGACTCGGACTCGTATCGCTCACCAGGAGCGGGAAAGAGACTCATGGGCGCACCGTACGCACCTCGCGCCCCCGGGGAAAAGACCTACTCTGGGGTAGTTTCGTCTGTTCGGCAGGGGGAGCGGCAACGGGTAGCGTGAACTGTCATTACCGCCTTCCCGCAGGAGCGCCCCGCCGTGCGTATCGCAGTCACCGGCTCCATCGCCACCGACCACCTCATGACCTTCCCGGGACGGTTCGCCGACCAGCTCGTGGCCGACCAGCTCCACACGGTGTCCCTCTCCTTCCTCGTGGACAACCTGGACGTGCGCCGGGGAGGCGTCGCCGCCAACATCTGCTTCGGCATGGGCCAGCTCGGCAGCCGCCCGCTCCTGGTGGGCGCCGCGGGCTTCGACTTCGACGAGTACCGGGCCTGGCTCGACCGGCACGGCGTCGACACCGAGTCGGTGCGGATCTCCGAGGTCCTGCACACCGCCCGCTTCGTCTGCACCACGGACCGGGACCACAACCAGATCGGCTCCTTCTACACGGGCGCGATGAGCGAGGCCCGGCTGATCGAGCTCAAGGCCGTCGCCGACCGGGTGGGCGGGCTCGACCTGGTCCTGATCGGCGCCGACGACCCCGAGGCGATGCTCCGCCACACCGAGGAGTGCCGGGCCCGGTCGATCCCCTTCGCCGCCGACTTCTCGCAGCAGATCGCGCGCATGGACGGGCAGGAGATCCGCACCCTCCTCGACGGCGCCACCTACCTCTTCTCCAACGAGTACGAGAAGGGCCTCATCGAGTCCAAGACGGGCTGGACCGACGAGGAGATCCTCTCCCGCGTCGGCCACCGCGTCACCACCCTGGGCTCGCGGGGCGTGCGCATCGAGCGCGCCGGCGGGGACCCGATCGAGGTCGGCTGCCCGGAGGAGACGGCCAAGGTCGACCCGACCGGCGTCGGCGACGCCTTCCGCGCCGGCTTCCTCACCGGCCTGACCTGGGGCGTCGGCCTGGAGCGCGCCGCGCAGGTCGGCTGCATGCTGGCCACCCTGGTCATCGAGACCCTGGGCACCCAGGAGTACACCCTGCTGCGCGCCCACTTCATGGAGCGCTTCACCAAGGCGTACGGCGAGGACGCGGCGGCCGAGGTCCGGTCGCACCTGGTCTGACCCGTACGGGACCCCCGCCCGGCCCGCGCGGGGGTCCCGTACAGGGGCGGCCTCACGCCAGCCGGCGCACCACGTACGCGCTGCCGCCCCCCGGCGCGCCTCTCTCCTCCACGTACTCCTGCCCCCGCATCTCGCACCACGCCGGGATGTCCAGCCGGGCCGCCTCGTCGTCCGAGAGGACCGTCACCGTGCCGCCGACCGGGACGTCGCCGATCGCCTTCGCCAGTTCGATCACCGGGACCGGGCAGCGCCGGCCGCGCGCGTCCACAACCGGCGCGGCGGGGCCGGCCGCGGGGGCGGCGGCCCGCGCGTCCGGGGCGCCCAGGCGCGCCCGCACCTCCGCCACCACTCCCGGCAGCACGTCGAGGAAGCGGTCCACGTCCTCCTCCGCCGTGCCGGGCGGCAGGGAGACCCGGACGTTCCCCTCGCTCAGCACCCCCATCGCCCGCAGCACATGGCTGGGCGTCAGCGTCGAACTCGTGCACGAGGAACCGGACGAGACGGAGAAACCCGCCCGGTCCAGCTCGTGCAGCAGCGTCTCCCCGTCGGCGTAGAGACAGGAGAAGGTGACCAGGTGGGGGAGGCGCCGCACCGGGTCGCCCACCACCTCCACGTCCGGCACCAGCTCCGGCACCCGCGCCCGGAGGCGGTCCACGAGGCCCCGCAGCCGCGCCCCCTCGGCCGCCGCCTCCGCCCGGACCGCCCGCAGCGAGGCCGCCGCCGCCACGATCGCCGGCAGGTTCTCGAAGCCCGGCGCCCGGCCCGACTCCCTCTCGTCCGCCGGTCCCCGCGGAGCGAACCGCACCCCCTTCCGCACGGCCAGCAGCCCCACCCCCGCCGGACCGCCCCACTTGTGGGCGCTCGCCGCGAGCAGCGACCAGCCGTCCTCCACCGGGCCCCAGGCGAGCGACTGGGCCGCGTCCACGAGGAGCGGTACGCCCGCCGCCCGGCAGGCCCCGGCCACCTCCGCCACCGGCTGCGCGGTCCCCACCTCGTGGTTGGCGGACTGGAGGCACGCCAGGGCCGTTCCCCCGTCCAGGGCCGCCGCGAAGCCCGCCGCGTCCACCGCCCCGGACCGGTCCACCGGCACCTCCGTCACCGTCCCGCCCGCCGCCGCGTGTGTTTCGGCCGCGTGCAGGACGGAGGAGTGTTCGACCGCCGACACCACGAGCCGGTTCCCGACACGCCGACGGCCCGCGAGCGCGCCGGAGATTCCCGCGTGAACCGCGCGCGTCCCCGAAGGAGTGAACACGAGCTCGTCCGGACGACAGCCCACGACCTCCGCCGCGGCCTCCCGCGCCGCGTCGAGCAGCAGCCTGGCCCGCCGCCCCTCCCGGTACAGCCGGGCCGGATCGGCCCAGCCCTCGTCCAGGGAGGCGAGCAGCGCCTGGCGGGCGACGGGGTGCAGCGGAGCGGCGGACGCGGCGTCGAAGTACGGCATCCGCCCACGGTAGAGCGTGCGGGGGCCCCGGCCCCGTCCGGCCCCGCTCCGGCCCCGGCCCCCCACCTGGCCCGGTCCCGGTCCCGGTCCCGGCCTCCGCCCCGCCCGGCTCGCCCCGGCCCGTGCCCGGCGTGTCGCCCGCCCCCCCCCGCGGCCGTTCCCGTGAACTCCCGTCAGAACCCCCGCCCGCCCCGGCCCCAGGGCGCCGAACGGGTGAGCCGGACCCCCCTCCGGAACCCCGGACTCCACCCCTTCGGGGAGTCGGACGGCGCGTTGGGCACCCTCCCCGCGCGACCCCAAATAGCGTCCAGTAGGGTTTGGTCCGCATAAACATCCAAACCCCTGCCCGCGGCACGGGGCGGCGACCGACCAGCGAGACGGACGGCCGTGGCCGACCAACGCGGGCCGAGACTCTCGGGAAGGCGCTACGTGAGTCCCAACGGCTCCGACCGCTCGTCGCGGCGCCCGATGCGGCGGAAGCTGCCGCAGGTGCTGACTGCGGGCCTGATCCTGGCGACAGCCACCGGCTGCTCGTACAACTGGGAAGACTTCCCCCGCCTTGGTATGCCCACCCCGGTCACGGAAGAGGCGCCTCGTATCCTCTCCCTGTGGCAGGGTTCGTGGGCGGCCGCACTCGTCACCGGCATCCTGGTGTGGGGCCTGATCCTCTGGGCCACCATCTTCCACCGGCGCAGCCGGACCAAGGTCGAGGTACCTCCGCAGACCCGTTACAACATGCCCATCGAGGCGCTGTACACGGTCACTCCCCTCATCATCGTCTCGGTGCTCTTCTACTTCACCGCGCGCGACGAGTCGAAGCTCCTCGAGCTCTCCCCGAAGCCGGCCCACACCATCAACGTGGTCGGCTACCAGTGGAGCTGGGGCTTCAACTACGTCGAGAACGTGCCCGGAGTGAAGGGCGACGCCAAGACGGACAAGAACCTGGAGACGGTGCCGGAGCGGTACAAGAACCAGTTCCCGGACAACGCCGGCGGCGTCTACGACGCGGGCATCCCGGGCGACCGCAACCCGCAGACCGGCAACCCGGGTCCGACCCTGTGGCTGCCGAAGGGTGAGAAGGTCCGGTTCGTCCTGACCTCCCGCGACGTCATCCACTCCTTCTGGGTGGTGCCCTTCCTGATGAAGCAGGACGTCATCCCGGGGCACCCGAACGCCTTCGAGGTCACTCCGACGCAGGAAGGCACGTTCCTCGGCAAGTGCGCCGAGCTGTGCGGTGTCGACCACTCCCGGATGCTCTTCAACGTCAAGGTGGTCTCCCCGGAGCGCTACCAGCAGCACCTGAAGGAGCTGGCGGAGAAGGGGCAGACCGGCTACATCCCGTCGGGCATCGACCAGACGGCCCCGGCCAGGAACGCGGAGAAGAAGCAACTGTGAGCATCCTCAACGAACCCCAGGGTGCGGCCGCGGCTGAGGAGCCTTACGAGAACGAGGTTCCGGCACGCCGCAAGCAGCCCGGCAATGTCGTGGTCAAGTGGCTGACCACCACGGACCACAAGACGATCGGCACGCTCTACCTGGTCACGTCGTTCGTCTTCTTCTGCATCGGCGGACTCATGGCGCTCTTCATGCGCGCCGAGCTGGCCCGTCCGGGTACGCAGATCATGTCGAACGAGCAGTTCAACCAGGCGTTCACGATGCACGGCACGATCATGCTGCTGATGTTCGCGACGCCGCTGTTCGCCGGTTTCGCGAACTGGATCATGCCGCTGCAGATCGGCGCGCCCGACGTGGCGTTCCCGCGGCTGAACATGTTCGCCTACTGGCTGTACCTCTTCGGGTCGATCATCGCGGTGGCCGGCTTCCTCACCCCGCAGGGTGCGGCCGACTTCGGCTGGTTCGCCTACTCCCCGCTGTCGGACGCCGTCCGCTCGCCGGGCGTCGGCGCCGACATGTGGATCATGGGTCTGGCCTTCTCCGGCTTCGGCACGATCCTCGGTTCGGTCAACTTCATCACCACGATCATCTGCATGCGCGCTCCGGGCATGACGATGTTCCGCATGCCGATCTTCACCTGGAACGTGCTGCTGACCGGTGTCCTGGTCCTGCTCGCCTTCCCGGTCCTGGCGGCCGCGCTGTTCGCCCTGGAGGCGGACCGGAAGTTCGGTGCCCACGTCTTCGACGCGGCCAACGGCGGCGCGTTGCTGTGGCAACACCTCTTCTGGTTCTTCGGACACCCAGAGGTGTACATCATCGCCCTGCCGTTCTTCGGCATCATCTCCGAGGTCATCCCGGTCTTCAGCCGCAAGCCGATGTTCGGCTACATCGGCCTGGTGGCCGCGACCATCGCGATCGCCGGCCTGTCCGTGACCGTGTGGGCGCACCACATGTACGTCACCGGTGGCGTGCTCCTCCCGTTCTTCTCCTTCATGACGTTCCTCATCGCCGTACCGACCGGCGTGAAGTTCTTCAACTGGATCGGAACGATGTGGAAGGGCTCGCTGTCCTTCGAGACCCCGATGCTCTGGGCCGTCGGCTTCCTGATCACCTTCACCTTCGGTGGTCTGACCGGCGTCATCCTGGCCTCGCCCCCGATGGACTTCCACGTCTCCGACTCGTACTTCGTCGTGGCGCACTTCCACTACGTCATCTTCGGCACCGTGGTCTTCGCGATGTTCTCCGGCTTCCACTTCTGGTGGCCGAAGTTCACCGGCAAGATGCTGGACGAGCGCCTGGGCAAGATCACGTTCTGGACGCTGTTCGTGGGCTTCCACGGCACCTTCCTGGTGCAGCACTGGCTCGGTGCCGAGGGCATGCCCCGCCGTTACGCGGACTACCTCGACGCCGACGGCTTCACCGCCCTGAACACGATCTCGACGATCTCCTCCTTCCTGCTGGGCCTGTCGATCCTGCCGTTCTTCTACAACGTCTGGAAGACCGCCAAGTACGGCAAGAAGATCGAGGTCGACGACCCGTGGGGCTACGGCCGTTCGCTCGAATGGGCGACGTCCTGCCCGCCGCCGCGGCACAACTTCCTCACCCTGCCGCGGATCCGCTCCGAATCCCCGGCGTTCGACCTGCACCACCCTGAGATCGCCGCTCTCGACCAGCTCGAGAACAAGCCGCACGAGGCCGAGGCCCTCACGGGCAGCAAGGAGGCCGGCAAGTGAAGATCCAGGGCAAGATGTTCATCTGGCTGAGCGTCTTCATCCTCGGCATGGCGATCCTCTACGGCGTCTGGTCCAAGGAGCCCGCCGGCACGACGGCGCTGTTCCTGGCGTTCGGCCTGGCCCTCATGATCGGCTACTACCTGGCCTTCACGGCCAAGCGTGTCGACGCGATGGCGCAGGACGACAAGGAGGCCGACGTCGCGGACGAGGCCGGTGAGGTGGGCTTCTTCGCCCCGCACAGCTGGCAGCCGCTCTCGCTGGCCATCGGCGGCGCGTTCGCCTTCCTCGCCATCGCGATGGGCTGGTGGCTGCTGTACTTCTCCGCCCCGCTGATCCTGGTCGGCCTCTTCGGCTGGGTCTTCGAGTTCTACCGCGGCGAGAACCAGAACCAGTAGCGGTATCCCGCTCCGCACCGGAGCACACCGAGGGGCCCGGGCGCTTCGTCACCGAAGCGCCCGGGCCCCTCTTTTGCAGCACTCGGCGCGCCCGGCCCGGGGATTGTTCTTACGGTGAGTCCATGAACGACACGCCGCGCATCCGGATTGTTGTGAGCTGTGCCCTGCTGGCCGTGGCCGTCACCGCGTGCACGGCCCGGAACGACCGCCCGCCGACGCCGAAGGCGTACGACGGGGCCGGTCCGCTCACCGTCAGCGCCCCCGCCGACGGGACCAGGGCCGACCCCGAGAAGCCCCTGGAGATCACCGCCAAGGGCGACGGGGACCGGATCGCCGACGTCACCGCCCTCGACGCCGCCGGACGCCACCTGGCGGGCGAGCTCACGGCGGACGGACGGCGCTGGCGCTCCACGGCCTCCCTGGCGGCCGGCACCCGTTACACGGTCCGGGTGGCCACGGAGGACGGGGAGGGCGCCCCGGGCGTCCGTACGTTCACGTTCGAGACGGCCCCGGCCGAACGGGCCCTGACCGCCGACTTCGGGCCGGAGGCGGGCACGTACGGCGTCGGGCAGCCCATCACCGCCGACCTCAGCCTCCCCGTCAAGGACAGGGCCTCCCGGGCGGTCGTCGAACGGGCCCTCAAGGTCCGCTCCACGCCCTCCGTCGAGGGCTCCTGGTACTGGGTGGACGACAAGAAGCTGCACTTCCGCCCGAAGGAGTACTGGCCCGCCGGCGCGCGCGTCACGGTCAGCGGCAACCTGGACGGCCTCAAGATCGGCGACAAGCTCTACGGCGGCGCCTCCGCGCCGCTGAAGCTCACCATCGGCGACCGGGTCGAGGCGATCGCGGACGCCGGGTCGCACCACATGACGGTGAAGCGCAACGGAGAAGTGATCAACACCATTCCGGTGACCACCGGCAAGCCCGGCTTCTCCACCCGCAACGGCACCAAGGTGGTGCTCGGCAAGGAGTACTACGTCCGGATGCGCGGCACCACCGTCGGGATCTCCGAGGGCAGCTCGGAGTCGTACGACCTGCCCGTGTACTACGCCACCCGGGTGACCTGGAGCGGCGAATACGTGCACGCCGCGCCGTGGTCGGTCGGCTCGCAGGGCGTGGCGAACGTCAGCCACGGCTGTGTCGGCATGTCGACCGGGAACGCGGCCTGGTTCTTCGAGAACGTGCGCCCCGGCGACGTCGTCAGGACCGTCAACAGCGACGGCGACACGATGGAGCCCTTCGGCAACGGGTTCGGCGACTGGAACCTGACGTGGGACAAGTGGCGCCAGGGCAGCGCGCTGGTGGAGACCGCCGGGGAACCGGTGGTCTCCACCCAGAAGGCCCGCCTGCGGCCCTCGCTCTGATCAGCTCACGCGCCGACCGGGAGCCGGGCGCGCAGCAGGGCGGCGAGGGAGGCGGCGAGTTCGACGGGTTCCACCGGGAGGGTGACCGCGGCGTCCGCGCGGCTCCAGGTGGCCAGCCAGGCGTCCTGGGGGCGTCCGATGAGGAGCAGGACGGGCGGGCAGTGGAAGACCTCGTCCTTGATCTGCCGGCAGACGCCCATGCCGCCGGCCGGGGCGGCCTCGCCGTCCAGGACGCAGGCGTCGACGCCGCCCTCGTCCAGGCGGGCGAGGAGGGCGGGCAGCGTGGCGCACTCCACGAACTCGACCGGGGGGACGTCGGCCGCGGGCCTGCGCCCGGCCGCCAGCCGGACCTGCGCGCGGGTGTTCGCGTCGTCGCTGTAGACCAGGACCGTGGCACTCGACTGCATCGTTCCTCCGTGGGGAAGTCCGTGGGACGGTCGTCGACCGATGCGGCGGATGCTACTCCGCTCCACTGCCCGTCAACACCCGTTCGCCGACCGTTCGAAGGGTGGTTCCCGCCCCCTCCACTGGGCCGTTCGGGCTGGACACACCCCTCTGACACTCCGAACGGCACCCCCCGGAGTGAGGGCGGGATAAGCGACCGACATAATGTCGGTCGTGGCGACAGTAACGACAGTAGAAACAGGGCACGCGCACCCGTCGGTCAATCGACCGAACCTCACCAGCGTCGGAACCATCATCTGGTTGAGCTCCGAGCTGATGTTCTTCGCGGCCCTCTTCGCGATGTACTTCACCCTGCGATCGGTGACGGGTGCCGAGTTCTGGGCAGAAAAGGCCTCGGCGCTGAACTTCCCGTTCTCGGCGACCAACACCACGATCCTGGTGCTCTCCTCCCTCACCTGTCAGCTCGGCGTCTTCGCCGCCGAGCGGGGCGATGTGAAGAAGCTCCGGACGTGGTTCATCATCACGTTCGTGATGGGTGCGATCTTCATCGGCGGACAGGTCTTCGAGTACACCGAGCTGGTCAAGCACGAGGGGCTCTCCCTCTCGTCGGACCCGTACGGCTCGGTGTTCTACCTGACCACCGGCTTCCACGGCCTGCACGTGACAGGCGGTCTCATCGCCTTCCTGCTGGTCCTGGGCCGGACGTACGCCGCCAAGAGGTTCACCCACGAGCAGGCAACCGCCGCCATCGTCGTGTCCTACTACTGGCACTTCGTCGATGTCGTCTGGATCGGCCTCTTCGCCACGATCTACATGATCAAGTAATCGGATCCGCCACCACGGCGGACCGAGACATCCAGCAAGCACCGACGCAGAAGATCCTGACACCGGGGTAATCCGTGAAAAAGCTCTCCGCACGACGACGCCATCCGCTGGCGGCGGTCGTCGTCCTACTTCTCGCGCTGGCGGCCACGGGGGGGCTGTACGCCGCGTTCGCGCCCGCGGGCACGGCGAAGGCCGACGAGACCGCCCAGTCCCTCGCCATCGAGGAGGGGAAGAAGCTCTACTCCGTCGGCTGCGCCAGCTGCCACGGAACCGGCGGTCAGGGCACCACTGACGGCCCCTCCCTCGTCGGCGTGGGCTCGGCCTCCGTGGACTTCCAGGTCGGCACGGGCCGCATGCCGGCCCAGCAGCCGGGCGCCCAGGTCCCGAAGAAGAAGGTCATCTACACGCAGGCCGAGATCGACCGGCTCGCGGCGTACGTGGCCTCCCTCGGAGCCGGCCCGATCACGCCGACCGAGCAGCAGTACAACCCCGCGGGCGCCGACAAGGGCCGGGGCGGCGAACTGTTCCGCACCAACTGTGCCCAGTGCCACAACTTCACCGGGGAGGGCGGCGCGCTGACCCACGGCAAGTACGCCCCGAGCCTCGAAGGCGTGAGCCCGAAGCACCTCTACGAGGCCATGCAGACCGGCCCGCAGAACATGCCCTCCTTCCCCGACACGACCATGCCGGAGAAGGAGAAGAAGGACATCATCGCGTACGTCCAGGCCGTCAACAGCGACGAGGCCGACAACCCGGGCGGTCTCTCCCTCGGTGGACTCGGTCCCGTCAGCGAGGGCCTGTTCGCCTGGATCTTCGGTCTGGGTGCGCTCATCGCAGTTGCCATCTGGGTCGCGGCCCACACCGCTAAGGCCAAGAAGTCATGAGTAGCCAAGAGATTCCAGAAGAGAACCTGCCGGCAGTGCAGGACACCGCGCACGGCGCGGTGAAGGTCGCCGACGACCCGTTCGCCGACCCGGGCCTCCCGCCCCACAAGCCCCGCATCCAGGACATCGACGAGCGGGCCGCCCGCCGGTCCGAGCGCGCGGTCGCCTTCATGTTCACGCTGTCGATGCTGGCCACGATCGGCTTCATCGCCTCGTACGTGATCTTCCCGGTCGACAAGATCGTGTACATCTGGCCCTTCGGCCGGGTGTCCGCGCTCAACTTTTCCCTGGGCCTGACCCTCGGCGCCTCCCTCTTCTTCATCGGCGCGGGCGCGGTCCACTGGGCCCGCACCCTGATGTCCGACGTCGAGGTGGCGGACGAGCGGCACCCGATCGAGGCGTCGCCCGAGGTCAAGGCGAAGGTCATGGCGGACTTCGCGGCCGGTGCCGCCGAGTCCGGCATGGGCCGCCGCAAGCTCATCCGCAACACGATGTTCGGCGCGCTGGCGCTCATGCCGCTCTCCAGCATCGTGCTGCTGCGCGACATGGGCCCGCTGCCCGAGAAGAAGCTCCGGACCACCCTGTGGGCCAAGGGCAAGCAGCTCATCAACATGAACACGCACGAGCCGCTGCGTCCCGAGGACGTCGCGGTCGGTTCGCTGACCTTCGCGATGCCGGAGGGCCTCTCGGAGCACGACCACCACTTCCAGACCGAGATCGCCAAGGCCGCCCTGATGATCGTCCGGATCCAGCCGGACGACATCAAGGACAAGCGCGAGCTCGAGTGGTCGCACGAGGGCATCGTCGCCTTCTCGAAGATCTGCACCCACGTGGGCTGCCCGATCTCCCTGTACGAGCAGCAGACGCACCACGTCCTCTGCCCGTGCCACCAGTCCACCTTCGACCTCTCCGACGGCGCCCGCGTCATCTTCGGCCCGGCCGGTCACGCCCTTCCGCAGCTGCGGATCGGCGTGAACGACAAGGGCTTCCTGGAGGCGCTCGGCGACTTCGACGAGCCCGTCGGCCCTGCCTTCTGGGAGCGCGGATGAGCACCGTGACCGATACCGAAAAGAAGGCGCCCGCGGGTGAGCGGGTCGCCGACTGGGCCGACGGACGCCTGGGGATCTACACGCTGGCCAAGGCCAACATGCGGAAGATCTTCCCGGACCACTGGTCCTTCATGCTGGGCGAGATCTGCCTCTACAGCTTCCTCATCATCATCCTGACGGGCGTCTACCTGACGATGTTCTTCCACCCGTCGATGAACGAGGTGGAGTACGCCGGACCGTACGTCCCGCTCCAGGGACAGCTGATGTCCGAGGCGTTCAACTCGACCATGCACATCTCGTTCGAGGTGCGCGGTGGCCTGCTGATCCGGCAGATCCACCACTGGGCGGCGCTGATCTTCCTCGCCGGCATGTTCGTGCACATGATGCGCGTGTTCTTCACCGGCGCGTTCCGCAAGCCGCGCGAGATCAACTGGCTGTTCGGCTTCCTGCTGTTCTTCCTGGGCATGTTCACCGGCTTCACCGGCTACTCGCTCCCGGACGACCTGCTCTCCGGCACCGGTGTCCGCTTCATGCAGGGCGCGATCCTGTCCGTGCCGGTCGTCGGCACGTACCTCTCGATGTTCCTGTTCGGCGGGGAGTTCCCCGGCGGCGACTTCGTCGCCCGGTTCTACTCGGCGCACATCCTGCTGCTGCCCGGCATCATGCTGGGCCTCGTGGTCGCCCACCTCATCCTGGTGTTCGTCCACAAGCACACGCAGTTCGAGGGTCCCGGCCGCACGAACAAGAACGTCGTCGGCATGCCGCTGCTGCCCGTGTACATGGCGAAGGCCGGAGGCTTCTTCTTCCTGGTCTTCGGCGTCATCGCGGTCATCGCGGCGATCGCCTCGATCAACCCGATCTGGGCGCTCGGCCCGTACCGTCCGGACCAGGTGTCCACCGGCGCCCAGCCCGACTGGTACATGGGCTTCGCCGAGGGCCTGATCCGCGTCATGCCGGGCTGGGAGATCAACCTCTGGGGCCACACGCTCGTCCTGGGCGTGATGATCCCGCTGGCGATCTTCCCGGCGGTGCTCGGCGCGATCGCGGTCTACCCGTTCATCGAGTCCTGGATCACGGGCGACAAGCGCGAGCACCACATCGCGCAGCGCCCGCGCAACGCTCCGACGCGCACCGGTTTCGGCGTCGCCTGGATCACCGCGTACATGATCATGCTCGTGGGCGGTGGAAACGACCTCTGGGCGACCCACTTCCACCTGTCGATCAACTCGATCACCTGGTTCGTGCGGATCTTCTTCTTCGTCGGCCCGGTCATCGCGTTCATCGTCACCAAGCGGATCTGCCTCGGCCTCCAGCGCCGGGACCGGGACAAGGTGCTGCACGGCCGCGAGTCGGGCATCATCAAGCGCCTGCCGCACGGTGAGTTCGTCGAGATCCACGAGCCGCTCAGCCAGGGCGAGCTGCACCGCCTCACGGCGCACGAGCAGTACGAGCCCGCGGCACTGCCGCCGGCCGTGGACGAGAACGGCGTGGAGCGGAAGATCGGCCGCATGGAGAAGCTGCGGATCAAGCTCAACAGGGGCTACTACGGCGGGGACAGCCAGATCCCCAAGCCCACCGTCGAGGAGTACAAGGAGATCCAGAGCGGCCACGGCCACCACTGATCACCTGACGCTCCCGACGCCCTGAAGTCGCCACGGCAAGAGCCCCGTCCACACGCCGGACGGGGCTCTTCGCCGTCCCCGGGGGTCGATAGGGTGGGCCCGTATCCGTCACGCGATGATGACCGGGAGCTGCCATGGGCGCTGTGACCCCCGCTGGAGGACCCACCACGGCGGGCCGCTCCTGGCCCGTCGTCCTGGACGGCCTGCTGAGCGGCCGCGACCAGAGCGCCGAGGACACCGCCTGGGCCATGGACCGGATCCTGCGCGGCGAGGCCACCGACGCGCAGATCGCCGGGTTCGTCGTGGCCCTGCGCGCCAAGGGCGAGACCGTCGAGGAGATCACCGGCCTCGTCCGGACGATGTACGAGCACGCCCACACCATCGAGGTGCCCGGCGCCACCGTCGACATCGTGGGCACCGGCGGCGACGGCGCCAAGACCGTCAACATCTCCACCATGTCCGCGATCGTGGTCGCCGGAACGGGGGCCAAGGTCGTCAAGCACGGCAACCGCGCGGCCTCCTCCGCCTCCGGGGCCTCCGACGTCCTGGAGAAGCTCGGCGTCAACCTGGACCTGGCCCCGAAGCGGGTCGCCGAGGTCGCCGAGGAGGCCGGCGTCACCTTCTGCTTCGCCGTGAGGTTCCATCCGGCGCTGCGCCACGTCGCGACGGCCCGCAGGGAACTCGGCATCCGCACCGTCTTCAACTTCCTCGGTCCGCTCACCAACCCGGCCCGGGTGCGGGCCCAGGCGACCGGGGTGGCGGACCCCCGGATGGCCCCCATCGTCGCCGGGGTGCTCGCCGGGCGCGGCTCCTCCGCGCTCGTCTTCCGCGGTGACGACGGGCTCGACGAGCTGACCACCACCGCCACCTCGCGGGTCTGGGTGGTCCGGGACGGCGCGGTGCGGGAGGAGACCTTCGACCCCCGTGACGTCGGCATCGACCTCGTGCCGGTGGAGGCGCTGCGCGGCGCCGACGCCTCCTACAACGCCGACGTGGCCCGCCGGCTGCTCGCCGGGGAGACCGGGCCGGTGCGGGACGCGGTGCTGCTCAACTCGGCGGCGGCGCTGACGGCGCTCGAACCGGGGGAGGGCACCCTCGCGGAGCGGATCCGCGCGGGCATGGAGAAGGCCGCCGAGGCGATCGACTCCGGTGCCGCCCGGCGGGCCCTGGAGCGCTGGATCGCCGCCAGCAACGCGTAGCCCCCGCGCCGTACGGCCCCGGTCCACCATGCGGACCGGGGTCTTGCGCCGCGGCGATCATGTGGCAGGATGCTCTCCAGGTCACGAGTGACAGCGTTTTGGCCCCGGCTCGCTGTCCGGCAACCCTCCTTCCGTGGCGGGGTGCCCCGGGTGATGACCAGGCCGCAGGCAGCGAGGTCTGCGGCAAGCGCGGATCCCTCGAACACCAGGGGTCCTGGTCACCGAGGAGTTTTTTCCGTGAGCAAGCGAATGCGATAGGGCGAGTCCGCCCCTTCTTCACCCTCGGAACAGGGTCCCTTCCGCGTACCCCCGTGTCCTCCGAGGCGTCCCCCGTGCCCCGCCGTGTCCGGCCGCGTACGGGATCCACCGAAGCCGTTCCGCACCGCCCGCCGGGAGATACCGCCATGTCCGCACGCCCGCACGCTGCCACCGTCGTCGAGTCCGCCGCAGATTCCGCCGTCACCGGGCCCGCCGCCACCGAGTCCGCCGGTCCCTGCCGCCCCGCCCCGCTGCCCGTCCTCGGCCGGGACGTCACCGTCCCGCTCGTCACCGGCGGCGAGGTGACCTACGCGGCGCTCGACTACGCGGCCAGCGCCCCGGCCCTCCAGCGGGTCTGGGACGACGTCGCCGCGTACGCCCCGTACTACGGCAGCGTCCACCGCGGCGCCGGTTACCTCTCCCAGCTCTCCACCGACCTCTTCGAGAACAGCCGCGCCACCGTGGCGGAGTTCCTCGGCTGCCGCCCCGGCGACCAGGTCGTCTTCACCCGCTCCACCACCGACTCGCTCAACCTGCTCGCCGCCGCCCTCCCCGCCGGCTGCCAGGTCTTCGTCTTCGAGACCGAGCACCACGCCTCGCTCCTGCCCTGGGGCGACGCCCGGGTGACGTACCTCGACGCGCCGCGCACCCCCGAGCAGGCCGTCGGGACCCTGGAGCGCGCCCTCGCGGAACGGGACCCCCACGGCCCCGCCCTGGTCTGCGTCACCGGCGCCTCCAACGTCACCGGCGAGCTGTGGCCGGTGCGGGAGCTGGCCGCCGCCGCCCACGCGCACGGCGCCCGGATCGTGCTCGACGCCGCCCAGCTCGCGCCCCACCACCCGGTCTCCGTGGCGGACCTCGACGTGGACTGGGTCGCCTTCTCCGGGCACAAGCTGTACGCGCCCTTCGGCTCCGGCGTCCTCGCCGGCCGCGCCGACTGGCTCCAGGACGCCGAGCCCTACCTCGCGGGCGGCGGCGCCTCCCGCACGGTGACGCGCCGGGCCGACGGCGGCGTGGACGTGGAGTGGCACACCACCGCGGCCCGCCACGAGGCCGGTTCCCCGAACGTCATCGGCGTCCTCGCGATCGCCTCCGCCTGCAAGGCGCTCGACGAGGCCGGCTTCGACGCCCTCGTCGAGCGCGAGAACCGCCTGGTCGCCCGGGTCCGCGCGGGCCTGGCGGAGGTCCCCGAGGTCAGGGTCCTCTCGCTCTTCGGCGACGACGCCCCGCGCGTCGGCGTCATCTCCTTCGTCGTGGAGGGCTGGAACAGCTCCCACTTCGCCGCCGCCCTCTCCGCCGAGTACGGCATCGGCGTCCGCGACGGCCTCTTCTGCGCCCACCCGCTGGTCCGCACCCTGCTCGGCGGCGACCCGCGGGACCCGGGCGAGTGCGGCGCCCCCGAGGCGGCGCCGGGGGAGAGGTCCCTCAACGCCGTACGGGTCAGCTTCGGCGCCGGCACCCCCGACGAGCACGTGGAGCGGTTCGTCGGCGCCGTGAAGGAGCTGGTCCGGGACGGCGCCCGGTGGAAGTACCGCACCGAGGACGGCCGTTGCGTCCCGGACCGCGGCTGAGTACTCACTCGTACGGGTGAAGGGGGCCTCCCGCCCGGGAGGCCCCCTCCGTCTGCCGCCGTGAAGCGCCTCAGGACTCCAGGCCGATGGCGAAGGCCGCCTCCAGGTCGTGCTGCGAGTACGTGCGGAACGCGACGTGCGTGTCCGTCGCCTCGACGCCCGGGATCTTGCTGATGCTGCCGGGGATCACGTCCGCCAGGTCGTCGTGGCGGGGCACCCGGACCATGGCGATCAGGTCGTACGTGCCGGTCACCGAGAAGACCTCGCTGACGCTGTCGAGCGCCGCGATCGACTCGGCGATCTCGGGGATGCGGTCCACGCTGGTCTTGATGAGCACGATCGCGCTGATCACGGCTGGCTTTCTCCCTCGGTGGCCGCGGCTGTGGCCTTCACTCTATCCCCACCCCGGTGGCGCACCCAGGCGTAGAGGAAGCCGAGCGAGAAGCCCACCACATGGGCCAGGTACGCGACGCCGGGACCGGCCCCCGCCGTCCGCGCGGCCAGCCACTGGAGCGCGAACCAGAAGACCAGCACGATCCACGCGGGGAAGCGCAGCGGCAGGAAGAAGAGGAAGGGGAAGAGGCTGGTGACCCGCGAGCGCGGGAAGAGGAAGAGGAAGGCCCCGAGCACACCGGAGATCGCCCCCGACGCCCCCACCAGGGTCTGCTCGCTGTCCGCGTGCGCCATCGCGTAGCCGACGAGGGCGAGGCAGCCGGTCCCCAGGTAGAAGAGGGCGTACTCGACCGACCCCATGCGCTCCTCGGCCATCGCGCCGAAGACGTGGAGGAAGAGCATGTTCCCCAGGAGGTGGAGCCAGCCGCCGTGGACGAAGAGCGCGGTGAGCGGGGTGAGCAGGGCGCGCGGATCGCCGCTCACCAGCTCGGCGGGGACGACGCCCCAGCGGCGGAAGTGGGAGCCCTGGGCGGCGAGGAGGGCGTCGCCCGTGCCGTGCGCCGGGTGGAGCCCGGAGACCGGGCCGATCGCGAAGAGGAGGCAGCAGGCGGCGATCAGCCCGTACGTCACCACGGGACCGCCGCGGACGCCCCGCAGGACGCCGCGGGCCGCGCTTCGCCATTCGATCACGGACAGATCATCGCGTACCGGGGGCGAAGGGGACAGAGTGCCTCGCCGTGTTCCGGCCTTCCCGCGAGGCCGTAGTGTGGCGGACAGTACGACCGCAGTTCGACGGCGCACCGCGGCTCCCGCACCTGGTATCCCGCAACAGGAAGAAGGACGGCACGATGACGACGGTTCCCCTGCCGACCGCCGAGACCCGCTGGCGCTGCACGCTCTGCGGCAACCTCACCCGCTTCGACGTGACCCGCTCGTCCAAGGTGGTCGAGTACGTCCATCTGGACCTCGCCGGAGAACCGACGGTCGAGGAGCGGCAGGTGGTCAGTGAGACCATCGAGTCGGTCCGCTGCCGCTGGTGCAACGCGGTGGACCGGATCGAACTGGTGGACAGGCCGGGCGCCGCTTCCTGAAGGACGGCGCGGACGACATAGGGGTGACGGATCGTGGAGCAGCCCGCGCACGGTGGAGAGCCGGCCGGCGCGGCAGGTGACGCTGCCGAGACGCTCGACCACCCACTGCCGGAGGCCGTGCGGCGGAAGGTCGTCGCGCTGGTCGCGGACGCCTTCGGCGGACTGACCGTCACGGAGCTGCCCGCGCCCCTGCGGCAGTACGCCCGGTTCACCGCGAGCCGGCGGGCCAAGTTCGCCGGCAACGCGATGGCGGCGGCCCTGGAGGGCGACCCGGTCTTCCGGCAGCGGATCGGCGAACGGTTCCGGCAGGACCAGCCCGAGCTGACCGGAGCCCTGGAGAGCGGCACCCCGCCGGCGGCGGCCGACCCCGTCGACGTGGCGGCGGCCGCCTACGTGCTGCGCCCGCCCGGCTGGGTCAAGCTGGTCGCCGCCGCGGGCGAGGAGGCCGAGCGGGCCGACGCCGAGCGGGCCGACGAGGCGGGCCGGCGCGAACTGGAGCGGCTGCGCGGGGAACTCGCCGCGGCCAGGGACCGCTCCCGGGACGAGACCGAGCAGTTGAGGCACGACCTCGACGCGGCCCGCAGGGAGGCGGAGTCCTACCACCGCAAGCTGCGCAGCGCCCTGAGCGACGTCAAGCGCGGCGAGGCGGCGCTGCGCAGGGTCCAGGGCGAGATCGAGGCCGCGCGCGCGGAGGCGGCGGCCCGGGTGTCGGCCGCCGAGAGCGAGAGCCGGCGGCTCAGGGCCAGGCTCGGCGAGGTCGAGGCGGCCCTGGAGGCGAGCCGCAGGAGCGCCCGCGAGGGCCGCTCGGTGGAGGACATGCGGCTGCGGCTCCTCCTGGACACGGTCCTCGACGCGGCACAGGGGCTGCGCCGCGAACTCGCGCTGCCGCCCGTCTCGACGCATCCGGCGGACACCGTGGACGCGGTGGAGCCGGGGCGGATGTCCCCGAAGGACATCGCGGCGCGGGCGCTCTCCGAGACCGACCCGGCCCTGCTCGACCAGCTCCTGACGCTGCCGCAGACCCATCTGGTCGTCGACGGCTACAACGTCACCAAGACCGGCTATCCGACGATGCCGCTGGAGAAGCAGCGGCTGCGGCTGCTCGGCGGGCTCTCGGCCCTCGCGGCCCGTTCGGGCGCCGAGGTCACCTGTGTCTTCGACGGGGCGGAGCTGGCGGCCCCGGTGCTGCTGGCGCCGCCGCGCGGGGTGCGGGTGCTGTTCTCCAAGGCCGGGGTCACGGCGGACGAGTTGATCCGGCAGCTGGTGCGGGCGGAGCCGCCCGGCCGGCCGGTGGTGGTGGTCTCCACGGACCGCGAGGTGGCCGACGGGGTGGCGAAGGCGGGTGCGCGGCCGGTGCCGTCCGCCTTGTTGCTGAAGCGGCTTTCGCGGCTCTCGTGACCTGTGTCAACTCGTGGACCTTATGACCGGTTTCTGGACGGCGCACCGTCAAGTACCCCTCACTGCCCGTACGGTGGGTGTGAACAAAGTGCCGGGTGGGCGAGATTTTTGCCGTCGGGATTTGAACTGATCACAACTTGGTCACTAGGGTCAGGGCTCGAACCTTCGCGCGGTTGATCACCCATCCGGGGTGACGGCGGAGGAACCGCCCGCCCCTGACCGGCCGGGCGGCTCTGAGGAAGAAGGAGCTCGCCTTCGTGGCGTCCCACCGTCGACCCAAGCAGCCGAGCCGCACCCGCGTGACCGTGCTCACGGTGACCGCGGCCGCGGCCGTCGCCTTCACCGCCCAGTCCGGCGCCCAGGCGGCCCCAGCCAAGCCCAAGATCGACGAGGTCAAGTCGAAGGTCGACAAGCTGCACCACGAGGCCGAGGAGGCCACGGAGCAGTACAACCAGGCCGACGAGCGCCGCGGCGAGCTGCAGAAGGAGGTCGGGGACCTCCAGGACAAGGTGGCCCGCGGCCAGCAGGAGCTCAACGTCCTGCGCGACCAGATCGGTTCGGTCGCCAGCGCCCAGTACCGCTCCGGCGGCATCGACCCGGCGCTCCAGCTCTTCCTCTCCGCCGACCCGGACACCTATCTCGACAAGGCGTCCGCGATCGACCAGCTGAGCGCCCAGCAGGCCGACGTGCTCACCTCGATCCAGGCCAAGCAGCGCACGCTCGCGCAGCAGCGCGCCGAGGCCACCGCGAAGCTCGCCGACCTCGAGGACGTCCGCAAGACCCTCGGCGAGAAGAAGCAGAAGTTCCAGGGCAAGCTCGCCGAGGCCCGCAAGCTCCTCGACACCCTCACGGCGGCCGAGCAGGCCAGGCTGAAGCAGGAGGAGCGGGAGAAGGAGGAGCGGGCCAGCCGCGACGCCGGCCGGCGCACCGACCTGACCGGCGGCGGCGCCCCGGTCGACGTGAGCAACGTGAGCGGCCTCGCCGGCAAGGCGCTCGCCGCCGCCGCCACCCAGATCGGCAAGCCGTACGCCTCCGGCGAGGAGGGCCCCGGCTCGTACGACTGCTCCGGCCTGACCCAGTGGGCCTACCGCCAGGCGGGCGCCCGGATCAGCCGCGTCACCTACACCCAGCAGAACGACGGCACGAAGATCGGCCGCAGCCAGCTCCAGCCGGGCGACCTGGTCTTCTTCAACGGCCTGTCGCACGTGGGCCTCTACGCGGGCAACAACACGATCCTGCACGCCCCCAAGCCGGGCGCCTACGTCCGCTACGAGTCCATGGACTACATGGGCACCTTCCAGTTCGGCGTCCGCGTCGGCGGCTGATCCCCCGCCGACCCGCGCGGCATGCCGCCCGAACGGGTGGTTCGCCGCGAACGGAACCGACCCCACGCCCCGCCGGTGACCTGTGGTCTCCGGCGGGGCGTCACTGTGCGTGCCCGTCGCGCTCGTTGGACGCGGTCGTGGCAGCGGCTACTGTCTGCCGCGCCAGTCCGCATCGAGCCGAACGGAGCGCGATCCGTGGCGTCCCACCGCCGATCCGCCAGGGTCACCGTCCTCACCGCCGCCGCGGCCACCGCCGCGGCGTCCCTCGGGGCCGTCCCCGCGAGCGCCGACCCGGGGGCCGGCACCGAGACCGCCCGGGCCGCGGTCGACCGCCTCTTCGCGGAGGCGGAACGGGCCACGGAGGCCTACCACCGGGCGGACGAGAAGGCGGACGCGCTGCGCCGGACGGTCTCCCGGGCCCAGGACGGCCTCGCCCGGGGCCAGGAGCGGGTCAACCGCATGCGGAGCGTCCTCGGCGCGGTCGCCGGGGCCCAGTACCGCTCCGGGGGCATGGACCCCGCCCTCGCCCTGCTGCTCTCCTCCGACCCGGACAGCTACCTCGAACGGGCCTCCGCCCTCGACCGGGCCACCGACCGCCAGAACGACGCGCTCGGCGCCCTCCGGCGGGAACAGCGCCGCCTGGAGCAGCTGCGGAGCGAGGGCCGCGCGGCCCTCGCCGAGCTGGAGCGCGGCCGGGACGAGGTCGCCCGCCACAAGCGCGCCGTGGAGGGGAAGCTCGCCGAGGCCCGCCGGGTGCTCGCCTCCCTCACCCCCGTGGAGCGCGCCGGCCTCGACCGCGCCTCCCGCGACGGCGGCCGCGGGACCGGCCCCGGCGGGGAGAGCGCCGGGAGCGGCCCCGCCGACGGGCCGCTCCCCGCCGGTTCCGGCCCGGTCTCCTCCCGGGCCGCCGCCGCGCTGGCCGCCGCCCGCAGCGCGATCGGCAGGCCGTACGTGTGGGGCGCGACCGGCCCCTCCGCCTTCGACTGCTCGGGCCTGACGGTCTGGGCGTACCGGCAGGCCGGCGTCGGCCTGCCGCGCACCTCCGCCGCGCAGCGGTACGCGGGCCGCCGGGTCCCCCTCTCGGAGGCACGGCCCGGTGACCTCGTCACGTACCGGGGCGACGCCAGCCACGTGGCCCTCTACGCCGGGAACGGGCAGGTCATCCACGCTCCCTACCCGGGCGCGCGGGTGCGCTACGACCCGGTGGGCATGATGTCGCACGCGACGGTGACCCGGGTCTGAGCCGGGCGCACGGGCCCCGTCCCGCGCCGGGTCCCGGCCCCGTCCCGCCCGGGGCCGTGCCGGGTCCCGTCCGGGGCCGTGCCGCCCGGCCGGACCCCGCGACGGCCGTTCGGATCGTACGATCGGATGCGTGGCAGGTCAGAGGTGCGGAACGCGACGGCCGACAGCTCTCTGTCTGTCGGTCCTCCTGCTCGCCCTGACGGGCCTGGTCGGCTGCGCGAGGACCGGAGGGCCCACCGACACGGCCGCCCGGGAGATCCAGACGCTCCTGGACCGGCACGCCAGGGCCCTCCTGGACCGCGACGAGCCCGGATACCGAGCCGCCCTCGACCCCGCGTACGCCCCGGCCGGCCTCGTCCTCTACCGGCGGCTGGCGGCGGTGCCGCTGGAGGGCTGGTCGTACCGGGTCACCGGCGTCGACCGCGCCGCCCCCGGCCGGGCCACCGTCCGTGCGGAGCTCGGCCACCGGCTCCGGGGCTACGACCGGCGGCCCGTCACCGGCGCCCGCGTCCTGGACCTCGCCGAGCGGGACGGACGCTGGTACGTGACCGGCGAGCGGCCCGCGAAGGGCACGCCCCGGCAGCTGTGGGAGCAGGGGGACGTCGCCGCCGTCCGGGGCGCCCGCTCCCTCGTCCTCGGCGTCGGCCAGGAACCGGCCCGGCTCCGGGAGATCGCCGCGGCGGCCGACCGGGCGGTCCCCGCCGTCGCGGGGGCCTGGCACCCGGACTGGGCCCGCCGCGTGGTCGTCCTCGTCCCCGGCTCGCTGAACGCGATGGGGGAGCTGCTGGGGGAGCCGGGAAGCTCCTACCGGGGCATAGCGGCCGTCACCACCGGCGAGACGGCGGGCGGGACGGACGCGCCCGCGGACCGGGTGATCGTCAACCCCGAGGCGTACGGCGTCCTCGGCGACTTCGGCCGGCAGCTCGTCCTCACCCACGAGACCGTCCACGTCGCCACCCGGGCCCACACCACCCCCTCGACCCCGGTCTGGCTCTCCGAGGGCTTCGCCGACTGGATCGCCTACCGGGACGCCGACCGCACCCCCGTCCAGGCCGCCCCCGAGCTGACCCGCGCGGTCCACGACGACGGCCCGCCCGCCCGGCTTCCGGAGGACGCCGACTTCGCCTTCGGCGGCGACGCGGAGGCCCTGGCGCGGGCGTACGAGGGCGGCTGGCTGGCCTGCCGGATGATCGCGGACCGCTGGAGCGAGGAGAAGCTGACGGCCTTCTACCGGGCGGTGGGCGCGCACCCGGGCCGCAAGGGCGCCGTGGAGAAGGCGCTCCACGAGGTCCTGGGCACCACGCCGGAGGACTTCACGCGGGAGTGGCGCGTGTACGTCCAGGAGCAGCTCGACTAGACCTGGACCCGGCTTCCCGAGGGCCGGGGACGACCGGCCTCAGCGCGAGCCGGTCAGGGTCTTCCCGGTCCTCTCGCGGTCCGGGTGGCCCGCCTGCGCGGGGATGGCCGGGACACCGGCGGGGCGCGGCTCCGTGACCGTCTCCCGCCACAGGATCCGGCAGGCGAGGGCGGCGGCGGCGATCAGCAGGCCGTTCCGCGTGAACAGCACCGCCATGCCCAGCGGGTCGCTCCGCGTCACGTGCGAGAACCACACCGGGAACTCGAACTGCGTCACCGCCGTCGCCAGGAGCACCAGGTGCGCGGGCCGCTCCATCCGGCTCGACCGGAAGGCCAGGCACACCGCCGCCAGGCCGACCAGCCACAGCATGTACTGCGGGGAGAGCACCCGGCTCGTCAGCGTGAACAGCAGCACCGCCACGAAGGCCGCGTCCGCCACCGTCGACGAGGTGAAGCGGCGCGCCCTGACCCGCCACAGCAGCAGCCAGCCGAACGCGGCGAACGTGAGCACCATCGCGGCCGTGGAGACCGTGGACACGTACGGCCCGAGGAACTCGATCGAGCCGTAGTTCATCCGCGCCTCGCCCTCCCAGCCGAAGTGCCGGGCGACGTGGAAGACCATCGAGCCCAGGGACTCGACCTCGGTGCCCCGGTCCCGCTGGAAGGAGAGGAAGGCCAGCGCCCCCGGCATCCACAGCACGCAGAACGCCAGCACCGCCGCCGCCGCGCCCACCGCCGCCGGCCAGGAGCGGAACGTCGCCCGCCCCTTGGGGGTGCCCGCGAGGATCAGCACCGGCCACACCTTCAGGACCGCGCCGAAGCCGGCCAGCGCGCCGAGCACGCGCGGGCTCCGGCCGGCCGCGAGCAGGCCCGCCACCGCGACGGCGGTCACCATCACGTCGTACCGGGCGTAGGTGATCGGGCCGAGCAGCGGGACGCCCGCCAGCCAGAACCAGGCGCCCCGGGTCGTCCGGCCTGCCCGGCGGCCGGTGTGGAGCAGCAGGCCGAAGACCAGCGCGTCGCAGAGGAGCGCGAGGACGAAGAAGGCGGCCGAGTAGCCGAGGAACGGCAGCAGCGCGGGGGAGAGGACCGCGAACGCGGCGGCCGGCGGGTACTGCCAGGTGACGTCGTCCAGCGGGTACGTGCCGGTCCGCAGGACGTTGTACCAGCCCTGGTAGATGTCCTCGATGTCGAAGGTGATGTCCGGGCCGGGGATCACCACGACCTTGAACACGACCAGCAGGAGGAGCGTCCGGCTGAGGCCCCAGAGCCCGAGGGGAAGTCGCAGGTCCGCGCGTGATCCGTTGCCCGCTGCGCCCGTCGTCACTGTCTCGTCCTTGTTCTGTCGGCCCGCTGGCGCGGGAGGGGTGGTGGTGCCGGGCGGAGGATGTGATCGCGTACTGTCGGCCCCGATGCACAAGACCCTGATCGTAACCAACGACTTCCCGCCGCGTCCCGGGGGAATCCAGGCCTTCCTGCACAACATGGCCCTGCGCCTGGACCCCCGGCGGGTCGTGGTCTACGCCTCCACCTGGAAACACGGCCGCGAGGGGGCCGAGGCGACGGCCGCGTTCGACGCCGAACAGCCTTTCACGGTCGTCCGGGACCGCACCACCATGCTGCTGCCCACCCCCCGGGTCACCGCCCGCGCCACCGCGCTGCTGCGCGAGCACGGCTGCGAGTCCGTGTGGTTCGGCGCCGCCGCCCCGCTCGGCCTGATGGCCCCGGCCCTGCGGCGGGCGGGCGCCCGGCGCCTGGTCGCCACCACCCACGGCCACGAGGCCGGCTGGGCCCAGCTCCCCGGCTCCCGGCAGCTGCTCCGCCGCATCGGCGAGGGCACGGACACGGTCACCTACCTCGGCGAGTACACCCGGTCCCGGATCGCGGCGGCCCTCACGCCCGCCGCCGCCGGCCGGATGGTCCAGCTTCCGCCCGGCGTGGACGAGAAGACCTTCCACCCCGGTTCGGGCGGCGCCGAGGTCCGCGCCCGGCTCGGGCTCAGCGACCGCCCCGTCGTGGTCTGCGTCTCCCGGCTCGTCCCCCGCAAGGGCCAGGACACGCTGATCAGGGCCCTGCCGCGGATCCTGAGCGGGGTTCCGGACGCCGTCCTCCTGATCGTCGGCGGCGGCCCGTACGAGAAGGACCTGCGCCGTCTCGCCGCCGAGACGGGCGTGGCCGGATCCGTACGGTTCACCGGGGCCGTCCCCTGGTCGGAGCTGCCCGCCCACTACGGCGCCGGCGACGTCTTCGCCATGCCCTGCCGCACCCGGCGCGGCGGTCTGGACGTCGAGGGCCTCGGCATCGTCTACCTGGAGGCGTCCGCCACCGGCCTGCCCGTCGTCGCGGGCGACTCCGGGGGCGCCCCCGACGCCGTTCTCGACGGCGAGACCGGCTGGGTCGTCCGGGGCGGCTCCCCCGAGGACACCGCCGACCGCGTCACCACCCTCCTCCTCGACCCCGGCCTGCGCGCCCGCATGGGCGAGCGGGGCCGGGCCTGGGTCGAGGAGCGGTGGCGCTGGGACCTGCTGGCGGAGCGGCTGCGCGAGCTGCTCTGAGACGGGCGCGAACTCACGAGAAGCGCGCGAACCACGCGGAGGAGGGGCCCGGGGCGAACGTTCGCCCCGGGCCCCTCCTCCGCGTCGCGTCCGGGCTCAGCCCCGGTAGAGCGCCTCGATCTCGTCCGCGAAGTCCTTCGCCACCACGTTCCGCTTCAGCTTCAGGGACGGGGTGATGTGACCCGCCTCCTCCGTGAACTGGGCGGGCAGGACGCGGAACTTGCGGACCGACTCCGCCTTGGAGACCGCCGCGTTGCCGTCGTCGACCGCCCGCTGGACCTCCGCCAGGAGCTCCGCGTCCTCGCACAGGGAGGCCGCCGTCGAACCGGCCGGCTTGCCGTGCTCGGCGGCCCAGCGGCCGAGGAACTCCTCGTCGATCGTGACGAGCGCGCCCACGAACGGGCGCCCGTCGCCGACCACCATGCACTCCGCGACCAGGGCGTGCGCCCGGATGCGGTCCTCGATGACCGCCGGGGCGACGTTCTTGCCGCCCGCCGTGACCAGGATCTCCTTCTTCCGGCCGGTGATCGCGAGGTAGCCGTCCTCGTCGAGGGTGCCGATGTCGCCCGTGTGGAACCAGCCGTCCGCCAGCGCCTCGGCCGTCGCCGCCTCGTTGTTCCAGTACCCCGAGAAGACGTGCTCGCCGTGCAGCAGCACCTCGCCGTCGTCGGCGATCCGCACCACGGAACCGGGCAGCGGCTGGCCGACCGTGCCGATCTTCGGGCGGTCCCACGGGTTGAACGCGGTCGCCGCGCACGACTCCGTCAGGCCGTAGCCCTCCAGGACCGTGAAGCCGATGCCCCGGAAGAAGTGGCCGAGCCGCTCGCCCAGCGGCGCGCCGCCCGAGATCGCGTACTCCCCGCGCCCGCCGAGCACCGCCCGCAGCTTCCCGTACACCAGCTTGTCGAAGAGCCCGTGCTTCAGCCGCAGGCCGAAGGAGGGGCCCTGCGGGGTGCTCAGCGCCCGGCTGTACGCGATGGCCGTGTGCGCGGCCCTGTCGAAGATCTTGCCCTTGCCGTCGGCCTGCGCCTTCGCCCGCGCCGAGTTGTAGACCTTCTCGAAGACCCGGGGCACGCCCAGGATCAGCGTCGGCCGGAACGAGGCCAGCTCGTCCGTCAGGGTCTTGATGTCGGGCAGACAGCCCAGGCGGATCGGGGCCATCACCGAGGCCACCTCGATCAGCCGGCCGAAGACGTGCGCGGCGGGCAGGAAGAGCAGCACCGAGGACTCGCCCGTGCGGAAGAGGGGCTTCAGCCGCTCCACCACGTTGCCGCACTCGGCGAAGAAGGCCCGGTGGGTCAGGACGCAGCCCTTGGGACGGCCCGTCGTGCCCGAGGTGTAGACGATCGTCGCCGGGTCGTCGGCGGTCGCCGCCGACATGCGCCCGTCCAGCAGTTCGTCGGAGACGCCGGCCCCGTCGGCGGTGAGCCGCGCGACGGCGTCGTCCTCGATCCGCCACACGCCCGTGAGCTCCGGCAGGTACTCCCGGACGGAGGCCACCGCCTCCTCGTGGGCCGCGCTCTCCACCAGGACGAGCTTCGCGCCCGAGTCGCCCAGGATCCACCGGATCTGCTCCGGCGAGCTGGTCTCGTACACCGGCACGGTCACCGCGCCCGCGCTCCAGATCGCGAAGTCCAGGAGCACCCACTCGTACCGCGTGCGGGAGAGCAGCGCGACCCGGTCGCCCGGCTCCACGCCGGCGGCGATCAGTCCCTTGGCGGCGCCCCGGACCTCGGCGAGGAACTCCGTGGCGGTGACGTCCGTCCAGACGCCGTCGGTCTTGCGCCCCATCACGGCGACGTCTGGGTGCTGGGAGGCGTTGCGGCGGATGAGATCCGTCAGGTTGCCGTCCGTGGGGACCTCGTACAGGGCCGGAAGGCTGAACTCGCGCAAGACTGCTGCTCCTCATCGGGCGCCGGCGCCACGGCTCTGTGTGATGCACCGGTGTAGTCCATGTCCGGGCGGGTGCTCAGTGGGGGTGAGCACGACTGGACTGCCCGGACGTTACCCACCAGTACATGGTTCCCGATAGGGGGTCCCGGCCAGATGTTCCCTGCGTCACACACCCGTGACGGTGCTCTGCGCACAGTAATCCACCGCGTTCCCGACTCGGAAGTAACCGCAGGTAGGGCGGCCGGAAGCCGTGCGGCTGACCGGATCGGGCCGGGTCCGGCCGGACCCCGCCCGCTGCGCGGGACGCCCCCCTAAGGTGGGTCCATGCGAGTCCACGTGGTCAGTGACGTACACGGCAATTCCGCAGACCTCGCCGTGGCGGGAGAGGGTGCCGACGCCCTGATATGCCTGGGGGACCTGGTCCTCTTCCTGGACTATGCCGACCACGCCCGGGGGATCTTCCCCGACCTGTTCGGCACCGAGAACGCCGACCGGATCGTCGAGCTGCGCACCGCCCGCCGCTTCGACGAGGCGCGCGCGTTCGGCCGCCGCCTCTGGGCCGGGCTCGACGTCGACCGCGAGACCGCCGTCGAGGCCGCCGTGCGCCGCCAGTACGCCGAACTCTTCGCGGCCTTCCCCACCCCCACGTACGCCACCTACGGGAACGTGGACCTCCCCCGGCTCTGGCCCGAGTTCGCCCGCCCCGGGACGACCGTCCTCGACGGGCGGCGGGCCGAGATCGGCGGCCTCGTCTTCGGCTTCGTCGGCGGCGGCCTGCGCACCCCGATGCGCACCCCGTACGAGATCTCCGACGAGGAGTACGCGGCGAAGGTCGAGGCCCTCGGCGAGGTCGACGTCCTCTGCTCCCACATACCGCCGGACGTGGCCGAGCTGACCTACGACACGGTGGCCCGCCGCTTCGAGCGCGGCAGCCGGGCCCTGCTCGACGCGATCCGGCGCACCCGGCCCCGCTACGCCCTCTTCGGCCACGTCCACCAGCCGCTGGTCCGGCGGATGCGGATCGCCGCCACCGAGTGCGTGAACGTCGGCCACTTCGCCTCGACCGGCCGGCCCTTCGTCCTGGAGTGGTGACCCCGCCCGGCCCCGCCTCTTCCCGTGCCGGGCCCGGCCCCGGGCGCGATAGCCTTCCGTCGGCACGTCTGTGCCCCTGACTTCCGCCGGACCGCACAGTGGAGGAGCCACCGCGATGGCCGAACACACCAGCTCGAGCATCACCATCGAGGCGGCGCCGGCCGACGTCATGGGCGTGATCGCCGACTTCGCCCGCTACCCCGAGTGGACGGGCGAGGTGAAGGAGGCCGAGGTCCTGGAGACGGACGCCGCCGGCCGCGCGGAGAAGGTCCGGCTGCTCCTCGACGCGGGCGCGATCAAGGACGACCACACCCTCGCCTACACCTGGACCGGTGACGACGAGGTCGACTGGACGCTGGTCAGGTCCCAGATGCTCCGCTCCCTCGACGGCTCCTACCGGCTCGCCCCGCTCGACGGCGGCAGGCGCACCGAGGTCACCTACCAGCTGACCGTCGACGTCAAGATCCCCATGCTCGGCATGATCAAGCGCAAGGCCGAGAAGGTCATCATCGACCGTGCCCTGGCCGGCCTGAAGAAGCGCGTCGAGACCGGCGCGTAGGGGCCGCGCGGCGGGGGAGTACGGCGGGGCGCGGCCCCCGGCGTCCGCCGGTCCGGGCGGGCGGTAGCGTCCTTCGCATGCGGATCATCCTTGTCACCGGCCTCGGCGGCGCCGGGCGCACCACCGTCGCCGCCGCGACCGCCCTCGCCGAGGCGCGGGCCGGGCGCCGGGTCCTGCTCGTCTCCGAAGACGCCGGGGAGGCCGTGGGACCCGGAGGGCACGGGGAGGCCGTGGAGCCCGTGGAATCCGCGGAGCCTGCGGAGCCCGTGGAGTTCCGGACCTCGGACCTTCCGGACGACGGCCTCCCGGACGGAGGGCTCCCGACCGGGCGGCTTCCGGGCGGGGGGAGCCTCCGCGTCCTGCGGCCCGCGCCCGCCGCCGACTTCCGCCGCGAGTTCCTCGCCCTCCAGGCCCGTTCCGGCGCCGCCCTCGACCTGCTCGGCGCCGCGCCCTTCGAGGACGCCGAACTCACCGAACTCCCCGGCAGCCGCGCCTTCGCCCTGCTCCGCTCCCTCCGCGAGGCCGCCGAGGGCGACCACGACCTCGCCGTCGTCGACCTGCCCCCGCTCCCCGAAGCCCTCGCCGCCCTCGCCCTGCCCGAACAGCTCCGCCGCTACCTGCGCCGGCTGCTGCCCCCGGAACGGCAGGCCGCCCGCGCCCTGCGCCCGATGCTCGCCCAGCTCGCCGGGGTCCCCATGCCCGCGCAGTGGCTGTACGGGACCACCGCCCGCTGGGAGGCCGGACTCGCCGCGGTCCAGGCCGTCGTGGAGGACCCCGCCACCACCGTCCGGATCGTCCTCGAACCCGGACCCGCCGCCACCCGCGCCCTGCGCACCGCCCGGCTCGGCCTCGCCCTCCACCGGCTCCCCCTCGAAGCCGTCGTCGCCAACCGGCTGCCGCCCGCCGGCTCCCGGGACCCCTGGCTCGCCGGACTGGCCGCCGAACGGCACCGGCACCTGGAGGAGCTGCGCGCCGCCGCCGGCGACGTCCTGCACGAACTCCCGCACCTCGGCCGGACGCCGCGCGGGGCCGGCGACCTCGCCCTCCTCGCCCCCGCCGCGACCGGTACCGCGCCCATGCCCGTACCCGCGTGGGACGTCGAGGACCGGCGGGAGGAGGACGGCGTCCTCGTCTGGCACCTCGCCCTGCCCGGCGCCGTCAAGGAGGAGCTCTCCCTCGTCCGGCGCGGCGACGAGCTGCTGCTGGGCGCGGGACCGTTCCGCCGCAACGTCCCCCTGCCCGCCGTCCTGCGCCGCTGCTCCGTCACCGGCGCCGGGCTCGTGGACGGGTACCTCCGCGTCCGCTTCACGCCCGACCCCGGACTCTGGCCCCGCACCCCGTGAGGCGCGCCCGCCGACGGCACCCGCGCCCGCCCGCGCCCGTGTACCGTCGAAGTACCAGCCGACCGAGGAGTGCCCCATGAGCGATCCCGACGCCTGGGCCGAGGCGTGCGCCGAGGACCTGGAGGCGGAGAAGGCCCGCCGCCGGGCCGAGCGGGGAGCCGGACCCGGATCGGCCGCCGAGGAGTTCCGCAGGCTCTTCGAGGCCGTCGCGGACAAGGTCTCCGAAGGCATCGGGAACCCGCTCCTCGCGGCCGGGGCCGAGCAGACCGTCCGGCGGTTCGTCGACCGGGCGAAGGCCGCCGTCGAACCCGTCGTCGAGCGCAACCCGCAGGTCTTCGACCACCTCGCCGCCGCAGGCGGGGAACTCCTCGCCGCCTACCGCTCTGCCGTGGAGGGCCACGAGAGCCGCTGGACCCGGGGCTCAGCCGCCCCCGCGGACCCCCCGCCCCGGAATTCCGGGGCTCCCCGCGAGGACGGCGGGGGCCCGGGGACCGGGCAGCACATCGACCTGGACTGACCGGGGCGCGCCCCGCCCTCGGGTACGGTGGGCCCTAGCGGGGCTCGACCGAAAACTGAGGGACACATGGGACTCACCATCGGCGTCGACATCGGCGGCACGAAGATCGCGGCCGGCGTGGTCGACGAGGAGGGCACGATCCTCGACACGCACAAGGTGCCCACCCCGCCGACCCCCGAAGGCATCGTCGACGCGATCAGCACGGCGGTCTCCGAGGCCGGCAAGGGCCACCCGATCGAGGCCGTGGGCATCGGCGCCGCCGGTTACGTGGACGACAAGCGGGCGACCGTCCTCTTCGCGCCCAACATCGACTGGCGGCACGAGCCGCTGAAGGACAAGGTCGAGCAGCGCGTCGGCCTGCCCGTCGTGGTCGAGAACGACGCCAACGCGGCCGCCTGGGGCGAGTACCGGTTCGGCGCGGGCCAGGGCCACGAGGACGTCATCTGCATCACCCTCGGCACCGGCCTCGGCGGCGGCATCATCATCGGCAACAAGCTGCGCCGCGGACGCTTCGGCGTGGCGGCCGAGTTCGGCCACATCCGGGTCGTCCCGGACGGCCTGCTGTGCGGCTGCGGCAGCCAGGGCTGCTGGGAGCAGTACGCCTCCGGGCGCGCCCTCGTCCGGTACGCCCGGCAGCGCGCCGCGGCCACCCCGGAGAACGCCGAACTCCTGCTGGGCTTCGGCGACGGCACCCCCGAGGGCATCGAGGGACGGCACGTCAGCCAGGCCGCCCGCGCCGGCGACCCGGTCGCCGTGGACTCCTTCCGCGAGCTGGCCCGCTGGGCCGGTGCCGGTCTCGCCGACCTGGCCTCGCTCTTCGACCCCTCGGCGTTCATCGTCGGCGGCGGCGTCTCGGACGAGGGCGACCTCGTCCTCGACCCGATCCGCAAGTCCTTCCGCCGCTGGCTGATCGGCGGTCAGTGGCGCCCGCACGCGCAGGTCCTCGCGGCCCGGCTCGGCAACAAGGCCGGACTGGTCGGCGCGGCGGACCTGGCCCGCCAGGGCTGACCCGTACGAAGGCATGTGAAGGCCGTACGACGCCCGCCCGCCGCGTCCCCCCGGGGCACGGCGGGCGGTTGTCGTACGTTGACCGGCATGGCGATCACTGAGCTGCCCAACTCCCGCACCGAGGAGGACGGTTCGGCCGTCCTCCGGGTGCTGAGCTACAACGTCCGCTCGATGCGCGACGACGAGGACGCCCTCGTCCGGGTGATCCGGGCCTGCGCCCCCGACGTCGTCTTCGTCCAGGAGGCCCCGCGTTTCTTCCGCTGGCGCAAGCACGCCGCCCGGCTCGCCGCCCGGAGCGACCTCGTCGTCCTGAGCGGCGGCGCCACCGCGGCGGGACCGCTGCTCCTCTGCTCCCTGCGGGCCACCGTGGAACGCACCGAGGACGTCCTGCTGCCGCTCACCCCGGGGCTGCACCGCCGGGGTCTGGCGACCGCGGTCGTCCGCTTCGCCGGGGCCCGGGTCGGGCTGATCAGCTGTCACCTGAGCCTGCGGAAGGACGAGCGGTACGCCCAGGCGGGCATGGTCCTCGACCGGGTCGCCGCGCTCGGCACCCCGCACGTCCTCGTCGCCGGCGACCTCAACGAGCGTCCCGGCGGCCCCGCCTTCACCCGGCTCACCGGAGAGCTGCGGGACGGTTGGGCCGTCGCCCCGTGGGGCGGCGAGTTCACCTCCACCCCCGGCGATCCGCACCAGCGCATCGACGCGGTCCTCGCGACCCCGGGCGTCGAGTTCCTGGGCTGCGGCGTCCCGCCGGACCCGGACCCGGCGGACCTGCGGGCCGCCACCGACCACCTTCCGGTGCTCGCGGCGGTCCGCGTGCCCGCCTCCTCCGGCTGAGCCCTACACGACCGCCCCGCGACCCGGGTCGTCGAAGCCGTCGTCCTCGTCGTCGTGCTTCATGCGCGCGACCAGGGTCGCGAAACCGCCCAGGAAACCGCCCACGCACAGCGTCGTCAGCCACCAGGTCATGTCCCACCGGAGCAGGACGGCCAGGAGCAGCAGCACCGGGCCGCCGACCACGCCGAGCCAGGCGAACTTGGCCGTCGCGTCCGCCTCCGGCAGCGGGGGCGGCTCCGGCGGGACGAAGTGGCCCTCCTCGGAGTCGCCGGGTCCGTCCGGGGCGTCGGGTTCGGCGGGGGAGTAGTCCCGGGGCCCGGCGGGCCGCACCCCGGGCGCGAACACGATCGAGCTGCCGAGCGCGGGCCCCTCCGGACCCGGCCCGGACCCCCCGTCCGCTTCGGGCCCGGCCTCCGGGCCCCCGTCCGCCGCGGGCCTCCCGCCCGTCCCCGGGCCGCCGTCCGCCACCGGGGCGGAGGCGCCGCCGGGCCGGAACTTGTCGCCCTTGTCGCTCCCGGGCCCGCCGCTCCCGCCGTCCTCCGGCTCCGGCAGGGACAGGTTCTCGACGGTCCGGAACGGTCTCGTCCCCGGGGGGTCCGCGGGCTCCTCGCCGTACCCGGCGACGATCGCGGCCCAGGCCGCCTCCTCGTCGACGGGCCGGGGCTCCCGCTCTCCGCCGTCCTGCTGCTCAGCCACCGCTCCTGCTTCCCTTCCCGCCGGCCGTCTCCGGGGCGAGACGCTCGACGAAGGCCAGGCTCTCGTCGAAGATCCGCTCCGCGTCATGGTCCAACGTCGCCACGTGGTAGCTCTGTTCCAGCAGGACCTCCCGGACGTCCGTCGAGGAGACCCGGCTCAGGATCCTGGCCGAGTCGGCGGGCGGCACCACGTGGTCCTGCGTGCTGTGCAGGAGCACCAGCGGCTGCGTGACCTGCGGCAGCTCCCCGTCGACCAGGCGGAAGAACCGGCGCAGGGAGTGCGCCGCGTGCAGCGGCACCCGGTCGTAGCCGACCTCGGTCGCGCCCTCCTTGGCGATGTCGTTGGCGACGCCCTTCGTGGTGGGGACCAGGTGCCGGACGACCGGCAGCGCGTGCGCGGCCAGGCCGTGCACCTTGTTGCCCGGGTTGACGAGGACGAGCCCCCGCACCGCGTCCCCGTGCCGGGCGGCGAGCCGCAGCGCCAGCGCGCCGCCCATGGAGAGGCCGAAGACGAAGACGGTCCCGCACCGCTCCCGCAGCTCGCGCAGCGCCCGGTCCACCTCGGCGTACCAGTCGTGCCAGGTGGTGAGCCGCATGTCCTGCCAGCGGGTCCCGTGCCCCGGCAGCAGCGGCACCGACACCGTCAGGCCGTGCTCCGCCAGGTACTCGGCCCACGGGCGCATCGACTGCGGGGAACCGGTGAATCCGTGACAGAGAAGGACGCCGACGTCTCCGCCCTCGCGGCGGTACGGCTCGGCTCCGGGAAGGACCGGCACCGGGGGTCTCCTGTTCGCTCGGCTTCGCGTCCGTCTTCGGGTGCGCCCCGGGGTGCGCCCTCGGTGCGCCGAAGCGACGGAAAGGTTGGGGAAGGACCTTCACCGTACGCGACCGGGCCGACACCGACCAGGGCCGTAACGGGGGGCGTGCGCCGGTACGGGATAAAGTCATGGCCACGGCACACGGAAGGCATGGCGAGTTGATCTACGGCGCAATGAAGTTCTCCATCGGGGGCTCTCTGAAGCTCGCCTTCCGGCCCTGGGTGGAGGGCCTGGAGAACATTCCCGCCAAGGGCCCCGCGATCCTGGCGAGCAACCACCTGTCGTTCTCGGACTCCTTCTTCCTTCCGGCCGTCCTGGACCGCAAGGTCACCTTCATCGCCAAGGCCGAGTACTTCACCACGCCCGGGGTGAAGGGCAAGCTCACCGCCGCCTTCTTCAAGGGCGTCGGCCAGCTCCCGGTGGACCGTTCGGGCGCCCGGGGCGCCGGCGAGGCCGCCATCAGGGCCGGCATCGAGGTCATCGAGGGCGGCGGCCTCTTCGGCATCTACCCGGAGGGCACCCGTTCGCCGGACGGGCGCCTCTACCGGGGCAAGCCCGGCGGCCTGGCGCGGGTCGCCCTGGCCACCGGCGCGCCCGTGATCCCGGTCGCCATGATCGACACCGAGAAGATCCAGCCGCCCGGCAAGGTCGTCCCCAAGCTGATGCGCCCGGGGATCCGGATCGGCAAGCCGCTGGACTTCACCCGCTACCAGGGCATGGAGGGCGACCGCTTCATCCTCCGCTCGGTGACCGACGAGGTCATGTACGAGATCATGAAGCTGTCCGGCCAGGAGTACGTGGACATCTACGCGACCGCGGCCAAGCGGCAGATCGCGGAGGCGGAGAAGGCGGCCAAGGAGGCCGTCAGGGCCGAGATCGCCGCCCGCGAGGAGGCCGGGGCGTAGGTCCCGCGGGGCCGGTGCGGGGGCCCGGAACACGGGTCCGCGGAGGGGCCGGGGCACGGGGCCCCGGGAGGGGAGACGTCCCGTCAGGGGCGTACGGAGGTGGGGGAGATGGCCGGGCGCGAGCGCGTCGTGCGCATGTCGGTCGAGCAGCCGCTGTGGCGGGCGCTGACCGGTTACCGCATCCTGACCATGGTCTACGCGGTCCTGGTCTTCGCCTTCGGGCGGGAGCGGTACGAGCGTCCCTGGATCGGCGTCGTCTACCTGGCGGTGCTGTGCGTCTGGACCCTCGCCACCCTCCCCAGGGTGGCGAACGAGGCCGGCTGCACCCGGCGCTTCCTCGGCGCCGACCTCACCGTCGCCCTCGCCGGCATCCTCCTCACCCCGCTCGCGGACGCCCAGGCCCAGTCCGTCGACGGCCCCACCCTGCCCTCCATATGGACCGCCGGTTCCGTCCTCGCGTACGCCATCAAGGGCGGCTGGCGCTGGGCCGGCGTCGCCTCCTCGCTCGTCGCCGTCGCCAACATCGTCGAGCGCGGCCACCCCTCCCGGGACACCGTCCACAACGTGATCCTGGTCTGGGTCGCCTCCATCGCCATCGGATACGTCGTGGAGGTGGCCCGCGCCTCCGAGCGCACCCTCGCCCGCGCCCTGGAGATCGAGGCCGCCACCCGGGAGCGGGAACGGCTCGCCCGCGACATCCACGACGGCGTCCTCCAGGTCCTCGCCATGGTGCAGCGGCGCGGCACGGCGCTCGGCGGCGAGGCCGCCGAACTCGGCAGGATGGCGGGCGAGCAGGAGGTGGCCCTGCGCACCCTGGTGGCGGGCGGGATCGCCCGGCCCAGCCTGGTGTCCGAGGACGCCTCCGAGGGCGCCGTGGTCCGGGTCGTGGAGGAGGACGACGGGGCCGGTGCCTCCGCCCCCGTCGACCTGCGCGCGCTCCTCGCCCCGCGCGCCGGGTCCCGGACCACCCTCTCCGAGCCGGGCGCCCCGGTCCTGCTGCCGCCGCCCGCCGCCCGTGAGCTGGCCGCCGCCGTCGGCGCCGCCCTGGACAACGTGAGGGCGCACGCGGGCGAGGGCGCCCACGCCTGGATCCTGATCGAGGACTGGCCCGACGAGGTGGTCGTCACCGTGCGGGACGACGGTCCGGGCATACCGGAGGGCCGCCTCGCGCAGGCGGAGGACGAGGGCCGGATGGGCGTCGCCCTCTCCATCCGGGGGAGACTGCGGGACCTGGGCGGTACGGCCGAGGTGATCTCGGTCCCCGGGCAGGGCACGGAGGTCGAGTTGACGGTTCCACGGGGGAAGGCAGGGAAGAGATGAACGAGCAGCGGATCAGGGTGATGGTCGTGGACGACCACCCGATGTGGCGGGACGCGGTCGCCCGCGACCTCGCGGAGGCGGGCTTCGACGTGGTCGCCACCGCCGGGGACGGCGAACAGGCCGTGCGCCGCGCGGCGGCGGCCCGCCCGGACGTCCTCGTCCTGGACCTGAACCTGCCGGTCAAGCCGGGCGTCCGGGTCTGCAAGGAGCTGGTCGGCGTCCGGCCGGACCTCCGGGTCCTCGTCCTCTCGGCCAGCGGCGAGCACGCCGACGTCCTGGAGGCCGTGAAGTCCGGGGCCACCGGCTACCTCCTCAAGTCCGCCAGTACGGAGGAGCTGATCGACGCCGTGCGGCGGACGGCCGTCGGCGACCCCGTCTTCACCCCCGGCCTGGCCGGGCTGGTCCTCGGCGAGTACCGCCGTCTCGCCTCCGAGCCCGTCCCGGCCGCCGGCGCGGACGAGCCGAAGGCCCCGCGGCTGACCGAGCGCGAGACCGAGGTCCTGCGGCTCGTCGCCAAGGGCCTGAGCTACAAGCAGATCGCGGAGCGCCTGGTGATCTCGCACCGCACGGTGCAGAACCACGTCCAGAACACCCTCGGCAAGCTCCAGCTGCACAACCGGGTGGAGCTGGTCCGGTACGCCATCGAGCGCGGTCTCGACGACGCCTGAGCCCCGGCGGGTGCGGTTCCCGGCCGCGTTCCGGCCGCGTTCCGGCCGCGTTCGGGGTCGCGTTCCGGGCCGTGGACGCCCGGCGCGGCGCCGGGAAGGGCCGTATATTCGCGCCCAAGAGGCACGTATGTACACAGAGGCGCACTTGTGCGGCCCTTCACCGCAATGAGGGAGCATTCGTGGAAATCCTGGCATTCGGCGTGCAGGCGGACGAGAAGCCCCTCCTCGAGAAGGCGTTCCGGGGCCGTCACGCCCTCCGCTGCCTGGACGTCTTCCTCACCGAGGACACCGCCCCCCTCGCGGCCGGCCACGAGGCCGTCTCCACCAGCGTCAACGCCGTCCTCGACCGGGGCGTCCTGCGGATCCTCGCCGCCGGGGGGACCCGGCTGATCGCCCAGCGCTCCACCGGTTTCAACAACATCGACCTGGAGGAGGCCGAGCGGCTCGGCCTCACCGTCGCCCGGGTCTCGCACTACTCGCCCCACTCCGTGGCCGAGTTCGCCTGGACCCTCGCCACGGCCGTCAACCGCCGGATCGTCCGCGCCTCCAACCGGACCCGCGACTTCGACTTCCGGCTCGACGGGCTGATGGGCCGCGACCTGCGGGGCCGTACCGTCGGAGTCCTCGGCACCGGAAAGATCGGCGAGGCGTTCACCCGGATCGCCCACGGCTTCGGCATGAGGCTGCTCGGCTGGGACGCCGTGGAGAACCCGGCCTGCACCGCCCTCGGCATGACGTACGCCGAGAAGGAACGCCTCTTCGCGGAGGCCGACCTCATCAGCCTCCACGTGCCGCTGCTCCCCGCCACCCGGCACCTCGTGGACGCCGCCGCCCTCCGGGCGATGAAGGACGACGCCATCCTGGTGAACACCAGCCGGGGCGGGCTGGTCGACACCGACGCCCTGGTCGCCGAACTGCGTGCCGGCCGCTTCACCGGCGTCGGCCTGGACGTGTACGAGGCGGAGGCCGGACTCTTCTTCCTCGACAAGTCGCTGGAGGCCGTCGAGGACGACACCCTGGCCCGTCTGGTCACCTTCCCCCAGGTGCTGGTCACCTCCCACCAGGCGTACTACACCGTGGACGCGGTCGGCCAGATCATCGACGCCACGCTCCGCAACGTCCACGACTTCACGGCGGGCCGGCACAGCGAGAACGTCCTGATCCCCCGGGAACCGTCCGGCCGGTCCGCGCATCCTCAGGCGTGACCGGTACGCGCGGCCACCGGGCCGCGCGCCTTCTCAGTGGGGGAATCGTTTCCGTGGGGAATCACCCGTTCTCGTCCGCCGGGCGCCGCGCCGCCGCCGCGCTCGCCGCCTCCGTCCTCGCCGCCGCCGGGGGCGTGGCGGCCGTGGCGACCCCGGCCGCCGCCGTCCACGGGGGCCGCTCCGCCTCCGTGACGGACCACCCGTACGCCATGCTCATCGAGACCCCGGACGGCACGCAGTTCTGCGGCGGCACCCTGGTGGCGCCCACCAAGGTCCTCACCGCCGCGCACTGCGTGGCCGACGCCGAGAACCCGCGCGAGCTGGTCGTCATCGGCGGTCGCACCACCCTGGGCAGCGGGAAGGGGACGGTCCGGCACATCTCCTCGATCAAGGTCCACCCGAAGTTCGACCAGGCCACGCTCGGCCGCGACGCGGCGGTCCTCACCCTCGACCGGGCCATGCCCTACAAGCCGCTGCCGATCGCGGGACCGAAGGACACGGCCCTGTACGCCTCCGGCACGAAGGCGACGATCACGGGCTGGGGCCGCACCGGCCCCGACAGCCTGGCCACCCGCCTCAAGTCGGCCGAACTGCGCCTCGCGCCGCTCAAGAAGTGCGACCCCTTCACCTTCCCCACCGACACCACCGCCCTGCGGGTGTGCGGGATCCCGGCGCCGGGCGCCCACGACAGCGTCTGCAAGGGCGACTCCGGCGGCCCGCTGACCGCCGGAGGGAAGCTCATCGGCATCGTCTCCACCGGCAACAAGTACTGCGACGACACGTTCCCGGTCTCCGTCTTCACCCGGGCGAGCGCGGTCGCGAAGGACCTGGGCCTGCCGGTGGGGTGAGGGCGCGCGGCGCTCGCACCGGCTCATGGCACCCGCGCCGGCGCGCGGCACCCGCACCGGTCCATGGCACCCGCACCGGCGTGCGGCGCTCAGACCAGGACGCCCGCGAGGAGCGAGGCCGTCAGCTCCGCGCCCTCCGTCGTGAGGACCGACTCGGGGTGGAACTGCACCCCCGCGAACCCGGGCCCGCGCAGCGCGTGCACCTCGCCGGTCTCCGGGTCGCGGCTCACCTCGACCCGGTGCAGCGCGAGTTCGGTCGCGGTCCGGTCGTCGCAGCGGGCGGTGAAGCTGTTGTAGAAGCCGACCGTCCGCTCCTGCCCGAAGAGGTCGATCCGCAGCTGGGCCCCCTGGAAGGGGACCCGCTTGCGGACGATCTCCAGGCCCAGCTCGGCGGCGATCAGCTCGTGGCCCAGGCAGACGCCCAGCAGGCCGTGCCGGTGGTCCCGGACCAGCTCGGCGGTCAGGCCGCGCAGGAAGCGCATCTTCGGGTCGGACGCGTCCGACGGGTCGCCGGGCCCCGGGCCGAGGACGACGGGCCCCTCGTGGGCGAGGGCCAGCTCCCGCAGCCCCGGCTCGTCGTACCGGAGCACCGACACCTCCAGGCCCGAGGAGCGCAGGACGTGCGCCAGCATCGCCGTGAAGGTGTCCTCGGCGTCGATCACCAGGGCGTGCCCCGACAGCTCCGCCGAGCGGACCTGCATCTTCAGCCAGAACGGCGCGAGGTCCGCCCGGCGCGCGTCCAGGGCGGCCCGCACCCGGGGGTCGTCGGCGAGCCGGGGCGCGGCCGGGGCCTCCGCCGCCGGCCTGCCCTCCCGCACGCCGAGCGCGGTGAGGACGCCGGCCGCCTTGGCGTGGGTCTCGGCCACCTCGCCCGCCGGGTCGGAGTGCCGCACCAGCGTCGCGCCGACCGGCACCCGCAGCCGCCCGCCGGGGGAGATGTCGGCCGTGCGGATCAGGATGGGGGAGTCGAGGGTCTGGGCGCCGTTCCCGTCCGTGCCGAGCAGCGCCAGCGCGCCCGCGTAGTAGCCCCGCCCGCCGGTCTCGTGCCGCTCGATCACCCGGCAGGCGTTCTGCACCGGCGAGCCGGTCACGGTCGCGGCGAACATCGTCTCCCGCAGCACCTCCCGCACGTCCAGCGAGGACCGGCCGCGCAGCTCGTACTCGGTGTGGGCGAGGTGCGCCATCTCCTTCAGGCGCGGGCCGATCACCACCCCGCCCCGGTCCCCGACCGTGCACATCATCTTCAGTTCCTCGTCCACCACCATGGACAGCTCCTCGGTCTCCTTGCGGTCGCCGAGAAAGGCGAGCAGGTCCTCCGGAGTGGGGGCGGCGCCGGCCGGGTAGCGGTACGTGCCGCTGATCGGGTTCATCACGACCGTCCCGCCCGCCATCCGCACGTGCGCCTCGGGGCTGGCCCCGACGAGCGTCCGCTCCCCGGTGTGCACGACGAAGGTCCAGTACGCGCCCCGCTCGCCCGCGAGCAGCCGCCGGAACAGGGCCAGCGCGTCGGCGCGCCCGAAGCCCGGGATCTCCCCGGTGTAGGTGCGCCGGACGACGAAGTTCGCGCCCTCGCCGGAACCGATCTCCTCGTCGATCACCCGTCGCACGGTCCCGGCGTACTCCTCGTCGGAGACGTCGAACCCGCCGCCCTCGACGGTCACGGCGTGCGCGGGCAGTTGCTCCAGGGCGTCGGCGAGCGGCAGTTCGTACGTCTCGTCGGCGACGAGCACGGAGAGCGGCGTGCCGTCGTCGCGCACGTCGAAGCCGCGCTCCCGGATCTGCCGGAAGGGCACGAGCGCGAGCGCCGGGGCCGGGCCCACGGGCAGGTCCGCGAGGCGCTCGGCCTCGTGGACCGGGCCGATCAGCACCTCGACGGCGTCGTGGTCACGGCCCGGGGTGCGCCTGCGCAGCAGGGCGAAGGGAGGGCAGGAGTCGTCGAGCAGACGGGAGAGGTCCATGGGGTCCGTCGTTCCTTCCGTGATGATGCGGAGAGGAACGGCCCCGGATACGGGAAAGGCCGCCCCTCGGGCGGCCTTCGCGTGTGTCGGTGTACACGCGGTCAGTGGGCCGCCGGATGAGCGGTCCACCACCAGTTCTGGTTCAGGGGCGCGTGCACGTGAGCACTGTAACCCGGCCGGACACGGAAACGGGGCCCCGTCCGCACCGTGGACGGTGCGGACGGGGCCCCGACGGAGCCGTGATCCGATCAGAAGACCATGTTGTAGATCTGCCAGCCGCCGCCGACCTTGACGCGGTCGCCGAACGGCTTGGTCGCGGCGCCCGTGCCGTTGTACAACCACAGGTCGCCGTTGCCGTCACGGCCGATCAGGTCGCCCCGGCCGTCCTTCGTCAGGTCGCTCGGACCGACGACGCTGTTGTACGTCTGCCAGCCCGTGCCGATCCTGACGCGGGGACCGAACGGCACGTCCGCGTTGCCGGTGCCCTTGTACAGCCAGAACGCGCCGGACGGCTCCCGGCCGATGAGGTCGGCCTTGCCGTCACCGGTGAGGTCACCGGTGCTGACGATCATGTTGTACGCCTGCCAGCCCCCGCCGACCCGCAGCCGCGGCCCGAGCGGGGCGCTCGGGTTGCCGGTGCCCGGGTACAGCCAGAGCACGCCCGAGCTCTCCCGGCCGATCACGTCGGGCCTGCCGTCGCCGGTCTGGTCCCGCACGCCGACCACCTGGTTGAAGATCCCCCAGCCGGTGCCCGCCTTCACACGCGGCTTGAACGGCGTCGAGGGGTTCCCGCTGCCCGAGTAGTACCAGAGCGCGCCGCCGGGCTCCCGCGCGATGGCGTCACCCGTGCCGTCGGCCCTGAGCGCGGTCAGGGGCGTGATCAGGTTGTAGGCGCCCCAGCCGCCGCCGACCCGCCACCGTGCCAGGAACGGCGCGCCGGCGCTGCCGGTGCCCTGGTACTGCCAGAGGACGCCGGAGGTGTCACGGGCGAGGAGGTTGTAGCGGTTGTCCGTGGGGACGGGCGTGGCGCCGGGCGCCTCCACGATGTCGGACTGCTTCACCCAGGTGATCTTGTGGTGGAAGCGGATCGGCACGAAGAGCGTGCTGCCGACGACGTTCCTCTGGGCGGAGCCGAACCAGTCGTCGCCCTTCACCGCCGGGCCGGCCTTCACGTACGCCTGGCCGGCGGCGAGCGAGAACTTCGACAGGGGGGCGTTCTCGTCACCGGGGGCCTCGAGACCGGCGGCGGTGTAGGCGGCGGTCTCCGGGAAGGAGCGCCCGAAGACCTTGGCCGAGGTCAGCCCCGACTTCACCTTCACGGTCGTGGCGCCGTTCACCGGCACGGTGTACTGACCGCCCGGGTTCTGGAACCACGCCTTCTGGCCCGCGTACCAGATCGCCGTCCAGTCGTTCCGCGCCTCGGCGACGACGTAGAGACCGCCGGCGCGGACCTTGTTGCCGTAGTTCGACCCCTCGGTCGAGAGGGAGCTGAAGTAGGGGTCCTTCAGCATCGTGGCGGTCGTCGAGGGCGACGTGTACAGGTAGCCGAAGTTCGACGGGCGCGGGGAGGCGGCCGTGCCGCCGACGGTCAGCTTCGGCTGGTTCGCCGTGGTGAACGGCGGGACCACCCGGACCACCTGGCCGGCCCGGAGCAGGCCGCCCGGGCCCTTGTCGCCCTGGGGGGCGCCCAGGAGCGACATGTAGTAGTTCCAGTCCCAGTACGGGCCCGCGTCCCAGTGGAGCTTGTCGAGGCTGCCGTCCGTCTGGAGCGCCACCTCGTCGTGGCCGATGATGTGCTCACGGTCGATCGGCACGCCGTACTTGTTCGCCAGGAACTTCACCAGCGCCGCGGAGGAACGATACTGCGGCTCGGTGTACCAGCTCCCCTCCTTCATGGCGAAGCCCTCGTGCTCCACGCCGATGGCGTGCATGTTGTGCGTCCAGTTGCCCGCGTGCCACGCCAGCTGCTTGTTCTCGAGCATCTGGGTGACCTGACCGTCCGTGGCGCGGATCAGGTAGTGGGCGCTGCCCGGCACGTTCGGGTTGGTGAGCGCGGCGAGCGAGCCGTCGTAGCCGCCCTCGGTGTCGTGGATGACGATCTGGCGGATGTCCACGCCCTGGTTGGGGCGGTCGCCGAGGGTGTAGTTGCGCTTGTTCGGGTTCGCGGGGTCCGTGCGGACCGGCACGAAGTTGCAGTTCAGGCCCGAGGGGCACTCGGGGGCCGGGACGGCCGTGGTGCTCGCGGGGGTCGCGGCCAGCGGCACGTTCGACGGCTTGACCGGCTCGACCGAGGGGTCGGCCGGGAGGGCGACCTGCTCGCCGTCGAGGGTGACCGCCCGCTCGCCCTCCTTGATCGACTCGAAGACGCGCTTCGCGAAGAGGTCGGCGCCCGACTTCTGGGGGGACTGGCTGTAGCGCGCCACGGCCGGGTACCAGTCGCCCGGGTCGTCGGACAGCTCGGCGCCCGCCTGCTTCTGGTACTCGGCGAGCAGCGCGGCGCCGGCCCGGACCGAGGCCGCGGTGTCGTTCTGCACGGTCTCGGTGGAGCTGCCGATCAGCTCGGCGGCCTTGTCCAGGGTGTGGAGCCGGGGGTCGTCGGTGTCGACGACCGTCTTCTCCAGGATGCGGCGGACCTTCTCGCGGTCGAAGGTCTTCTCGACCTCCGGCCGCCCGCTGCCGTTGAAGTGGTCGATCTGCTCGTCGGTGACCTTCCGCTCGACGTCCTCGGGGTCGACCTTCGTGAGCCCCATGACGTTGTACGCGCCGCTCGTGCTCGGCTCGCCGTCGTGCGACTCCCAGCGGGTCTGCTGGTACGACACCGCCATCAGCACGCTCTGCGGCACGTCGAACTCGCGCGCCGCGTTTGCGAACTGGGCCTGGAGGGAAGCGTCCCTCACAGGCCCGTCGCTCCCCGCCGCGCCGAGGAGACCCGGCGAGGCGACCGCGATGGTGCCGATCGTGGCCGTGGCGACGACCGCGGTCGTCGCTCCGTACAGGAGTCGTTTCTTCTTGCGGTCCCTGCGGTGTCCCTGCGTCACGCCCACCCCTGTGTTCGCTGTGATGTTGTGAAACGGGGCTGAGGGTAACACCACCCGACGGCGTGAAGATCGGCGGCGGACATACCGGTCGCCGTCTCAGCCATTGGTCGGTGGGACAGGACCGGACGAAGAACCCCGTAATGTTGTCGGTGTGACCGTGAACGCTGATTCCCACGCCGTCGCCGGGGCGACCTGGCGAGACCTGCCCGCGGCGCAGCAGCCCGAGTACCCCGATGCCGAGGCTCTGCGCGATGTGATCGCGGACCTCGAGTCGTATCCTCCGCTCGTCTTCGCGGGCGAGTGCGACCAGCTGCGCGCCCGGATGGGAGCCGTCGCCCGTGGCGAGGCGTTCCTGCTCCAGGGCGGTGACTGCGCCGAGGCGTTCGACGCCGTGTCCGCCGAGCACATCAGGGCCAAGCTCAAGACGCTGCTCCAGATGAGCGCCGTCCTCACCTACGCGGCCTCGGTGCCCGTGGTGAAGGTCGGCCGCATCGCCGGCCAGTACTCCAAGCCCCGTTCCAAGGGGACCGAGACCCGCGACGGCGTGACCCTGCCGACGTACCGCGGCGACTCCGTCAACGGCTTCGAGTTCAACGAGGCGTCCCGCGTTCCGGACCCCGAGCGCCTGAAGCGGATGTACCACGCCTCCGCCTCCACGCTCAACCTGGTCCGCGCCTTCACCACCGGCGGCTACGCCGACCTGCGCCAGGTGCACGCCTGGAACCAGGACTTCGTGAAGTCGTCCCCGTCGGGCCAGCGCTACGAGGCGCTCGCCCGCGAGATCGACAACGCCCTGAACTTCATGAAGGCGTGCGGCACCGACCCGGCCGAGTTCAAGGCCGTCGAGTTCTACGCCTCCCACGAGGCGCTGCTGCTCGACTACGAGGGCGCCCTGACCCGCACCGACTCGCGCACCGGCAAGCTGTACGACACTTCCGGCCACATGGTCTGGATCGGTGAGCGCACCCGCCAGCTCGACCACGCGCACGTCGAGTTCGCCTCGCGGATCGCCAACCCGATCGGCATCAAGCTGGGTCCGACCACCTCGGTGGACGAGGCCCTGACGTACGTCGACCGCCTCGACCCGGAGCGCGAGCCGGGCCGGCTGACCTTCATCGTCCGCATGGGCGCCGACAAGGTCCGCGACAAGCTCCCCGAGCTGGTCGAGAAGGTCACCGCCTCCGGCGCGGTCGTCGCCTGGGTCACCGACCCGATGCACGGCAACACCTTCGAGGCCGCCTCCGGCCACAAGACGCGCCGCTTCGACGACGTGCTCGACGAGGTCAAGGGCTTCTTCGAGGTCCACAAGGCGCTGGGCACCCACCCCGGCGGCATCCACGTGGAGCTCACCGGCGACGACGTCACCGAGTGCGTGGGAGGCGGCGACGAGATCTTCGTCGACGACCTGCACCAGCGCTACGAGACGGCCTGCGACCCGCGTCTGAACCGCAGCCAGTCGCTCGACCTGGCGTTCCTGGTGGCGGAGATGTACCGCGATCAGTAGGTGCCTTCCTACGACGGCGGGGCGCGGATTCCTGTGATCCGCGCCCCATCGTCGTTTCCGGGCCTTTCACGGCCCCGGCCCGCCGGGTAAGGTTAGGTTAACCTAATGGATCTCGGCGGGAGGTGAGCCGCGTGTACGTCTGCTCATGCTTCGGTGTCACGGAGAAGCAGGTCAGGGCCCACGCGGACGCGGGCGCCTGCACGCCCCGCCAGATCGCCTCCGCCTGCAAGGCCGGCACGGACTGCGGTTCCTGCGTCCGCCGCATCCAGGCCCTCCTCGGACGCGGCGACTGCTCCCGCCGCGCACTCGCGGACCGGGGCGCCCCCGCGTCGGCGGCCGTCACCACCGCGCCCGTCGCCGGATTCGGGGAAGCCGCCTAGGGCGGAAGGCCCGGCCCGGAGGACCGTCCGGCCCGGAAGCGTCTAGCTCGGCTGCTCGATCAGCGTCGAGATGTACAGCGCCTCGCCCAGGGACTCGATCAGTTCGAGCTGCGTGTCCAGGTAGTCGATGTGGTGCTCCTCGTCCGCGAGGATCTCCTCGAAGAGGTTGGCGGACGTGACGTCGCCCTTGGCGCGCATGACCTCGATCCCCCGCCGGAGGCGGTCGATCGCCTCCACCTCGACCTGCCGGTCCGCCTGGAACATCTCGGTGACGGTCTGGCCGACCCGTACGTGGAAGAGCCGCTGGTAGTTGGGCAGGCCGTCGAGCATCAGGATGCGCTCGGTCAGCCTGTCCGCGTGCTTCATCTCGTCGATGGACTCTTCACGGGTGTACTTGGCGAGCTTCGTCCACCCCTTGTTGTCCTGGATGCGGTAGTGCAGCCAGTACTGGTTGACGGCGGTGAGCTCACCGGTCAGCTGCTCGTTCAGGAACTCGAGGACCTCGGGGTCGCCCTGCATCGCAAAGGCTCCTTCCACTTCCACGCTGGGTGTCTACGCCATGACTGGGCAGGATGGCCGCATCCTCGCACCCGTGATGGGGGGCGTCCAGTAAGTGCAGGCTTAGTGGGAGTTGTCCCCGTGGCGGCGCCGGAGAGGTCACCTGGTCGCGACCACCCCTTGCGGTCTGTCACCATGGACGACATGGGTCAGCCGGAGAGCGGAGCACACCGGGAAGAGGGTCGGCCGGATCGTACGCCGGACCTCCCGGCGGATCTTCCGCCGGGGCAGCGGCTCCAACGCGGCTGGCCGGTCACGCACTACGGCCCCGTACCCAAGTTCAAGCCGGACCGCTGGGAGTTCCGGGTCTTCGGCGCGACGGCCGACGGCGACAAGCGGTGCTGGAACCACGAGGAGTTCTCGGCCCTCCCGTTCTCCACGGTCGTGGCCGACCTGCACTGCGTCACCAAGTTCAGCATGATCGGCGCCGAGTGGGGCGGTGTCGCCGCCCGTACGCTCCTGGAGCTGGCCCCGCCCGCGCCCCGGGTCACCCATGTGATGGTCTGGGCCGAGTACGGCTACAGCGCCAACATGCGGCTCGCCGACTTCGCCGCGGAGGGCACGATCTTCGCCACCCACAAGGACGGGGAGCTGCTCACCGCCGAGCACGGCTTCCCGCTGCGGCTGGTCGTCCCGCACCTGTACGCCTGGAAGGGCCCGAAGTGGGTCCGGGGCGTCGAGTACATGACCGCCGACCGGCGGGGGTTCTGGGAGGAGCGCGGCTACCACAACCTCGGTGACCCGTGGCGGGAGCAGCGCTACTCGTACCAGGAGGAGCCCGGGGACGGCCCCGAGCTCTGACCGGGGCCGGACCGGGGCGTTCAATGGTGGTACTGGTGGACCACCGCGTGGCCCTTGCCGCGGCCGATCATCCACTTGTTGACCGGTGTGGTGATCACGAAGGCGGCGGCCAGGGCCAGTGCGAGGGTGATCCAGAAGAGCGGCTCGGAGAGGTGCGCGTCCATGGCGCCGGGCCAGAGGGCGATGACGCCGTTGTCGATGACCTCCATGACGGCGATGGAGAGCGTGTCGGCGGCGAGGGCGACCCGGAAGGCCGTCCGGAAGTCGACGCCGGCGGACAGGATGCCGCGCAGCGTGAGCGCGTAGCCGAAGAAGAAGGCCAGGACGACGGCGAGGATCATCGTCGGCGTGTTGCCCCAGCCGAGCGCGGTCCCGACGACCATGCCGAGGACCTCGCCGATGGCGCAGCCGGTGAGGCAGTGCAGGGTCGCCCTGGCGGCGGCGGACCAGGTGACCCCGCCGGGGGAGCCGTGGTGTCCGTGGCCGCGCCCGGCGTGCGTCCCGTGCTCCGTGTGCTTCTCGTACCCGGAGTGCCCGGAGTGCCCGATGTGCCCGGCGTGTTCTCCGTGCTCGCCGTGCCCGTGTTCTTCGTGCCCGTGCCCGCCGTGCCCGTGCTCGTGACGGGAGTGTGCTTCGTGGCGCATGAGGGGCCCCCAACGTCAGGTGACGGTTCCTGTCGATACAGGAACCGTATACCCCCCAGGGGTATTCCTCAAGGGCGAAGTCCCTTCAGCAGGTCCACGTCCGCCCGGTGCTTCTCCTTGCCGCCGGGCGTCTCGATGACCAGCGGTACCCCCTCCGTCGCCGGGTGGCGCAGCAGCGCCCGGAAGGCGCCCTCACCGATGTGGCCGGAACCGATGTTCGCGTGCCGGTCCTTGTGGGCGCCCACGACGTCCTTCGAGTCGTTGGCGTGGATCAGTTTCAGCCGTCCTTCGCCGACCGTCCCCACCAGCAGGTCGAGCGTCCGCGCCGCTTCCCGCGGGTCCGCCAGGTCGTGCCCGGCCGCGAAGACGTGGCAGGTGTCCAGGCAGACGCCCAGCCGGGGGTGGTGGTCGAGCGCGTCGAAGTACGGGCCGAAGTCCCGGGTCAGCGAGCAGAGCGAGGCGCCCTGGCCGGCGGTCGACTCCAGGAGCAGGTCGGGGTCGTCCGGCCGCGTCAGCTCGTCGAGCAGCGGCAGCAGCCGCTCCCGCACCTGGGCGAGCGCCACCTCGCGCGGGCGGCCCCCGGTCGCGGAGCCGGTGTGCACCACCACGCCCTTCGCGCCGATCTCCCGGGCCCGCCGCAGCGAGTGCCGCAGCGACTCCACCGACCTCTCCGCCGTGGCCTCGGTGTCCGAGCCGAAGTTGATCAGGTACGGGGCGTGGACCCAGGCCGAGATCGAGGCGTCCGCGCACCCGGCCCGGAACCGCTCGTCCTGGACCGGGTTGCCGACCGGGGTGGCCCAGCCGCGCGGGTTGGCAACGAAGACCTGGACGGCCTCGGCGCCGAGGTCACGGGCGTAGGCGAGGCCGGTCCTGGCGAGGCCACCGGCCACCGGGACGTGACCGCCGACGGGATTGCGCATCGGTTCCCTACAGTCCCTTGATCGTGAGGGTGATCGTGGAGCCCTCGGGCGCGGTGGAGCCGCCCTCCACGGACTGGGCCGCGACCGTGTCGCCGAGGTACGGGAAGGTCTTGTCCACCTTCACCTCGAAGCCCGCGTCCTCCAGGGCCGCCCGCGCGTCCGCCGTCGACTCGCCCGTGACGTCCGGGACCTCGACCTGCCGGGGCCCCTTGGAGACGGTGAGGGTGAGGGTGTCGCCCTCGGCGGCGCGGCTGCCCCGCGCGAGGGACTGGGCGGCGACCGTGCCGGCGGCCTCGGGGGAGTGGACCCGTTCCGGGGCGACCCGGACGGTGAGCCCGGCCTCCTGGAGCGCGGCCGTGGCGTCGGGCACGGCGTCGCCGGTGACGTCGGGCACGTCGACGGGCGCCCCCTTGCTGACGACCAGGGCGACGGCCGAGTCCGGACTCCGCTCGGTGCCGGGCTCGGGATCGGAGCCGATCACGGACCCCCGGGCGACGGAGTCGCTGAACTCGCGGGTGACGACGCCCACGACCAGCCCCTCCTTCTCCAGGGCGCGCTTCGCCTCCGCGAGGGGCCTGTCCCGCAGGCGGGGCACCTTCACGATCCGGGGGCCCCGGGAGAGGGTGAGGGTGACCGTGCCGTTGCCCCGCAGGCGCTCGCCGGGGGCGGGATCGGCGGCCATGACGGTGCCGCGCTCGTACACGTCGCTGAAGGCGCGTTCCGTCGTGCCGACCGCCAGGCCGGCGTCGGTGATGCGCTTCGACGCGACGGCCTCGGTCTGGCCGAGGACGGCCGGGACCCGGGTGAACTGGCCGGAATTGATGTACCAGACCCCGGCGCCCAGGCCGAGGGCGAGCAGGACGGCGGCGACGACGAGCAGCGGCCCGCGCGGGGGCCTGCGCCGGCCGGCCGCGGGGGCGGCCGGCGCCCCGGGCACGGGCAGCCGGCTCGTGTGCGACACCTGCCGGTCGACGGCCCCCGCCGGTACGGGCGGGCCGGCCGCGCCGGTGTGCTCCCCGGCGGGCGGCACGGCGCGGGCGATCACGCTCGTGCGGTCCCCGGCGGTGTCCCGGTCGCCGGACAGGGCCCCCGGGGGCGTCGCGTCCAGCTGCTCCTCGCCGAGCGCGGCACGGGCCTCCAGGACCAGGCCGAGCAGGGCGACGGCGTCGTGCGGGCGGGCTTCGGGGTCGCGGGACGCGGCGGCGGCGACCAGTCCGTCCAGCTCCGGGGCGAGCCCGGGGACGGCGGCCGAGGGCGCGGGCACGTCCGTGTTCAGGTGCTGGTGGAGGACCTGGGCGGGGGTGTCGCCGGAGTGGGGCTTGCCGCCGGTCAGCATCTCGTACAGGACGACGCCGCAGGCGTACACGTCGGCGCGGGTGTCGGCGGTGCCGTGTTCGATCTGCTCCGGCGCCAGGTAGGAGACCGTGCCGAGGACCGAGCCGGTGGTGGCGGTCGCCGAGCCCACGGCCCGCACGAGGCCGAAGTCCGCGACCTTCACCCGGCCGTCGTCCCCTATCAGGACGTTCTCCGGCTTCACGTCCCGGTGCACGAACCCGGCCCGGTGGGCGGCGCCGAGCGCGGCGAGCACCGGCTCCAGGATGTCGAGGGCCGCGCGGGGCGGGAGGGCGCCGCGCTCGCGCAGCACGTCGCGGAGGGTGCAGCCGGCGACGTACTCCATCGCCAGGTAGACGTACGCGCCCTCGGCGCCCTGGTCGAAGACGCCGACCACGTTGGGGTGGGCGAGCCGGGCGACGGACTTCGCCTCGCGGATGAACCGCTCGACGAAGGCGGCGTCCGCCGCCAGCTGCGGGTGCATCACCTTGAGCGCGAGGACGCGGTCGAGGCGGGTGTCGAGGGCCCGGTAGACCGTGGCCATCCCGCCGACGGCGATGCGCGCGTCGACGCGGTAGCGGCCGTCGAGCAGCCGCCCGACGAGGGGGTCCTGAAGGGTCGTGTCCACGGCGTCGAGTCTACGAGCCGCGGACGGGCGCCCCGCCCGGTCGTCCCGCACCGCAGCAGACCTGTGACGTGCGGCGGGGCGCCCGTCCTCAGAACGCCGGGCGCTCCGGGTCCAGGTGCGCGAGGCCCTCCGCCGGGGACGACGCCTCCGCGAAGTGGCGGCGCGGGATGCGGCCCGCCCGGTGGGCGAGCCGGCCCGCCTCGACCGCGTGCCGCATCGCCGAGGCCATGAGGACCGGCTCCCGCGCCCGGGTCACCGCCGACGCCAGCATGACCGCCGCGCACCCCAGCTCCATCGCGAGGGCCGCGTCCGACGCCGTGCCGGCCCCCGCGTCCAGGATCACCGGCACCCCGGCCCGCTCCGTGATCAGCCGGAAGTTGTGCGGGTTGCGGATGCCGAGCCCGGAGCCGATGGGGGAACCGAGCGGCATGATCGCCGCGCACCCCACGTCCTCCAGCTTCCGGGCGAGGACCGGGTCGTCGTTGGTGTACGGCAGGACGGTGAAGCCCTCGTCCACCAGGGTCTCCGCCGCGTTCAGGAGCTCCTCCCCGTCGGGCAGCAGGGTCCGCTCGTCGGCGACGACCTCCAGCTTGACCCAGTCGGTGCCGAGCGCCTCGCGGGCGAGCCGGGCGGTCAGGACGGCCTCCCCGGCCGTGAAGCAGCCCGCCGTGTTGGGCAGGACCCGGATGCCGAGCCGTTCCAGGACGGAGAGGACCGAGCCCCGCACGGTCGGGTCCAGGCGCCGCATGGCGACCGTGGTCAGCTCCGTGCCGCTGGCGACCAGGGAGCGCTCCAGGACGTCGAGGCTGGGCGCCCCGCCGGTCCCCATGATCAGGCGGGAGGAGAACTCCGCGCCGCCGAGGACGAACACGTCGTCGGACATCGCGCTCAGCCCCCCTGCACCGCGGTGAGGATCTCCACCCGGTCCCCGTCGCCCAGGGGCGTCGAGGCCCACTCGCCGCGCGGCACGACCACCTCGTTGACGGCGGCGGCGACGCCCGAGCGGGCGGTGGTGAGGGTCGCGACGAGGGCGTCGAGGGAGACGGGGCCGGACAGTGCGCGCGGCTCCCCGTTCACGAACACGTTCACGCACGCGTTCGCGGACACGTCGGCGGGCCTGCGCGCGGGTACGTCGGCGGGCACGTTCATACGGGCTGCTCCTGTCGTACGGGAGGGGCGGGGGAGAAGCGGCGGGGGGAGAAGGGGCGCGCCTCGTCCGGCAGCACGCCCGTGGTGAGCACGTCCGCCAGGACGTCGCCGGTGACCGGGGCGAGCAGCACCCCGTTGCGGTGGTGCCCGGTGGCCAGGTGCAGGCCGGGCAGGGCACTGGGGCCCAGCAGCGGCGCGTTGTCCGGGGAGCCGGGGCGCAGCCCGGCCAGGGTCTCGGTGAGCGGCAGCTCGGTGATCCCGGGGACCAGCTCGTGGGCGTCGCGCAGCAGCTCGTACACCCCGCCCGCCGTCACGGTCGTGTCCCAGCCCAGCTCCTCGCTGGTGGCACCGACGACCAGCTCGCCGTTCTCGCGGGGCACCAGGTAGACCTGGCTGCCGCGCACGACGGCCCGGACGGTCCGGGAGAGGAAGGGGGCGTACGCGGGCGGCACCCGCAGCCGCAGGACCTGCCCCTTCACGGGCCGTACGGGCGGCAGCACCTCCTCCGGCACCCCCGCGAGCCGTCCGCTGAGACTGCCCGCCGCGAGCACGGTCTGCCCGGCGGCCACCTCCTCGCCCCCGGCGAGGAGGGCGCCCCGCGCCCGGCCCCGCACCACCGTCAGGCGTTCCGCGAGGGCCCGGTGGAAGACCACCCCGGCCCGCTCGCAGGCGACGACGAGGGCGGCGGCGAGCCGGCGCGGGTCCACCTGGTGGTCGCCGTCGGCCCGGAGGCCGCCGCGCACCCCGGGCGCCAGCATCGGTTCGAGGCGGCGGCACTCGCGGCCGCTCAGCCACTCCGAGGCGAGTCCGCAGCGGGACTGGAGGGCGTGCAGTTCGCGCAGGTGCGCCCGGTCGTCGGCGTCGAGGGCGACGGCGAGGGTGCCGCAGGCGCGGTGGCCCACGTCGAGGCCGGTGGCCTCCTCCAGCTCGGCGACGAAGGCCGGGTAGCGCGCGGCGGAGGCGAGGTTGAGACCGAGCAGGGTCTCCTCGCCGTGGTGCAGCTCGGTGACGGCGGCGAGCATCCCGGCCGCGACCCGCGCGGCCCCGCCGCCCGGCTCGGGGTCGGCGACGGCGACGCGCAGTCCGCGCAGCGCGGCCCGCCAGGCCGTGACCAGGCCGATGACACCGCCCCCGACCACGAGGACGTCGGCCCCTCGGGCCCCGGAAGAACGCATGGGCGTCCAGCCCCTCCCTTCGCCGGCATGACCCGGATCAGGTTCGTACGGTCGGAGGCCGCCCAGCCTCCCTCTCAGTCCGGTGCGTCCGGACTCCCGCGAGTGCCTTACGCCCGCCAGACTAGCTTCCGCCCGGTCCCCGCCACGAGGGGGCCACCGCCACCCCCTGCCCTGACGCTCCGTCAGGTGCGTAAGGTGGACGGGTGAGCGAGCAGCAGCAGACCCAGCGGCAGGTCGTGGTCGTCGGCGCCGGAATGGCGGGCGTGCAGACCGCCGTCGCCCTGCGGGAACAGGGCTTCACCGGCCCCGTCACCCTCATCGGGGCCGAACCCCACCAGCCCTACGACCGGCCCCCGCTCTCCAAGGCGGTCCTCCTCGGAAAGGCCGAGGGCTCCGCCTTCGAGGTCGACTTCGAGGCGCTGGACGTCGAACTCCGGCTCGGCGTCGCCGTCACCGGACTGCGCGCCGCCGACCACGAGATCGACACCGGGGCCGGACCCGTCCCGTACGACACCCTGGTGATCGCCACCGGTGCCCACCCGGTCACCCTGCCCGGCTCCGAGGGCGTCCCCGGCGTCCACCTGCTCCGCACCCTGGACGACGCCGTGCGCCTCGGTGCCGTCCTGGAGCACCGCCGCTCCGTCGTGGTCGTCGGCGCCGGCTGGATCGGCGCCGAGTTCGCCACCGCCGCGCTCGGCGCCGGCTGCGCCGTCACCGTCCTGGAAGCCGCGGACCTGCCCCTCGCCGGCACCCTGCCCGCCGAGGTCGCCGCCCCCATGGCCGAGTGGTACGGACGGAGCGGCGCCGAACTCCTCACCGGCGCACGCGTGGCGACCGTCGAACCCGGCCGCGTCGTCCTCGCCGACGGCCGCGAACTGCCCGCCGGGGCCGTCGTCGTCGGCATCGGCGCGCGCCCGGCCACCGACTGGCTCGCCGGCTCCGGCATCGCTCTCGGCCCGGACGGCGCCGTCGCCGCCGACGACCGGCTGCGCACCTCCCTGCCCGACGTGTACGCGGTGGGGGACTGCGCCTCCTTCCCCTCCGCCCGCTACGGCGAACGGCTCCTCGTCCACCACTGGGACAACGCCCTCCAGGGGCCCCGCGCGGTCGCCGCGGCGATCACGGGCGCCGGCACCGGACCGTACGACCCCGTGCCGTACTTCTGGTCCGAGCAGTTCGGGCGCTTCGTCCAGTACGCCGGGCACCACGCGGGCGCGGACGAGTTGCTGTGGCGCGGCGACCCGGCGGACGAGGCGTGGTCGGTGCTCTGGCTGCGCGCCGGGGTGCCGGTGGCGCTCCTCGCGGTCGGGCGCCCCCGCGACCTGGCCCAGGGCCGGAAGCTGATCGAGGCCGCCGTCCCGGTCGACCCGGCCCTGGCGGCCGACCCGTCCGTACCGCTGAAGGCGGCCGTCCGGGCGGCGTGAGGGCCGCGTTCCGGCAGGTCCGGGGGCGTTCCCGTCCCCCTGAAGGCGGCAGTCCGGCGGACCCGACTACCGGCTGTCGGTCCGGGATGGCAGGCTTGTCCCGTGACCGAGATTGACGCAAAGATCGATGCTCTCGTCCCCGCCTGGCTCTACCTGCCCGACATCGCGGAGATGCTCGATGTCGAGGTGACGCGCGTGCGGCAGATGGTCAAGGAGGGCCAGCTCGTCGCCGTGCGCCGCGGAGAGAACAACGCACTTCAGGTGCCCGCCGCCTTCATCCAGGGCGACAAGATCGTCAAGGGCCTCGTCGGGACCCTGACGCTGCTGCGGGACGACGGCTTCACCGACGAGGAGATGCTGGAGTGGCTGTTCACTCCGGACGAGAGCCTGCCGGGCACGCCCGCGCAGGCCCTCGGCGAGAACCGCGGCACGGAGGTGAAGCGCCGCGCCCAGGCGCTCGCCGTCTGACGCGGACACCGAAGACACCACCAGCCGGCGTCGCGGCGGCCGGTCCCCACGGACCGGCCGCCGCGACGCCGGCGACAACGACGGGGGACCCCCGCATGACCGCGCCCGCGCCCATACCCACGCTCACACTCCGTGAGCGGCTCGCCGACGCCCGGCTCTACCTGTGCACCGACGCCCGCAGACGCCAGGGCGACCTGCCGGACTTCCTCGACGCCGTGCTCTCCTCCGGCGTGGACGTCGTGCAGCTGCGCGACAAGGGCATGGAGGCCGCCGAGGAGCTGGACCACCTCGCCGTTTTCGCCGACGCCGCTCGCCGGCACGGCGCACTCCTCGCCGTGAACGACCGGGCCGACGTCGCCCACGCCACCGGCTCCGACGTCCTCCACCTCGGCCAGGGCGACCTGCCCGTCCCCGCCGCCCGCGCGATCCTCGGCGACGGGGTCCTGATCGGCCGCTCCTGCCACGCCGAGGCCGAGGTCGCCGCGGCGGCGGCCGAACCGGGCGTGGACTACTTCTGCACCGGGCCCTGCTGGCCCACCCCCACCAAGCCCGGACGGCACGCGCCGGGGCTCGGCCTCGTGCGGTACGCGGCCGGCCTGGCCCAGGACCGGCCCTGGTTCGCGATCGGCGGCATCGACGAGTCGAATCTGGACGAGGTCCTGGACGCCGGCGCCCGCCGGATCGTCGTCGTCCGGGCGATCACCGAGGCCGACGACCCGGCCGCCGCGACCGCCGCCCTCGCCGAGCGGGTCCGCGAGCGCGCGGACGCCTGAGCCCGGCCGGGCACGGGAGGCCCCGGTCCGGCCGGGGGAGCGGGACACCCGGGACCGGCCGGAACCGGACGCGCCCGGACCGGGGACCGGAGCGCCCCGGCGGTCTCCGGGAGCGGCCCCGGGCCTCCGCCGCGTGTCCGAAAAGCTGTCCAGTACGCGGACGCCGGGTACGCGGCCCGTCGCCCCCCGTCTAACCTGCCCGTATGGCCCTTGGTACCGCTTCCGTCCGTTCGGACCGCGCGCGCACGGTCCGCGAGATCCTCGCCTCCGGCGGCACGTCGTACTCCTTCGAGTTCTACGCGCCCCGGACCGAGAAGGGCGAACGGGCCCTCTGGAACACCATGCGCCGCGTCGAGGCGGTCGGCCCCAGCTTCGTCTCCGTGACCTACGGCGCCGGCGGCTCCACCCGGGGCGGCACCGTCAGGGCCACCCAGAAGATCGCCTCCGACACCACCCTCACCCCCGTCGCGCACCTCACCGCCGTCGACCACTCCGTCGCCGAACTGCGCAACGTCCTCGGCCAGTACGCCGACGCCGGCATCCGCAACATGCTCGCCGTCCGCGGCGACCCGCCCGGCGACCCGCTGGGCGAGTGGGTCGAGCACCCGGAGGGGGTCCGGTACGCCGCCGACCTGGTCCGGCTGATCAAGGAGTCGGGAGACTTCTGCGTCGGCGTCGCCGCCTTCCCGGAGATGCACCCCCGCTCCACCGACTGGGACACCGACGTCCGGCACTTCGTGGACAAGTGCCGCGCGGGCGCCGACTACGCCATCACCCAGATGTTCTTCGACCCGGAGAACTACCTGCGGCTGCGCGACAGCGTGGCGAAGACGGGCTGCGAAACCCCGATCATCCCCGAGGTCATGCCCGTCGTGAACGTCAAGACCCTCGGCCGGCTGCCCCAGTTGAGCAACGCCGCGTTCCCGGCGCGCGTGAAAGACCGCATCCACGCCGTCAAGGACGATCCCGCCGCTGTACGCTCCATCGGTATCGAGTTCGCGACGGAGTTCTGCGCGCGTCTGCTGTCCGAGGGCGTCCCCGGACTGCACTTCATCACGCTCAACAACTCCACCGCGACGCTCGAGATCTACGAGAATCTCGGACTGCACCAGCAGTCGTGACCGGTCGTACCCGCCCCGACCCGCGGCGGTGACCGTGGAGAGGGGCGGCGGGGCATGGGGTGGACGGTCCTCTACATCGCGTTCGGCGTGGTCGCGCTGTGGCTGCTGGGGGAGGTGCTCCTCCAGTACAAGGCGCGGCTGCGCTGGCGCCTGCTCGCCTTCTGCGGCTTCCTCGGCGTGGTCCTCGGCGTCCTGGCCCCCTCGGTCCCGGTGATCATCGCCGGCGCGGTCGCCTTCGCCGTCGGCCAGACCTGTGTGACGCTCTCGTTCCGCCGCGGCTTCTCCACGGGCTGGGCGATCGGCGGCAACCCCGGGGCGAGCCGCCGCCGCCGGTCCGGCGCGCCGGACCGGTCCGGTCCCACCCTGGAGGTCACCGGGCTCGCGTACGGCACCGAGAACCCCGAAGACGCGAGGGACGCAAGGAACCCCGAGGAGGCCGGGGACGCGGCAGGCACCGGGCACGGACCGGAGGCGTATCCGGAGACGGCCCTCGGGACCACGGCGGTCCACGAGCCCCTGCCGGTACCCGGCGACACCGGCCGGTACGGGGTCCACGACGCCGGCCACCACGCCGCCGACACCGGATACGACCCGCTCCACGACCCCTACGGGCAGGGACACGCGCCGGAGCACGGGGCGGTGTACCAGCCCGGGTACGGGGCCGGGTACGAGCAGCCCGCCCCCCAGCAGGCGTACGACTACGGCGGCGCCGGACAGCAGCAGTACGCCGCCTACTCCGACCCGTACATCGGTCCGGGCACGGACGGCCAGCAGTACACCTCGTACTACGGCGACCCCTCCGCGCCCTCGTACGCCTACGACACCCCGCCCGGCGGGGTCTGGGTCCCGCAGCAGCGCGACACCGAGCCGGAGCCGCGGGTCCCCGGCCCGTACGGCCACGAGCCGCACCCGGACGACCGGCAGTACCGCCACTGAGGCGCACGGGACCTCCGGGGGCTCACCGCGAGCCGCGGAAGTCCGTGCCCTCCACGATCAGCCCCGCCACCAGCGCGCCCGACATGCCCGCGTGGGCGAGCCCGCCGCCCGGGTGCGACCAGCCGCCGGCGAAGTGGAGGCCGGGGAGCGGCGTGCGGTTGGCGGCCGGGAGCAGCCGGCCCCCGGCCCCGGCGAGCGCCGGGCCCGGCACCTCGGCCGATCCGGTGTCCCGCCGTACGTCCTCGGGGGTGCGGACGTGCCGCCACAGCAGCCGTTCGCGCAGGTCCGGCACCGCCCGCCCGGCCGCCTCCACCATCCGGCCGGCGAAGGACTCCCAGTCCTGGCCGGGCCCGGTCCGCACGGTCGCCGTCACCGTCACCGACTCGTGGTCCGCGTCCGGGCGCAGCGCCGGGTCGTCCGGCCGCAGCACGGTCACCGGGGGCCGGCCGCCCTCCGCGTGGACGACGGTCCGGTGGACCGCGTCCGCCTCCCGGGCCCCGCGCAGGGCCAGACAGACCGTCACCCGGCCGGTGCCGAGGTCCTGGAAGCGCGGCACGTCGCCGTCGCTCCGCTCCCACGCGACGACGTGCTCGCGGTGGAGCGCGGGCACCGGCGCCCCGGAGACCACGTGGTCGGCCGCCACCTCCTCGCCCCCGGCCAGCCGCACGCCGGCCGCCCGGCCGTCCTCCTCCAGGACGTCCACCACCGGCGCGTCGAAGACGAACTCCACCCGCCGCTTCCGGCACCGCTCGTACACCGCGTCGGCGAGCGCGCGCAGGCCCCCGGCCACGTACCAGCTGCCGAAGGTCTGCTCCATGTACGGCAGGACGGCGGCCGAGGCCGGGACCGTCGCCGGGTCGAAGCCGTACGACCACGCGTACGCGTCGAGGAGGGCGGCGAGCCGGGGATCGCGCAGCTCCCGCGCCCCCACCTGCGCCAGCGTCGTCGTCGGGCGCCGCAGCAGGCCGGCCCTCGGGGCCGGGTAGGGCTCGCGGGCGAGCGGCGCCGGATCGGCCGGCTGCGGCTCCTCCAGGAGGGGCCGGCGGGTGCGGTCCCACGCCTCGCGGGCCCGCGTCAGGAAGTCGCCCCAGCGCTCGCCCGCGCCCGCGCCGAGCGCCGCGTCCAGGGCGGCGACCGTGCCGGCCCGGGAGGCGTTCGGCAGGTCCACGCGCGTGCCGTCGGCGAAGACGTGACGACCCGCCGGATCGACCTGCGTCAGCGCGACGCACTCCTCCAGGGGCTCCTTGCCCGTCTTCACGAACAGGTCCCGGTACACGGCGGGCAGGTGCAGCAGTCCCGGACCCGTGTCGAAGGCGAAGCCGTCGCGCGCGAACCGGCCCACCGCGCCGCCGTACGTCGCCCCCCGCTCGTACACCGTCACCCGGTGGCCCGCCACCGCCAGCCGGGCCGCCGCCGCCATGGCGCCGAGTCCCGCGCCGATCACCACAATCCGTGCCATGCCGGCGAGCCTATCCGGCCCCCGCGGCGCCGCCGGCCGCGCGGGGAGGAGCCGGGAACGGTGCGGACACGCCCGCGATCGGCACCAGGACTGAGTACCCGTACCCAGACGCCGGGATGAGTAGGCGCACGGATGGGCCCGGCACGCTCCGGACGGGAGAGTGGAGTCCACGGAAAGGGGCGCGGCCCCGGACCGCCGGCACGGGGCGGCGGAACGGGACCGCGCGCCTCACCGGTACGGGGGTGCGTGAAAGGCCGGTGCGGCGAGGCTCGGGGGGATCGAGCTTCTCCGCACCGGCTTCTCCGCGTCCTCGCGCGCACGGCTGTCCGGCGGACGGGCTCCACCGCGTGCGGGAGCCCTACCGCGTGCGCGAGCGGGCCTTGCCGTGCGCGCGCCGCGTCAGCGGCCGCCCACCCGGCCGTGGAGGAGGCGGGAGAGCGCCGCGTGGACGTCGTCGAGCGAACGCTCGCTCTGGAACGCCTGCCAGTCGAGCGCCGCCACGAGGACCATGCCCACGAGCGCCGCCGCCGTCAGCTGGACGTCGATCTCCTCGTTCAGCTCCCCGGCCGCGATCCCCTCGCGCAGGACGCCCTCGACCACCGCGACCGCCTCCTGGCGGACCACCAGGAGCGTGGAGTTCCAGGCCCGGTTGGTGCGCCAGAGTTCGGCCACGTACAGCTGGGTGAAGGCCGGATAGCGGTCGATGAAGACCAGGCCCGCCCGGATCATCGCGTCCAGCGCGTCGACCCGGCTCCCGCCGCGCGCGGCGGTCTCCTCGGCCGCCGTGCGCAGGGAGGCGGCGAGCAGCGACACGCCGTGCCGCAGCAGCTCCTCGAAGAGCTCGGTCTTGCTCTTGAAGTTGTAGTAGACCGTGCCCTTGGCCACGCCCGCCCGCTCGGCGATCTCGTCCACCGTCGTCGCGGAGAAGCCCTGTTCCGCGATGAGGGTGACGGCCGCCTCGTAGAGCTTCGCGCGCGTGGCCCGGCGTCGGGTGCTGCTGCTGTCCATGGGGTCGATTCTCACAGGTGTGACGGACGGCACCGGTCCCGCCTCACAGGGTCAGTTCGGGGTGGAGCCGGTCCAGCGTCCAGACCTGGCGCTTGCGGGCCGAGAGGGCCGTCAGGGCCAGCGCGCCCGCGGTGAAGGCGACCAGGACCGCGCACGCCTGCCAGACGGGCTCGGTCCCGCCGCCCGTGATCAGCCGGCGCAGCGCCTCGACCACGTAGGTCATCGGCAGGAAGGAGTGGACGGCGTTGAAGAAGGCCGGACTGGTCTGTACGGGGTACGTGCCGCCCGCCGAGGTGAGCTGGAGCATCAGGAGCGCGAGCACCAGGATGCGTCCCGCCGCGCCGAAACGGGCGTTCAGCCACTGCACGATCGCGGTGAAGCAGCAGGTGACCAGGGTGAGGAAGCCGACCGTTCCGGCGGCCCGCGCCATCTGGAGGCCGAGCCCCCAGTGCAGCACCGACATCAGGGCCGCGACCTGGAGGACGCCGATCGCCGCCACCGGCAGCCAGCCCGCGAACGCGATCCGCCAGGCGGAGCCGCCCGCCGCGAGGGCGCGCCGGTTCAACGGCTGGATGATCATGTACGCGACCATCGCGCCGACCCAGAGGGAGAGCGGGATGAAGTACGGGGCGAAACCGGTGCCGTAGTTCGGCGCCTTGTGCATCGACTGGGAGGCGAGCCGCACCGGGTCGGCCATGACCTCCGTGCGCCGCTCGCGGTCCTGCTGGTCGTAGTCCGGTATCCGGCCGACGCCGTCGCGCAGCCCGCCGGCCAGCTCCCCGGAGCCGTCGGCCAGCTTGAACAGACCGCCGTCCAGGTCGCTCGCGCCCTTCCTGAGCTTGCCGATCCCGGTGTCGAGCTTCACCGAACCGCTCTTCGCCCCGGTGATGCCGGTGTGCAGCTTGTCCGCGCCCGCCGCGACCTTCTTGGCGCCCGCGTTGAGCTCGTTGATCTTCCGGACGGCGCTCTCGACGTCCTCGTCCAGGTGCGGCGCGCGGGCGGCCAGCTCGTCGGCCTGCTTCTTGAGCGTGACGAGCCGCGCGTCCAGGGTCTTCAGGTCGCCCCCGCTGTCCTTGGTCAGCTCGTGCACGTCGTCCGCGACGGCGGCCACGTCGTCGGCGGTGACCGCGGCCCTCTTCAGGACCTCGCACGTCCGGGCGTCCGGCGCCGGGTTCTCCAGGCACGCCTCGCGGTGCAGCGCGGTCATGTCGGTGTCGGCCTTGTGGGCGGCGGTGCGGACCAGCGGGGCCCGCTCGACCAGGACGTCGAGGTTGTGGCGGACGGCGGTGGCCGAGTCGGAGACCAGCCGCGCGGTGTCGCGGATCGACCTGCCGTTGTTCGCCAGGTAGGGGCGGATCTTGTCGGCGGTGCCGTTCACCTTGTCGGCGAGGGCCTGGGTGCCGTCGGCGACCTTGCGGGAGCCGCTCTCCAGGTCCTTGGCGCCCTTGTCGAGCTTCTTCAGGCCGGCGGCCAGGTCGCCGCTGCCGGTCTTCGCGTTCGTGAGGCCGTTCTCCAGGCTCTCGGAGCCCTTCTTCGCCTTGTCCACGCCCTGCTTCAGGTCGGCCGCGCCCTTGGCGGCCTTCTCGGTGGCGTCGTGGATGTCGGAGAAGGAGATGAAGATCTTGTCGAGGAAGGTGCGCGAGGACTTGGTCGAGGCCGCGCTGCGCACCTCGGCGAAGACGGTCCGGGAGATCTGGCCGACGATGTAGTTGTTGGCGTCGTTCGTCCGCACCCGCAGGGCCCCGGTCTCGGGGGAGTCGCCGGAGCTGGAGGCGATGCGGGAGCTGAAGTCGCGGGGCATCGTCAGGGACAGGTAGTACTTCCCGTCCTCGACGCCCCGGCGCGCCTCCGCGTCGCTCACCCGGTGCCACTCGAAGGTCCTGCTCTCCAGGAGGCCCTTGGTGAGTTCGTCGCCGGCGTTGACCGCCCTGCCGTCGGCGGTGGCCCCCCGGTCCTCGTTGACCAGGGCCACGGGGATCCTGTCGAGCCTGCTGTACGGGTCCCAGAACGAGTACAGGTAGAGGGCGCCGTAGAGCAGGGGCAGCAGCAGGATCGCGACGAGCGCGGCGCGCGGCAGCTTCCCCCTGCCGAAGCGCCTCAGCTCAAGCGCGGCCAGTTTCGGCGAGCGCATCGGCCGCCCCCTCCTCGGTCGTGGACGCGGTGGTGTCCGTCTCGGTGCGGTCGGTTCCGGTCTCCCCGTCCGCGGGGTTCCCGGCGGCGGCGCTTTTGGCCGCGGTGGTCTTCGGCCGGGCGCTTCCGGTGTCCCCGGACGCGGCGGCTCCGGGCTTCGCGTCCCCGGGCCCGGCGCCGGGGGAGGCCGCCGCCTCCACGGGCCCCTCCGGCTCCTCCGCCGTCACCGCTGCGTCCTCCTCCTCCTCCTCCTTCTCCTTTTCCGGCGTCTCTTCCGGTACGGGGAGGGTGCGGACCCGCAGGGCGTCCGCGGGGGACTCGCTGCAGACGGCGAGGACGGTCGTCCCGGACGCGGCCAGGGAGCGCAGGAGCGCCCATGTCCCGGCCCGGTCGGCGTCCGAGAGCTTCAGGTCGACGTCGTCCACGGCGAGCAGCCGGGGGCGGCCGATCAGGGCGAGGGCGAGGGAGAGCCGCAGCGCCGCCGGCCGCTCCAGGTCCCGCACGGCGGTCCGCTCGCCCCTGGGCAGGGCGTCGAGGTCGAGCCCCGCGCCGGCCACGGCCTCCGCGATCCGGGTCCGGGCCTCCGCCGCCCGCGTACCGGGGCGCCGCAGGAGCGACCGTACGGAACCGTCGAAGCGGCGCTGGAGCAGCGCCCGCTCGCGCAGGTGCTCGGCGACCGTGAGGGCGGGGTCCAGCTCGTTGACGCCGAACACCTGGCCCAGCGCGCTGATCCGGCGCACCGCGGCCATCTTCCGGGGCAGGGGGAGGCCGCCGACCTCGGCGCGCCCCTCCGCGGCCTTCATCCGGCCGGTGAGCGCGAGGAGCAGACAGGTGCGCCCCGAGCCCGACGGTCCCTCGATCGCCACCAGCGCGCCCGGCTCCGCCCGGAAGGAGACCTCCCGGAAGGCCCAGCCCCGGGGCCCCTTCACTCCGAAGCCGTCCGCGACGACGGCGGCGCCGTGCGGCCGCCGCCCGGTTTCCGCGTCCACGGACCCACCCCCATTCCCCATTTTTGAACTGACCAGTCAGTGCAAAAGCTACCCCTGAGCCAGAGCCTTCGCAAAAGAGCAGGTCAGCGTGATTGTCAGTGGCAGTGGGCACGATGAACACATACGGCAGCAGTGCCGTCACGCGACGACAGGAGGCTCGTCATGGCACGTCCATCCGCAGCAGCCACGCCCCGGCGCCACCACGTCCCCGCGCACTCCGGACCCGCGTCCGACATCCACCCCGTCTCCCGCCGCACCGCCGCCCCGCCCGCCGCCCTCGACCTCCTCGCCAAGGCCCGCGCCGGGCTCGACGAGGCCGCCGCGCTCGACCGCCCCCACGAGCGGTACGCCACCGCCCACCTCGCCGCCCTGCGCGCGGCCGCCGCCGTGCTCGCCGCCCGGGGCAGGCCCGAGAGCGGCTCCCCCCGGCGGGAGCGGATACGCAGCGCCTGGGAGCTCCTGGCCGAACTGGCGCCCGAGCTGGCCGAGTGGGGCGACCACTTCGCCGCCGGCGCACCGCGCAGGGCCCGCGCCGAGGCGGGCATCACGAGCGCCGTCACCCGGCGGGAGGCCGAGGACCTCCTCCGGGACGCCGCGCACTTCCTGCGGCTGGTCGAGCGCCTGCTCGCCCTCCGGCCGGTGCGGCCCCGCGACCCTGCGGACGGCGGCACGGACGGGTGATCCGAAAGGCGGGACCGAGGCCATAGGGTGGGGAGGTCCGTACCCGTCACCGAGGAGTCAACAGCCGTGCCGGACCCTTCCCCCGCCTTCGGACGAGAGGCGACCTCACGCCCGTCGCGCGCCTCCCTGCGCACCGCCGTCGTCTGGGACGTCCTCAAGGACGCCCTGGACCGCCGGGTCGAGGCCACCGGGAAGGACGTCCTCGACGTCCTCGACACGGGCGGCGGCTCCGGGAACTTCGCGGTGCCGGTGGCCGGCCTCGGCCACCGGGTCACCGTCGTGGACCCCAGCCCCAACGCCCTCTTCGCGCTGGAGCGCCGGGCCGCCGAGGCCGGCGTCGCCGACCTCGTCACCGGCGTCCAGGGAGACGCCCGCGGCCTCTTCGACGTGGTCGGGCGCGAGGAGTACGACGCCGTGCTCTGCCACGGCGTCCTGGAGTACGTGGACGACCCCGCCGAGGGCGTGCGGAACGCGGTCGCGGCGCTCCGCCCCGGCGGCAGCCTCAGCCTGCTCGCCGCCGGGGTCGGCGGCGCGGTCCTGGCCCGCGCCCTCGCCGGGCACTTCACCGAGGCCCGGCACGCGCTCACCGACCCGGCGGGCCGCTGGGGCGCGGGCGACCCCGTGCCCCGGCGCTTCACCGCCGAGCAGCTCGCCGGACTGGCCACCGGGGCCGGTCTCGCCGTCGGCGCCGTGCACGGCGTCCGGGTCTTCGCCGACCTCGTCCCCGGCGTCCTCGTGGACACCGAGCCGGACGCCGCAGAGGCCCTGCTCAGGCTGGAGGCCGCCGCCGCCGAGCTGCCCGCCTTCCACGCCGTCGCCACCCAGTTGCACGTTCTCGGCGAGAAGCGGGACTGAGCCGGGGCCACCCGTCCGGCGGCCCGGACCGGCGTGCTCCATGGAGTACGCCACAGCCCGCCCGGCACGGCCCCGGGCCCCGTATGATCGAGGGACACCATCCGGCATGACGGACGGGGGGCCGGGGAATCAACGACTCGGCGACCCATCCGCACGGCGGCCCGGATCGGTTGCAGGATTGGCTACTCGGCATGGTGGGCGGGTTTCACGGGGGCGATTCCCTGCCTATTCTGAAAGGGCCGCATACCGGTCGCCCCCGCGACCGACGACTAGGAGGACTCCGTGCCGCTCTCGGAGCACGAGCAGCGCATGCTCGAGCAGATGGAGCGAGCGCTGTACGCCGAAGATCCCAAGTTCGCGACAGCGCTCGAGGGAAGCGGACTGCGTACGTACACCCGGCGACGGGTCTACCAGGCAGTCGCCGGCTTCCTGGTGGGTATCGCGCTCCTCATGGCCGGAATGGTCGCACAGCAGATCTGGATCAGCGTGGTGGGGTTCCTCGTCATGCTGGGCTGCGCGGTCCTGGCGGTCACCGGCTGGCGCAGGGCGCCGAAGCCGGGCGAGCAGCAGGCCGGGGCTGGAACGGCGGCCGTCGGCCGCCGGACCCGGCAGCGACGCTCCATGATGAACCGGATGGAAGAGCGGTGGCAGCGCCGCCGCGACGAACAGCAGGGCGGCGGCCACTGACGGCCTCCTGAGCGGCGCCCCCGCTCCTTCCGCACCCGAACCCCGCGAGGCCGCGCACCCCGAGCGCGCCGGCCTCGCGGGGTTCGAGGTTCTGCGGCCACGCTCCTCACGGCTCACGGCTCACGGCTCACTGTCTCCGGTTTACGGTCTCCGGTTCACGACCTTCTTCCCACGGTCTCCGGATCACGCCCCCTGCTCATGGCCCCGCCCCCTGGTCCACGCCCCCGGGAACCCGCAGCCCGGGAGTCCCGGACCGGGCAGGACCGGACCGGGCAGGACCGGACCGGGCAGGCGCGGGACCGGACGGGCGCGGGACCGGGACCAGGGCCCGGCCCCGGTCCCGCGCCCGTCCCTCAGCCCGTCCCCTGCGGTGCCCGGCGCAGGCGGGACGTCAGCGCCCGGCGGCGGTCCGACCACCCGGCCGCCGTCGACGTCCAGCGGGCCGAGGCCGCCCGGCGGATCCGGGCCGCCGAGCGCGGGACGAGGAGGGCGCGCAGACGGGTGCGGCGGTTCGCACCCGCGTGGAAGCCCGCCCGGACCCGGCCCGCCTCCTCGGCCAGGCCCGCGGCCGGCCGCGGCCGGGGCGCGTACAGCGCCTCCTCCACCGCCCCCGCCACCCGGTGCACCGCCTCCGCGGCCCCGTCCCGCAGCCCGCCCAGACGCACGATCCGCTCCGCCGTCCGCCGGGGCGTCCGCGAGCCGTCCGGCTCGATCCCGTAGTCCCAGGCGGTGTCGTTGATCTCCCGCCAGACCGCGAGCGTCCGCGCCGCGGTCTCCCCGGCGCCGCGCGTCCCGGCGGAGCCGAGCCGCCGGGCACGGACCCGGGACCGCCAGAACAGCGGCAGGAGCGGCAGAACGAGGACCGCCACCACGGCCAGGGACAGCAGCACCACCGTCAGCGGGTCCGGCCCGGAGCCGCCCGGGGTCGCCCCGGCCGCCATCGCCTTCGGGTCGCAGTCGCCGAGCCGGCGCATCTGCGGCGTGCAGCTCTCCGACGCGCTCGGCGCGGCCGACGGCGCCTCGGACGCGCTCGGCCCCGGCTGGGCGGGCCCGGTGGCGGCGCCCGTCGGCGCGGCCTCCCGGGCGTACGACGGGGTGGAGCCCCGCGACGGGGTCGGTTCGAACCGCGTCCAGCCCGCTCCCTCGAAGTACAGCTCGGGCCACGCGTGCGCGTCCCGGATGCCGACCGACACCGATCCGTCGGTCTGCGTCGTGCCCGGCATGAAGCCCACGGCCACCCGGGCCGGAATGCCGAGCGACCGGGCCATCGCCGCCATCGAGAAGGAGAAGTGGACGCAGAAGCCCTCCTTGTCCTTCAGGAAGCGGGAGACCGCCTGCACCCCGGTGCCGGACTCCACGTCGACGTCGTAGCGGAAGCCGCCGTCCCGCGCGAACCAGTCCTGGAGCCGTACGGCCCGCTCGTAGTCGTTGCGCGCGCCCGCGGTGACGGCCAGGGCCGTCTTCCGCACGTCGGGCGGCAGCGACGCGGGCACCCTGGTGTACTCGTGGCGCAGCTTCTCCGGGGCGGCCGGGGCGGCGGCGAGCTGCTCCGCCGTCGGCTCCGTCTCCAGGCTGGTGACCTGGTAGCGGGCGCCCCGGGTGGTCTGCCCGTCGTCGCCGACCAGCATCCGGCCGGCCGGTTCGTAGCGCCAGCGCCCGTCGATGTCCACCCGGGCGGCCGGGTACGGCATCGGCAGCCACTTCTGCTCGTACGCGTCGGAGGCGACGAGGTTGGTGGTCACCTCGGTGACCCGGACGCCCTGCGCGAGCCCCTCCGGCCACGGCAGCCGCTCGGGCACGTCCTCGATCGGGCGGACCGAGGACTTCCACGAGACGCCGTCGAACCGGTCGAGCGCGACGAGCCGCAGGTACATGCCGCTGTTGTCGGGGGCGTTGGTCCGGTAGCGCAGGACCTCCCGGTCCTCCTGCTGGCGCAGGTCGTCCTGGAGGGAGACCAGCGGATTGACGGCGGAGATCGTGCCGCCCTTGCCGGTGCCCCCGGTCCCCTCGCCCCCACCGGTGCCACCGAGGAGGCCGCCGTCCAGGCCGGGCAGCACGAACGGCACCACCAGCGCGACCCCCATGGCCGCGGCCCCGATGCGGCGGCCGGTCCGGGTCGGGGCGAAGGACGGGCCGTCGCCGACGGGGGAGCCGGGCCGGCCGGAACGCCGGGCGCCGCCGAAGACCCGCCCCCACCGGGAGAGCCGGTCGCGGCCCTCCGAGAGGAGGAGCAGCAGATAACCGGTGGCCGCGAGGAGGAACCAGAGCCACCCCGCGCCGCCGCCGGAGAGGCCGGCCGCCACCGAGTACAGGGCGAGCAGCGGCAGACCGGCCGGCGCCGCCCTGCGGAAGGTGACGGCGAGGGCGTCCACCAGGAGCCCGATCACCACCACCCCGCCGACCAGCATCAGCCGGATGCCCTCGGTGTCCGGCGCGGGAACGGCGTACTGGCCGACGTCCTCGGCACCGGCCCGGAACAGCCCGGCGGCGTGTGCGAACGCCGCAGGCCCGGGGAACAGCCCCAGCACCGCCCGCTCGCGCGCGAAGATCACGGTCAGCGCGAGCAGCGCGACGGCGGTCTGGACCGCCAGGACCGGCCACCGGGCCGACGGCATCCGCCGGGCCGGCGCGCCCGCTCCGCCCACCAGGGCGAGCACGAAGGCCGCCGTGAAGATCCAGGTCGCCGGTCTGACCAGCGGGAGCAGGGCCCCGGCCGCCATCAGGGTGGCGGCCCACGAGGCCAGCGCCAGCCGTGCGGGCCCGCTCATGACCATCCTCCGTAAGGGGTGTCGGCGGTGGTTTCCGCGCCGTCCCCGGCCGCCTGCTGCCACAGATCGGCGAGCCGTGCGCCGGGCGGCACGGCCAGCGCCGTCCAGCCCGCCTCGCGGAGCTGCCGCACCCGGTCCCCGACCGCCCCGGAGACGGAACCGCCGGTGAGCCAGGCGCCGGAGTCCAGGAGGAAGGCGACGGCCGCACCGGTGCGCCCGCGCATCCGGCCGACCAGGGCGGCCTGCTCCTCGTCCAGGTCGCCGAGGAAGGCGACGAGCAGCCCGTCGCCGCCCGCCCGCAGCACGTCGGAGGCGCGCGAGAGGCCGGCGCCCTCGGAGTGGCCGATCACGGCGAGGGTGTCCATCATCAGCCCGGCCGAGTCCGCCGGGTCCTGCATCGGGCCGCCGAAGCCCTCGGAGCCCTCCCCGGGGACGGCGCTGCCGGTGTCCGTGAGCAGCCGGACCGCGTAGCCGCGCTCCAGCATGTGGACGAGCGCGGAGGCGGCGCCGGAGACCGCCCACTCGAAGGCGGAGTCGGGTCCCGCGCCCTGGTGGGCGACTTCGCGGGTGTCGAGGAGGACGGTGCAGCGGGCACGCTGCGGCTGCTCCTCGCGGCGGACCATCAGCTCGCCGTAGCGGGCGGTGGAGCGCCAGTGCACCCGGCGCAGGTCGTCGCCGTGCCGGTAGGCGCGGGGAATGATGTCGTCGTCGCCCGCGAGGGCGAGCGAGCGCTGCTGTCCGTCGCCGTACCCGCCGGCCGCGCCGAGGAGCCCGACCGGCGGCAGGGCCTCGGTCCTGGGCACGACGGTGAGGGTGTCGTACGAGCTGAAGGAGCGGGTCAGCTCGCACAGCCCGAACGGGTCGGCCAGCCGCATCTGGAGCGGCCCGAGCGGGAAGCGGCCGCGCAGGTCGGAGCGGACCCGGTAGGACACCTCGCGCCGCCCGCCGGCCTCGACCCGGTCGAGGACGAAGCGGGGACGGGAGCCCAGTGTGTAGGGCACGTGGTCCTGGAGCATGAGCAGACCGGTGGGGAGCCGGGAGACGTTCTCCATCAGCAGCCCGACCCGGGCCTCGGTGCCCGTCTCCACGCGCCGGGGCGTGAGCCGGCGCGAGGTCGCGACCCGGTACCGGGTCCGGTGCAGCACCAGGACGCAGAGCAGCGGCAGGACGGCGAGCAGCAGTCCGACGCGCAGCAGGTCGGCCTGGCCGAGGACGTACGCGCAGACGGCGGCGGCCACCCCGGCGGCGAGGAAGGAACGGCCCCGGGTGGTGAGGCCGCCCAGGGCGGTCCGCAGCCCGCCCCGGTCGTCCTCGCCCCGCCGCCCGTCCGGCACGGCGGTGTCCGTCATCACGGCTGCCGGGTGCCGGGCCGCTGCCCGCCGTGGAGCGGGACGGCGGACGGGGCCGAGGCCGGGACGGGGGTGCTCTGGAGGATGTCGTGGACGACCTGCTCGGCGGTGCGGCGGTTCAGCCGGGCCTGCGCCGTCGGCAGCAGCCGGTGGGCGAGGACGGGCGCGGCGAGGGCCTGGAGGTCGTCCGGCAGGACGTACTCGCGTCCGTCGAGCGCGGCGGAGGCACGGGCGGCCCGCAGCAGGTGGAGGGTGGCCCGGGGGGAGGCGCCGAGCCGCAGGTCGGGATGGGCGCGGGTGGCGGCGACGAGGTCGACCGCGTACCGGCGCACGGCGTCGGCGACGTGCACCGCGCGCACCGCCTCGATCAGCTTGAGCACGTCGTGGGCGTGGGCCACCGGCCGGAGCCCGTCCAGCGGGGAGACCGAACCGTGCGCGTCGAGCATCCGGAACTCGGCCTCGGCGCTCGGGTAGCCGATGGAGACCCGGGCCATGAAGCGGTCGCGCTGGGCTTCGGGCAGCGGGTAGGTGCCCTCCATCTCGACCGGGTTCTGGGTGGCGACGACCATGAACGGACCGGGCAGCTCGTACGTCCGGCCGTCGACGGTGACCTGCCGCTCCTCCATGGACTCCAGGAGCGCGGACTGGGTCTTCGGCGAGGCGCGGTTGATCTCGTCGCCGATCACGATCTGGGCGAAGATCGCGCCGGGCTTGAACTCGAACTCCCGCCGCTGCTGGTCGAAGACCGACACGCCCGTGACGTCCGAGGGCAGCAGGTCGGGGGTGAACTGGATGCGGCGCACCGAGCAGTCGATGGACCGGGCCAGCGTCTTGGCCAGCATGGTCTTGCCGACGCCGGGGACATCCTCGATGAGGAGGTGCCCCTCGGCGAGCAGCACGGTCAGCGAAAGCCGTACGACCTCGGGCTTGCCCTCGATCACACTCTCCACCGACCCGCGGATTCGCTCCACGGTGGTGGTCAGATCAGTGAGGCTCGCTCGATCGTCATAGGTCGTCACCCGGCCCTCCTCGGCCTTCCGGAACACACGGACACCTGCCCCCGGCGGGATCTTCGGGGGGTGTCCACCCGGGCATTCTCGTGGGCCCGGCCGGGTCGTGTCACTCGGCTGCCGGCAAGTGCGGAGGATATGCCGGGGTTTCGACCGTTAAACCTGGTCGGAGGGGGAGCCGTCCGACGGGTCGATCTCGCGCAGCAGACCCGTCGTCACGTCGAAGACGAAGCCCCGCACGTCGTCGGTGTGCAGCAGGAAGGGGGAGGTCCGCACCCGCTGCATCGACTGCCGGACGTCCTGGTCCACGTCGCGGAACGCCTCGACCGCCCAGGCCGGCCGCTGGCCGACCTCCATCTCCAGCTCGTGCCGGAACTCCTCGGTGAGGGACTCCAGACCGCAGTTGGTGTGGTGGATCAGGACCACGCTGCGCGTCTTCAGGGCGCGCTGGCTGATGGTGAGCGAGCGGATCACGTCGTCGGTGACCACGCCGCCCGCGTTGCGGATGGTGTGGCAGTCGCCGAGTTCGAGGCCGAGGGCCGCGTGCAGGTCGAGACGGGCGTCCATGCAGGCGACGACGGCGACGCCCAGCACGGGGCGCGCGTCCATTCCGGGATCGGTGAAGCCGGCGGCGTAGCGTTCGTTCGCCTCGACGAGACGGTCGGTGACCGTGGAGCCGGTCCGTACGGCGTCGGCGGAGTGGTGTGCGGAGGTCGACATGGTTCAGACGTTATCGGCCACGGGTCGCCGGGGCCCGTCGTGACAAGGGACAAAGAACGTCAATGAACCTTGTTGTGAGGTAATCCACAAGGGTGAGGGGCGCGTCCCGAACGGGTGACCCGTCCGGAATGTCCCTCCGGCGCACCGGAGCCGTGCGACGCGCCAGCCGGTTGATTGACCGGCGGGTCCGGTGGACTAAAGTGACGCGAAGTTCACGGAGAAGACGAGCGGTTTCCGCTGTTTCTCCCCCGTGTGTGCGGCGGTACCTACGGCTCGGCCTCCTCCCGCTCGCCGGTCGGCCGACGCGCCCTTCCGGCGCCGGGCGACCCTCCCCTTCAGCCGGGGCGCCCCGGCGGCGAGCGGGCGGGGACCCGGCGGTACGTGCCCCGTGCCCGACCCGAGAAGGTGCGTTGAGCAACGACCGACACGTCCCGGTGATGCTCCAGCGGTGCCTGGACATGTTGGCCCCCGCCCTGGAGCGCCCCGGCGCGGTCGTCGTCGACTGCACCCTGGGGCTCGGCGGCCACAGCGAGGCCCTCCTGGAACGGTTCCCCGAGGTGCGGCTCGTCGCCCTCGACCGGGACAGGGAGGCCCTGCGCCTCTCCGGCGAACGGCTCGCCCCCCACGGGGACCGCGCCACCCTCGTCCACGCGGTGTACGACGAACTGCCCGAGGTCCTCGACCGGCTCGGCATCGCCGAGGTGGACGGCGTCCTGTTCGACCTGGGCGTCTCCTCCATGCAGCTCGACGAGACCGACCGGGGCTTCGCCTACGCCCAGGACGCCCCGCTCGACATGCGCATGGACCAGTCGACCGGCATCGGCGCGGCCGAGGTCCTCAACACCTACCCGCCCGGCGAACTGGTCCGCATCCTGCGCGCGTACGGCGAGGAGAAGCAGGCCAAGCGGATCGTCTCCGCGATCGTGCGCGAGCGCGAGCGGGAACCGTTCACCACCAGCGCCCGGCTGGTCGAACTCATCCGTGACGCCCTGCCCCAGGCCGCCAAGCGCACCGGAGGCAACCCGGCCAAGCGCACCTTCCAGGCCCTGCGCATCGAGGTCAACCACGAGCTGGAGAGCGTCGAGCGGGCGATCCCGGCGGCCGTGAAGGCCCTCGCCCTCGGCGGCCGGATCGCCGTCCTCTCGTACCAGTCCCTGGAGGACCGCATCGTCAAGCAGGTCTTCGCGGCCGGTGCGGCGACCACCGCCCCGCCCGGCCTGCCGGTCGTCCCCGAGAAGTACCAGCCCCGCCTGAAGCTGCTCACCCGCGGCGCCGAGCTGCCCACCGAGGAGGAGGTCGCCGAGAACCGGCGCGCCGCCCCGGCCCGGCTGCGGGGCGCCGAGCGCATCCGGAAAGACGTCCCGTGAGCCCGGCGAAGGGGCCGCTCAAAGGGCGCGCCGAACGGCTCGGGCGGCTCATGCCGTCGGAGCCCGGCACGCCCGCCCGCACCCCCTTCGTCCTGCTCGTCGTGGTGCTGCTCGGCGGCGGCCTGATCAGCCTCCTCCTGCTGAACTCGGCGCTCAACCAGGGCTCCTTCCGGCTGAACGAGCTGAAGAACGAGACCACCGAACTGACCGACGAGGAACAGGCCCTCCAGCGGGCCGTGGACGACTACGCGGCCCCCGACGCCCTGGAACGGCGCGCCCGCGAACTCGGCATGGTCCCGGGCGGCAGCCCCGCCTTCCTCGGCCCGGACGGCAAGGTGCTCGGCAGGCCCTCCGCCGCCCCCGCGCCGACCTCCGCCCCGACGGTCCCGCCCACCGCGGGGTCCCCCGCCGCCCCGACGACGACCGCGCCCGCAACCGCTCCGACGACCTCCGGCAGGTGACCGAGCAGTGCCCCCCAAGGAGCCCCCGCGCCGCCGTGTCCCCGGCCCCGCCCGGCCCGCCCGGCCACGGCCCGCCGCGGCCTCCGGCGGGACCCGCGCACCCCGCCCCGCGCCGCGCCCGGCCGCCGGCCGGACCGCGCCCCGCCCCCCGGCCCGGCGGCCCCGCACCATCCGGCTCGGCAACCCCCGGCCCCGGCTGCGCCTGGTCTCCCTGGGCCTGACCCTCGTCATGCTGGTCTTCGTCGTCCGGCTGCTCCAGGTCCAGGCCGTCGACGCCGGCGCGTACGCCGCCAAGGCCGACAAGTACCGCTTCCAGGAGTACACGCTCTCCGCCGAACGGGGCGAGATCACCGACCGCAACGGCATCGCCCTCGCCGCCAGCGTCGACGCGTACGACATCACCGCCGACCCCAAGCTCTTCACCCCCGAGGAGAGCGGAACCGCGGACGCCCCCGAGCGGGCGGCCGCCCTCCTCGCCCCGATCCTCGGCAAGCGGCCCGCCGAACTGGCGAAGAAGCTCCGCACCCCCAAGTCCCGCTACACCCTGCTGGCCCGCAAGCAGACCCCGCAGGTCTGGAACCAGATCAAGGACCTCAAGAGGTTCTACGGCCAGAAGGCCCAGACCTCCGCGGGCGGCAAGGGGGTCAACCTCCTCGGCGGCGTCCTCAGCGAGCCCAGCAGCAAGCGCGTCTACCCGAACGGCGGACTCGCCGCCGGGATACTGGGATACGTCAATGCCGAGGGCCGGGGCGCCGGCGGCGTGGAGTCCATGCTCGACCCGGAGCTGGCCGGCAAGGACGGCATCATCCGGTTCACCCAGTCCGGTGGCCGCCAGGTGCCCACCGCGGGCTCCCGGGGCACCCCCGCCGTCCCCGGCTCCGACATCGAGCTGACCATCGACCGGGACATCCAGTGGGCCGCCCAGCGGGCCATCACCGAACAGGTGGAGAAGTCCGCGGCCGACCGCGGCTACGTCGTCGTGCAGGACACCGCGACCGGCGAGATCCTCGCCCTGGCCAACGCCCCCGGCTTCGACCCCAACGACCTCTCCGCCGCCAACTCCGCCGCCATGGGCAACGCCGCCCTCCAGGACGCCTACGAGCCCGGCTCCACCAGCAAGGTCATGTCCATGGCCGCCGTCCTGGAGGAGGGGAAAGCCGCCCCCGACACCCACGTCACCGTCCCCAACCGGCTCCACCGCGGCGACCGGCTCTTCAAGGACGACGTCGACCACGACACCTGGTACCTGACCCTCAACGGCGTCCTCGCCAAGTCCAGCAACATCGGCACCATCCTCGCCACCGGCCGGCTCGGCCCCACCCAGGCCGAGTCCAACAAGGTCCTCCACTCCTACCTGCGCAGGTTCGGCATCGGCAGCCCCACCGGCCTCGGCTATCCGGGGGAGACCTCCGGCATCCTCGCCAGACCCCAGGACTGGTCGACCTCGCAGCAGTACACGATCCCCTTCGGCCAGGGACTCTCCGTCAACGCCGTCCAGGCCGCATCCGTGTACTCCACCATCGCCAACGGAGGCGTGCGGATCGCCCCGACGCTCGTCCGCGGCACCAGGGGGCCCGACGGACGCTTCGCCCGGGCGCCCGAGCCCGAGCGGTCACGGGTCGTCAGCGAGAAGACCGCCAGGACCCTCGCCACCATGCTGGAGTCCGTCGTCGAGGACCGGGAGGGCACCGGCACCAAGGCCGCCATCCCCGGATACCGCGTCGCGGGCAAGACCGGCACCGCCAACCGGGTCGATCCCGAACTCGGCCGGTACAAGGGCTACACCGCCTCCTTCGCCGGCTTCGCCCCCGCCGACAAACCGCGGATCACCGTCTACTGCGCCGTCCAGAACCCCACCCGGGGCAGCCACTTCGGCGGCCAGATCTGCGGACCCGTCTACAAGAAGGTCATGGAGTTCTCCCTCAAGACCCTCCACGTCGCCCCCACCGGCGACGCCCCCGCCCGACTGCCGGTCACCTTCGACCCCACCCCGTGACACTCCGGGAGCACCAGTGACAACGATCACCCCCCATTCCGGGAACCGGAAATCGAACTCCGGCGAGACCCCCGGCTCTTTTGGCCCCCCACAGGGTGCGCCCGGTACGCTCACCGCCGTGCCACACGCTGATCAGTACCGAACCACCCCGCCACGGCCGGAACGGGTCCGCCCGACACCCCTGGGCGACCTGGCCGCGCAGCTCGGGACCGACGTCACCGGGACCGCCGAGGTCACGGGCATCACGCACGACTCCCGGGCGGTGCGCCCCGGGGACGTGTACGCGGCCCTGCCCGGCGCCCGCGCCCACGGCGCCGACTTCGTCGCCCAGGCCGCCGGACTCGGTGCCGCCGCGATCCTCACCGACCCGGCGGGCGCCGACCGCGCCGCCGCGACCGGCCTGCCGGTCCTGGTCGTCGAGGACCCGCGCGGCCGGATGGGCGAACTCGCCGCCGAGATCTACGGACGGCCCGGCGCCGGCCTCCTGAAGATCGGCATCACCGGCACCTCCGGCAAGACCACCACCGCCTACCTGGTGGAGGGGGGACTGCGCGGCGCCGGACGGCGGACCGGGCTCGTCGGCACCGTCGAGATGCGGATCGGCGACGAGCGCGTCAAGTCCGAGCGCACCACCCCCGAGGCCACCGACCTCCAGGCCCTTTTCGCCGTCATGCGCGAGCGGGACGTGGAGGCCGTCGCCATGGAGGTCTCCAGCCACGCCCTCGTGCTCGGCCGGGTCGACGGCTGCGTCTTCGACGTCGCCGTCTTCAACAACCTCAGCCCGGAGCACATGGAGTTCCACTCCGACATGGAGGACTACTACCGGGCCAAGGCCGGGCTCTTCACGCCCGCCCGCAGCCGCCTGGCCGTGGTCAACCTGGACGACGCGTACGGCCGCAGGCTCGCCGGGGAGGCCGGCGTCCCGGTCGTCACCTTCTCCGCCGAGGGCCGCGCCGACGCCGACTGGCGCGCCGAGGACCTCGTCCTGGGCTCCCACGACTCGACGTTCACCGCCGTCGGCCCCGGCGGCGAGCGGATTCCCGCCACCGCCCCGCTGCCCGGCCCGTTCAACGTCGCCAACACCCTCGCCGCGATCGCGACCCTCGCCGTCGCCGGCCTCGACCCGAAGGCCGCCGCCGAGGGCGTCGCCGCCGTCCCCGGCGTACCCGGCCGCCTGGAGCGCGTGGACGCCGGCCAGCCGTACCTCGCGGTCGTCGACTACGCGCACAAGACGGACGCCGTCGAATCGGTCCTGCGCTCCCTGCGCGAGGTCACCGAGGGCCGGCTGCACGTGGTCATCGGCTGCGGCGGCGACCGCGACACCACCAAGCGCGGCCCGATGGGCGCCGCCGCGGCCCGGCTCGCCGACACCGCCGTCCTCACCTCGGACAACCCCCGCTCCGAGGACCCCCTCGCCATCCTCACCGCCATGCTCGCGGGCGCCGCGGAGGTGCCCGCCGACGAGCGCGGCGAGGTGCTCGTCCTCGCCGACCGCGCCGCCGCGATCGCCGCCGCCGTCGCCCGCGCCCGGCCGGGCGACACCGTCCTGGTCGCGGGCAAGGGCCACGAACAGGGCCAGGAGACCGCCGGAACCGTCCGCCCCTTCGACGACCGCGAGGTCCTGCGCGCCGCGATCCTCGAACGGAACGCCCCGCCCGCCCCGACCGCTCCGTCGGGCAGCGGCGCCGAAGCCACTCACCAGAACAGTCAGGGATGAAGCAGTGATCGCCCTCTCCCTCGCCGAGATCGCCGGAATCGTCGGCGGGCAGACGCACGACATACCGGACGCCGACGCCCGGATCACCGGGCCCGTCGTCATCGACTCCCGCGAGGTGCGGGCCGGCAGCCTCTTCGCGGCCTTCGCCGGTGAGCGCGTCGACGGCCACGACTACGCGGAACGCGCCGTCGAGGCGGGTGCGACGGCCGTGCTCGCCACCCGCCCCGTCGGCGTGCCCGCGATCGTCGTGGACGACGTCCAGACCGCCCTCGGGGCCCTCGCCCGCGCCGTCGTCGAACGGCTCGGCACCGATGTCGTCGCCCTCACCGGCTCGGCGGGCAAGACCTCCACCAAGGACCTGATCGCCCAGGTCCTCGGCCGGCACGCCCCCACCGTGTGGACGCCCGGCTCGCTCAACAACGAGATCGGCCTGCCGCTCACGGCGCTCCGCGCGACCGACGAGACCCGGCACCTGGTCCTGGAGATGGGCGCCCGCGGCATCGGCCACATCCGCTACCTCACCGGCCTCACCCCGCCCCGCATCGGCCTCGTCCTCAACGTGGGCTCCGCCCACATCGGCGAGTTCGGCGGCCGGGAGCAGATCGCCGTGGCCAAGGGCGAACTGGTCGAGGCGCTGCCCACCGAGGCCGAGGGGGGAGTGGCGGTCCTCAACGCCGACGATCCCCTCGTCCGCGCCATGGCGGACCGCACCAAGGCCCGGGTGGTCCTCTTCGGCGAAGCGGACGAAGCGGCCGTACGTGCCGAGAACGTCCACCTCACGGAGGCCGGGACGCCCTCTTTCCGGCTTCACACACCCACCGGGTGCGGCGACGTGACCTTGCGCCTGTACGGTGAGCACCACGTGTCGAACGCGCTCGCCGCGGCCGCCGTCGCGCACGAGCTGGGCATGCCTGTCGAGGAGATCGCCACCGCGCTCTCCGAGGCCGGCTCCCTGTCGCGCTGGCGCATGGAGGTCACCGAGCGTCCGGACGGCGTGACGATCGTCAACGACGCCTACAACGCGAATCCCGAGTCCATGCGAGCCGCCCTGCGCGCGCTCGCGGCCATGGGCAGGGCCGCACAGGCCCGCGGGGGCCGCACGTGGGCGGTGCTCGGCAAGATGGCCGAACTCGGTGACGCATCGCTCGCCGAGCACGACGCGGTCGGACGGCTCGCCGTCCGGCTCAACGTCAGCAAGCTCGTGGCGGTCGGGGACAGGGAAGCGTCCTGGCTGCGACTGGGCGCATATAACGAGGGTTCGTGGGGTGAGGAGTCGGTGCACGTGTCCGACGCGCAGGCGGCGGTCGACCTGTTGCGCAGTGAGCTGCGCCCGGGAGACGTCGTCCTTGTGAAGGCGTCCAGGTCGGTCGGTCTCGAACAGGTCGCCACGGCCCTCCTCGACACCGAGGGCGAGGTCACCGGCCGATGAGGCAGATCCTCTTCGCGGGGGCCATCGGGCTCTTCCTGACCCTGATCGGCACCCCGCTGCTCATCAAGCTCCTCGCGCGCAAGGGGTACGGGCAGTTCATCCGCGACGACGGCCCCCGAGGCCACGCCGGGAAGAAGGGCACGCCCACCATGGGCGGCATCTCCTTCATCCTGGCCACGCTCATCGCGTACGCCCTGGCCAAGGTCATCACCGGCGAACCGCTCTCCTACTCCGGCGTGCTGGTCCTCTTCCTGATGACCGGCATGGGTCTGGTCGGCTTCCTCGACGACTACATCAAGATCGTCAAGCAGCGGTCGCTCGGCCTGCGGGCCAAGGCGAAGATGGCCGGCCAGCTGATCGTGGGCATCGCCTTCGCGGTGCTCGCGCTCCAGTTCTCCGACTCGCGCGGCCTCACTCCGGCCTCCGAGAAGCTCTCCTTCATCACGGACTTCGGCTGGACCATCGGCCCGGTGCTCTTCGTGGTCTGGGCGCTCTTCATGATCCTGGCCATGTCCAACGGCGTGAACCTGACGGACGGTCTGGACGGCCTGGCCACCGGCGCCTCGGTGATGGTCTTCGGCGCGTACACCTTCATCGGCCTCTGGCAGTTCCAGGAGTCCTGCGCCAACGCGCTGACCCTCACCAACCCGAACGCCTGCTTCGAGGTCCGTGACCCGCTCGACCTCGCGGTCGTGGCCTCCGCCCTCATGGGAGCCTGTTTCGGCTTCCTCTGGTGGAACACCTCGCCCGCCAAGATCTTCATGGGCGACACCGGCTCGCTCGCCCTCGGCGGCGCCCTCGCCGGTCTCGCCATCTGCTCCCGTACGGAGCTCCTGCTGGCCCTGCTCGGCGGCCTGTTCGTACTGATCACGATGTCCGTGGTCATCCAGGTCGGCTCGTTCAAGATGACCGGCAAGCGCGTCTTCCGGATGGCTCCCCTCCAGCACCACTTCGAACTCAAGGGGTGGTCCGAGGTCCTGGTCGTCGTCCGGTTCTGGATCATCCAGGGCATGTGCGTGATCGTGGGCCTGGGCCTCTTCTACGCGGGATGGGCGTCGGCGAAGTGACACAGCGGCTCGACTGGAACGGCAAGAACGTCACCGTCGCGGGACTCGGCGTCTCCGGCGTCCCGGCCGCCCGCGCCCTGCGCGGACTCGGCGCGCGGGTGACCGTGGTCAACGACGGCGACGACGAGCGCTCCCGGGCCCAGGCCGCCGCCCTGGAGGCGGAGGGGATCGCCGTCCGGCTCGGCGACGGCGACTCCCTGCCGTCCGGCACCGAGCTGATCGTCACCGCTCCCGGCTGGCGCCCCGACAAGCCGCTCTTCAGGGCCGCCGCCGAGGCGGGCGTCGAGATCTGGGGCGACGTCGAACTGGCCTGGCGGCTCCGGGGCCCCGGAGCCGCCCCCTGGCTCGCGGTCACCGGCACCAACGGCAAGACCACGACCGTGCGGATGCTCGCCTCCATCCTGGAGGCGGCCGGCCTGCGGACCGCCGCCGTCGGCAACATCGGCGTCTCGCTCCTCGACGCCGTCCTCGGCGCGGAGGAGTACGACGTGCTCGCCGTCGAACTCTCCAGCTACCAGCTCCACTGGGCGCCCTCGGTCCGCGCCCACTCGGCCGCCGTGCTCAACCTGGCGCCCGACCACCTCGACTGGCACGGCTCCATGGAGGCGTACGCCGCCGACAAGGGCCGGATCTACGAGGGCAACCGGGTCGCCTGCGTCTACAACACGGCCGACGCGGCGACCGAGGACCTGGTCCGCGAGGCCGACGTCGAGGAGGGCTGCCGGGCGATCGGCTTCACCCTCGGCACCCCCGGCCCCTCCGAACTCGGCGTGGTCGAGGGCATCCTCGTCGACCGGGCCTTCGTGGAGAACCGGCAGAAGAACGCCCAGGAGCTGGCCGAGGTCGCGGACGTGCGGCCGGCGGCCCCGCACAACGTCGCCAACGCCCTCGCCGCGGCCGCCCTGGCCCGCGCCTTCGGCGTCGACGCCAGGGCCGTACGGGACGGCCTCAGGGCCTTCCGGCCCGACCCCCACCGCATCGAGCCGGTCGAGGAGGTCGGGGGGGTCGTGTACGTGGACGACTCCAAGGCCACCAACACCCACGCCGCGGAAGCCTCGTTGGCGGCCTACGACCCGGTCGTCTGGATCGCCGGCGGCCTCGCCAAGGGCGCCACCTTCGACGAGCTGGTGCGGAAGGCGGCGAAGCGCCTGCGCGGAGCCGTCCTGATCGGCGCCGACCGGGCCCTGATCCGCGAAGCCCTGGCGCGACACGCCCCGGAGGTCCCGGTGGTGGACCTCGACCGGACCGACACTGGGGCGATGTCCGAGGCGGTCCGCGAGGCGGCCCGGCTCGCCCGCCCGGGAGACACGGTCCTGCTCGCCCCGGCCTGCGCCTCGATGGACATGTTCACCAACTACAACGAGCGCGGCGAGGCGTTCGCGGACGCGGTCCGCGCCCTCGCCGCCACCGGGGACGCCTGACCCGACCAGTGGGAGGGTCCGGCAGCACCGGACACGACCGGAGGGGACAGCGACCATGCCGAGCAAGATCGCCGGGACGCGCCGGCCCTCCGCCGCACGCGGCGGAGGGCGGACTCCCGCGACCCCGCGGCGGACGCGGGGCGGAGGGGCGCGGGGTCTGTACGAGCGGGCCAGGAAGGCCTGGGACCGCCCTCTCACGGCGTACTACGTGATCATCGGCGCGGGGATGCTCATCACCGCCCTCGGGCTCGTGATGGTCTACTCCGCCTCGATGATCACGGCGCTCACCTACGAGCTGGTGCCCTCGTACTTCTTCCGGAAGCAGTTCTTCGCCGCCCTCCTCGGCACCGGACTGCTGTTCGTCGCCTCCCGGATGCCGGTGAAGCTGCACCGGGCGCTGGCCTATCCGCTCCTGGTCGGCGCGGTCTTCCTGATGGTCCTGGTCCAGATCCCCGGGATAGGGCACGCGGTCAACGGCAACCAGAACTGGATCTCCCTCGGCGGCCCCTTCCAGCTCCAGCCCAGCGAGTTCGGCAAGCTGGCGCTGATCCTGTGGGGGGCCGACCTGCTCGCCCGCAAACAGGACATGCGGCTCCTGACCCAGTGGAAGCACATGCTGGTGCCGCTGGTCCCGGGCGCCTTCATGCTGCTCGGCCTGATCATGCTCGGCGGCGACATGGGCACCTCGATCATCCTCGCCGCGATCCTCTTCGGCCTGCTCTGGACGGCCGGAGCGCCCACCCGGCTCTTCGTCGGCGTGCTCGGGACCGCCGGCGCGATCGGCGTGCTGCTCATCAAGACGAGCGACAACCGGATGAAGCGCTTCGACTGCATCGGGGCGACCGATCCGGGCGGCGAGGGAGCCCCCTGCCTCCAGGCCGCGCACGGAATCTATGCTCTGGCGTCGGGCGGCTGGTTCGGTTCCGGGCTCGGTGCGAGCGTGGAGAAATGGGGTCAACTGCCGGAAGCGCACACCGACTTCATCTTCGCGGTCACCGGTGAGGAACTGGGCCTCGCGGGGACGCTGTCGGTACTCGCCCTGTTCGCGGCTCTAGGCTATGCGGGTATCCGCGTGGCCGGAGGCACGGAGGACCCCTTCGTGAGGTTCGCCGCGGGAGGTGTGACCACCTGGATCACGGCGCAGGCCGTGATCAACATCGGTGCGGTGCTCGGCCTGCTGCCGATCGCCGGTGTCCCCCTCCCGCTGTTCTCCTACGGAGGGTCGGCCCTGCTGCCGACCATGTTCGCCGTCGGGCTCCTCATCGCCTTCGCGCGACAGGAACCCGCCGCGAAAGCGGCCCTGGCCATGCGCCGCCCCGGCTGGGGCAAGCGGGTCGGGAAGAGATGGAAGTCGATGCGACGGCGCGTGAAGAAGCGCCCGTCCGGAGAGCGGTGAATTTCGGTGCATGTCGTACTCGCCGGTGGGGGGACCGCCGGCCACATCGAGCCCGCGCTCGCCCTCGCGGACGCCCTGCGGAGGCAGGACCCCAGCGTGGGCATCACGGCGCTCGGCACGGAGAAGGGTCTGGAGACCCGGCTCGTGCCCGAGCGGGGCTACGAGCTGGCGCTCATCCCCGCCGTGCCGCTGCCCCGCAAGCCCACCCCCGAGCTGATCACCGTCCCCGGACGGCTGCGCGGCACGATCAAGGCGGCCGAGCAGATCCTGGAGCGCACCCGGGCGGACTGCGTGGTCGGCTTCGGCGGCTACGTGGCGCTGCCCGGCTACCTGGCGGCCAAGCGGCTCGGCGTGCCGATCGTGGTCCACGAGGCCAACGCCCGGCCGGGCCTGGCCAACAAGATCGGTTCGCGGTACGCGGCCGGGGTCGCCGTCGCCACCCCGGACAGCAAGCTCCGCAACGCCCGTTACATCGGCATCCCGCTGCGGCACACCATCGCGACCCTCGACCGGGCGCGGGTGCGGCCCGAGGCGCGCGCCGCCTTCGGCCTCGACCCGAACCTGCCGACGCTGCTGGTCTCCGGCGGTTCGCAGGGCGCCCGGCGGCTCAACGAGGTGATCCAGCAGGTCGCCCCGGTGCTCCAGCGCTCCGGCATCCAGATCCTGCACGCGGTCGGCCCGAAGAACGAAATGCCGCGCGTCGACAACATGCCCGGTATGCCGCCGTACGTGCCGGTACCGTACGTGGACCGGATGGATCTCGCGTACGCCGCGGCCGACATGATGCTCTGCCGCGCGGGCGCGATGACCGTCGCCGAGCTCTCCGCCGTCGGGCTGCCCGCCGCGTACGTCCCGCTGCCCATCGGCAACGGCGAACAGCGGCTCAACGCCCAGCCGGTGGTCAAGGCCGGCGGCGGGCTCCTCGTCGACGACGCGGAGCTGACGCCGCAGTGGGTGCAGGGCAACGTCCTGCCCGTACTGGCCGATCCGCACCGGTTGTACGAGATGTCCCGCGCCGCCGCCGAGTTCGGGCGCCGGGACGCCGACGACCTGCTCGTCGGCATGGTGTACGAGGCGATCGCCGCCCGCCGCCAGGCGTAGCGCGGCGCGTTCCCCCAGGGACGGAAGGCAGGAGGCGCCAGGTGGCAACCGCACCGACGACCGCCGGGAAGCGCGGCGCGAACAGGTCGAAGGGGGCGCCGGACGGGCCCGCGCGGCCGGAAGCCCGGAACCGGCGGTTCCGGGTGCTCCGGCCCCGGGTGGTCCTCGCCGCCGCCGGTCTCGTGGCGGTCGCCACCGGCACGCTCTGGGCGCTCTACGGGTCGTCCTGGTTCCGTGTGGAGCGTGTGGAGACCTCGGGTACGCGGGTCCTGACCCCGGCCCGGGTCGAGGCGGTCGCCGCCGTCCCGGCGGGCGCCCCGCTCGTCTCCGTCGACACCGACGCGATCGAGGCCCGGATCCGGCGGGGACTGCCGCGGATCGGGGAGGTCGAGGTCGAACGGGACTGGCCGCACGGAATCGTGCTGAAAGTGACGGAACGGCAGCCGGTCCTCCTCGTCGAAAAGGGGGGAAAGTTCACCGAAGTGGACTCGTCCGGCGTGCGGTTCGCCACCGTCGCGACCGCCCCCCGGGGCGTCCCCCGGCTCGTCCTCGACGCCTCCGCCTCCCCGAGCCTCCGCCGCTTCGGCGCGGACCGGCTGCTCCGGGAGGCGGTCCGCGTCCGGGGTGAACTCCCGGAGGAAATCGCCGGGGACACCCGTGTCGTGCGCGTCACCTCGTACGATTCCGTCACTCTGGAACTCTCCGGGGGCCGTACCGTCTTCTGGGGAAGCGGCGAGCACGGCCCGGTCAAGGCCCGGGTGCTCACCGCTCTCCTGAAAGCGGCTCCCGAAGCGGGGCACTTCGACGTAAGTGCTCCCACGGCGCCCGCCGTGTCGGGGAGTTGACGTGCGTCACCACTGGCCAGCACCCTGGTTGGCCAGCGCTACGGGTGATCACATAGGGTGAAAAGAAAAACGGGAGGTTCGGCGTGTTCGTTGAACGTGCGCCACTTGTCGACTTAGTGTCCTGTCCGGAAGAGTCCAGCGAACAGAGACACTGGTAACCCTAAACTTCAACGTTAGGGTTTGGGTCGGCGTTTCGGACCGTCCCAATCGGCATCCGTCGTCGCAGCGCGGCCAACCGCGCGGTGGCGACACGTAACTCGAGGCGAGAGGCCTTCGACGTGGCAGCACCGCAGAACTACCTCGCAGTCATCAAGGTCATCGGTGTCGGCGGCGGTGGTGTCAATGCCATCAACCGAATGATCGAGGTCGGTCTCAAGGGCGTCGAGTTCATCGCGATCAACACCGACGCGCAAGCGCTGTTGATGAGCGACGCCGACGTCAAGCTCGACGTCGGCCGTGAACTCACCCGTGGCCTCGGGGCCGGGGCGAACCCGGCCGTCGGTCGCAAGGCGGCAGAGGACCACCGTGAGGAGATCGAGGAGGTCCTCAAGGGGGCCGACATGGTCTTCGTCACCGCCGGCGAAGGCGGTGGCACCGGTACCGGTGGCGCCCCCGTCGTCGCCAACATCGCGCGCTCGCTCGGCGCCCTCACGATCGGCGTGGTCACCCGGCCGTTCACCTTCGAGGGACGCCGTCGCGCCAACCAGGCGGAGGACGGCATCGCCGAACTCCGCGAAGAGGTCGACACCCTCATCGTCATCCCCAACGACCGGCTGCTCTCGATCTCGGACCGCCAGGTCTCCGTGCTCGACGCCTTCAAGTCGGCCGACCAGGTCCTCCTGAGCGGTGTCCAGGGCATCACCGACCTCATCACCACCCCCGGCCTGATTAACCTCGACTTCGCCGACGTCAAGTCGGTCATGTCCGAGGCCGGTTCCGCGCTGATGGGCATCGGCTCCGCCCGCGGCGACGACCGCGCGGTGGCCGCCGCGGAGATGGCGATCTCCTCGCCGCTCCTGGAGGCGTCCATCGACGGCGCCCGCGGCGTACTGCTCTCCATCTCCGGCGGCAGCGACCTCGGCCTCTTCGAGATCAACGAGGCCGCGCAGCTGGTCAGCGAGGCGGCCCACCCGGAGGCCAACATCATCTTCGGCGCCGTCATCGACGACGCCCTCGGCGACGAGGTCCGGGTCACCGTCATCGCGGCCGGCTTCGACGGCGGCCAGCCGCCGGCCCGCCGGGACAACATCATCGGCTCGGTCTCCGCCAAGCGCGAGGAGCCCGCCCCGGCGCCCCGCGCCACCGAGACCTCCCGCCCCCTGGGCGGCCTCGGCACGGTGGCCCCGCGCGAGGACCCGGCCCCCGCCCCGGCGGAGCCGACCCCCCCGCCGGTCAACGAGACCCCGCTGTCGTCCGTCCCGCCGGTGGTGCCGCCGGCCCGTCCGTACGCGGACAGCCAGGCCGAGGAACTGGACGTCCCGGACTTCCTGAAGTGATAGGACGTCGCTTCGACGCGAACGGCGCGCACTTCGCCTTCACCGACCGGTGGGGCGGGGTGAGCGCCGTTCCGTACGAGGAGTTCAACCTCGGCGGCGCGGTGGGCGACGACCCCGGGGCCGTGCGCGCCAACCGGACGCTCGCCGCCGGGGCCCTCGGGCTCGACCCGGCCCGGGTGGTCTGGATGAACCAGGTGCACGGCGCGGACGTCGTGGAGGTCACCGGCCCCTGGGGGGACGGCGAGATCCCTTCCGTGGACGCGCTGGTCACCGCCCGGCCCGGACTCGCCCTCGCCGTCCTCACCGCGGACTGCGTTCCGGTCCTGCTCGCCGACCCGGTCGCCGGGGTGGTGTCCGCGGTCCACGCCGGAAGGCCCGGGATGGTCGCGGGGGTCGTCCCCGCCGCCGTGCGGGCCATGACCGGTCTCGGCGCCGATCCCGCCCGCGTCGTCGCCCGCACCGGCCCGTCCGTCTGCGGACGGTGCTACGAGGTGCCGGAGGCGATGCGCGACGAGGTCGCGGGCGTCGAGCCGGCCGCCGCGGCGGAGACCTCCTGGGGGACCCCCGCCGTCGACGTCGCCGCGGGGGTGCGCGCGCAGCTCGCCCGGCTCGGGGTCCACGACGTCGAGGACGCCGGGGTCTGCACCCTGGAGTCCCGCGACCACTACTCGTACCGCCGCGACCGCACCACGGGGCGACTCGCGGGATATGTCTGGTGGGACGCCGGGTCCTCCCCGGGCACGGCCCCCGGATTCCCGGCAGGAAAGAGCTGATGACCGACCGCACGGCGGAACTCGCCGAGAACCTGGCCCGGGTGGAGGCGCGCATCGCCGCGGCCTGCGCCGCCGCGGGACGCGCGCGCGAGGAGGTCACCCTGATCGTGGTGACCAAGACCTACCCCGCGAGCGACGTGAGAATCCTCCACGGCCTGGGCGTCCGGCACGTGGCCGAGAACCGGGACCAGGACGCCGCCCCCAAGGCGGCCGCCTGCGCCGATCTCGACCTGAACTGGCACTTCGTGGGCCAGTTGCAGACGAACAAGGTCAAGTCCGTGCTCGGTTATGCCGACATGGTGCAGTCCGTCGATCGTCCGAAGCTCGTTTCCGCCCTCTCCGCCGCGGCGGAGAGGCGGGGGCGCGCGCTCGGCTGCCTGATCCAGGTCGCGCTCGACGCCGGGTCCGGCGAGCGGGGCGACCGGGGCGGCGTCGCGCCGGACGGCGTCGAGGAGTTGGCGGCGGCCGTGGACGCCGCCCCCGGCCTGCGGCTCGACGGCCTGATGACCGTCGCCCCGCTCGCCGGGCCGTACGCGGGCCGGCAACGCGCCGCCTTCGAACGGCTGATGGATGTGTCGACTGCCCTGCGCGCGACCCGTCCGGCTGCGAACATGGTGTCGGCGGGCATGAGCGGAGACCTGGAAGAGGCCGTCGCGGCCGGGGCGACACACGTACGCGTCGGTACTGCGGTACTCGGTGTCCGCCCGAAGCTCGGGTAACGTCGCGAAGCAAGTCGGACCACAGCAGAAAATATGGTCATTCCGTAGAACGGCGGGACGACCCGTGGATCGCCGGCACTTGGTGACGAGGCCGATCCACCACAGAGCGGAGGAATCGGAGAATGGCCGGCGCGATGCGCAAGATGGCGGTCTACCTCGGCCTCGTGGAGGACGATGGGTACGACGGCCGGGGCTTCGACCCCGACGACGACTTCGAGCCCGAGCTGGAGCCGGAGCCGGAGCGCGACCGGCGCCACGCGCCCCCGCGCCAGGTGGAGCACGAGGAACCGGTGCGCGCGGTGAAGCCCCCCGCCCCCCGGGAACCCGTCGCCCATTCCGTCCCGGTACTCGCCGAAAGCGGACGTCCGGCCCGAATTGCCCCCGTGGCATCCATCACACCCGAACGTCCGAACCTGGAGAAGAACGCACCGGTGATCATGCCCAAGGTCGTGTCCGAGCGGGAGCCCTACCGCATCACCACATTGCACCCCCGGACCTACAACGAGGCCCGTACCATCGGGGAACACTTCCGTGAGGGCACCCCGGTGATCATGAATCTCACGGAGATGGACGACACGGACGCGAAGCGACTTGTCGACTTCGCCGCCGGACTCGTCTTCGGGCTCCATGGCAGCATTGAGCGCGTGACGCAGAAGGTGTTCCTGTTGTCGCCTGCTAACGTCGATGTCACGGCGGAGGACAAGGCCCGGATCGCAGAGGGCGGATTCTTCAACCAGAGCTGAGAACACGAGAACCGGACGGGCCGGCCGCGAAGCGGCCGGACGAGCGAGAGCACAGAAGCCAGGGGAGAGGGAAACGCGGGATGGGCGTCGCACTACAGGTGGTCTACATCGTGCTGATGTGCTTCCTCGTCCTCCTGATCGTCCGGCTTGTCATGGACTACGTCTTCCAGTTCGCCCGTTCATGGCAACCCGGCAAGGCGATGGTGGTCGTTCTGGAGGCCACCTACACTGTCACCGATCCACCGCTCAAGCTCCTGCGGCGGATGATCCCGCCGTTGCGTCTCGGGGGCGTGGCACTCGACCTGTCCTTCTTCGTTCTGATGATCATCGTCTACATCCTGATCTCCGTGGTGAGCAGCTTCGCGAGGTGAGTGTGGACGATACGGTCTTGCCGACTGCCGACGACTACGTAGAGGTGAAGAAGAGATGCCGCTGACTCCCGAGGACGTGCGGAACAAGCAGTTCACGACCGTCCGCCTGCGAGAAGGCTATGACGAGGACGAGGTCGATGCCTTCCTCGACGAGGTCGAGGCCGAGCTGACCCGCCTGCTCCGCGAGAACGAGGACCTGCGCGCCAAGCTGGCCGCCGCGACGCGTGCCGCCGCGCAGAACCAGCAGCAGGGCATGCGCAAGCCCCCGGAGCAGCAGGATCGTCCCGTCGGTCCCGGGGCTCCGGTACCCGCCGCCATATCGGGACCGCCGGTCCAGCAGCAGCAGCCCCAGATGGGTCCGCCGCAGCTGCCCTCCGGTGCTCCTCAGCTTCCCGCCGGTCCGATGCAGGGCGGCCCCATGCAGGGCGGTCCGATGCAGGGCGGGCCCATGGGCCCCGGCCCGATGCAGGGCGGCCCCATGCAGGGCGGTCCGATGGGTCCCGGCTCGATGCAGGGCGGCCCGATGGGTCACCCGCAGCAGCAGCAGATGCAGCAGCAGCCCGCGCAGGGTCCCGGCGGCGACAGTGCCGCGCGTGTCCTCTCGCTGGCCCAGCAGACCGCCGACCAGGCGATCGCGGAGGCCCGTTCCGAGGCCAACAAGATCGTCGGCGAGGCGCGTTCGCGCGCCGAGGGCCTGGAGCGGGACGCCCGCGCCAAGGCCGACGCCCTGGAGCGGGACGCCCAGGAGAAGCACCGCGTCGCGATGGGCTCCCTGGAGTCCGCGCGTGCCACGCTCGAGCGCAAGGTCGAGGACCTGCGCGGCTTCGAGCGCGAGTACCGCACGCGTCTGAAGTCGTACCTGGAGTCGCAGCTGCGTCAGCTGGAGACCCAGTCGGACGACTCGCTGGCTCCGCCGCGCGCCCCGGCCGCGGCCTCCCTGCCGCCGGCCCCGTCGATGGCCTCGGCCGGCGCGGGCGCGCCGTCCTACGGCAGCGGCGGGATGGGCGGCGGTCCGTCCATGGGCGGTGGCCCGTCCTACGGCGGCGGTCAGCAGCAGATGTCCCCGGCGATGACCCAGCCGATGGCTCCGGTCCGGCCGCAGGCTCCGCAGCCGATGCAGCAGGCTCCGGCGCCGATGCGCGGCTTCCTGATCGACGAGGACGACAACTGACGGCGCGCGTTCGCGCGTCGAGCGCGTAGCCGTCGGCAGGCTGAGAGGGCCGGATCCCGGGAGACCGGGGTCCGGCCCTCTGCCGTGTCCGGACACGGGGACGGCGCGGACCGGGTGCCGGGCGCGGGCGGACCGTCCCGGCGGCGCGGCGGAAAGGGAGCGGAAACGGAACGGCCCGGCTCCCCGTCGAGGGGGAGCCGGGCCGTCCGCCGGACCCTACGCCTTGCGGAGGCGGAAGGTCAGGGCCAGGGACTCGTCCGTGAACGGGGCGCCGTACGTGTCGTCGGCCTCGCCGTTCGCGTGGTCCGTCGCCAGCACCTCGTCCGCGATGAGGGCCGCGTGGGCCGTCAGGGCCTCCGTGGTCTCCGGGGAGGTGGAGGTCCAGCGCAGGGCGATGCGGTCGGCGACGTCCAGGCCGCTGTTCTTGCGGGCCTCCTGGATCAGCCGGATCGCGTCACGGGCCAGGCCCGCCCGCCGCAGCTCCGGGGTGATCTCCAGGTCGAGGGCGACCGTCGCGCCCGCGTCCGAGGCGACCGACCAGCCCTCGCGCGGGGTCTCCGTGACGATGATCTCCTCGGGGGTCACGACGATGTCCTCGCCGTTCACCGTCAGGACCGCCTCGCCGGAGCGCAGCGCCAGGGAGAGGGCCGCCGCGTCCGCCGCCGCCACCGCCTTCGCCACGTCCTGGACGCCCTTGCCGAACCGCTTGCCCAGGGCACGGAAGTTGGCCTTGGCCGTGGTGTCGACCAGGCTGCCGCCGACCTCCGAGAGGGACGCCAGGGAGGAGACGTTCAGCTCCTCCGTGATCTGGGCCCGCAGCTCCGGGGAGAGGGCCGTGAAGCCCGTGGCCGCCACCAGGGCGCGGGAGAGTGGCTGACGGGTCTTCACGCCCGACTCCGCGCGCGTCGCACGCCCCAGCTCCACCAGGCGCCGGACGAGCAGCATCTGCTCGGAGAGGGCGCCGTCGATCAGGGCGGCGTCCGCCTCCGGCCAGGTGGCCAGGTGGACCGACTCCGGGGCGTCCGGGGTCACCGGGACCACCAGGTCCTGCCAGACCCGCTCGGTGATGAACGGGGTCAGCGGGGCCATCAGGCGCGTGACCGTCTCGACCACCTCGTGCAGGGTCCGCAGGGCCGCCCTGTCGCCCTGCCAGAAGCGGCGGCGGGAACGGCGCACGTACCAGTTGGAGAGGTCGTCGACGAACGCCGACAGGAGCTTGCCGGTGCGCTGGGTGTCGTACGACTCCATCGCCTCGGTGGTCTCGGCCACCAGCGTGTTCAGCTCGGAGAGCAGCCACCGGTCGAGGACCGTGCGGTCGGCCGGGGCCGGGTCCGCCGCGCTCGGCGCCCAGCCGGACGTGCGGGCGTACAGGGCCTGGAAGGCGACCGTGTTCCAGTACGTCAGGAGGGTCTTGCGGACGACCTCCTGGATCGTGCCGTGGCCCACCCGGCGGGCCGCCCACGGCGAGCCGCCGGCCGCCATGAACCAGCGGACCGCGTCGGCGCCGTGCTCGTCCATCAGCGGGACCGGCTGGAGGATGTTCCCCAGGTGCTTGGACATCTTGCGGCCGTCCTCGGCGAGGATGTGGCCCAGGCAGACCACGTTCTCGTACGACGACTTGTCGAACACCAGCGTGCCGACGGCCATCAGGGTGTAGAACCAGCCGCGGGTCTGGTCGATCGCCTCGGAGATGAACTGCGCCGGGTAGCGGCTCTCGAACAGCTCCTTGTTCTCGTACGGGTAGCCGTACTGGGCGAACGGCATGGAGCCCGAGTCGTACCAGGCGTCGATGACCTCCGGGACGCGGGTGGCCTCCAGGGAGCAGCCCTCCGCCGGGCAGCCGAACGTCACCGCGTCGATGTACGGGCGGTGCGGGTCCAGGCCCGACTGGTCGGTGCCGGTCAGTTCGGTCAGCTCCGCGCGCGAGCCCACGCAGGTGAGGTGGCCCTCCTCGCAGCGCCAGATCGGCAGCGGGGTGCCCCAGTAGCGGTTGCGGGAGAGGGCCCAGTCCACGTTGTTGGTCAGCCAGTCGCCGAAGCGCCCGTGCTTGACCGACTCCGGGAACCAGTTGGTCCTCTCGTTCTCCGCGAGCATGCGGTCCTTGACCGCGGTCGTACGGATGTACCAGGACGGCTGCGCGTAGTAGAGCAGCGCCGTGTGGCAGCGCCAGCAGTGCGGGTAGCTGTGCTCGTACGGGATGTGCCGGAAGAGCAGGCCGCGCGCGTCCAGGTCGGCGGTCAGCGCCTCGTCGGCCTTCTTGAAGAAGACGCCGCCGACCAGCGGCACGTCCTCCTCGAAGGTGCCGTCGGGGCGGACCGGGTTCACGACCGGCAGGCCGTACGCCTTGCAGACCCTGAGGTCGTCCTCGCCGAAGGCGGGGGACTGGTGGACCAGACCGGTGCCGTCCTCGGTCGTCACGTACTCGGCGTTCACGACGTAGTGCGCCGGCTCGGGGAACTCGACCAGCTCGAACGGGCGCCGGTACGTCCAGCGCTCCATGTCCTTGCCGGTGAAGGTCTCGCCGGTGGTGACCCAGCCCTCGCCGAGGGCCTTCTCGACCAGCGGTTCGGCGACGACGACCTGCTCGTCGCCGTCGCTGGCGACCACGTAGGTGACCTCGGGGTGGGCGGCGACGGCCGTGTTGGACACCAGGGTCCACGGGGTCGTCGTCCAGACCAGGAGCGCCGCCCGGCCGGCCAGCGGGCCGGAGGTCAGCGGGAAGCGGACGTAGACCGAGGGGTCCACGACCGTCTCGTACCCCTGCGCCAGCTCGTGGTCGGAGAGGCCGGTGCCGCAGCGGGGGCACCAGGGGGCCACCCGGTGGTCCTGGACGAGGAGGTCCTTCTCGAAGATCTGCTTCAGGGACCACCAGACCGACTCGATGTACGAGGGGTCCATGGTCCGGTAGGCGTCGTCGAGGTCGACCCAGTAGCCCATCCGGGTCGTCAGCTCGGCGAAGGCGTCGGTGTGCCGGGTCACCGACTCGCGGCACTTGTCGTTGAACTCGGCGATGCCGTACGCCTCGATGTCCTTCTTGCCGGAGAAGCCCAGCTCCTTCTCGACGGCCAGCTCGACCGGGAGGCCGTGGCAGTCCCAGCCGGCCTTGCGGGCCACGTGGTAGCCGCGCATGGTCCGGAAGCGGGGGAAGACGTCCTTGAAGACGCGGGCCTCGATGTGGTGGGCGCCCGGCATGCCGTTGGCGGTGGGCGGGCCCTCGTAGAAGACCCACTCGGGGCGGCCCTCGGACTGCTCCAGGGTCTTCGCGAAGACCTTGTTCTCCTGCCAGAAGTCGAGCACGGCGTGTTCGAGGGCGGGCAGGTCGACCTGGGCGGGCACCTGGCGGTACTGCGGCGGTGTCATGCGGCGGACTCTCCTCCGGACGGACGGTTCTGCTTCCGTCGGAGGGACGAGAGCGCTGCTCCCGCGGTACCACCCTCCTTGGTTCCGGGCGTGACCGTCCGGAACCCCCTCATTGGGGTCGCGACGCCGGGTCTAGTCACCGTGCCTCGGCGCGGCTTTCTTCCGGCGGCTCCGGGGTGATGCTTCACATCGGGCTCGCCCCCGGGCTCTCACCGTCCCCGGGTCGCTCATGACTGCGTACGACGCTACTCGTCCCCATCCAAGCCTTTCGCTGGGCCCAGTGTACGGGGCCCGGGAGAAGACGGAGGACCGGTTTTCCCGTGACCCGAATGGCCATACGAGGGGAGCCGGGTCCGGAGTGCGCCCGTGTGGGGGAGGGACGGGCGGACGGCCGGGCCGGAGCCGGGCACGCCGGAGCGCGGACCGCTCCGGCGGGGGCGGACGCGGCGGCGTGGCCCGTTGCCGCGGGCCCCGGGTCGATTTATCGTCCCAGCACGATGCGCGAGCAAGATCACAAAATGTGAAGGGGCCGCGACATGGTGGCGAAGAAGACCACCGCGAAGAAGTCCCCGGCCGCCGGCACGGACGCGACGGACGGCACGGACGCGACGGACGGCAAGGACGGGACGGGCGCGCCCGGCGGGACCGGGAGCGCGGTCGCCGGCCGGCCGCCGGTCGCGGAGGAGCCGGCGGCCGGGGAGCGGTCCGTGGTCACGCGGAAGACGGCCGCCAAGAAGGCCGTCGCGAAGAAGGCGGCGGCCGTGCGGAAGACGGTCGCCGAGAAGACGGCGGCCGCGAAGAAGGCCGTCGTGGAGAAGGCCGTCGTGGAGAAGGCCGGGACGGCGGCCCCCGCCGGGGAGGCCGCCGCCCCGGACGCGCCCGCCGGAAGGACCGCGGCGCAGAAGGGCACGACGAGGAAGGCCGCGGCGAAGAAGACCGCGGTGAAGAAGGCGGTCGCCGGGAAGGCGTCCGCGGAGAAGAAGCAGACAGGAGCCAGGACGGTGGCAGTGAAGAAGACCGCGGGTGGCGTCACGACCGCCGACGGGGAGTCCGCGGTGCCCCCGGCCCGCGGCGGTGAGCTGGCGGTCCGGCCCGGGGAGGAGCCCTGGACGCCGGACGAGGTGGCCGAGGCGCGCGACGGGCTCCTGGCGGAGGCGCTGCGGCTGCGCGGCGAGCTGGCCCACTCCCAGCAGGAGCTGACCGGCCTCATGCGGGACTCCGGCGACGGCGCCGGGGACGACCAGGCCGACACCGGCACCAAGAACATCACCCGCGAACACGAGCTGGCCCTCGCCGCCAACGCCCGGGAGATGCTGGAGCAGACCGAGCACGCCCTGGAGCGCCTGGACGCCGGCACGTACGGCCTGTGCGAGGCGTGCGGCAGGCCGATCGGCAAGGCCCGGATGCAGGCGTTCCCCCGGGCCACCCTCTGCGTCGAGGACAAGCAGCGGCAGGAGCGGCGCGGCTGACGGCGCGAGCGGTACGACCGGCCGCCGGGCCCGCCGTCTCGGCTGCCGGTCCCGCACCCCCGTGCCGTACCCTCGGTGCACGGTCAGGCATCGAGGTCGAGGGACTCACTCACGTGGCAGAGGCGGAGCGCATCATCGGTACGCCGGATTCAGCAGGGGCCGACGAGCCGGCCGCCTCCGACGGGACGCGGGCCGCCTCCGACGGCGCGCCGGAGCCGGACGACGGCGCGGTCGCCGTTCCGGAGGAGCGGCCCCGGGGCAGGCGCAGGATCGTCGCCCTGTTCGTGGTGGCCGTCCTCGCCTACCTGCTCGACCTCGGCAGCAAGCTGCTCGTGGTCGAGAAGCTGGAGGGCCGCGCCCCGATCCCGGTGATCGGCGACCTGCTCCGCCTCGACGCCATCCGCAACCCGGGCGCCGCCTTCGGCATGGGCGAGGCGTTCACGATCATCTTCACCTGCATCGCCGTCGCCGTGATCGTCGTGATCGTCCGGCTCGCGCGGAAGCTCTACAGCCTGCCGTGGGCGATCGCGCTCGGTCTGCTGCTCGGCGGCGCGCTCGGCAACCTCACGGACCGGATCTTCCGCTCGCCGGGCGTCTTCGAGGGCGCGGTCGTCGACTTCATCGCCCCCGCGCACTTCGCCGTCTTCAACCTCGCGGACTCGGCGATCGTCTGCGGCGGCGTCCTCATCGTGATCCTGTCGTTCCGGGGCCTGGACCCGGACGGCACCGTCCACAAGGACTGACCCCGGACGGAGCACGTCCCGCACAAGGCATACTCGACGGGTGAGCACGAGTCCCGAGATCCGCACCCTGCCCGTTCCCGATGGCCTGGAGGGCGAGCGCGTCGACGCCGCCATCGCCCGTATGTTCGGCTTCTCCCGTACGAAGGCGGCCGAGCTGGCCGCCGCCGGGAAGGTCCAGGTCGACGGTTCCGTCGTCGGCAAGTCCGAGCGGGTCAGCGGCGGCGCGTGGCTGGAGGTCGAGATGCCGGGCGCGGCCGCGCCCGTGCAGGTCGTCGCGGAGCCCGTCGAGGGCATGGAGATCGTCCACGACGACGACGACATCGTGGTGATCATGAAGCCGGTGGGCGTCGCCGCCCACCCCAGCCCCGGCTGGACCGGCACCACCGTCATCGGCGGCCTCGCCGCCGCCGGGTACCGCATCTCCACCTCCGGCGCCGCCGAGCGCCAGGGCATCGTGCACCGCCTCGACGTCGGCACCTCCGGCCTGATGGTGGTCGCCAAGTCGGAGTACGCGTACACCTCGCTCAAGCGCCAGTTCAAGGAGCGCACGGTCGACAAGCGCTACCACGCGCTCGTCCAGGGCCACCCCGACCCGATGAGCGGCACCATCGACGCCCCGATCGGCCGCCACCCGAACCACGACTACAAGTGGGCGGTCACCGCCGACGGCAAGCCCTCCGTCACGCACTACGACCTCATCGAGGCGTACCGCTCGGCCTCGCTGCTCGACATCAAGCTGGAGACGGGCCGCACCCATCAGATCCGGGTGCACATGTCCGCCCACCGCCACCCCTGCGTCGGCGACCTCACCTACGGCGCCGACCCGACCCTCGCCAAGCGCCTCGGCCTGACCCGGCAGTGGCTGCACGCCGTCCGCCTCGGCTTCGAGCACCCGGGCGACGGGTCGTGGGTCGAGTTCGCCAGCACGTACCCCGACGACCTCCGCACGGCCCTGGACCGGATCGCGTCGGAGAGCCGGTGAGCACCGCGTACACCGTCACCGTCCGCGAGGCACGGGACGACGAGGACCGCGAGGCGTGCTTCGCGGTCCGCCGCGAGGTCTTCGTCGAGGAGCAGGGCGTTCCCCGGGAGCTGGAGTACGACGCGTACGACGCGACCGCCGTGCACGTCCTCGCGGTGCGCGGGGACGGGCTGCCGCTGGGCACCGGGCGCCTGCTGCACGGCGCCGACGCGCTCGGGAAGACCGGCGGCGACGCCTCGGTGGGCTCGCTCGGCCGGCTCGCGGTCGTCGGGGCGGCGCGCGGCCTCGGGGTCGGCGCGGCCCTCGTCCGGAGCATCGAGGACGTGGCGCGGGAGCGCGGCCTGACCGCCGTCGACCTGCACGCGCAGACCCACGCGCTCGGCTTCTACGAGCGGCTGGGGTACGAGGCGTACGGCCCCGAGTTCCCGGACGCGGGCATTCCGCACCGGTCCATGCGCAAGGCCCTGTAGGCGCGGGCCCCGCCGGGCGTCCGGGGGCCGCCGCCACGCCGTCCCCGGTCCCGATCAGGGGTAACGGGTGTGAAAACGGACGTACGTGGCAGGCTCAGAGCCGTGGATCAATTGGCCCTGCTGTTCCTGCTGCTCCTCGGTGCCGTGCTCACCGTGCCCCTCGGCGAGCGGCTCGGGCTGCCCGCACCCGTCCTGATGACCCTCATCGGGATCGTGCTGGCCTTCCTGCCGTTCGTGCCGAACGTCGAGATCCCGCCGGAGTACATCCTCCCGCTGGTGCTGCCGCCCCTGCTGTACGCCGCCGTGCAGCGGACCTCCTGGCGTCAGTTCGCGGCCAACAGACGGCCGATCTTCCTGCTCGCGGTCGCCCTGGTCTTCGTCACCACGGCCGCCGTCGGCGCCGTCGCGAACGCGCTGGTGCCCGGCATCCCGCTGGCCGCCGCCATCGCCCTCGGCGCCCTCGTCGCGCCGCCGGACCCGGTCGCCGCGACCGCCGTCGCGGGCTCGCTCGGACTTCCCCGCCGGCTGGTGTCGATCCTGGAGGGCGAGGGGCTCTTCAACGACGTCACCGCGATCGTGCTCTACCACGTGGCGATCGCCGCCGTCGTCAGCGGCTCCTTCTCCTGGTACGAGGCGGCCGGACAGCTGGTCCTCTCGGCCGTCGTCGCCGTCGCCGTCGGCCTGGGACTCGGCTGGCTCTCCAACAAGCTCATCGGGGTCCTGGGCGACCCCACCCTCCAGACCGGCCTCACCCTCCTCGTTCCCTTCGTGAGCTACGTCCTCGCCGAGGAGCTGCACGGCTCCGGGGTCCTCGCCGTCCTGGTCACCGCGCTCTTCCTGGCCGAGCACGCGGCCGACGCCGACGACGTCATGGGCCGGCTCGCCGGGCAGACCTTCTGGGAGATCGTGGACACCCTGGTGACCGGCATCGCCTTCGGCCTCATCGGCCTGGAGGTCGTCCACGTCTTCGGGTACGCGGACGGGCACGTCCTGGAGATGCTCGGCTGGGGCGCCGCCGTGGCCGGGACGGTCGTCGTCGTCCGGCTCCTGTGGCTGCTGCCCGCGACCTGGCTGGCGAAGAGGCTGCACACGCTCCGGGACGTGGACGAGGAGATCCCGGTGAGCTGGCGGGAGACCGTCGTCATGTGGTGGGCGGGGATGCGCGGAGTGGCCTCGGTGGCGCTCGCGCTCGCCGTCCCGCTCACCACCGCCGACGGTTCGCCCTTCCCCGGCCGCGCGGAGATCGTCTTCATCGCCTTCTGCGTGATCCTCACCACCCTCGTCCTCCAGGGGCTCACCCTGCCCGCCCTGGTCCGGAAGCTCGGGGTGAAGGCGGACACCGAGGCCGAGCGGGCCCTGGAACGCGACCTCGCGGTCCGGGCCGCGAACGCGGCCAAGCGGAGGCTCAAGGAGATCGAGGAGGTCGAGGACCTGCCCGAGGAGGTGCAGGAACGGCTCCACCGCGGCGCCTTCGACATCGGGGCGCGGATCAGTCCCGACATGGTGGAGGACGAGCGGCGGGCGGCCACCGCCGAGCGGGCCAACCGTTTCAGGGCGGTGCAGCGCATCCAGCGGGAGCTGCTGTCGGCCGCCCGGCACGAGATCCTCGCGGCGCGCAGCGAGCCGGGCGCCGACCCCGAGGTGGTGGACCGGGTGCTGCGCCAGCTGGACGTGCGCAGCATGCGCTGACGGGCCCGGGGACCGGCTTCCGGGGCGGGCCCGCGGCGAGTGGCAGGATGGCGCGCATGGACATCATGCTTTTCCACTCGGTGTACGGCCCGCGCCCGGCCGTGGGGGCCGCGGCCGGCCGGCTGCGGGCCGCCGGGCACCGGGTGTGGACGCCGGACCTCTTCGACGGCTGGACCACCGACTCGGTGGAGGAGGGCGGGGCGAAGCGGGACGAGATCGGCAAGGACGAGCTGCTGAGGCGGGCGATCCTGGCCGCCGCCCCGTACTCGGAGCGCGGTCTGGTCTACGCCGGCTTCTCGCTCGGCGCGTCGGTCGCGCAGACCCTGGCCCTCGGTGACGAGAAGGCGCGTGGCCTCCTGCTGCTGCACGGCACCTCGGACCTCGCGCCGAACGCGTCGGTGGACGGGCTGCCCGTACAGCTGCACGTGGCCGAGCCCGACCCCTTCGAGACGGACGACTGGCTGTCCGCCTGGTACCTCCAGATGGGCCGGGCCGGGGCGGACGTGGAGATCCACCGCTACCGGGGCGCCGGGCACCTCTACACGGACCCGGAGCTGCCGGACTGGGACGCGGAGGCAGCCGGGCGGACCTGGTCGGTGGCGCTGTCGTTCCTGGAGGAGCTGGAGGCGGCGGCGTAGGCGCCCGGGGGCGCGGGGGGAGGAGTCTCCCGCCGCGCCCCCGGTGCGTTCCGGAACGGGTCAGCCCGCGCGGTACGCGGTCCAGCTCTCGTTCATGCGGGTCGCCTGGCCAGCGGTGAACTGGTACATGCAGGAGTCGTACGTGTAGTCCATGAAGTTGTGGATCGGGTCCGCGCCGGCCTTGCTGGTGCAGGAGTCGCGGCCGGCCGGGCACTCGTAGGCCGGGCTCTTCTCGGCCGGGGTGTCGGTGACGTAGTCGCCGTTGCCGGTGCAGCCGCCCTGGAAGGTGTGGTAGAGGCCCATCCAGTGGCCGACCTCGTGCGTGCCGGTGTCGCCCTGGTTGTAGTTGGCCGCCGAACCGCCCGGGAGCGAGGCGTCGAGGACGACGACGCCGTCCATGGACGGGTTGGACTTGTACGAGGAGGGGAAGGTCGCCCAGCCGAGGAGGCCGCCGCCCAGGTTGGCGGTGTAGAAGTTCAGCGCGTTCGCCCCGCCCTTGCGGAGGGTCTGCTTCATCTGCTTCTCGGCGGTGGAGCCGGAGGTCAGGTTGTACCAGGTGGCGTTGTCCGTGTAGTCGGTACCGGCCAGGGTGAACTGGAAGTTGGTGTTCACGTTGCCGGTGCCCTGGCCGGCGTAGGCCGCGTTCAGGACGTTCATCTGGTCGTTGATGGCGGTGGCGGAGAGCTTGCCCGTCGTGCCGGAGTGGATGACGTGGAAGTAGACGGGGATGGTGACCGCGGTGGCGGCGGCCTCCCCGGCGGAGGCGCCGAGGCGCCCGGCCGAACGGGCCGAGGCCAGCTTCTTCCTGAGGTCCTCGTCCATCGCCTTGGCCTGGGCGGCCGTGACCTCGTTCGGCTCGGCGGCGTGGTGGTCGGCGCCGCGCGCCTTGCGGGCGCCGGAGAGGGCGGCGGTGCCGTCCGCGCACTCCTCGGCGGAGGCGCCGGCCAGGGCGGGGGTGGAGGCGCCGGTGGCGACGGGGGCGGAGAGGGGGGCAAGGGCCAGAGTTCCGGCCATGACGGCGGTGCCGACGATACGACGTGACATACGCGGGGATATACGGGCAAGAGCACGCATGGTGTCTCCTCGTGGGGGGGCGGGCGGAAGAACTTCCTCCGCCACGCCGGGGAGATTACGCGTCCATGTCAGGCGTCGTTGAGGAGTGATCAAGCCCAATCATCCGTGGGGCAATTCGGTGCATCGGGAAGAAAAACTTGTGCCGCTTCCGGAGTTTGGGAGGAGTACGTCACACCCCGGGGGCGGAGGCGGGTGGTGTGTCCGGATTCGATCGCCGAAAAACAGCCACCCGCCCCCGCCGTGTGATCTCCCCGAAACAGAGGGGATCATGGCTGAAAATAGACCCCTTGGGGGCCTCAGAGGACCGGCTGGTACACCCGCTCGACACGCTGCGTTCCGCTCGGCGTCCGGTACGAGCGCGCCCAGGCCGTCGTCGCGTCCGGGTCCGCCTTGTCGGAGACCGTGTAGTAGTCCATCTGCGAGCGGGCGGCGGTCACGTCGAGCACGCCGTAGCCGTGGTGGTCCATGTCCACCCACTTCACGTGGCGGTTGGCCGCCTTCACGGCGGTCGCCGCCACCGCGGAGAGCGTCCCCGGCGCCACGTGCAGCAGGTCGTCCAGGTTGTCCGAGGTCACCGAGGTCACGACGAACTCGGTCGCCGCCGACGCCGAGAGGGGGTACGTCGCGGCCTTCACCGGCACGTCGTTGGCCCAGGCCATGTGGATGTCGCCGGTCAGGAAGACCGTGTTCCGGACGCCCCGCGCGATCAGGTGGTCGAGCAGCTCCCTGCGGTCGTCGGTGTAGCCGTCCCACTGGTCGACGTTGACCGCGAGCCCCTCCTTCGGCAGGCCCATCAGCTCCGCCAGCGGCTCCAGGAGGTGGGCGGGCAGGGCGCCGAAGGCGACCGGCGAGATCATCACCGAGGTCCCGACCAGCTGCCAGGCCGCGTCCGAACCCGCGAGCCCGGCCTTCAGCCAGTCCAGCTGGGCGCGGCCGGTGATGCTCCGCTCCGGGTCGTCGACCGCGCCGCTGCCCGTCCGCGCCTGGGCCGACCGGAACGACCGCAGGTCGAGCAGGTGCAGATCGGCCAGTCTCCCGAAGCGCAGGCGCCGGAAGACCGTGCCCTCGGTGGAGGTCCGGACCGGCATCCACTCGAAGTACGCCTGCTTGGCGGCCGCCACCCGGGCCTCCCACGCGCCCTCGGCGCCCGGGGTGTGGTTCTCGGCCCCGCCCGACCAGGCGTCGTTGGCGAACTCGTGGTCGTCCCAGATGGCGATCACCGGGTGCGCCGCGTGCAGCGCCCGGAGGCCGGGGTCCGTCTTGTACTTCCCGTGCCGGGCGCGGTAGTCGGCGAGGGTGACGATCTCGTGGCGCGGCTCGTGGGGCCGCACGGTGTACTTCGCCTCCGGGTAGACGCCGCTCGCGTACTCGTAGAGGTAGTCGCCCAGGTGCAGGACCGCGTCCAGGTCGGCGCGGGCGGCGAGGTGGCGGTAGGCCGAGAAGTGGCCCGCCTCCCAGTTCGCGCAGGAGACGACGCCGAAGCGGACGCCGTCCGGGGCCGTGTCGGCGGCCGGCGCGGTGCGGGTGCGGCCGGCCGGCGAGACGACGCCGTCCGCGGTGAAGCGGAACCAGTACGAGGTGGCCGGGCGCAGGCCCCGGACGTCCGCCTTCACCGTGTGGTCGGTGGCGGCGCCCGCCGTGACCGTGCCGGAGGCGACGACCCGGGCGAAGCCGCGGTCCTCCGCGAGCTCCCAGCCGACCCGGACGTCCGGGCCGAGGCCGGAACCGGGCACGGCGCCGGGGACCGGGGTGACGCGGGTCCAGAGCAGGACGCCGTCGGGCAGCGGGTCGCCCGAGGCGACCCCGTGCGGGAAGGCGGCCTGCCCGGTCTCCGCGAGGGCGGGGGAGACCGCGCCCAGGAGGGCGGGGGCGGTGGCGGCGGTGACGGCGGCGGCCTTCACGACCGTGCGGCGGGTGGGGGCGAGGGGTATGCGTCGACTGGTCACGGCCAGTCAGATTACTGAGGGGTACGCCCAAGAGGCGGGCGAGAACGGGAAATTCGCCCACTCGTCGCTCCGGGGACGCCTTGTTCCGGGGCGCCCCGGCTCCGGAGCGTCCCGTTCCGGGACACCCGGCTTCCGCACGCACCCGCCCCGGCACGCCCCGGCCCCGGACCGGTGGGTCCGGGGCCGGGGGGCCGCGCGCTCCGGACCGGGCACCGCCGGGGGCCGGGCGCCCGGGAGCGGGGCCGGGCGTCAGGACGCGAGGGCCGCCGTGATCGCCTTGCCGAACTCCTCCGTCGTCATCGGCGGGTTGTCGGTGCCCTGGACCGTCACGGGCTTGCCGTCCATCCTCAGGGACGGCGTGCCCGTGACCCCGCTGTCGTCGAAGGTCTTGGACATCTTCATGGCCCAGGCGTCGAAGGTGCCGTCCTCGACGTGCTTCTTGAACGCGGCGTTGTTCTTGAGCGCCGGCACCGAGTCCGCGACCTCCAGGAGGTAGGAGTCCTCGGCGAACTTGTCGTCGTTCTCCTCCGGGTGGAACTTCGCGGAGTAGAGCGCCGCCTTGTACTTCAGGAACGCCTCCGGGCTCACGTCCAGGGCCGCGCCGAGCGCCGAGAGGGCGTTCTTCGAGCCCTCGCCCGGGGCCGCGTTGTCGATGAAGGTGGCGCCCACGTACCGGATCTTGTACTTGCCCGCCTGGACGTCCTTCTCGATCGTGGAGCCCACGGACTGCTCGAAGGTCGCGCAGACCGGGCAGCGCGAGTCCTCGTACAGCTCCAGGGTCTTCGCGGCGGACGGACTGCCGATGACGACGGTCGTGCCGTTCGCGCCCGAGGTGTTCTTCGGGGCGGTGACGTTCTTCGCCTCCGCCGCCTCCTCCCAGTGGGAGGGCTTGTTGGCCTGCACCACCGCGTAGCCGATGCCGCCGGCGACGGCCAGGACGGCCACGGCCGAGCAGGCGACGACGAGCTGCCGGCGCATCCGGTCCTTCTTCGCCCGGCGCTCGCGCTCCTCGCGCAGCCGCTCGCGGGCGGCCGCCTTCTTGGCCTGGCTGTTGCGTGCACTCATGATCGTGTTCTCCGTGGAGGGAAAGGGGAGGGCAGGGGGGACCGCGGGGTCCGCTCAGGCGGGAGCGGGACCCGGACGCGGCGGCCCCCGCCGCCCCACGGAGTGCACGAGGAGCCGGACGCGGGAGGGCCGGGGCCGTCCCCCGGGGCGTCCGGCGCGCCGGGGCGCGGGGACGGCGGCGCGGACGAGGGCCACCACGAGCAGCAGCGGCCGGAAGGCGAGGGTCTCCACCGCGCGGACCAGCCGGGCGAGCGCCCGCTCCCCGCCGCGCAGCCAGCAGGCCGCCGAGAACCCGACGCCCACGTGGGCCAGGAGCAGCAGCCACGGCAGCGCCGGGTCGGGGGAGTCGAGCAGGGCGGACGCGCCCCCGTCCTCCGGGGTCACCACCCCGGGCAGCGGCGAGCCCACGGCACCGCCGCAGAAGACCTCCACGCCCACCGACCGCAGCGAGCCGGTGACCGGTCCGCCGGCGAGGCCGTAACAGACCGTCTGGCCGCTGGTGAAGAGGGTGTCGGCCGCCAGCTCCAGGGGGACGAGGAGCCCGGCGATCGGGCCGAGGCCCCGCTCGCGGCCGGCCAGCGCGTACGCCACGGCGAAGACGCCGGCCGCCACCGGCACGACCGTCCCCACCGGCAGCGGCGCGCCCGAGAGCAGCACGTGGGACGCCACGGACAGCGTCACGACCAGTGCCGTGAAGAACGCCGCCCGCAGCGCCCTCAGCTGCGTCCCTGCCATGTCCATCGTCCAGGAGTGTGCCACGAGGGCCCGTAAGGGGTCTCTAAAGGAAGGCTGTGGACGGTCCCGCCTGCCCCTGGAGTCCCGGGATCCGGCCGTTGCGGAAGAGGTCCACGAAGATCTGGTGATCGGCCCGCGCCCGGGCCCCGTAGGCGTGCGCGAAGTCCACCAGGAGCTCGGCGAAGCCCTCCTCGTCGGCGGCGATCGCCGCGTCGATGGCCCGCTCCGTCGAGAACGGCACCAGCGAGTGGCCGCTGGAGTCGTCCGCCGCCGCGTGCATGGTCGCCGTGGCCCGGCCCAGGTCCGCCACGGTCGCGGCGATCTCGGCCGGGTCGTCGATGTCCGACCAGTCCAGGTCCACCGCGTACGGCGAGACCTCCGCCACCAGCTGGCCGACCCGGCGGCCCCCCTGCTCGATCTCCGTCCACCCCAGCCAGGGGTCGGCGTGCGCCTGGAGCGCCCGCTGCGAGATCACCGTGCGGTGGCCCTCGTGCCGGAAGTACTCCCGCACCGCCCCGTCGGTCACGTGGCGGGAGACCGCCGGGGTCTGCGCCTGCTTGAGGTAGATCACGACGTCGTTCTCCAGGGCGTCGCTGTTCCCCTCCAGCAGGATGTTGTACGAGGGAAGTCCGGCCGAGCCGATGCCGATCCCGCGCCGTCCCACCACGTCCTTCACCCGGTACGAGTCGGGGCGGGCCCGGCTGGACTCCGGCAGGGTCTCCAGGTAGCCCTCGAAGGCGGCCAGGACCTCGTGGCGGGTGGCCGTGTCCAGCTCGATCGTGCCGCCGCCGCCCGAGAAGCGCCGCTCGAAGTCCCGGATCTCCGTCATCGAGTCGAGGAGGCCGAAGCGGGTCAGCGACCGGGCCCGGCGCAGGGCGTCGAGCAGCGGCCCGCCGGCGGTCTCCAGGGTGAAGCCGGGCACCTCGTCCGCCCCGGCGCCGGCCGCCAGGGCGCGGATCCGCTCCCGGTAGGCGGCGGCGCAGATCCGTACGAGGTCGGTGATCTGTCCGTCGCTGAGCGCCTTGGCGTACCCGATCAGGGCGAGCGAGGCCGCCAGCCGCTTCAGGTCCCAGAGGAAGGGCCCCACGTACGCCTCGTCGAAGTCGTTGACGTTGAAGATCAGCCGGCCGTGGGAGTTCATGTACGTGCCGAAGTTCTCCGCGTGCAGGTCGCCGTGGATCCAGACCCGGCCGGTCCGCTCGTCCAGATACGGCCCGCCGCGCGCCTCCTCCTCCAGGTCGGCGTAGAACAGGCACGCGGTGCCCCGGTAGAAGGCGAAGGCGGAGCCGGCCATCTTCCGGAACTTGACGCGGAAGGCCGCCGGGTCGGCGGCGAGGAGCTCGCCGAAGGCGGTGTCGAAGACGGCGAGGACGTGCTCGCCGCGTTCGGCGTCGGTGGGCTGGGGGACCGGCATCGGGGTGCCTCCTGGTACGGGGACGTGCGCGCAGGGTGTTCACGGCAAAAGGGACAGGTGTTCTCCGTCTCCCACCGCGCGACCCTAGCCCCCGGGCGCCCCGCCCGGCCCACCCGCCCGACTAGACTCCGACACCGTCCCCCCGGGCTGCCCGCAGCCCGCACCCCGCCCGCCCGTCGCCCGACCGCCACCCCGTACGAGGCGTTCCGGGCCACGCATTCTCCCCGGAGGCCCCCCGCCGTGACCAAGCCGCCCTTCACGCACCTCCACGTCCACACCCAGTACTCGCTGCTGGACGGTGCCGCGCGGCTGAAGGACATGTTCGACGCGTGCAACGAGATGGGCATGACGCACATCGCCATGTCCGACCACGGCAACCTGCACGGGGCGTACGACTTCTTCCACTCGGCCAAGAAGGCCGGCGTCACGCCGATCATCGGCATCGAGGCGTACGTCGCCCCCGAGTCCCGGCGGAACAAGCGGAAGATCCAGTGGGGCCAGCCGCACCAGAAGCGGGACGACGTCTCCGGTTCCGGCGGCTACACCCACAAGACGATCTGGGCGGCGAACGCCACCGGACTCCACAACCTCTTCAAGCTCTCCTCCGACGCCTACGCCGAGGGCTGGCTCCAGAAGTGGCCCCGGATGGACAAGGAGACCATCTCCCAGTGGTCCGAGGGCCTGATCGCCTCCACCGGCTGCCCCTCCGGCGAGCTGCAGACCCGGCTGCGCCTCGGCCAGTTCGACGAGGCCCTGAAGGCCGCCTCCGAGTACCAGGACATCTTCGGCAAGGACCGCTACTTCCTGGAGCTGATGGACCACGGCATCGAGATCGAGCACCGGGTCCGCGAGGACCTCCTGCGGATCGGCAAGAAGCTCGGCATCCCGCCGCTGGTCACCAACGACTCGCACTACACGTACGCGCACGAGGCCACCGCCCACGACGCCCTGCTGTGCATCCAGACCGGCAAGAACCTCTCCGACCCGGACCGCTTCAAGTTCGACGGCACCGGCTACTACCTGAAGTCCACGGAGGAGATGTACGCCGTCGACTCCTCGGACGCCTGGCAGGAGGGCTGCGCCAACACGCGGCTGGTCGCGGACCAGATCGACACCACCGGCATGTTCGAGGCCAAGAACCTCATGCCGAAGTTCGACATCCCCGAGGGCTACACCGAGGTCACCTGGTTCCGCGAGGAGACCATGCGCGGCATGCACCGACGGTTCCCGAACGGGATTCCCGAGGACCGCATGAAGCAGGTCGAGTACGAGATGGACACGATCATCTCGATGGGCTTCCCCGGCTACTTCCTCGTCGTCGCCGACTTCATCATGTGGGCGAAGAAGCAGGGCATCGCCGTGGGCCCCGGCCGGGGCTCCGCGGCCGGCTCGATCGTCGCGTACGCCATGGGCATCACCGACCTCGACCCGATCCCGCACGGCCTGATCTTCGAGCGCTTCCTCAACCCCGAGCGCATCTCGATGCCCGACGTCGACATCGACTTCGACGAGCGCAGGCGCGTCGAGGTGATCCGGTACGTGACGGAGAAGTACGGCTCCGACAAGGTCGCCATGATCGGCACGTACGGCAAGATCAAGGCCAAGAACGCCATCAAGGACTCCGCGCGCGTCCTCGGCTACCCGTACGCCATGGGCGACCGGCTCACCAAGGCCATGCCCGCCGACGTCCTCGGCAAGGGCATCGACCTCGACGGCATCACCAACCCCTCCCACCCGCGCTACGGCGAGGCGGGCGAGATCCGGGCGATGTACGAGAACGAGCCCGACGTGAAGAAGGTCATCGACACCGCCAAGGGCGTCGAGGGCCTGGTCCGGCAGATGGGCGTGCACGCCGCCGGCGTGATCATGTCCAGCGAGCCGATCGTCGACCACGCCCCGATCTGGGTGCGGCACACCGACGGCGTCACCATCACGCAGTGGGACTACCCGCAGTGCGAGTCGCTCGGCCTCCTGAAGATGGACTTCCTGGGCCTGCGCAACCTCACCATCATGGACGACGCCGTCAAGATGGTGAAGGCGAACAAGGGCGTCGACCTCGACCTGCTCGCCCTGCCGCTCGACGACCCGAAGACCTTCGAACTGCTCCAGCGCGGCGACACCCTCGGCGTCTTCCAGTTCGACGGCGGCCCCATGCGGTCGCTGCTCCGGCTGATGAAGCCCGACAACTTCGAAGACATCTCCGCCGTGTCCGCCCTGTACCGGCCGGGCCCGATGGGCATGAACTCGCACACGAACTACGCCCTGCGCAAGAACAAGCAGCAGGAGATCACCCCGATCCACCCCGAGCTGGAGAAGCCGCTCGAAGAGGTGCTCGCGGTCACCTACGGCCTCATCGTGTACCAGGAGCAGGTGCAGAAGGCCGCCCAGATCATCGCCGGGTACTCGCTCGGCGAGGCCGACATCCTCCGCCGCGTGATGGGCAAGAAGAAGCCCGAGGAGCTGGCGAAGAACTTCACCATCTTCCAGGCCGGCGCCCGGAAGAACGGCTACAGCGACGAGGCCATCCAGGCCCTCTGGGACGTCCTGGTCCCCTTCGCCGGCTACGCCTTCAACAAGGCGCACTCCGCCGCGTACGGCCTGGTCTCCTACTGGACCGCCTACCTCAAGGCCAACCACCCGGCCGAGTACATGGCGGGACTGCTGACCTCGGTCAAGGACGACAAGGACAAGTCCGCGGTCTACCTCAACGAGTGCCGCCGCATGGGCATCAAGGTCCTGCCGCCCAACGTCAACGAGTCCCAGTCGAACTTCGCCGCCCAGGGCGACGACGTGATCCTCTTCGGCCTCTCCGCCATCCGCAACGTCGGCACCAACGTCGTCGAGTCGATCATCAGGACCCGCAAGTCCAAGGGGAAGTACTCCTCCTTCCCCGACTTCCTCGACAAGGTCGAGGCCGTCGTCTGTAACAAGCGGACCGTCGAGTCGCTGATCAAGGCCGGCGCCTTCGACGAGATGGGCCACACCCGCAAGGGCCTGGTCGCCCACCACGAACCCATGATCGACAACGTGGTGGCGGTCAAGCGCAAGGAGGCCGAGGGACAGTTCGACCTCTTCGGCGGCATGGGCGAGGAGACCAGCGACGAACCCGGCTTCGGCCTGGACGTCGAGTTCTCCGACGTCGAGTGGGAGAAGTCGTACCTGCTCGCCCAGGAGCGCGAGATGCTCGGCCTCTACGTCTCCGACCACCCGCTCTTCGGCATCGAGCACGTCCTGTCCGACAAGACGGACGCGGCGATCTCCCAGCTCACCGGCGGCGAGCACGGCGACGGCGCGGTCGTCACCATCGGCGGCATCATCTCCGGCCTCCAGCGCAAGATGACCAAGCAGGGCAACGCCTGGGCGATCGCCACCGTCGAGGACCTGGCCGGCTCCATCGAGTGCATGTTCTTCCCGGCCACGTACCAGCTGGTCTCCACCCAGCTCGTCGAGGACACGGTCGTCTTCGTCAAGGGACGGCTCGACAAGCGCGAGGACGTGCCCCGGCTCGTCGCCATGGAGCTGATGGTCCCGGACCTGTCGAACGCCGGGACCAACGCGCCGGTGGTCCTCACCATCCCGACGGTGAAGGTGACCCCGCCGATGGTCAGCAGGCTCGGCGAGATCCTCCGGCACCACAAGGGCAACACCGAGGTGCGGATCAAGCTCCAGGGCCCGCGCAAGACCACCGTGCTCCGGCTCGACCGGCACCGGGTGACGGCCGACCCGGCGCTCTTCGGCGACCTGAAGGTGCTGCTCGGCCCGTCCTGCCTGGCGGGCTGACCCCCTCCGGCCCGCGCACGCGCAAGGGGCGCGCCCGTCGTCACGGGCGCGCCCCTTTGCCGTACGCGGAGTACGCGAAGGACGGGTGCGGCGTCAGTTGTGGCCGAAGCGCTTCTGGCGGCCCTTGCGGGCGACGTCGCTCGGCAGGACCTGGGACGCGCGCTGCGCGGCCTCGGACTCCATCGCCGTCTGCTGGGCCTGCTGGGCGCCGCGCTCGGCCGGGGACTGCTTCTGACCACGGTTCTGGTTGCGGTTCTTGGCCATGGTGATGCCTCCTCAAGGGGATCTAGGGGCCAGGGCCGTTGTCAGACTCACATACGGCATGAAACGCCGCATGTTGGATCATTACGGAACGTAAAAGCCCTGCGGAAGGGGCATCCGCCACGCCGATGATCCAGTTCCGGCCGTCAAGCCCCCGGCGGTCGGGCAGACTCGAAGGAAACCCGGAGCAACTTCCGATCCCGAGTCCGACCCCCAGGGCCGAAAGAGGGTGGAACACGTGGACCGCTGCGTCGTCCTGGTGGACGCCGGCTACCTGCTGGGCGCCGCCGCCAGCCTCCTCGCCGGGGAACCGGCCCGTTCCCGGATCACCGTCGACCACGCCGCGCTCATCCAGCAGCTGCGCCAGCGGGCCGAGGCCGAGACCGCGCTGCCCCTGCTGCGCATCTACTGGTTCGACGGCGCGCCCGACCGGGTGCCCCAGCCCGAACACCGCAGGCTGCGCGTGATGCCCCGGGTCACCGTCCGGCTCGGCGCCCTGACCAGGAGCGAGGGACGCTGGGCGCAGAAGGGCGTCGACGCGGCCATGCACACCGAGCTGACCGAGCTGGCCAGGAACAGGGCCTGCTCCGACATCGTGCTCGTCACCGGCGACGGCGACCTGCTGCCCGGCCTCATGTCCGCCAAGGAACACGGCGTCGCCGTCCACCTCTGGGCCGTCCAGGCCGCCGACGGCGACTACAACCAGTCCGAGGACCTGGTCGCCGAGGCCGACGAACGACGGGTCCTCGACCGGGCCTGGATCACCCGCGCCGTCCGCGCCAAGGACCTCACCGGGGTCTGCGCGCCCCCGCCCGCCCCGCGCCCCGAGATCGCCGCCATCCTCTCCGCGCCGCTGCCCGAGGCCGCCCTCGCCGCCTCCGCCGAGCGGGCGGCGGAGGCGACCGCGTCCGGGGGCGCGCGCGACGGGGAACCGGCCCCCTCCGGCGCCTCCGGCGACGGCGGCCACCGGCACGCCCGGGGGAACGGGCGCGCCCGCGACGCCGACCAGGCCCCGGCCCCGGGGAGGGGCGTCGTCCCCACCCCCAAGGACCTCGCGGGGCTGCGCGCCCCCCACGCCCACGGCACCGCCACCACCGTGCCGCAGAGCACGAGCGCGCTCCGCTGGTCCTCCGACCGGGGCTGGGTCGAGCGCCCGGCCCCGCTCGGCGAACCGGCCGAGACCGCCTCCCTGCCCACGCTCGCCGCCCTCACCAGCGCCGAGCAGCGCTGGGCCGACCGCGAGGAGGACATCACCACCGTCGGCGGTGACCCGTTCGAGGTCGGACAGGTATTCGCCCGCCGGTGGATGGAACGCCTCCCGGAACAGAGCCACGTCCAGAAGCTCTCCGTCCTCTACCCCCGCATCCCGCACCGCATCGACGGCGAACTCCTCCGCTACGCCGCCCGTTTCGGCCTCCTCGCCCACAAGGACGACCAGATCGACGAGCACGACCGGTACGCGATCAGGGCCGGATTCTGGCGCGAGATCGACGTGCGCGCCGCCGCCGAACACGCCCCCGCGCCCGGAGCGGGCCCGGCGACCCCGTAGGCTCTTCCTCCGTGAGTACGGTGTGCGCGGTGCGGGATCTGGTCAAGACGTACCCCGCCACGCGCGGCAGACGCGGCGCGCCCGCGACCTCCGCCGTGCGGGCCACCGACGGGATCAGCCTCGATGTGCGCGGCGGCGAGATCTTCGGCCTGCTCGGCCCCAACGGCGCCGGCAAGTCCACCCTCGTCCGCCAGGTCACCGGGCTCATGCGGCCCGATTCCGGCTCCGTCGAACTGCTCGGCCACGACCTGGTGCGCCACCCCGAGCGGGCGTCCCGCCTCCTCGCCCACCTCGGCCAGGAGTCCACCGCCCTGGACGAGCTGACCGTCGCCCTGGCCGCCGAGACCACCGGACGGCTGCGCGGTCTCACCGCCCACGACGCGCGCGCCGAGCGCGACGCCGTCCTGGAGGAGCTGGGCCTCACCGCGCTCGCCTCCCGGCCCCTCAAGAAGCTCTCCGGCGGACAGCGGCGGCTCGCCTGCGTCGCCGCCGCCCTCGTCGGACGGCGGCCCGTCCTTGTCCTGGACGAGCCCACCACCGGCATGGACCCCGTCGCCCGGCGCGCCGTCTGGGCCGCCGTCGACCGGCGGCGCGCCGAACAGGGCACCACCGTGCTGCTCGTCACCCACAACGTCATCGAGGCCGAGACGGTCCTGGACCGGGTCGCGGTCCTCGACCACGGCCGGGTCATCGCCTGCGACACGCCGGCCGGGCTCAAGGAGCGCGTGGCGGACGAGGTCCGCGTCGAACTGGTGTGGCGCGAGTCGGCCCCCCTCCACCTGCCCGAGGTCGCCGCGCTGCGGGAACGCTCCCAGGAGACCGGGCGGCGCTGGGTCCTGCGGCTCGCCCCCGACGCGGCCCGCGCGGCCGTCGCCACCGTCACCGGGGGCGCCGCCTTCGCCGCCCTCGACGACTTCACCCTGGCCACGCCCAGCCTGGAGGACGTCTACCTGGCGCTGGGCGGGGCGACCGAGGGGGCCGAGGGGCTGGTGAAGGCATGACAACCGCGCTTCCCGCCCCGGCCGCTCCCGCCGGCCCGAACGCCCCCGCCGCTTCCGCCGGTCCCTCCGGCGGTACGGGTCCCTCCGCCGGTACGGGGTCCTCCGGTCGTACGGGTCCCTCCGGTCCCTCCGGGGCGGTCCGCCGCCCCGGTTCCCGGGGCCCCTCCCGCGCCCCCGGCGCCGGCCGCGTCCCGCACGCGGCCCCCCGCGTTCCGTACGTGACCGTCAGGAGCTGTCCGCAGTGAGCACCGTGCCCGCCGAGGTCCTGCCGGCACCCGCGCCGGCCCGCCGGCCGTACGGCGAGGGGACCGCCGCGCCCCTCGCCCCCCGCGCCCGGCTGCTGCCGTCCATGGCCGCCGTCTACCGCGCCCAGCTCTCCCGGGCCCGCGTCGCCCGCATCCCGCTGCTCTTCGTGGCCACCTTCCAGTCGATCGGGATCATGGTCCTGATGCGCGGGGTCGTCGACGGCGGCTCCGAGGCGCGGGCCGTCGTGGCCGGCTCCACCGTCCTCGTCGTCGCCTTCGTCGCGCTCAACCTGCTCGCCCAGTACTTCGGGCAGCTGCGGGCCACCGGCGGCCTCGACCACTACGCCACCCTGCCCGTGCCGCCCGCCGCCGTCGTGCTCGGCGCGGCCGGGGCGTACGCCTCCTTCACCGTGCCCGGGACCGCCGTCACCGCCGTCGCCGGCTCCGTCCTCTTCGGCCTCCCGCTCGGCCACCTGTGGGTCCTCGCCGCCGTCGTCCCGCTCTCCGGCGCCGCCCTCGCGGGGCTCGGCGCGGCCCTCGGCCTCCTCGCGCCCCGGCAGGAGCTGGCCACCCTGCTCGGCCAGCTCGGCATGTCGGCGGCGCTGCTCCTGGGCGTCCTCCCGGCGGAACGGCTGCCGGGCCCCCTCGGCTGGGCGCGGGACCTGCTGCCGTCCACGTACGGCGTGGAGGCCCTGGCCCGCACCTTCGTCCCCCACCCCGACTGGGCGGCCGTCGGCCTCGACCTCGCCGTCTGCGGCGCGGTCGGCGCGGCCTCGCTGGCGGTCGCCACCCGGGCGTACCGGCGGGCCGTCGTCCGCTGAGGCGGGACACCGGAGCACCTGGCACGATGTCGGGGTGACCGCACCTCTGACTCCGCCCCACCAGCCACGGCCGCACGACCCCGACTGGCCCCCGCCGCCCCCGCCGCCGCTCGGCCCGGAGGGGGACCCGATCACGGCGGCCGAGGTCGTCCTGGGTGCCGCGGTGACCGTCGTCTCGGCGGTCGCGGGCGCGCTGCTCGGAGTGCTGTGGCTGAACCTGGCCCCGCGCGTCCCGCTCGTCTCGGACGGCAAGGGGATCTACCTGCGGAACTCCGAGGGGGAGGCGGCGATCGGCGGGGACGGCACGTTCGTCCTGCTCGCCCTGGCCTTCGGCGCGGTCGCCGGGCTCGTCGTCTTCCTGCTGCGCCGCCGGGGCGGGATCCCGCCGGTGCTCGGCCTGGCGGCGGGCGGCGTCCTGGGCTCGCTGCTCGCGTGGAAGGCGGGGACGTACTTCGACGCGGGCCCGGACGTGATCGCCCGCGCCAAGGCGGCCGGTCCCGGTGTCGTCTTCGACGCGCCGCTGAAGCTGAACCTGGGGGCCGCCGCCCTGCTGGCCTGGCCGCTCGCGGCGGTGATCGTCCACCTGGTCCTGACGGCCGTCCTCGGCCCCCGCGACCCCGATCCCTGGGACCGGCCGGAGGACGGCGCTCCCGGGACCGGCCCCGGGAACGGCCCGGGGACCACCGCCCCCGGGCCCGGTCCGGGAACAACGGCCTGAGGACCACCGCCCCGGGGAGGGTCAGACGCGGCCGATCGGGGCCACGACCGCCGAGGTGAGGGCGGCGAGGTCCCCCGGGGAGAGCTCCACCTCCAGGCCGCGCCGGCCCGCCGAGACGCAGATCGTCGCGTGACCGGAGGCCGAGGCGTCGAGGACCGTGCGGAGCCGCTTGCGCTGCCCCAGGGGGGAGATGCCGCCCCGCACGTAGCCCGTGGTGCGCTCCACCACCGCCGGATCGGCCATCGCCGCGCGCTTGCCGCCGACCGCCGAGGCCAGCGCCTTCAGGTCCAGCCTGCCCGCCACCGGGACCACCGCGACCGTCAGCTCCCCGTCGACGTCCGCCACCAGCGTCTTGAACACCCGCTCGGGGGAGACGCCCAGCGCCTCCGCCGCCTCCTCGCCGTACGAGGGGGAGGCCGGGTCGTGCGCGTAGGCGTGCACGGTGAACGGGGTGCCGGCCGCCGTCAGGGCCACCGTCGCCGGGGTGCCCCCGCCGTTCTTCTTCTGCTTCTTCACCACGTTCTCCGCCACGCGTCCTTCCTCGGCCTCTTCCCCGGCCCGGCCCTCCCGGCCCGGTTCCCTCCCGGTCCCCGGCCCGGTCCTCCCGGCCGCCGGGACCGGCTCAGTTCGGGTACGTCGGAGCCTGCGTCAGGTCCACCATCGGCAGCGACGGCAGGTGCCGCAGCACCGCCGTCTCCGCGCGCAGCAGGGACAGCTCCTCGCGCAGCCGCGTCGCCGTGTCCGGGGCCTGGAGCAGCCGCTGCTTCGACGGCGTGTCGAGCATCGCCGCCGCCGCGACCAGGTACGACACCACCGACGGGTCGTCCGGCAGCTCGCTCGTGGTCAGGGACCGCTCCCGGGCCCCCGCCAGCCGCTTCTGGTAGTTCCGGAAGGCCCGCAGCACCACCTCGGCGAGCGCGCCCGGCTCCTCGCCCGGCTCCTCCGGGATCTCCTCGACCCCGGCCACCAGGAACGGACCGCTCGCGTCGACCGACAGCAGCCTCACCCGGGACGTGCCGGTCACCATCACCTCGAAGCTGCCGTCGGCACGCTCCCGGATGCTCGCCACGTCGGCGACGCAGCCCACCCGGTGGAAGGACCGGATCGGGTCGGGGCCGAACCCGGCGGCCGGGCCCCTGGCGGGCAGCGCCGTCGGGTCCGGCAGTCCGGGCGCGGTCGGCGCGACCTCGTGGCCGTCGCGGATCGCCACGACGGCGAAACGGCGCGGTTCCGGCTCGTCGATCGTGAGCAGCTCGCGCATCATGGCGCGATAACGCTCCTCGAAGACGTTCAGCGGCAGGACGAGGCCGGGGAACAGCACCGCGTTGAGCGGGAAGAGGGGCATGCGGGCGGTGGTCACAGCGGCCAGCCTAATGGCCGACGGGCCCGCCCCGTCCGGCCCGTCCGCGACGGGGCTCCCGGAGGGGCGTCCGGCGGGCCAGCTCGACCCGCGTCCGGTCCCGCGCGGCCAGGAAACGCAGGAGGGGGTCCCTCCTGGACGGGCGGGGCCGGGGGCCCGGGGGCGGGTCCTCCGGTACGGCGTCCCCCGCGCACCCCCACGGGAACGAGGTCGCGTACGGGCCGATCCGGCCGAACTCCTCCCGCGCCTCCGCCCACCGGCCCCGCTCCACGAGGACGTGCGCGAGCAGGTTGCGGACCTCGGCCGGCCAGGGGTCGCCCGCCGGGAACGCCGCCGACAGGGCCAGGGCCCGGTCCGCCGCCCGGTCCACCCGGTCCGGGGGCCCGGACCCGTCCCGCTCCGGTTCCGCCCGCAGCACGTCGTGGGCGGCGCGGACCGGCAACGCCCGGACGAGGGAGCGCGGGGCGGCGTCGTCGGCGGCCCGCTCGGCGAAGTCGAAGGCGGCGCGGTGCGAGCCGTACCCCTGGGCGGACAGGTACTTCAGCGCCGCGACGTGGGAGCCGTAGTGGTGCGGGGAGCGGCGCACGGCCTGCCCCCAGAGCGTCTCGAAGACGGCGGGCCCGGCCTGCGCGCCGCGCGCGTGGTCCAGGGCGAGCCGCCACGGCACCGGGTCGTGCCCCGCCTCCTCGGCGACCGCCCGGACCAGCGGGTCCAGCTCGCGCAGCCGCTCGGCCCGCGCCGGGGAATCCCACGCCCTGCGGACGGCGAGCTGCGCCGTGACCAGGAGGGCGTCGGGGTCGTGGGGCGCGGCCGAGACCCACCGGGCCAGCCACTCGTCCCTCCGGTACGCGAAGGCGGCCAGCCGGACGACGTACCGGTCGCGGTCCTCCCACTCCGCGGCGTCCCGGGTGGTGGCGAGCAGCTTCGCCGCGGGGTCGGGATCGGCCAGGGCGGCGGCGACCAGGGCGGGGGCGAGCCGCGCGTCCGGGGCGTCGAGCAGCACCTCGTCGTCCGGCACGAGCCCGGCCGCGAGCCGGGGAGCGTGCCGGACCGAACGGACGGCGCCGACCAGGGTGCGGAACAAGGACATGGTGTGACGTATTGTCCCCCGGACCCGCCCGCCGCGGCAGCCGAGTCCACCCGGTCACGACAGCTCCCTCACCCCGTCGTGACAGCCTCCACACCCTCTTCGCGACGCCTTCCCGCGCGGACTCCGACCCCCTCTCCGCGACGCCCTCCCGCGCGGACTCCGACCCCCTCTCCGCGACGCCTTCCCGCGCGGACCCCGCCTCCCCCTCCGCGACGCCCCCCCACAGGGCTCCGCCCTCCTCCGCGCGACACCCTCCCGCGCGGCCCCTTCCCTCCGGGAGGGGGCTCTCAGCCCCTGCTCAGCAGCCGGGTCGCGCCCGCCGCCACCGTCGTCGCCAGGATCCAGCCCAGCAGGATCAGCCCCGCCACCACCCACTGCCAGACGCCCTCCAGGCGCCAGTAACCCTCCTGGCCCAGGTTGATCACCGGCAGCAGCAGGTCGAGCGCGTACAGCGAGCCGTTCCACTCGGGCGCCTCGTCCGCCTTCAGCGGCACCGGGTGGTAGCGGGAGAAGGCCACCGTGCCCGCCGCCCACAGCACCGCCATCCACAGCGCCGCCCGCCCCGGCCGGTAGCCGTACGCCACGGCCCAGTCCTGAAGGTATCCCCAGAGCTTCCCGGCCAGGGGCAGCGTCTCCCGTCTGCGCCGCTGCTTGGCGAGCAGCACCTCACGGGCGTCGGCGTCCTCGCCGCTGTTGCGCAGCACCGTCGCGAGCCGTTCGTACGGCTCGGGGGCGTACTCCGGGGTCGCCGCCGCCACCCACTCCAGCCGGAGCGACAGCGGGAAGCGCTCGTAGGGCACCAGGTTCTCGTAGACGAAGCCGCCCATCGCCAGGCCGCCGGGGCCCGGCCAGCTGCTCCACATGTCGAGGAGGGTGACGACCTTGGCCCCGTTGAGCACCACCCGCCCCTCCTCGGGCCGCTCCCCGTTGAACCGCAGTTCCGGTGTGGTGATCCGGCGCAGCGACACCTCCTCGCGGCGGGAGCCGTCCAGCAGGAACCGGGCGTGCTTCAGGTCCACCGCGTCGCCGAACCGCCCGTCGTCGAGCCGCACCCCGCCGTGGAACTCGGTCGGCTTGTTCCGGGTCCCCGGGACGGGCCCGATCCCGTACGGCGGGGTGACGGCCGAGTCGACCGTGCCCTCGGCGACCTCGCGCACCCACGCCGCGTTCAGGTAGAGCGTGCGCTCCACCGTCAGCTGCGGGGCGTTGAGCGCGCGGCGGTCCCGCGCCGCGCGCAGCACGCTGCCCCGCAGGTTGAGCGAGACCCCGACCTGCGCCCCGCGCAGGCTCACCTCCCCGTACGTCTCGATCCGCTCGGCCTGGAGGTCCTGGGCGACCACCATCCCGTCCGCGGTGATGGCCCGCCCCCGCTGGTCCGGCCACACCTGGATCTCGCTGATCAGCAGATCCGTGCCGATCTGGGCGTCGGTGAGCCGGATGCCCCACCGCACTCGGCAGCGCGGCAGGTGCAGGTCCCCCTCCGTGTGCAGCCGGGCCGCCTCCAGGCGCGGCAGCGCGCACTCGACCATCCGCAGGGTGCCGAACCGGGCCTCGGGCACCATCACCTCGCCGTCGAACCGGCAGCCGCGCAGCTCCACGTACGGCCCTATGGCCCCGCCCGCCAGGTCCAGGACGCCGGTGACCCGGGCCCCGTACAGCTTCAGCGCCGCCACCCGGCCGGACAGGGCCGGCGGTCCGGCGAGCAGCAGCAGCGCCAGCACCTCGGCGCGCACGCTCCGCTCCTCTCCCCACTCCCATCCCCCGAACGGGTCGTCCCGCTCCGCGACCCCCTCCGTCAGGTCGCACGTCCCGCCCACGCGGAACGCCCGCCACAGGGCCCGCTCCGGGCCCGTGAGGTCGTCCGGCATCCCGTTCTCGTGCGGCTCGGTCACTGCCGCCCCCTCGCTTTCCACGATCCGTACCCACGGTTCCGTTCCCCGGGTCCCGTGGATTCGTACAGCCGTTCTTCCCGCTGTGTGACGGGCTGAACGCTAACGGTCAGGAGTGGCGACAAGACGCCAGTGGGACGTGTATCAGCCAGTGATACGGGCGTCCGGTGCCGTGGGCCGTCTGAGAGAATTGACCCGTGATCTCTCGAATCGATCTGCGCGGCGAGGCCCTTCCCGAGGGTTCCGCCCTGCGCGACCTGCTGCCCCGTGCCGAGTTCGACGTGGAAGCCGCCCTGGAGAAGGTGCGGCCGATCTGCGAGGACGTACGGCATCGCGGCGCGGCGGCGGTGATCGAGTACGGCGAGAGATTCGACGGCGTGCGGGTCGGGTCCCTGCGCGTCCCCGCCGAGGAGCTCGTCCGCGCCCTCGACGAGCTGGACCCGGCCGTCCGCGCCGCCCTGGAGGAGTCCGTCCGCCGCGCCCGCCTCGTCCACCGCGAGCAGCGCCGCCCCACCCACGTCACCCAGGTCGTCCCCGGCGGCACCGTCACCGAGAAGTGGATCCCCGTCGAGCGCGTCGGGCTGTACGTGCCGGGCGGCCGTTCCGTCTATCCGTCCTCCGTCGTGATGAACGTCGTCCCGGCCCAGGAGGCCGGCGTCGAGGGCATCGCCGTCGCCTCGCCCCCGCAGAAGGAGTTCGGGGGCCTGCCGCACCCGACGATCCTGGCCGCCTGCGCCCTGCTCGGGGTGGACGAGGTCTACGCCGCCGGAGGTGCCCAGGCCGTCGCCATGTTCGCGTACGGAACCCTCGACGGCGCCGGCACGGCCGACGAGCCCGGCTGCGCCCCCGTCAACCTGGTCACCGGCCCCGGCAACATCTACGTGGCCGCCGCCAAGCGCCTCCTCAAGGGCCGCGTCGGCATCGACGCCGAGGCCGGGCCCACCGAGATCGCGATCCTCGCGGACTCCACCGCCGACCCCGTGCACGTCGCCGCCGACCTCATCAGCCAGGCCGAGCACGACCCGATGGCCGCCTCCGTCCTCGTCACCGACTCCGAGGAGCTGGCCGAGGCCACCGAGGCCGAGCTGAAGACCCAGGTCGCCGCCTCCAGGCACGTGGACGACCGGATCGTCCCCGCCCTGGCCGGCCGCCAGTCCGCGATCGTCCTCGTCCGCGACCTCGCGGACGGCCTCCGGGTCGTGGACGCGTACGGCGCCGAGCACCTGGAGGTCCAGACCGCCGACGCCGCCGCCGTCGCGGACCGCGTCCGCAACGCCGGCGCGATCTTCGTCGGCCCCTGGGCCCCCGTCTCCCTCGGCGACTACTGCGCCGGCTCCAACCACGTCCTGCCCACCGGCGGCTGCGCCTGCCACTCCTCGGGCCTCTCCGTGCAGTCCTTCCTGCGCGGGGTGCACATCGTGGACTACACGCGCGACGCCCTCGCGGACGTCGCCCACCACGTGGTGACCCTGGCGGAGGCCGAGGACCTGCCGGCCCACGGCGCGGCGATCAAGGCCCGTTTCGGGTGGAAGGTGCCGGAGGGCAAGTGACCGGGATCGACGACCTGCCCGTCCGCGACGAACTGCGCGGCAAGACCCCCTACGGCGCCCCCCAGCTCGACGTCCCCGTCCAGCTGAACACCAACGAGAACCCGTACCCGCTGCCCGAGCCGCTGGTGGCCCGGATCGCGGAACGCGTCGCCGAGGCCGCCCGCGGCCTCAACCGCTACCCCGACCGCGACGCCGTCGAACTGCGCACCGAGCTGGCCCGCTACCTCACCCGCACCGGCGGGCACCCGGTCGCCGCCGAGAACGTCTGGGCGGCCAACGGTTCCAACGAGGTCCTCCAGCAGCTGCTCCAGACCTTCGGCGGTCCCGGCCGCACCGCGATCGGCTTCGAGCCCTCGTACTCGATGCACGCCCTGATCGCCCGGGGCACCGGCACCGGCTGGATCTCCGGACCCCGGAACGACGACTTCACCCTCGACGTGGCGGCCGCGCGGAAGGCGATCGCCGAGCACCGCCCGGACGTCGTCTTCGTCACCTCGCCCAACAACCCCACCGGCACCGCCGTCGGGGCCGACATCGTCCTCGCCCTGTACGAGGCGGCCCAGGCGGCCGGCCCCTCGATGGTCGTCGTGGACGAGGCGTACGTCGAGTTCAGCCACCACGCCTCGCTGCTGCCCCTCCTGGAGGGCCGCCCGCACCTGGTGGTCTCCCGGACCATGTCCAAGGCGTTCGGCGCCGCCGGACTCCGCCTCGGCTACCTCGCCGCCCATCCGGCCGTGGTCGACGCCGTCCAGCTGGTCCGCCTCCCGTACCACCTCTCCGCCGTCACCCAGGCCACCGCGCTCGCCGCCCTGGAGCACACCGACACCCTCCTCGGGTACGTCGAGCAGCTCAAGGCCGAACGCGACCGGCTGGTCACCGAGTTGCGGGCGATCGGCTGCGAGGTCACGGAGTCCGACGCCAACTTCGTGCAGTTCGGGAGGTTCCCCGACGCCCACGCCGCCTGGCGGAGGATCCTCGACCGGGGCGTCCTGGTCCGGGACAACGGCGTACCGGGGCGGCTGCGGGTCACCGCGGGCACCCCCGCAGAGAACGACGCGTTCCTCGACGCGGTCCGTGAAGTGATGAAGGAGCAGGAACGATGAGCCGCGTAGGCCGCGTTGAGCGCGCCACCAAGGAGACCTCCGTCGTCGTCGAGATCGACCTCGACGGCACCGGAAAGGTCGATGTGTCGACCGGGGTCGGCTTCTACGACCACATGCTCGACCAGCTCGGCCGCCACGGTCTGTTCGACCTCACCGTGAAGACCGACGGCGACCTGCACATCGACACGCACCACACCATCGAGGACACCGCCCTCGCCCTCGGCGCCGCCTTCCGGCAGGCCCTCGGGGACAAGGTCGGCATCTACCGCTTCGGCAACTGCACCGTCCCCCTGGACGAGTCGCTCGCCCAGGTCACCGTCGACCTCTCCGGCCGCCCGTACCTCGTGCACACCGAGCCCGAGAACATGGCACCGATGATCGGCTCGTACGACACGACGATGACCCGCCACATCTTCGAGTCCTTCGTCGCCCAGGCCCAGGTCGCGCTGCACGTCCACGTCCCGTACGGGCGCAACGCCCACCACATCGTGGAGTGCCAGTTCAAGGCCCTCGCCCGTGCCCTCCGCTACGCCTCCGAGCGCGACCCGCGCGCCGCCGGCATCCTCCCCTCCACGAAGGGCGCCCTCTAGTCGTGAACGGCCTCTCCACCGTCCTGATCGTCGTCGGACTCTTCCTGCTCGGCGGCATCTACTCCTTCGCCAAACAGAAGATGCCCAAGGGCCTGATCGTGCTCCTCTCCCTCGGCGCCGCGATGTGCCTCGCCGCCGGTGTGGTCCGTCTGGACGTGTGGGCATGAGCGCGGCCGGAAGCCCCAGGAAGGTCGTCGTCTTCGACTACGGCTTCGGCAACGTGCGCTCCGCGGAGCGCGCGCTCGCCCACGTCGGCGCCGACGTCGAGATCACCCGCGACTACGAGACGGCGATGAACGCCGACGGGCTCCTCGTCCCCGGCGTCGGCGCCTTCTCCGCCTGCATGAAGGGGCTCAGGGAGGCCCGCGGCGACTGGATCGTCGGCCGCCGCCTCGCCGGCGGCCGCCCCGTCATGGGCGTCTGCGTCGGCATGCAGATCCTCTTCGCCCGGGGCATCGAGCACGGCGTGGAGACCGAGGGGCTCGACGAGTGGCCCGGAACCGTCGAGCCGCTGGACGCCCCCGTCGTCCCCCACATGGGCTGGAACACCGTCGAGGCCCCCGCGGACAGCGAGCTGTTCGCCGGGCTCGACGCCGACGCCCGGTACTACTTCGTGCACTCCTACGCGGTGCGCGCGTGGTCCCTGGAGGTCGGCAACCCCAACATCCGCGCGCCCAGGGTCACCTGGGCCACCCACGGCGAGCCGTTCGTCGCGGCCGTCGAGAACGGCGCCCTGTGGGCCACCCAGTTCCACCCCGAGAAGTCCGGCGACGCCGGAGCCCAGCTCCTCACCAACTGGATCGGAACCCTGTGAGCACCCTCGAACTCCTCCCCGCCGTGGACGTCCGCGACGGCCGGGCCGTCCGCCTCGTGCACGGCGAGTCCGGCACCGAGACCTCCTACGGCTCCCCGCTCGAAGCGGCCCTCGCCTGGCAGCGCTCCGGCGCCGAGTGGCTGCACCTGGTCGACCTGGACGCGGCCTTCGGCACCGGCGACAACCGCGAGCTGGTCGCCGGGGTCGCGGGGGCCATGGACATCAAGGTCGAGCTCTCCGGCGGCATCCGCGACGACGCCTCGCTCGCCGCCGCCCTCGCCACCGGCTGCACCCGCGTCAACCTGGGCACCGCCGCCCTGGAGACCCCCGAGTGGGTCGCCAAGGTCATCGCCGAGTACGGCGACAGGATCGCCGTCGGCCTCGACGTGCGCGGCACGACCCTGCGCGGCCGGGGCTGGACCCGCGACGGCGGCGACCTGTACGAGACGCTCGCCCGGCTCGACTCCGAGGGCTGCGCCCGCTACGTCGTCACCGACATCGCCAAGGACGGCACCCTCCAGGGTCCCAACCTGGAACTCCTGAAGAACGTCTGCGCGGCCACCGACAAGCCCGTCGTCGCCTCCGGCGGGGTCTCCTCCCTGGACGACCTGCGGGCCCTGTCCGGCCTGGTCCCGCTGGGCGTGGAGGGCGCGATCGTCGGCAAGGCGCTGTACGCGGGGGCCTTCACCCTCGAAGAGGCGCTCGAAACGGTGGCCCGGTCATGACGGGGGAGCTCCGCAGGATCGCCACCGGCGCCCCCTGGGAGGACCAGTTCGGCTACTCGCGCGCGGTGGAGCTGCCCAACGGCCTGGTCCTGGTCTCCGGGTGCACCTCCGTGGTCGGCGGCCAGATCGCCGAGGGCGGCCCCTACGAGCAGTCGGTCAACTCCTTCCGGGTGGCGCTCGACGCGCTGGGACGGCTCGGCCTGGGCGCCGAGCACGTCGTCCGCACCCGGATGTACCTCACCCACGCCCGGGACATAGAGGAGGTCGGCCGCGCCCACAAGGAGCTGTTCGAGGACGTGCGCCCGGCAGCCTCCATGATCATCGTCTCCGGCTTCGTCGACCCCAGCCTGGTCGTGGAGGTCGAGGTCGAGGCGTACCGCCCCCAGGGGCAGGGGGGAGAGGGCGCGTGAGCCTCGCCGTACGGGTCATCCCCTGCCTGGACGTGGACGACGGCCGGGTCGTCAAGGGCGTCAACTTCCAGAACCTGCGGGACGCGGGCGACCCCGTCGAGATGGCCCGGCTGTACGACGCCGAGGGCGCCGACGAGCTGACCTTCCTCGACATCACCGCTTCCTCGGGCAACCGGGAGACCACCTACGACGTGGTGCGCCGCACCGCCGAGCAGGTCTTCATCCCGCTCACGGTCGGCGGCGGCGTGCGGTCGGCGCAGGACGTGGACAAGCTGCTGCGGGCGGGCGCCGACAAGGTCGGCGTGAACACCGCCGCCATCGAGCGCCCCGAGCTGATCCGGGAGATCGCGGAGCGCTTCGGCCGCCAGGTGCTCGTCCTGTCCGTGGACGCGCGCCGCACCGCGACCGGCTCCTTCGAGGTCACCACGCACGGCGGCCGCAGGGGCACCGGCATCGACGCCGTCGAGTGGGCGCACCGCGCCGCCGAACTGGGCGCGGGCGAGATCCTGCTCAACTCGATGGACGCGGACGGCACGAAGGACGGCTACGACACCGGGATGATCGCGGCCGTGCGCGAGCACGTGACCGTGCCGGTGATCGCCTCCGGCGGCGCGGGCAGGCTCTCCGACTTCCCGCCGGCCGTCGCGGCGGGCGCGGACGCGGTGCTCGCGGCCTCCGTCTTCCACTTCGGCGACCTGCGGATCGGTCAGGTCAAGGAGACGCTGCGGGAGGCGGGCCACCCGGTCCGCTGAGATCTGGTTCCGCTTCTCGGAAGGGCCCCTGCGGGGGCCCTTCTTCGCGCCAGAACGTGCAACATTCATTTCGCAATTTTAGTTGCGCAACTTTTCTTTCATACCTAGGGTCGGGGCATGACCTCACCGGAGCACCGCCGGATCACCGACCTCGGCACCCTCAAGGCCATCTCGCACCCGCTGCGCATGCGCCTCTACCGCGCCCTCTTCACGGCCCGCACCGCCACCGCGTCCCAGCTCGCGGACCAGGTCGACGAGGCCGTCTCCCTCGTCAGCTACCACCTGCGCAAGCTCGCGGACCACGGCCTCATCGAGGAGGCCGAGGCCCGGTCCTCGGACGGCCGCGAGCGCTGGTGGCAGCCCAGTTCCTACGGCTTCGGCATCCACGACGAGGACATGCGCGACGCCCCCGAACTCGTCGCCGCGAGCACCGCCTTCAGCCATACGGTCGAGGAGCAGCGCAACGCGATGTACGCCCGCTTCCTCGACGAGCGGCACACCTGGTCCGACGCGTGGCGCGCCGCCTCCACCGGCTCCGAGTGGCTGCCCCGCCTCACCGCCCCCGAACTCGCCGCACTCGCCGCCGAACTGGACGCCGTCGTCAGGAAGTACGACCAGCGGGCCCGCGCCGCCGAAGAGGCCGGCGACACCGGGGGCCGCGAGAACGTCGCCGTCCACATCCACGGCTTCCCCTACCGCCCGTGACCGCCGCCGTCCTCGCCGCCGCCCCGTCGCGGCCCGCCCACCGCGACCCCCGGGTCCTGCGCTGGCTCGGCGCCTACACCGCTTCCACCCTCGGCGACAGCGTCTACCACCTGGCCCTCTCCTGGGCCGCCGTCCGCGGCGGCACCCCGGCGGAGGCGGGACTCGTGATGGCCGTCTCCGCCGTGCCCCGGGCCCTGCTGATGCTCGGCGGGGGAGTGGCCGCGGACCGCTTCGGCCCCCGCCGGGTCGTCATCGCCTCCGACGGCGCCCGCTGCCTCGTCGTCCTCGCCCTGGCCGCGCTCGTCCTGGTCGCCGCGCCCGCCCTCTGGGTGCTCGCCGCCGTCGCCCTCGTCTTCGGCGTCCTCGACGCCCTCTTCCTGCCCGCCGTCGGCGCCCTGCCGCCCCGGCTGGCCGCGCGCGACCAGCTCGCCCGCGTCCAGGGCATGCGCGGCCTCGGCCAGCGCGCCGGGGCCGTCCTCGGCGCCCCGCTCGGCGGCCTCGCGGTCGCCCTCGGCGGACCGGGCGGCGCGTTCGCGGCCGCCGGGGCGCTCTTCGCGCTCTCCCTGCCCCTGCTGCTCGGCCTGCGCCTGAACCCGCTGCCGGCCGACGCCGAGGCGCGGACCGGGAAGAACACCGCCCTCGGCGACCTCACCGACGGCCTGCGCTACCTGCGCGGCCACCGGACCCTCGGGCCCCTCATGATCGTCATCGCGCTCGGCGACCTCGGCTTCGTCGGCCCGCTCAACGTCGGCCTCGCGCTCCTCGCCGACCAGCGCGGCTGGGGCGCCTCCGGCATGGGCTGGGTCCTCGCCGGCTTCGGGACGGGCGCGGCGGCCTCCTCGCTGCTGCTCGGCGTCAAGGGCCGGGTCCCGCGCGCCGGAGCCGTCCTCGGCCCGACCGCGGTCCTCGGCGCCGTCTCGATCGGCGCGCTCGCCCACGCCCCGCTGCTGCCGGCCGCCGTGCTCCTCGCGCTCTCCGTCGGCCTGCTCGCCGGGCTCTCCGGAGCACTGGCCGGCGCCCTCCTCCAGACCGAGTGCGACCCCGCGTACCTCGGCCGCGTCTCCGCCGTCGCGAGCCTGTGCAGCCTGGGGCTCGCCCCGCTGAGCTTCCCGCTCACCGGGGCCGCCGTCGGCCTCTGGGGCCCCGGCCCGGTCTTCGTCGTCAGCGCCGCCGTCTGCGCCCTGTCGGGCGTGTACGCCCTCGCGGTCCCGGCCCTGCGCCACGCCGAACTGCCCCGGGGCTGATCCTCAGATGCCGAGCCGCTTCGTCTCCCGCAGCCGCTCGATCGCCTCGGGCTCGCCCTCCAGGGCCACCTTCGCCGCCGACTGGCGCCCGTACAGGTACATCGTCAACTCGCCCGGCTCCCCGGAGGCCGTCACCACCGGGGTGCCCTTGCGGGCGACCACCGTCTGGCCGTCCGGGCGGCGCAGCACCAGCCCCGCCGGGGCCTTGCGGCCCAGAAGACGGGCCGAACGCTCCAGACGGGACCAGAGGACGTCCGCGAAGACCGGGTCGAGCTCACGGGGCGACCAGTGGGGCTGCGCCCGCCGCACGTCCTCCGCGTGCACGTAGAACTCGACCACGTTCGCCCCCTCGTCCACCTGCTTGACGGCGAAGGGCGAGAACTTCGGCGGACCCGTCCGGATCAGCCGGATCAGCTCCTCGTACGGCTTGTCCGCGAACTCCGCCTGCACCCGGTCCCGGCGGTCCTTCAGCGCCGGTACGAGCGAACCGGCCGCCGCGTCCGGGCGGCGCTCCCGCACCACCACATGGGCCGCGAGGTCCCGGGTCCGCCAGCCCTCGCAGAGCGTCGGCGCGTCCGGACCGGCCGCTTCCAACAGATCAGCCAGCAGAAGCCGTTCACGTTTGGCATGGGTCGACATGTCCGCCAGCCTACGGCGGACGCCGGCGGTCCGCCCAGTGGACGCCCCGCCGGCCACCGCCCCGGGCGCGGCACAATGGCGCCATGAGCAGCAACCTCGACCCGGCCCTCTCCGCCCGGCTCAAGCGCAGCCCGGACGGGCTCGTCCCCGCCATCGCCCAGCAGTACGACACCGGCGAGGTGCTGATGCTCGGCTGGATGGACGACGAGGCCCTGCACCGCACCCTCACCACCGGCCGCTGCACCTACTGGTCCCGCAGCCGGGGCGAGTACTGGGTCAAGGGCGACACCTCCGGCCACGTCCAGCACGTCAAGTCCGTCGCCCTCGACTGCGACGCCGACACCCTCCTCGTCAAGGTCGACCAGGTCGGAGCCGCCTGCCACACCGGCGCCCGCACCTGCTTCGACGCCGACGTGCTCCCCGTGTCCCAGTAAGGTCCCGTGCCATGGACCTCGAGACCTTCCGCAAGCTGGCGGCCGACCGCCGCGTCATCCCCGTCGGCCGCAGACTCCTCGCGGACGGCGACACCCCGGTCGGGCTCTACCGCAAGCTCGCCGCCGAACGCCCCGGCACCTTCCTCCTCGAATCCGCCGAGAACGGGCGCTCCTGGTCCCGCTACTCCTTCGTCGGGGTCCGCAGCGACGCCACCCTGACGGTGAAGGACGGCGAGGCCCACTGGCTCGGCACCCCGCCCGTCGGCGTCCCCACGGACGGCGACCCCCTCCGGGCCCTGCGCGCCACCGTCGAGGCCCTCCACACCCCCCGCGACCTCGCCGCCCTGCTCGACGGCGGACCGCCGCCCTTCACCGGCGGCATGGTCGGCTACCTCGGCTACGACATCGTCCGCCGCCTGGAGCGGATCGGCGAGCACGCCCGCGACGACCTGGAACTCCCCGAGCTGACCATGCTCCTCACCAGCGACCTCGCGGTCCTGGACCACCGGGACGGCACGGTCCTCCTGATCGCCAACGCGATCAACCACAACGACCTGGAGACCGGCGTCGACGAGGCGTACGCGCACGCCGTCGCCCGCCTCGACGCGATGGAGGCCGACCTGGCCCGCCCGGTCGCGGCCGCCCCCACCGCCCTGCCCGCCTCCGAACTGCCCGCGTACTCGGCCCTCTGGGGCGGCCGGGCCTACCAGGACGCCGTCGAGGACATCAAGGAGCGCATCCGGGCGGGCGAGGCGTTCCAGGTGGTGCCCTCGCAGCGGTTCGAGACCCCCTGCACTGCCTCCGCGCTCGACGTCTACCGGGTCCTGCGGGCCACCAACCCCTCCCCGTACATGTACCTCTTCCGCTTCGAGAACGGCTTCGACGTGGTCGGGTCCAGCCCCGAGGCCCTGGTCAAGGTCGAGGACGGACGGGCGCTGCTCCACCCCATCGCCGGCACCCGGCGCCGGGGCACCACCCCGCAGGAGGACCACGACCTCGCCGAGGAACTGCTCGCCGACCCCAAGGAGCGCGCCGAGCACCTCATGCTCGTGGACCTCGGCCGCAACGACCTCGGCCGGGTCTGCGCGCCCGGCTCCGTGGAGGTCGTGGACTTCATGTCGGTCGAGCGCTACTCCCACGTCATGCACATCGTCTCCACCGTGACCGGCCGGGTCGCGCCGGACCGCACGGCCTTCGACGTCCTCACCGCCTGCTTCCCCGCCGGGACGCTCTCCGGCGCCCCCAAGCCCCGCGCCCTGCAGATCATCGAGGAGCTGGAACCCTCCCGGCGCGGCCTGTACGGCGGATGTGTCGGTTATCTCGATTTCGCCGGCGACGCGGACACCGCCATCGCCATCCGCACCGCCCTGCTCCGCGACGGCACCGCGTACGTGCAGGCCGGAGCGGGCGTCGTCGCCGACTCCGACCCGGCGGCCGAGGACGAGGAGTGCCGCAACAAGGCCGCCGCCGTCCTCCGGGCCGTCCACACCGCCAACCGGATGAACGGCTCCTGAGCCCGTGGGGGATAGTGGGTACGTGAGCGCCGTACCCGTACCCGCACCCCAGCCCCGGGCCGCCCGCGCGGCCGCCCCCTCCGGCAGCCGTCGCAGCCTGGCCGCGGCCCTCCTCCTCGGCGCCCTCGGCGCCACCGTCGTCCTGCTCTCCGCCGGACAGACCTGGGCGGAGGGCACCGCGTCCGTCGGCGGCGGCAGCGTCCCCGTCGAGGCCGACGGCGGCACCGTCACCGGCGTGCCGACCGCCCTCGCGATCGTCGGTCTCGCCGCGCTCTTCGCCGTCTTCGCGGTCCGCCGCACCGGCCGCGCCCTCGTCTCCGCACTCCTCGCGCTGAGCGGCGCGGGCGCCGTCCTCGCCGCCCTCCTCGGCGCCTCCGACCGGGCCGCCCTGGACGCCGAGGCCGCCCGGATCAGCGGCGACACCTCCGCCGCCGTGGCCGGCCTGACGCACACCGCCTGGCCGTACGTGACCGCCGCGGGCGCCGCCCTCCTCCTGCTCGCCGGCCTCCTCGCGCTCCGCTTCGGCGGGAGCTGGCCCGCCATGGGCGGCCGCTACGAGCGGACCGGCGCCCCCCGCGCCGGGCGCGCGACCCCCGTCACCGACCCGGACCGGCCCGAGGACCTGTGGAAGGCCCTGGACCGCGGCGAGGACCCCACCCGCGGCGCGTGACCCGGAGGCCGGCCGCGACGCGTGATCGTCCCGGCACCCCCGATTCACCCTCGCGACCCCGCGTGCGGGACAATGAGCGCCGAGTGTCCGCGCACGCGAGACCTCACCACCGAGCAACAGCAACGAGGAGCAACTCATGGCGGGCAGCGCCCACGGACACACCCCGGCCGCCTGGACCGGTGTCATCATCTCCTTCATCGGCTTCTGCATCGCCGGGGTCTTCATGGTGGCCGCCAACGTGCCCGGCTTCTGGGCGGGCCTCGGCGTCGTCCTGCTCGGCGGCGTCGTCGGCGGGGCGATGAAGATCGCGGGCCTCGGCATGCCGAAGGAGTCGGCCGACGTGGCCGCCGCCCGCGAGGCCGCGACCACCTCCGCGCGGGCCCGTCACTGACACCGCTCCGCGCACCCGAGGGCGCAACCCGGCACGGCCGGGCTGCGCCCCCGCGCGTCAGGGGCGAGAATCACCGCGTGGACCCGCACCCGACACCCGAGCCAGCGACCGGCCCCGCCCCGCGCACCCGGTCGGCCGAACCCACCGGCACGAATACCGGAAACCCCGGGACGGCCGCCGCCGGACCCCGGCCGGGCACCGGTTCCGTGCCCCCGCCGCCCCCGTCGCGGGCGCGCCGGCTCCTCGCGCCGGCGGGGACCGTCGCCGGAGTCGTCGCGGCGTTCGCGTACGTCGGAGCCGTCGACCCCAACGAACCCGGGCACTACCCCGTCTGCCCGCTGCTCCGTCTCACCGGCGTCCACTGCCCCGGCTGCGGCGGGCTCCGCAGCGCCCACGCCTTCGCCCACGGCGACCTCCCGGCCGCCCTCGGCTCCAACGCCCTCGCCGTCGCCGGCTACGTCCTCTTCGCGGTCTTCGCCGCCGTGTGGCTGGTTCGCGCCTTCCGGGGACTGCCCACGCGTCCCACGGTCCCCCCGGCCCTGTGGTGGGCGGCCGGAACCGTCCTCGTCGTGTTCACCCTGGTCCGCAACCTCCCCTTCGGCTCCGCGCTGGCCCCCTGAGGCCCCGCCGGGCCCCGGCGGAACGTCCCAGCACGTGGGACGCGACTCCGGCCGATGCGGGCCCGGGGCCGTCCTGCGGATAGGATCGATGTGGCTGAACCCGCTTCATCACCACCACCGTCCCGGAAGGGGGCCCCTCGCGTGAGTGTGCTCGACGAGATCATCGAAGGCGTCCGCGCCGACCTCGCAGAGCGGCAGGCGCGGGTCACCCTCGACGAGCTCAAGGAGCGCGCCGCCAGGGCGCCGCGGGCCAAGGACGGCGTCGCCGCACTGCGCGGGGACGGCGTCAAGGTGATCTGCGAGGTCAAGCGCTCCAGCCCGTCCAAGGGCGCGCTCGCCGCGATCGCCGACCCGGCCGCCCTGGCCGCGGACTACGAGGCGGGCGGCGCGGCCGTCATCTCCGTCCTCACCGAGGAGCGCCGCTTCGGCGGCTCGCTCGCGGACCTGGAGGCCGTCCGCGCCAAGGTGGACGTCCCGGTCCTGCGCAAGGACTTCATCGTCACCGCGTACCAGCTCTGGGAGGCCCGCGCGTACGGGGCGGACCTCGCGCTCCTCATCGTCGCCGCCCTGGAGCAGGAGGCCCTCGTCTCCCTCATCGAGCGGGCCGAGTCCATCGGGCTCACCCCGCTGGTCGAGGCGCACGACGAGGAGGAGGCCGAGCGCGCCGTCGAGGCGGGCGCCCGCATCATCGGCGTCAACGCCCGCGACCTCAAGACCCTCAAGGTCGACCGCTCCACCTTCGAGCGCGTCGCCCCCGAGATCCCCGCGCACATCGTCAAGGTCGCCGAGTCCGGCGTCCGCGGCCCGCACGACCTCATCGCCTACGCCAACGCGGGCGCCGACGCCGTCCTCGTGGGCGAGTCCCTGGTGACCGGCCGCGACCCGAAGACCGCCGTCGCGGACCTCGTCGCCGCCGGCGCCCACCCGGCCCTCCGGCACGGCCGGAGCTGACCGGACCGTGACCCCCCGCCGCGACACGCCGACACCCCCGGGCGCCGCCCGGGGGAACGCCGCCGTGCCGCCGGCACCCGGGCGCCGCGCCCGGCTCCGCACCGCCGCCGCCCCCCTCCCCGCGCACGCCCCCCTGGCCCGGGGCTGCCGCCCGCGCGGCTGCCGCGCACCCGCCCGCCGGGTCCTCGGCCGCCGGGTGCGGTACGTGATCGGCGACGAGCCCGGCCAGGTCAACGGCATGCGATGGCGCCCGCGCCCCTCGCGCGCCCTCACGCACGGCGACACCGTCTAGGACGTGTTCCCGGAGTCCCCGCCCGCCCTCCCCGGCGGACGGGGCCACCGCCGCACACGTCCCGGCCACGGCGTTCCGGCCCGGTCTCCCGCACCTCCGTCCGCCCCGCCCTCCCGCGGGCCCGTTCCCCCGTCCCGGGGGACGGCCGTCCCCCGGCGAGCGGGCCGGCCACGGACCGCGCACCGGCCCCGCCGTACGCGCGAGCGGCTCGCGCGCCCACCGTGACCACCACCCGCACGTGATCCCGGGGCACCCGCCCCGCGAGGAGCAACCGCATGTCCAGCGAGTTCTTCATCCCCGACCTGGAGGGCCAGGTCCCCACCGCCGAGGGCTACTTCGGCGCCTACGGCGGCACGTTCATCCCGGAGGCCCTGGTCGCCGCCGTGGACGAGGTCGCCGTCGCGTACGACAAGGCCAAGTCCGACCCCGAGTTCGCCCGCGAGCTCAACGACCTGATGGTCCACTACACGGGCCGCCCGAGCGCCCTCACCGAGGTCCCCCGCTTCGCCGAGCACGCCGGCGGCGCCCGGATCTTCCTCAAGCGCGAGGACCTCAACCACACCGGCTCGCACAAGATCAACAACGTGCTCGGTCAGGCCCTCCTGACCAAGCGCATGGGCAAGACCCGGGTCATCGCGGAGACCGGCGCCGGACAGCACGGCGTCGCCACCGCCACCGCCTGCGCCCTCTTCGGCCTCGACTGCACCATCTACATGGGCGAGGTCGACACGCGGCGCCAGGCGCTCAACGTGGCCCGGATGCGGATGCTCGGCGCCGAGGTCGTCGCCGTGAAGTCCGGCAGCCGCACCCTCAAGGACGCCATCAACGAGGCGTTCCGCGACTGGGTGGCCAACGTCGACCGGACGCACTACCTCTTCGGCACCGTCGCCGGCCCCCACCCCTTCCCCGCCATGGTCCGCGACTTCCACCGCGTCATCGGCGTCGAGGCCCGCCGCCAGGTCCTGGAGCGCGCCGGACGCCTCCCCGACGCGGCGATCGCCTGCGTCGGCGGCGGGTCCAACGCCATCGGCCTCTTCCACGCCTTCGTCCCGGACGCCGGCGTGCGCCTGATCGGCTGCGAGCCGGCCGGCCACGGCATCGGGACCGGCGAGCACGCGGCCACCCTCACCGCCGGCGAGCCCGGCATCCTGCACGGCTCGCGCAGTTACGTCCTCCAGGACGAGGAGGGCCAGATCACCGAGCCGTACTCGATCTCGGCCGGCCTGGACTACCCCGGCATCGGCCCCGAGCACGCGTACCTCAAGGACAGCGGACGCGGCGAGTACCGGGCCGTCACCGACGCCGCCGCCATGCGGGCGCTGCGGCTGCTCTCCCGCACCGAGGGCATCATCCCGGCCATCGAGTCGGCGCACGCCCTCGCCGGGGCGATCGAGGTCGGCGGGGAGCTGGGCCCCGAGGGCCTGATCGTCGTCAACCTCTCCGGACGCGGCGACAAGGACATGGACACGGCCGCCCGCTACTTCGACCTGTACGACACCGACGCCGAGGTCGCCGCCGACGCCGGCGCCGACGACACCGCCGAGATCGAGGGGGACGCCAAGTGAGCGGCAACATCCAGCTGTTGAGCGACACGCTCGCCCAGGCGAAGGCGGAGAACCGGGCCGCCCTCATCGCCTACCTGCCGGCCGGCTTCCCGACCGTCGACGGCGGCATCGCGGCCGTCAAGGCCGTCTTCGACGGCGGCGCCGACGTCGTCGAGGTCGGCCTCCCGCACAGCGACCCCGTCCTCGACGGCCCGGTCATCCAGACCGCCGACGACATCGCGCTGCGCGGCGGCGTCAGGATCGCCGACGTCATGCGCACGGTCCGCGAGGCCCACGGGGCCACCGGGAAGCCGGTCCTCGTCATGACCTACTGGAACCCGGTCGACCGGTACGGCGTGGAGCGCTTCACCGAGGAGCTGGCCGCCGCCGGCGGCGCGGGCTGCATCCTGCCCGACCTTCCGGTCCAGGAGTCCGCGCTCTGGCGCGAGCACGCGGAGAAGCACGGCCTCGCGACCGTCTTCGTCGTCGCGCCCAGCAGCAGGGACGAGCGCCTCGCCACCATCACGGCGGCCGGCTCCGGCTTCGTCTACGCCGCCTCGCTCATGGGCGTCACCGGCACCCGCGCGTCGGTCGGCGAGCAGGCGTCCGACCTCGTCCGCCGCACCCGGGCCGCCGTCGCCCCCGGCCGGGACCTCCCCGTCTGCGTCGGCCTCGGGGTGTCCGACGCCGCCCAGGCCAGGGAGGTCGCCGCCTTCGCCGACGGCGTCATCGTCGGCTCCGCCTTCGTGAAGCGGATCCTGGACGCCGAGGGCGACGAGGCCGCCGGACTCGCCGCCGTAAGGGAACTGGCGACCGAACTCGCCGAGGGCGTCCGGCGCGCTCCGTAACCCGTTCGGATGGATCCGGACCGGGGAGGCGCGTACGCGCCTCCCCGGTTCGTTTCCCAGGACGTGAGCGAGAACAACCGTGGTGACGGTAACCGGAACGCGCGGGAGCGCCTTCAGCAGCAGCGCGAGCGCGACAAGGCCCGCGAGAAGCAGCGACGCGTCCTGATCGTGTCGTCGGCGGTGGTCGGCGTCCTCGCCCTGGCGGCGGTCGTCGGCGTGATCGCCGCCAACGCCGGCAAGGACGGGGGAGAGTCCGGCGCGGCCGGCCCGGTGGTCGCGCCGACCGGCTCCGTCGAGGACGACAAGCCCGCCATCCCCACCGGCAAGGCGGACGCCCCGTCCACCCTCGCCGTCTGGGAGGACTTCCGCTGCCCGGCGTGCGCCCAGTTCGAGAACGTCATGCGGGACTCCATCCACGAGCTGGAGGCGTCCGGCGCCCTCAAGGCGGAGTACCACCTCGCCACCCTCATCGACGGGAACATGGGCGGCAGCGGCTCCCTGCGCGCGGCGAACGCCGCCGCGTGCGCCCAGGACGCGGGGAAGTTCACCGCGTACCACGACGTCCTCTACATGAACCAGCCGCAGGAGACCGACGACGCCTTCGGGAAGAACGAGAGGCTGATCGAGCTGGCGGCGAAGGTGCCGGGACTCGACACCCCGGCGTTCCGCGGCTGCGTGGAGAACGGCACGCACGACGGCTGGGTGAAGAAGTCCAACGAGGCGTTCCAGAAGGGCGGCTTCCGGGGCACCCCGACCGTGCTCCTCAACGGGGAGCCGGTCTTCCCCACGAAGGGGAACGAGCAGATCTCCCCGGAGAACCTGAAGAAGTGGGTCGCCGAGGCCAACAAGGGCAAGAAGCCCGGCACGGCCTCCCCGCCGGCCGGCTGAGCCGCCCCGGCCGGGCCCGCCCCCGGTCCGCCGCCCCCGGTCCACCTCCGCCGGGGGCGGCCCGGCACGGTTAGTTACCCAGAAGTTGCCGGACGGAGTGCCGTCCCGCCCGGTCGGCAGGGTAGCGTCGGACCTGCCATGGACCTTGCCTACATTCCCAGCCCGTCGACCGGCGTGATCCACCTCGGACCGATCCCGCTGCGCGCCTATGCCTTCTGCATCATCATCGGTGTCTTCGTCGCCGTCTGGTACGGCAACAAGCGCTGGATCGCCCGGGGCGGCACCGCCGGCACCGTGGCCGACATCGCCGTCTGGGCGGTGCCCTTCGGCCTCGTCGGCGGACGCCTCTACCACGTGATCACCGACTACCAGCTGTACTTCGGCGAGGGCGAGAACTGGGTCGACGCCTTCAAGATCTGGCAGGGCGGCCTCGGGATCTGGGGCGCCATCGCGCTCGGCGCGGTGGGCGCCTGGATCGGCTGCCGCCGCCGGGGCATCCCGCTCCCCGCGTACGCCGACGCCATCGCGCCCGGCATCGCCCTCGCCCAGGCCATCGGCCGTTGGGGCAACTGGTTCAACCAGGAGCTGTACGGCCGGCCGACCGACCTGCCCTGGGCCCTGAAGATCACCGAGAGCGCGAACCGCGAGGCCGGGCTCTACCACCCGACCTTCCTGTACGAGTCGCTGTGGTGCGTCGGCGTCGCCCTCCTGGTCGTCTGGGCCGACCGCCGCTTCGCCCTCGGCCACGGACGCGCCTTCGCGCTGTACGTCGCCGCCTACTGCGCCGGGCGCGGCTGGATCGAATACATGCGCGTGGACGAGGCGCACCACGTCCTCGGTCTGCGCCTGAACGTGTGGACGGCGATCGTCGTCTTCGTGCTCGCGGTGCTCTACATCGTGCTCTCGTCGCGGATGCGGCCGGGGCGCGAGGAGGTCGTGGAGCCGGGGGCCGTCAAGAAGGCGGAGGACGAGAAGGCCGCGGAGGAGAAGGCGACGGAGACGGAGCCGTCCGGGACCGGGAAGACCGCCGACGCCGGGGCGGAGGACGACGCGCGGGACGCGGCGGACGCCGGGCCGGAGGACACCTCTCCCGGAGCCTCCGACGGGACTTCCGGCCGGGTCGCCCTCGACAAGCACGTGGAGCACGGCGCGGCCAGGAGCTGACCGGCCGCGACCGGAAGGGCCGTCGGGACCGAGGGGTCCCGGCGGCCCTTTCCGCGTACGGGGAGGTCCGGAGGCAGGGGTGCCGTCCGTGCCGTCCGGCGCGCGGACGGTCACACGGGATCGGCCTCCAGGGTCTCGGGGGAGCGGAAGGCGGCCTCGATGTCGACGCGGTACGGCATCGAGGCCGACGCGCCCTCGCGCCGGACGGAGAGGGCGGCGGCGGTCTGCGCCCAGGCGAGGGCCTCCGGGACGGGACGGCCCTCGCCGAGGGCGACCGCGAGGGTGCCGGCGAGGGTGTCGCCCGCCCCGGTGGTGTCCACGGCCCGGACGCGCGGGGCGGGCACCACGACCGGTTCGGCGCCGCGCGCCGCGTACAGGCTGCCGGCCGCGCCCAGGGTGACGACCACCGCGGGCACGTCCCGCAGCAGGGCCTCGGCGGCGGCGCGCGGGTCGGCGAGGCCGGTGAGGGCGGCCGCCTCGTGCTCGTTCGGCACCAGCAGGTCGGTGGCGGCGAGGAGGCCGGGCGGGAGGGGCCGCGCGGGAGCGGGGGTGAGGACGGTGCGGACGCCGAGCCGGCGGGCGGCGGCGGCGCCCGCCACGACGGCGGAGAGGGGGAGTTCGAGCTGGAGGAGCAGGAAGTCGGCGGTGCCGATGAGGGCCTCGTCGCCGTGGGAGAGGCCGGTGACGGTCCCGTTGGCCCCGGGGACGACGACGATCGCGTTGCCCCCCTCGTCGTCCACGACGACGTGGGCCGTGCCGGAGGGGCCCTCGACGGTGCGCAGGAGGTCGGTGTCCACCGCGCAGTGCTCCAGGGTGGCCCGGAGCCGTCCCCCGAAGTCGTCCGTGCCGACCGCGCCGATCATCGCCACCTCGCCGCCCGCGCGGGCGGCGGCGACGGCCTGGTTGGCGCCCTTGCCGCCGGGGACCGTGCGGAAGGAGTGGCCGGTGACCGTCTCGCCGAGGGCCGGGGCCCTGGGCACGCGGGTGACGAGGTCCATGTTCGTGCTGCCGAGCACGACGATGCTGGTCATGGGCGTACCGCCTCCAGGGGGGTCCGTTCGGCCGGGGTGTCGGAAACGGTCCCGTCGGAGGACGGGACCGGGGTCGCGGGGCGCACCGGGTCCTCCGGCCGCCCCCGGATCGCCCGGAGGGTCACCGGTCCGCGCCCGTCAGCGCCGCGAACGCCGTCTCGTGCGCCCGGCGCGTCTCCGCGTCCCGCGCGAACACCTCGCGGGCGACTCCGGCCAGGGCCCGCGCCGGGGCGTGCGGATCGAGACGGCTCGCCTCCGTCACCCGCTTCGCCCAGTCGGCGGGCACGGCCGGTTCGCCGTGCAGCGCGCCCACGATCGCGCCCGCCATCGCGGCGATCGCGTCGCAGTCCCGGCCGTAGTTGACCGCGCCCAGGACCGTGTGCCGGAAGTCGCCCCCGCCGACGAGCAGCATCCCGAGGGCGATCGGCAGCTCCTCGATCGAATGGAGCCGGGAGGGACGCCGGGCACCGAGCGACGGCGCGCGGTAGTCGGGGCCGACCGTGTCGAAGGGGGCCACCGCCTTGCGGAGGGGGGCCAGGGCGGACTCGAAGTCCGTGTACCGGCAGGCGACTTCGGCGACCGCCTCGATCGCCGCCTCCGTCCCGTCCTTCGCCAGCGACAGGACCGTGTCCACCACCGAGACCGGTGTGGCGCCCGGCGCGCAGGCCGCGGCCACCGCCGCCGCGAACACGCCCGCCGCCTCCCGGCCGTACGAGGACTGGTGCGCGCCCGTGATGTCCAGGGCCTCGGCGTAGGCGGCCCGCGGATGGCCCGCGTTCACGAGCCCGACCGGGGCCATGTACATCGCGGCGCCGCAGTTGACGATGTTGCCGTTGCCGGCCTCGCGCGGGTCCACATGGCCGTAGTGGAGCCGGGTCACGACCCACTTCTCGGCGAGGAGGAGCCGCTGGAGGGGCAGCGCCTCGGGCTCCGGATCCGGAATCCAGACGGGGGAGTTCATGAGTTCGGGGACGAGGTGGTCGGCGACCGCGTACGCGTCGAGGTGGTCGCGGACCTTCTCGTACACCCGGATCAGGGCGTGGGTCATCAGGGTGTCGTCGGTGACGTGCCCGTCGCCCTCGCGGTACGGGGCGACGGGGCGGGCGGTGCGCCGGTCGTCACCGTTCCAGGGGCCGACGATCCCGGTGACGCGGCCGCCGTGGCGCTCCAGGATCTGCTCGGGGGTGCAGCCCTCGACGGGGCCGCCGAGCGCGTCGCCGACGGCGGCCCCGAGGAGGCTGCCGGTGATCCGGTCGTCCAGACCGGGTACGTTCGCGGTGGGGGTCATGCCCGGAATTGTCCCCCTGGGGCGGCCGGTTCCGCGGCTCCGGGCGGTCCGGCGAGTTCCACCGGGTCCGTCCCCGCGAGCCGGGGCGGCGCGCACCGACGGCGCCCCGCCGCCCGGACCCGTGCCGCCCCGGGTCGCCAACCCGCCGCGCGAACGCCGCTGTCACCCGCCCGGCACCGCGTCGGGAGAGGGTCCCGCGACTGAGGCGGACCTTAGTAAGTACGCCCTGCCTTGCTGGCGCGACCCTTACATCGAGCGTAGTTTCGAGGGTACGCAAGGGGGAAGCGGGCGCGTTCGGGCCCGCCGGAACGAGGGGAGAACCATGTCGGTCATCGAGGCCCAGGCGCCACTGCACGAGGCCCACCGCGACAACCACACCCACCGCGACGTGAACGGCGGGTGGCTGCGTCCCGCCGTCTTCGGCGCGATGGACGGCCTCGTGTCCAACCTCGCCCTCATGACCGGTGTCGCCGGCGGCTCGGTCTCCCCGGGGGTCGTCGTCGTCACCGGCCTCGCGGGCCTCGCCGCCGGCGCCTTCTCGATGGCCGCGGGCGAGTACACCTCCGTCGCCTCGCAGCGCGAGCTGGTCCAGGCCGAACTGGACGTCGAACGAGCCCAGTTGAGCAAGCATCCGGTGGACGAGATGGAGGAGCTGGCCGCGCTCTACGTCTCCCGGGGCGTCGAGCCCGCCCTCGCCCGCGAGGTCGCGATGCAGCTGTCGAAGGACCCCGAGCGGGCCCTGGAGATCCACGCCCGCGAAGAGCTCGGCATCGACCCCGACGACCTGCCGTCGCCGACGGTCGCCGCCGTCTCGTCGTTCGGCTCGTTCGCGCTCGGCGCGCTGCTGCCGGTCCTGCCGTACCTGCTCGGCGCGACCTCCCTCTGGCCCGCCGTCCTCCTGGCCCTCCTCGGCCTCTTCGCCTGCGGCGCCCTGGTGGCCCGGGTGACCGCCCGGGGCTGGCTCTTCAGCGGCATGCGCCAGCTCGTCCTGGGCGGTGCCGCCGCGGCCGTCACGTACGGGCTCGGCATGCTCCTCGGCGCGGCCCTGTAACCCGCGTACGGCGCCCGGGGCCCGCCGCACCCGGTGCGGGCCCGCCCCGCCGTGCCCGGCGACCCCGCGCCCGCCCGTACCCCGCCCGCCGGACCCGGCGGCCCCGCGTCGTCCGCGCCACCCGTACGGCCCCATGGGTCGCTCCGTATACCCATGCGGTCCCGCCCCGGCCCCCCTCGTCCCCGGAGGCGGGGCCCGGACGGACATAAGCCGCGGGATCGCTGTGACGTATCTCCCTGTGCCGATCCGCCGTCGTGGTGGGACACTATGCGGGACGCCACATATCGAGCCGGTTACCCGGCGGTTTCGCATCCCTGGGCAGAGGGAAAGAGGCAGGAGCGTCACTGGGCAACGAAGCCCGTATCCGTGACGGCTCGCCGGAAGACCGGAAAACCCCTCGCACCCCCGATCCGCCCCTGCGGGACAGGCTCCGCCGCCGCGTCCCCCCACGGGGAACACCCCGCCGCCGCGCACCGACGGTGTCCGCATGCTGGAATGAACTATCCGCTTCGCGAGAAGCCATCCATCATGTAACCTGCACGAAATTTTGCGGAGGGCCAGCGTCGTCCCTCGGTAGTCACTCCCCCAGACTTCGGTCTGGGAGGTGCCCCAAGCCACGATGACGACGGGAGAGCCGATGCGTTCCGACGCCTGGTCGCCCATGGACGGTCGCCCCGCTCCGCAGGGGATGTACGACCCCCGCAACGAACACGACGCCTGCGGTGTCGGGTTCGTGGCCACCCTCACCGGTGTACCGAGCCACGAGCTGGTGGAGCAGGCGCTGACCGTACTGCGCAACCTCGAACACCGTGGCGCCACCGGCGCCGAGGCCGACTCCGGCGACGGCGCCGGCATCCTCCTCCAGGTCCCCGACGCCTTCCTCCGCGAGGTCGCCGGATTCGGGCTCCCCGAAGCCGGCGCCTACGCCGTGGGCACCGCCTTCCTCCCCGTGGACGGCACCGACGCCACCGCCGCGAGGATCGGGGAGATCGCCGCCGAGGAGGGCCTGACCGTCCTCGGCTGGCGCGAGGTCCCCGTCACCCCCGAGCTGCTCGGCGCCTCCGCCCGCGCCACCATGCCGGTCTTCCGCCAGCTCTTCGTCGCGGACGCCGCCGGCACGGCCACCGGCGTCGCCCTGGACCGCAAGGCGTTCGTCCTGCGCAAGCGCGCCGAGCGCGAGGCCGCGACCTACTTCCCGTCGCTCTCCGCCCGCACCCTCGTCTACAAGGGCATGCTGACCACCGGACAGCTGGAGCCCTTCTTCCCGGACCTGTCGGACCGCCGCTGCGCCACCGCCGTGGCCCTGGTCCACTCCCGGTTCTCCACGAACACCTTCCCCAGCTGGCCGCTGGCCCACCCGTACCGCTTCGTCGCCCACAACGGCGAGATCAACACGGTCAAGGGCAACCGGAACTGGATGTCCGCCCGCGAGGCCCAGCTCGCCTCCGACGTCCTCGGGGACGGCCCGCTGGAGCGGATCTTCCCGGTCTGCACCCCGGACGCCTCCGACTCGGCCTCCTTCGACGAGGTCCTGGAACTCCTCCACCTCGGCGGCCGCTCGCTGCCGCACGCGGTCCTGATGATGGTCCCGGAGGCGTGGGAGAACCACGAGACCATGGACCCGGCCCGCCGCGCCTTCTACCAGTACCACGCCACGCTGATGGAGCCCTGGGACGGCCCGGCCTGCGTCACCTTCACCGACGGCGTCCAGGTCGGCGCGGTCCTCGACCGCAACGGGCTGCGCCCCGGCCGCTACTGGGTCACCGACGACGGCCTCGTCGTCCTCTCCTCCGAGGTCGGCGTCCTCGACATCGACCCCGCCCGGGTCGTCCGCAAGGGCCGCCTCCAGCCCGGCAGGATGTTCCTCGTCGACACCGCCGAGCACCGCATCGTCGAGGACGACGAGATCAAGGCCGCCCTCGCCGCCGAGCACCCCTACGGGGAGTGGCTGGAGACCGGCGAGATCGAGCTCTCCGACCTGCCCGAGCGCGAGCACGTCGTGCACACCCACGCCTCGGTCACCCGCCGCCAGCAGACCTTCGGCTACACCGAGGAGGAGCTGCGCGTTCTCCTCGCCCCGATGGCCCGCACCGGCGGCGAACCGCTCGGCTCCATGGGCACCGACTCGCCGATCGCGGCCCTCTCCGCCCGCCCCCGGCTGCTCTTCGACTACTTCACCCAGCTCTTCGCGCAGGTCACCAACCCGCCGCTCGACGCCATCCGCGAAGAGCTGGTCACCTCCCTGCGCTCCTCGCTCGGCCCCCAGGGCAACCTGCTCGAACCGACCCCCGTGTCGTGCCGCAGCGTCACCCTGCCCTTCCCGGTGATCGACAACGACGAGCTGGCCAAGCTCATCCACATCAACGCCGACGGCGACATGCCCGGCATGAAGGCCGTCACCCTCTCCGGCCTCTACCGGGTCTCCGGCGGCGGCGACGCCCTCGCCGCCCGCATCGAGGAGATCTGCGCCGAGGCCGACACCGCCATCGAGGGCGGCGCCCGCCTCGTCGTCCTCTCCGACCGGCACTCCGACGCCGAGCACGCCCCGATCCCCTCGCTGCTCCTCACCGCGGCCGTCCACCACCACCTCATCCGCACCAAGCAGCGCACCAAGGTGGGCCTGCTCGTGGAGGCCGGCGACGTCCGCGAGGTCCACCACGTCGCCCTGCTCATCGGCTACGGCGCCGCGGCGGTCAACCCGTACCTCGCCATGGAGTCCGTCGAGGACCTGGTCCGCGCCGGCACCTTCATCGAGGGCCTGGAGCCCGAGCAGGCCATCCGGAACCTGATCCACGCCCTCGGCAAGGGCGTCCTCAAGGTCATGTCCAAGATGGGCATCTCCACCGTCGCCTCCTACCGGGGCGCCCAGGTCTTCGAGGCCGTCGGCCTGGACGACGACTTCGTCGCCACGTACTTCAACGGCACGGCCACCAAGATCGGCGGCGCCGGCATCGACGTCGTCGCCCAGGAGGTCGCCGCCCGCCACGCCAAGGCGTACCCCGTCTCCGGCGTCGCCTCGGCGCACCGCGCCCTGGACATCGGCGGCGAGTACCAGTGGCGCCGCGAGGGCGAGCCGCACCTGTTCGACCCCGAGACCGTCTTCCGCCTCCAGCACGCCACGCGCAGCAAGCGGTACGACATCTTCAAGAAGTACACCGAGCGGGTCAACGAGCAGTCCGAGCGGCTGATGACGCTCCGCGGCCTCTTCGGCTTCGCCACCGGCGACCGCGACCCGATCCCCCTCGACGAGGTCGAGCCGGCCTCCGAGATCGTCAAGCGCTTCTCCACCGGCGCCATGTCGTACGGCTCCATCTCCCAGGAGGCGCACGAGACCCTCGCCGTCGCCATGAACCGGCTGGGCGGCAAGTCCAACACCGGCGAGGGCGGCGAGGACCCGGACCGCCTCCACGACCCGGCCCGCCGCTCCTCCATCAAGCAGGTCGCCTCCGGCCGCTTCGGCGTCACCAGCGAGTACCTCGTCAACGCCGACGACATCCAGATCAAGATGGCCCAGGGCGCCAAGCCCGGCGAGGGCGGCCAGCTGCCCGGCCACAAGGTCTACCCGTGGGTCGCCAGGACGCGTCACTCGACGCCCGGCGTCGGCCTGATCTCCCCGCCGCCGCACCACGACATCTACTCCATCGAGGACCTCGCCCAGCTCATCCACGACCTCAAGAACGCCAACCCGGCCGCCCGCATCCACGTGAAGCTGGTCTCCGAGGTCGGCGTCGGCACGGTCGCGGCCGGCGTCTCCAAGGCCCACGCGGACGTCGTCCTCATCTCCGGCCACGACGGCGGAACGGGCGCCTCCCCGCTCACCTCCCTCAAGCACGCGGGCGGCCCCTGGGAGCTCGGCCTCGCCGAGACCCAGCAGACCCTGCTGCTCAACGGCCTGCGCGACCGGATCGTCGTCCAGACCGACGGCCAGCTCAAGACCGGCCGCGACGTCGTCATCGCCGCGCTGCTCGGCGCCGAGGAGTTCGGCTTCGCCACCGCCCCCCTCGTCGTCTCCGGCTGCGTCATGATGCGCGTCTGCCACCTCGACACCTGCCCGGTCGGCATCGCCACCCAGAACCCGGTCCTGCGCGACCGCTTCTCCGGCAAGCCCGAGTTCGTCGTCAACTTCTTCGAGTTCATCGCCGAGGAGGTCCGCGAGATCCTCGCCGAACTGGGCTTCCGCACCCTCGAAGAGGCCGTCGGCCACGCCGAACTGCTCGACACCGACCGCGCCGTCACCCACTGGAAGGCGCAGGGCCTCGACCTGACCCCGCTCTTCCACGTGCCCGAGCTGCCCGAGGGCGCGGTCCGCCACGCCCTGATCGAGCAGGACCACGGCCTGGAGAAGGCCCTCGACAACGAGCTGGTCCAGCTCGCCGCCGAGGCCCTCGACGCCCCCTCCGCCGAGGAGGCCCGGCCGGTCCGCGCCCAGGTCGCCATCCGCAACATCAACCGCACGGTCGGCACCATGCTCGGCCACCACGTGACGAAGAGGTTCGGCGGCGCGGGGCTCCCGGCCGACACCATCGACATCACCTTCACCGGCTCCGCCGGCCAGTCCTTCGGCGCCTTCCTGCCGAGCGGCGTCACCCTCCGCCTGGAGGGCGACGCCAACGACTACGTCGGCAAGGGCCTCTCCGGCGGCCGCGTGATCGTCCGCCCCGACCGGGGCGCCGACCACCTGGCCGAGTACTCCACCATCGCGGGCAACACCATCGCGTACGGCGCGACCGGCGGCGAGCTGTTCCTCCGCGGCCGCACCGGCGAGCGGTTCTGCGTCCGCAACTCCGGCGCGCTCGTCGTCTCCGAGGGGGTCGGCGACCACGGCTGCGAGTACATGACCGGCGGCACGGCCGTCGTCCTCGGCGAGACCGGACGCAACTTCGCGGCCGGCATGTCGGGCGGCGTCGCCTACGTGATCGACCTCGACCGGGACAACGTCAACGCCGGGAACCTGGGCGCGATCGAAACCCCGTCGGACGCCGACGCGGAGTGGCTGCACGAGGTCGTGCGCCGCCACCACGAGGAGACCGGTTCCACCGTCGCCCGGAAGCTCCTCGCCGACTGGGACGCCGCCGCGGCCCGCTTCAGCAAGATCATCCCCACCACGTACAAGGCCGTGCTCGCCGCCAAGGACGCCGCCGAGCTCGCCGGCCTCTCCGAGGCCGAGACCACCGAGAAGATGATGGAGGCGGCGACCCATGGCTGATCCGAAGGGCTTCCTCACCACCGGCCGCGAGGTCGCCGAGACCCGTCCCGTGGCCGAACGCGTCCGCGACTGGAACGAGGTCCACGTCCCCGGCTCCCTGCTGCCGATCATCAGCAAGCAGGCCGGCCGCTGCATGGACTGCGGCATCCCGTTCTGCCACAACGGCTGCCCCCTCGGCAACCTCATCCCCGAGTGGAACGACTACGCCTACCGCGAGGACTGGTCGGCGGCACAGGAACGCCTGCACGCCACCAACAACTTCCCGGAGTTCACCGGCCGCCTCTGCCCCGCCCCCTGCGAGGCCGCGTGCGTGCTCGGCATCAACCAGCCGCCCGTCACCATCAAGAACGTCGAAGTCTCCATCATCGACAAGGCGTGGGACGGGGGCGACGTCAGGCCGCAGGTGCCCGAGCGCCTCTCCGGCAAGACCGCCGCCGTCATCGGCTCGGGCCCGGCGGGCCTCGCCGCCGCCCAGCAGCTCACCCGGGCCGGCCACACCGTGGTCGTGTACGAGCGCGCCGACCGCATCGGCGGCCTGCTGCGCTACGGCATCCCCGAGTTCAAGATGGAGAAGCGGCACATCAACCGCCGCATCGAGCAGATGCGCGCGGAGGGTACCAAGTTCCGCACCGGCATCGAGATCGGCCGCGACCTGACGGCGACGGACCTGCGCAAGCGGTTCGACGCGGTCGTCATCGCCGCCGGCGCCACCACCGCCCGCGACCTGCCCGTCCCCGGCCGCGAGCTGAACGGCATCCACCAGGCGATGGAGTACCTGCCGCTCGCCAACAAGGTGGTCGAGGGCGACTTCGTCGCCCCGCCGATCACCGCCGAGGGCAAGCACGTCGTCGTCATCGGCGGCGGCGACACCGGCGCCGACTGCGTCGGCACGGCCCACCGCCAGGGCGCGGCCTCGGTCACGCAGCTGGAGATCATGCCGAAGCCGGGCGAGGAGCGGAACGCCGGCCAGCCCTGGCCGACCTTCCCCATGCTCTACAAGGTCACCTCGGCGCACGAGGAGGGCGGCGAGCGGGTCTACTCCGTCTCCACCACCCACTTCGAGGGCGACGAGGACGGCAACGTCCAGTTCCTCCACCTCGTCGAGGTCGAGTTCGTCGAGGGCAGACTGACCCAGAAGCCGGGCACGGAGCGGAAGATCCCCGCCCAGCTGGTCACCCTCGCCATGGGCTTCACCGGCACGGACGTGGAGAACGGCCTGGTCGCGCAGTTCGGCCTGGAGCTGGACGAGCGGGGCAACATCGCCCGCGACGCGGACTTCGCCACCAACGTCGACGGCGTCTTCGTCGCCGGTGACGCCGGCCGCGGCCAGTCGCTCATCGTCTGGGCCATCGCCGAGGGCCGCTCCGCCGCCCGCGGCGTGGACCGCCACCTGACCGGCGCCAGCTCCCTGCCGGCCCCGATCCGCCCGACGGACCGCGCCCTGACGGTCTGACCCGGCCGGACCACCCCGAACGTCCCGTACAACGACGTACGGAACCGAGCACGGCGCCCCCCGACCCGTCCCCGACCGGACGAACCGGGCGGGCGCCGCTGCGCGTCCACGCGGGGACGGTCGACCCTGGCCGGGAGCGGGGCGCCGGGGCCCCGGAAACCGGTGGTCCTTCCGGCCCCCGGCGTGAATCATGACGCCATGACATCTCTCGTACGCCACGTGACCGTCGACTGCGCCGATCCCTACGCCCTCGCCTCCTTCTGGGCGGAGGTCCTCGGCACCAAGGTCTCCGACGAGGACGCGCCCGGTGACGACGAGGTCCTCGTCGAATCGCCCGGCGCCGGACTCCTCTTCATCCGGGTCCCCGAGCCGAAGGAGGTGAAGAACCGCGTCCACCTCGACGTCCAGCCGCAGGACCGCACCCGCGACGAGGAGGTCGAACGGCTCCTCGGCCTCGGCGCCACCCTCCTCGACGACCGCCGGAACCCCGACGGCACCGGCTGGGCCACCCTGGGGGACCCCGAGGGCAACGAGTTCTGCGTCGAGCGCAGCCGGGCGGAGCGCACCGCCGCCTCCTGACCCGTCGCGGCGCGGCGGCCCGGCAAACCGGACAGAAGGTGTCGGGTATCCGGTGTTCCCTGGAACCATGGGAGACACCACGACCACCTGGCCGGCCTTCGAGGCCGCCGCACCCGCACTCGCCGCGACCGTGCGCGAACGCTTCGGCCTGTACACCCACCACGTCCTCGCCACCGTGCGGAAGGACGGCTCGCCCCGCCTCAGCGGCATCGAGGCGGACTTCCGCGACGGCGACCTGTGGCTCGGCATGATGCCGGACTCCCGCAAGGCGCTCGACCTGCGCCGCGACCCCCGGTTCGCCCTCCTCGCCAACCCCGGACCCGGCACCGACATGGCCGGCGGGGACGTTCGGATCTCCGGACGGGCGGTCGAGATCACCGACCCCGGAGCGCTGGAGCGGTACGCGGCGGCGGCGGGGGCACCCCTGCCGCTCCACCTCTTCCGGGTGGAGCCGGCCGAGGTCGTGCGGACCCGGGTGGAGGGCGAGGAGATCGTCCTCCGCTGCTGGACGCCGGGGCGCTCCGCGTGGACGGTCCGGCGCGGCAACGACGACGCCCCGCCCCGCGAGGAGGGATGAGCGGCCGGACCCGGGCCCCGGCGGCTGTGAGGTCGCCCACGTCCGGGCCGGTCCGCCCGGCCCCGTCCGGCGTCCCCGCCCGGCGCTGTCCGTCCGGGCGCCGTACGGACGCCGGGCGGCGGGGCGGGAAGGTTCCGGGGCGCACTATTGTTCCGGTAGAGACGACCGGAGCCCGCACCGCGTGCTCCGCCGCAGGACCGGGGCCGCACCGCGTGCCCCGGTGATGGACAGCCGGAGCCCGCACCGCGTGCTCCGGACAAGAGCAGCGGGGGCCCGCATCGCGCAGGTGCGGGCCCCCGCTGCGCCGCGCACCGGCCAGAAGGGCACGGCGGCGCACCGGCCAGAAAGGCACGAATGACCCGCTCCGAGCGCCCCCACAAGCGCGGCCCCCGTCCCGACCGGGCGAAGTCCGCGGCACAGCCGAAGGCCGCCCGCGGCGGCCGCCGCCCCGCCACGCCCCCGCCGCCCAGCGAGTTCACGCCGCCGGCGACCGTGACGCCCGCGCTGCCCGCCGTGGCCTCCTTCGCCGACCTCGACATGCCCGAGGCCCTGCTGCGGGTCCTCGGCGAACAGGGCGTCACGGAGCCGTTCCCGATCCAGGCCGCGACCCTGCCGAACTCGCTGGCCGGCCGCGACGTGCTCGGCCGGGGACGTACCGGCTCCGGCAAGACCCTCGCCTTCGGCCTCGCCCTGCTCGCCCGCACCGCGGGCCGCCGCGCCGAGCCGACCGCGCCCCTCGCCCTGGTCCTCGTGCCCACGCGCGAACTCGCCCAGCAGGTGACCGACGCCCTCACCCCGTACGCCGGGGCCCTGCGGCTGCGGATCACCACGGTCGTCGGCGGCATGTCGATCTCCCGGCAGTCCTCCGCGCTGCGGCGCGGCGCCGAGGTGCTGATCGCCACCCCGGGCCGGCTCGCCGACCTCATCGACCGGGGCGACTGCCGCCTCGACCAGGTCGCCGTCACCGTCCTGGACGAGGCCGACCAGATGGCCGACATGGGCTTCCTGCCGCAGGTCACCAAGCTCCTGAAGCAGGTCGAGCCCGGCGGGCAGCGCCTGCTGTTCTCCGCCACCCTCGACCGGAACATCGACAAGCTGGTCAAGATGTTCCTGGACGACCCGGTCGTGCACTCCGTCGACCCCTCGGCCGGCGCGGTGACCACCATGGAGCACCACGTCCTGTACGTGATGGACGAGACCGACAAGAAGGCCGTCACGCTGCGGATCGCGGCCCGCGACGGCCGGACGATCCTCTTCCTGGACACCAAGCGGTCCGTGGACCGGCTGGTCAAGCGGCTCCTCGCCAACGGCGTGCGGGCCTCCGGGCTGCACGGCGGGCGTTCGCAGCCGCAGCGCAACCGGACCCTGGACCAGTTCAAGAGCGGCCAGGTCACCACGCTCGTCGCGACGAACGTGGCCGCGCGCGGCATCCACGTGGACGACCTCGACATGGTCGTGAACGTCGACCCCCCGATGGACCACAAGGACTACCTGCACCGCGGCGGCCGCACCGCCCGCGCCGGCGAGTCCGGAAGCGTCTTCACCCTGGTCCTGCCCGAGCAGAAGCGCGACATGGGCCGGCTGATGTCCAACGCGGGCATCAGCCCCCGCACGGCGCAGATCAAGTCCAGCGACGAGGAGCTGGCCGAGCTGACCGGCGCCCGGGAGCCCTCGGGCGTCCCGATCGTCATCGAGGTCCCGCAGCCGACCCCGGCGCGCAAGCCGGCCGGGTCCCGGAGCGGCGGCGGCACCGGCGGCACCGGCGGCGGTCGCCGCCGTCGCCCGGCCTCCGGCGGCACCGGCACCGGCGGCACCTCCACGGGCTCGGCGCGCGGTTCCGCCTCGGCGGGCGGCGCGGGGCGCGGCACCGGCGCGGGCCGGGGCACCGGTTCCGGCCGCGCGTCGGCCTCCGGCGCCGGTCGCGGCGGGCGTCCGACGGCCGGGACGGGCCGTCCGCGCGGCTCCCGGCCGAGGCCGACCGACACGTAACCCCGGGAACCCGGGAACCCGGGAACCCGGGAACCCGGGAACCCGGGAACGCGGGAGTACGGGGGCAGGGGCCCGGACCCGGTCCCGCACGCGGGCGGCGCCGTGACACGGCGCCGCCCGCGCTCCGTCGTACGGGGCCCCTCGGCACGGCCCGCTCCTCGCGTACGGGTCCCTCGCGCGGCCCGCCCGTCCTCGGACGCGCGGGCCTCTCGCGCGGGCCGCCCGTCCTCCGTGCGCGCCCCTCGCCTCCGCCGCGTGACCCCGTCCGTCAGCCGCGGCGCGGGGTCGTCCACTCCAGACGGGTCCTGACCCGGGGGTCCCGGACGTGTTCGAGGGCGGCGAGCGCCGTCTCGCGCGCCGCGCCGTCCGCCTCGCCGTCGGCGAGGATCGACGCGAGCGCGTCGACGGCGCGCGGGTCCTGCCGGATCGCGAGCCCGCGCGCCGCCTCCGCCGCCGTCTCCGGGTCGGGATCGGCGAGCCGCTCCGCGAGCCCCTCCCGTACGAGCGGGGTGTCGTCGGGCAGTTCGGCGAGCGCGAGCGTCGCCCAGTCCCGCACCCGGGCGTCACCGTCCCGGCTCAGCGCGAGCAGCACCCCCAGGGCCTCGACGTGCCCGGCCGGCACGATCCCGGCGAGGGCGCTCGCGACGGCCCGCCGCACCACCGGGTCGGGATGCCCGGCGGCCGCGAGCAGCTCGGGCACGCCCGCCGGGTCCGCGCACTCCCCGAGCGCCGTCACGACCGAGAGGGCGGGCTCCCGCGCCGGGCCGGCGGACTCCGCCGCCAGGCGCCGCAGGACCGGCAGGGCGCTCTGCGCGAACCCCGGCAGGGCGCCCAGCACCCGCGCGCCGAGCGCCCGCCGCAGCGGGTCGCGGTAGGCGCACCAGCCGGCCGCCGCCACGAAGGTCTCCTCGTCGGCCCGGCGCACCAGCTCGGCCACCGCCGTCGTCCAGTCGTCGATGTCGGTGTCGCCCCGCCGCAGCGCCCGGCCCGCCAGCTCCTCGGCGGAGACGCGCAGGCCGAGCGAGGACTCCAGGAGCGTGGCGATCGCCGCGTGCCCCGTCTGGCGGTCGTCGCCGCGCCCCGGCGCGCCGTCCTCCCGCAGCAGCTCCACCACGACCGTGATCCCGCCGTCCTCCCGGACCCGGCGGACGACCGCCTCGTACGTCTGCCCGCCCTCGTTCCCCGCGACGAGCCCGCGCCGCAGCTCGGCCGCGATGTCGGCGCCGATCCACCGCCGCGCCTCCCGCAGCGCGGCCTCCCTGCCCCCGGCGCCGTGGTCGAGGAGCGCCCGCACGCAGCCGGTGGAGCCGCGCCGGGCGGCGGCGAGGAGCGGGTCGAGCCCGTCGGGGCCGCGCCGGCCGGGGTCGGCGCCGTGCTCCAGGAGGAGCCGTGCGACGTCGGCGTATCCGAGCCGCAGGGCCCAGGCCAGGGCCGTGAAGCCGTACGCCTCCTCCTGGTCCGCCTCCGCGCCCGCCGCGAGCAGTGCCCGCGCCGTGTCGGCGTGTCCGCCGCAGGCCGCCCCGCACAGCGGCAGGTCGCCGTCCTCCTCGCCGCTGCCCCGGCCGGGGTCCGCCCCGGCGGCGAGCAGCACCCGCACGATCCCGGCCTCGCCGCCGACGGCCGCCCGGTACAGGGCGGTCTCCCCGTCCTCCCGTTCCTCGGGGTCGGCCCCGTCCCGCAGGGCCCGTACGGCCCCGTCCTCGTCCCCGGCCCGGATCGCGTCGAACAACGTACTCATGCGCCGACCCTGACTCCCCGTCGGCACATGGCGCAAATCGCTCGGCGGCGCGCGGGCGGCGGAGGGGTCAGGCCGCGCACTCCAGGACCGTGCCGCACACCCCGCACCGGGCCCGCACCGCGCGCCCGGCCGGGACCCGCAGGCGCTGCCGGCAGACGGGGCAGCGGAAGGAGACGCCGGTCGCCGGGGCCCCGCCCCCGAAGGCGTACGGGGCGCCCTCGCCGGCCCTGCCCCGGCGCCGCTCCCGGCCGTACCGGCGGCGCTCGGCCCAGCCCGCCCCGGCGAGCGGCGGCGCCGTCCGCTCCCGGGCGGCCTCGGCCCGTCCCCGCAGCCACGCCTCGTACGCCACCGCGCCGGTGAACCACGGCGAGGGGTCCTCGCCGAACACCTCGGCCCGTTTGGCCAGGACGTAGCCGAACTCCTCCGGGGTCAGGTAGCCGAGCTTCTGGAACTCGACGCCGTCCTCGCGGTACGCGTCGAGCAGCAGCCACCCCGCGCCCAGGTAGGCGGCGGCCACGTCGGTGAGGATCTCGTTCTCGGCGGTGGAGGGGAAGAGGAGGCCGAGCCGGTGCAGCAGCACGTGGGTGATCTCGTGGGCGAGGACCGCGCCGACGTCCCCGCGCCGGGTCCGGAAGCGGTCGTGTATCTCCACGGAGTACTCGGGCCCGGAGGTCAGCTCGACGGTGCCGGCGTACTCCATCGGCCGGAAGGACGTCACGATGCGGGCCTCGGGCAGCCGCAGGTGCCGGACGAGGGCGCGGGCCACCCGCCGGGTGCCCGGGTGCAGGTCCTCGTCGGCGCCCAGGGTCACGTCGGAGGCCGGGACGCTCACCGGGTAGCGGTGCACGCCGGCGGGGGAGAGGCGGCGGTAGAGCGCGGTGAGCGAGGCCCCGATCACGGCCCGGTGCGGGAAGCCGTGGACGACACGGTCGGCCTCGTGACGGTGCGGCATGCCGGTTCCCCCCTCCTGTCCACTGTACGGTCCCTTCATCGGAACTGGCCGAAAAGGCTTCCTTGTGACGTCAGTTGACCGCTGTTCATAATGCGGACCACGCCTTGACGGGCGCATGTCATGAGCCGTCAGGGTCGACCCCCCACGAGAGAAGGCAGACACGTGAAGCAGAACAGAATGGTCCGCACGCTCCAGAAGCTGGCCGCGGCCGGCGCCGTCGTCCTCGCCGCCGTCAGCCTCCAGCCCACCACCACCGCCTCCGCCGCCCCCACCCCCGTCGTCGGCGGCACCCGCGCCGCCCAGGGCGAGTTCCCCTGGATGGTCAGGCTCTCCATGGGCTGCGGCGGCTCGCTGATCAGCCCCCAGATCGTCCTCACCGCCGCCCACTGCGTGAGCGGCTCCGGCAACAACACCGGCATCACCGCCACCGCCGGAGTCGTGGACCTCCAGAGCGGCAGCGCCATCAAGGTCAGGTCCACCAAGGTCCTCCAGGCCCCCGGCTACAACGGCAAGGGCAAGGACTGGGCCCTGATCAAGCTCGCCAGCCCCATCACCTCGCTGCCCAACCTGCAGCTCGCCGAGACCACCGCCTACAACAACGGCACCTTCACCATCGCCGGCTGGGGCGCCGCCCGCGAGGGCGGAGCGCAGCAGCGCTACCTCCTCAAGGCGACCGTCCCGTTCGTCTCCGACGCCTCCTGCCAGGCCTCCTACGGCAGCGACCTCGTCCCCGCCGAGGAGATCTGCGCCGGTTACACCCAGGGCGGCACCGACACCTGCCAGGGCGACTCCGGCGGCCCCATGTTCCGCCGGGACAACGCCGGAGCCTGGATCCAGGTCGGCATCGTGAGCTGGGGCGAGGGCTGTGCCCGGGCCGGCTACCCCGGCGTCTACACCGAGGTCTCGACCTTCGCCGCCGCGATCAAGTCCGCCGCCGCCACGCTGTAGCGGCCCCCCGCGAACGGGTACTCCGGAACACCCCGGCTCCGGAACACCCCTCCCGTGCGCCGGACCGGTGTGGGCCGGCCCGGCGCACACCGCTCCGGGCCCCGGCCCGGCGGGAGCGGGCGGGGGCGTACGAGCGGGGACACCGCGACCGGCCCGCCACCCGCGACCGGCCCGCCACCCGCGACCGCCGCACGCCGCACGCCGCACGCCGCCACCGCCGTACACCGCGACCGTCCCGGTCACGCCGGCTCCAGCCACACCCCCGCCCCCACCCCGCCCTCGAGGGCCAGGACCCACACCTCGTTCGCGCCCTCCCGCAGCACCGGACCCGGCACGAAGAGCGCCTCCTGCGGACCGGCCGACCAGTAACGGCCCAGGCAGAAACCGTTCACCCACGCGAAGCCCCGGCCCGACCCCGGCAGCCGCAGCACCGCGTCCCCCGCGCCCGCCACCTCCAGCGTCCCCCGGTGCAGCCCCGGGCCGCCGTGGTCCGCGCCCGGCTCGAACGGCACCCCGTCCACCCCCGCCCCGAAGGCGTCCAGACGCAGCCCCCGCGCCCGTACCCCGTGCAGGTACTGCCGCTCGTGCCGCACCCCGCCGGTGATCCCCTTCGGCTCCCCGAGCCGGGGCCCGTAGTTCACCCGGCCCAGCGACTCCACCCACAGATCCACCACCGCCGGACCCGCCACCGGCTCCGCCAGCGCCACGTCCTCCCCGTCACCCGTGTCCAGGACCCCCGCCGGGACCCCGTCGACGTACACCACCGCCCGGTCCCGCAGCCCCGTCACCCCCAGCGGATACGGCTCCCGGGGCCCCGGCACCGCCACCCGGTAGCGCACCAGCCCCCGGTCCACACCCAGCTCCTCGAAGGTCGGCGGCACGGGCGCCACCGTCTCCGCGTCCCCCAGCGCCTCCAGGACCCCGTCCAGCGGGGCCCACCCGTCGAAACGGCCCCGCACCGGCCCCGCCAGCCGGGCCGGCGGCTCCGGCACCTCCGGCAGCGGCCCCTCCGCGTACTCCGCGAACACCTCCCGGAAACGCCAGTACTTCTCCGTGGGCCGCCCCGCCTCGTCCACCGGCGCGTCGTAGTCGTACGACGTCACGGTCGGCCGCAACGGCCCGTCGTGCAGGAAACCGTCCCGGTTCGCCCCCGCCCAGCCCGCGAAGTTCGTCCCCCCGTGCGCCATGTACACGTTGACCGAACCGCCGCACTCCAGGATCTCCCGCAGCGCCGCCGCCGCGTCCCCCGCGTCCCGCACCGCGTGCTTCGTACCCCAGTGGTCGAACCAGCCGCACCAGAACTCCATGCACATCAGCGGCCCGCGCGGCCGGTGCCGCCGCAGCACCCCGAAACCCTCGCGCGCGCCCGAACCGAAGTTCACCGTCGCGAGCACCCCCGGCACCGAACCGCCCGTCAGCATGTGGTCCTCCGGGCCGTCCGAGGTGAACAGCGGCACGCTCACCCCGCACTCCCGCAGCAGCTCCGCCAGCCACTCCAGGTAGTCCCGGTCGCTGCCGTAGCTCCCGTACTCGTTCTCCACCTGCACCAGGACCACCGGCCCGCCCCGGTCGACCTGCCGCTCCACCACCTGCGGCAGCAGCCGCCGGAACCAGGACTCCACCGGCGCCAGGAACTCCGGGTCCCGGGTCCGCACCCGCCGCCCGAGCGGACCCGTCAGCCAGTGCGGCAGACCGCCGTTCTCCCACTCGGCGCAGATGTACGGACCGGGGCGCACGATCGCCCACATCCCGGCCCGCCCCACCGCGTCCAGGAACCGGCCCAGCTCCTCCACGTCCCCGTACCGGCCGGGCTCCGGCGCGTACAGGTTCCACGGGACGTACGTCTCCACGCAGTTGAGCCCCATCGCGCGCAGCATCCCGAGCCGGTGCTCCCACTGGGCCTCGTGCACCCGGAAGTAGTGCAGCGCCCCCGAGAGCAGCCGCACCGGCCGCCCGTCGAGCAGAAAGTCCTCGTCACCCACAGCGAACGTGCTCATGGCCTTACCCTCACTCCCTGGCGGCGCGTCGGTCCATGGACAAAGATCGTCGCGGTTTGGACGTTAGGCCCGGACGGCGGACCGCAACCGCACGGGCCGAGGAAGACGGCCCACCGGCGCGACGCAACCGGACCGACGGGCCACGGAAGGAACCACCCGGCATGTACCACACCTGGATGCGCTACTTCACGCCCAGCCCCGTCCACCACCGCCTCGGCCTCGTCTGCCTCGGCGTCGGCCTCCAGCACGGCACCCTGCCCACCGTCGGACCCCGCACCCTCGACCACCACGTCGCCGTCGTCGTCTCCGCGGGCGGCGGCTGGTACCGGGGCCCCGACGGGCGGCGCACCACCGTCACCGCCCCCGCCCTGATCTGGCTCACCCCCCACACCCCCCACCACTACGGTGCCGACCCCGGCACCGGCTGGGACGAGGCGTTCGTCGACTTCTCCGGCCCCGCCACCACCACGTACACCGAACTCGGCTACATCGAACCCGACCGGCCCGTCGTCCCCCTCTCCGACGCCGCCCCCGCCCGCGCCGCCATCGGCCGCATCGCCCGCGCCGCCCGCCCCGGCAACCCCCTCCTGGAAGTGGAGGCCGGCGCCGCCGTCCACGAACTCCTCGTCGCCCTGCGCCGTGCCCGCGCCGACACCAACGCCGACGGCGACCCCGTCCTCACCGCCCTCGCCCGCGACGCCTTCCAGCCCCTCTCCGTCGCCGAACACGCCGCCCGGCACGGCATGACCCCCGCCGAACTGCGCACCGCCGTCCGCCGCGCCGCCGGCTGCAGCCCCAAGGACTACCTGCTCACCGTCCGTCTCGGCCGCGCCAAGGAACTCCTCGCCGCCACCGAACTGCCCGTCGCCGCCGTCGCCCGGCGCGTCGGCTACGACGACGCCGCCTACTTCTCCCGGCTCTTCACCCGCCGGGTCGGCACCGCCCCGATCCGCTTCCGCGAACAGCAGGGACGCTCCGTGCCCGGCGGCTGGAGCACCAGTGTTCCGGATGCCGAACACCCGCCGACGATCCTCCCGCGATCCGTCTAAGCTCGCAGGTCATGAGCGACTCCACCCCGGCCCCGGCCACCGACGAGACCGCGCCCGCCGACGAGACCGCGCGCCCCGCCGGGACCACGCCCGCGCCCGCCGCCCGGCCCGACGAGGCCGTACGGGCCGAACTGACCCGGCTGCGCGAGAGCATCGACAACATCGACGCGGCGGTCGTCCACATGCTCGCCGAACGCTTCAAGTGCACCCAGCAGGTCGGCGTCCTCAAGGCCGAACACCACCTGCCGCCCGCCGACCCCGCCCGCGAGGCCCGCCAGATCGCCCGGCTGCGCCAACTCGCCGAGAACGCGAAACTGGACCCCGCCTTCGCGGAGAAGCTCCTGAACTTCATCATCGCCGAGGTCATCCGCCACCACGAGACGATCGCGGACGGAACCCGGTGACGCCCCGCACCCCGGTGACGCCCCGCACCCCGGACCCCGCTCCAGCGCACGGCAGGACCACGCACGGCCACGCCGACACCCCTCGCCCCGCGCACGGCGGAACCGCACACAGCGGAACCCGGCCCGGCGGAACCGCGCCCGGCCCCGCCCGCACCCCCCACCCCGCCCCGACCCCGGACGAAGCCCCCTGATGCCCCCCGTCACCGTCTTCACCCTCGGCGGCACCATCTCCGCACGCGGCGCGGACGCCGCCCGCATGACCGGCCGGGAAGTCCTGGACGCCCTCGGCGCCCCCCAGGACACCGTCCTCCGCGACTTCCGCCGCGTCCCCAGCTCCTCCCTCACCCACGCCGACCTCGCGGACCTCGCCGCCGAGGTCCGCGCCACCGTCGCCGCCGGCTCCGGCGCCGTCGTCGTCCAGGGCACCGACACCCTGGAGGAGACCGCCTTCCTCCTCGACCTGCTCTGCACCACCGAACGACCCGTCGTCGTCACCGGCGCCATGCGCCGACCCGACCTGCCCGGAGCCGACGGCCCCGCCAACCTCGCCGCCGCGCTCGCCGTCGCCACCGACCCCGCCTGCCGGGACCTCGGCGTCCTCGTCGTCCTCGCCGACGAGATCCACGCCGCCCGCCACGCCCGCAAGACCCACACCACCTCGCTCACCACCTTCGCCTCACCCGGCGCCGGCCCGCTCGGCACCGTCGTCGAGGGCGAACCCCGCATCCTGCTCCGCCCCGCCGCCCCCAGCACCCCCCACCCCCTGGCGCTCGACCCCGACGTACGGGTGGCCCTGGTGACCCTCTCCCTGGGCGACCGCGGCGAACTCCTCGAAGCCGTCGACCACCGCTTCCAGGGCCTCGTCGTTGCCGCCCTCGGCGCCGGACACGTCCCCGCCCCCCTCGCCGAACCCCTCGCCCGGATCGCCGCCCGCGTCCCGGTCGTCCTCGCCTCCCGCACCGGAAGCGGAACGACCCTCACCCACACCTACCGCGGCCCCGGCTCCGAACACGACCTGCTGCGCCGCGGACTGATCCCGGCCGGCCCCCTCGACCCCGCCAAGGCACGCATCCTGCTCCACGCCCTGATCTCCGCCGGAGCCACGGGCCCGGCCGGCTACGACCGCCCCCGCATCACCGCCGCCTTCACCCGCCTGAACGGCTCCGGACCCCTCTGAGCCCCGGCAAGGTTCTCCCCCTCACCCCTGCCCGGCGCTCCGGGCATCGGGCAGCATAGGGCCCATGTCCGTACTGACGCGCGACGAAGCGCAGACCCGTGCCCAGCTCCTCGACGTCCACCACTACCGCGTGGACCTCGACCTCACCACCGGCGCCGAGACCTTCGAGTCCACCAGCACCGTCCGGTTCACCGCCCGCGCCGCCGGGAACACCTTCGTCGAGCTCAAGCCCGTCACCCTGCACTCCGCCACCCTCGACGGAGAACCCCTCGACCCCACCGCCCTCGACGACAACCGGCTCCCCCTGGACCTCACCGAGGGCGAACACGAACTGCGCCTCACCGCCACCATGCGCTACTCCCGCACGGGCGAGGGCATGCACCGCTTCACCGACCCCACCGACGGCGAGTCCTACGTCTACACCCAGCTCTTCATGGAAGACGTCCAGCGCGTCTTCGCCGCCTTCGACCAGCCCGACCTCAAAGCCGTCTTCGAGATCACCGTCACCGCCCCCGACCACTGGACCGTCCTCTCCAACGGCATCACCGCACAACAGCCCGACGGCACCTGGAAAGCCGCCCCCACCCCCCTGCTCTCCACCTACTTCGTCTGCGTCGCCGCCGGCCCCTGGCACTCCGTCCGCACCGAACACGCCGGACTCCCCTTCGCCCTCCACTGCCGCCGCTCCCTCGCCCCCCACCTCGACGCCGACGCCGACGAGATCCTCGCCGTCACCCGGGCCTGCTACGACCGCTACCACGAGAAGTTCGACGAGCCCTACCCCTTCGACTCCTACGACCAGGCATTCGTCCCCGAGTTCAACGCCGGCGCCATGGAGAACCCCGGCCTCGTCACCTTCCGCGACGAATTCGTCTTCCGCTCCGCCGTCACCGTCACCGAACGCCAGACCCGCGCCATGGTCATCGCCCACGAGATGGCCCACATGTGGTTCGGCGACCTCGTCACCCTGCGCTGGTGGGACGACATCTGGCTGAACGAGTCCTTCGCCGAGTACATGGGCTACCAGACCGTCAACGAAGCCTGCTCCGACCTCTTCCCCGACACCTGGATCGACTTCGGCGTCACCCGCAAGGCATGGGGATACGAAGCCGACCAGCGGCCCTCCACCCACCCCGTCGCCCCCGACCCCGAAGCCGTCCCCGACACCGCCTCCGCCCTCCTCAACTTCGACGGCATCTCCTACGCCAAGGGCGCCTCCGCCCTCCGCCAGCTCGTCACCTGGCTCGGCGAGGACGACTTCCTCGCCGGCATCAACATCCACTTCAAGCGCCACAAGTTCGGCAACGCCACCCTCGCCGACTTCCTCGACAACCTCGCCGCCGCCACCGACCGCGACGTCCACGCCTGGGCCGCACAATGGCTCCGCACCACCGGCGTCGACACCCTCACCCCCCGCCTCGACGGCGAAGGACTCCACTGGAACCTCACCGTCGACCGCGACGGCAGCCGCCCCCACCGCATCTCCGCCGGCCTCTACGACCGCGACCCCTCCGGCGACCTCGTCCCGCGCGAACACCGCGCACTCGACGTCCCCCAGGACACCCCTACCGCACTCACCGGCCCCCGCCCCGCCCTCGTCGTCCTCAACGACGGCGACCTCACCTACACCAAACTCCGCTTCGACGACACCTCCGCCGAATCCGCCCTGCGCGGCCTCTCCCGCATCCCCGACCCCCTCACCCGCGCCGTCGTCTGGAACGCCCTGCGCGACATGGTCCGCGACGGCGACCTCGCCCCCGCCGACTACCTCGAAGTCGCCCTCGCCCACCTCACCGAAGAGACCGAACTCGCCGTCGTCCAAGGCGTCCTCGCCTTCGCCCGCACCCAGATCGCCGACCGCTACGTCCCCGCCGACGCACGCCCCGCCGCCCTCGCCACCCTCTGCGAGATCGCCCGCGCCCTCCTCCGCCGCACCGAGGACGGCGAAGCCCCCGGACTGCGCCTCACCGCCGTCCGCGCCTTCATCGACAGCGCCACCACCCCCGACAAGATCGCCGCCTGGCTCGACGAGGGCACCGTCCACGGCGGCCCCGAACTCGACCCCGAACTGCGCTGGCGCATCCTCGCCCGGCTCGCCGTCCTCGGCGCCACCGACGAGGCCACGATCGCCGCCGAACTGGAACACGACCCCAGCGCCACCGGCCAGGAAGGCGCCGCCCGCTGCCGCGCCGCCCTGCCCGACCCCGGGACGAAGGCGACCGCCTGGGCCGCCCTCTTCGACTCCGACGACCTCTCCAACTACCTCTTCACCGCCACCGCCCAGGGCTTCTGGCAGCCCGAACACGCCGACCTCGTCAGCGCGTACGTCCCCCGCTTCTACGAAGCCGCCGTCGCCCTAGGCGACCGCCGGGGCCCCGCCATGGCCGAAGCCGCCGGCCGCCACGCCTTCCCCGCGTACGCGATCGACGCCGACTCCCTGGCCCTCGGCGAACGCCACCTGGCCGGCACCCCCATGATCCCGGCCCTCCACCGCAAGCTCGTCGACCAGCTCGACGACCTCCGCCGCGCCCTGCGCGTCCGCAACGCCTGAACCCGGAACGGCGGCCGAGGGGGACACACCTCCCCCTCGGCCACCACCCCACGTCCCCCGTTCGGGTCACACCACCCCCGCTCACCGGACACACCGCCCCACCCCCCGCCACGCTGTCGTCCATGCGTGCCGCACCCCCACCCCTCGCCGGAGGCGCCCCCGGCGCCGACGCCCTGCGGCCCCTCCTGGCCGCCGTCCTCGACGCCCTGCGCACCGGAGCGGAAGAACGGAACGGGCCCCTGCCCGCCGGAGGACCCGAGACCGTCACCCGCCGCACCGCGCAACTCGGAACCGTCCTCCCGGAGACCGGCACCGGCCCCCACGAAGCCCTGCGCACCCTCGTCCACACCCTCGCCGCAGGCGCCGCCGACCCCGCACACCCCCTCTGCGCCGCCCACCTCCACACCCCGCCGCTCGCCCTCGCCGCCGCCGCCGACCTGGCCGCCTCCGCGCTCAACCCCTCCATGGACTCCTGGGACCAGGCACCCGCCGCCTCCGCCCTCGAAGCCCTCGTCACCGCCGCCCTCGCCGCCGAGATCCACCCCACCGCCGACCACCCCGACGCCCTCGTCACCACCGGCGGCACCGAGTCCAACCAACTCGCCCTCCTCCTCGCCAGGGAACGACACACCGCCGGAGGCCCCCTCCGCACCGTCGTCGGCGCCAACGCCCACCACTCCTTCCACCGCGCCGCCTGGCTCCTCGGCCTCCCCGCCCCCGTCACCGTCCCCACCCCCCGCGGCACCCTCGACCCCGCCGCCCTGCACACGGCCCTGACCACCACCCCCGGCCCCCACCTCGTCGCCGCCACCGCCGGCACCACCGACCAGGGCCTCATCGACCCCCTGCCCCGACTCGCCGACATCTGCGCGGCCCACGGAGCCGACCTCCACGTCGACGCCGCCTACGGCGGCCCCGTCCTCTTCAGCCCCACCCACCGCCGACTCCTCGACGGCCTCGACCGGGCCCGCACCGTCACCCTCGACCTGCACAAACTCGGCTGGCAACCCGCCGCCGCCGGACTCCTCGCCGTCCGCGACACCACCGACCTCACCCCCCTCGCCCACACCGCCGACTACCTCAACGCCGACGACGACACCGACGCCGGCCTCCCCGACCTCCTCGGCCGCTCCCCCCGCACCACCCGCCGCCCCGACGTCCTCAAGACCGCCGTCACCCTCCGCGCCCTCGGCCGCACCGGACTCGCCGCCCTCGTCGACACCTGCATGGACCTCGCCCAGGACCTCGCCGACCGGGTGGAAAAGGCCCCCGGCCTCGACCTGCACGCCCGCCCCACCCTCACCACCGTCCTCCTCCGCCCCCACGGAGCCGACGACACCACCGTCGCCACGATCCGCCGCACTCTCCTCACCGAAGGCCGCGCGGTCCTCGGCCGGGCCGGGGCCGACGGCCGCCTCTGGCTCAAAGCCACCCTCCTCAACCCCCACACCACCCCCGACGACCTGGACCAGCTCATCACCCTCGTGGAAGGCGACACCCCCCGATGACCGGCACCACCCCCCACCACCCCACCGACCGGCCCCACGACCGGCAGCCCACCCCCCGGCCCCACGACCCCGAACACCCCCACGACCTCGTCGGCATCGGCATCGGCCCCTTCAACCTCTCCCTCGCCGCCCTCGCCCACGGCGTCCCCGGCGGCCTCGCCACCGCCTTCTACGAACAACGCCCCGCCTTCCATTGGCACCCCGGACTCCTCCTCGACGGAGCCACCCTCCAAGTCCCCTTCCTCGCCGACCTCGTCACCCTCGCCGACCCCACCAGCCCCTGGACCTTCCTCAACTACCTCAAAACCCGCGAACGCCTCTTCCCCTTCTACTTCGCCGAGAAGTTCCACATCCAACGCGCCGAATACGACGCCTACTGCCGCTGGGCCAGCGAACACATCCCCGGCCTCCACTTCGGCCACCAGGTCGACACGATCCGCTGGAACCCCGAACGCCACCTCTTCGAAGTCGACTACACCCAACTCGGCCCCGACGGCGAAGCCGAAGCCCTCGGCCGCACCCGCACCCGCAACGTCGTCCTCGGCATCGGCACCGAACCGTACGTCCCCGAACCCCTCCGCCCCCTCGCCCAGGCCCCCGGCGTCCCCGTCATCCACTCCGCCGACTACCTCACCCACCGCGAGACCCTCCTCGCCGCCGGCCACATCACCGTCATCGGCTCAGGACAGTCCGGCGCCGAAGTCTTCCTCGACCTCCTCCGCGCCCGCCCCGCCGGCGCCGAAGGAATCCACTGGCTCACCCGCACCGAGGCGTTCGCCCCCATGGAGTACTCCAAACTCGGCCTCGAACACTTCACCCCCGACTACACCCACTACTTCCACCACCTCCCCGAAGCCGCACGCGACGACCTCCTGCCCCGCCAGTGGCAACTCCACAAAGGCATCGACACCGACACCATCACCGCCATCCACGACGAGCTCTACCGCCGCACCCTCCACGGCGGCTGGCCCGACGCCGTCCTCACCCCCGGCGTCCGCGTCCGCACCGCCGGCCGCGTCGCCGCCACCCGCGTCGAACTCCACCTCGAACACCTCCGGCAAGCCACCCGCACCCGGCTCACCACCGACGCCGTCGTCCTCGCCACCGGCTACCGCGAACGCCCCGCCGACCACCTGCTCACCGGCCTCGCCCCCCTCCTGCGACGCGACTCCGCAGGCCGCCCCCGCATCGACCAGCACTACCGACTCGCCCTCGACCCCTCCGTCACCGGCTCCGTCCACGTCCAGAACGCCGAACGCCACACCCACGGCGTCGGCGCCCCCGACCTCGGCCTGGCCGCCTGGCGCAGCGCCACCATCCTCAACGCCCTCACCGGCAAGAACCCCTACCCCCTGCCCCACCGCACCGCCTTCACCACCTTCGGCCTCCACGAACGAAGGACGCCGGACATCCCGGCCCAGAGCCGGAAGCCGACGCCCCTCGGACATCACACCTGAACCCCTCAGAACACCGGGACACCGTCCCGCGTCAGCCTCCAGCCCACCGACGCGAACACAGCCGGATCCACCGTCCCCCGCGCCCGCACCCACTGGATGATCGTGTTGCGGATCTCGTCCGAATCCGCCCACACCTGCGGCGCACCCGCCACGTGCGGAAACGCACCGCCACCGCTCGCCCGGTAGTTGTTCACCGCCAGGACGAACCTCGCCGCCGGGTCGAGCGGCCTCCCCTCGAACGCCAGACCCACGATCCGCGAACCCACCGGCTTCGCGATGTCGATCTCGTACGTCAGACCCGACACCGCGTCGTAGTTGTAATCCGGCGTGCCCTCCGCGTTCGTCAGCTTCGCCGTGTCCACCGGAGCACCCGCCGGAGTCAGCGCGTAGTACTTCGCCGAGAACTCCAGATAATCCTTCAGCTGGGCACCCGTCAGCACCCGCGCCTCCAGCGTGTTCTCGAAGGGATACAGCCCCGCCGCGTCCTTGATCGTGATCTCACCCGCCGGAATCCGCGCCGTACGCGAGAAACAGGAAGCCTGCGACAGCACCGGCAGCCCCGCGTACGCGCCACCCGCCAGAGCCGCCCGCACCGTCTCCGTCTGCACCACGTTGATCAGATCGATGATCGGCTCGTCCTTCCACGGCGCGTCGGCCGTGGACATGGCCGTCGTGGACGTCCCGATCACCTGGTTGACGTACGCGACCACCTTCCGGTGCTCGTCCGCCAGCAGCCCCGTGATCTTCGGGTCCTCCTCCACCACATTGGAGTTCAGGACCCGCGCACCCACCTTCTCCACCGACCAGCGACCCCTCTCCCACACCAGGTCGAAGTCGAACAGGGTCAGCCGCTGCCCCCACTTCAACGGCTCCGACAGCACCACGTCCCGGCCGGTCTCCCGATTCCTCACCCGGTACTCGGGAATCTCGCTGTGCGCGTGACCGACGAGGATCGCGTCGATGCCCGGCACCTGCTCCGCGACCAGCCCGGCCGCGTTCTCGACGTACGGCAACTGGTCACCGTACGACGACGTACCACTCGAACCGGAATGCGCCGACACCATCACCACGTCCGCACCCATCGAACGCAGCTTCGGCACCCACTTCGCCGCCTGCTCCTCCAGACCCGGGAACACCATCTTCCCGCCCACGTTCGCCTTGTCCCAGATCGCGATGCCCGGATTGGTCAGCCCCAGCACGGCCACCCGCACGTCCCGCCCGTGCGGAGTGCGCAACCGGTGCATGCTGTACGGAGCGAACGCCGGCCGCAACGTCTTCGCGTCCAGCGCGTTGGCACCGAGCAGCGGGAAGTCGCACTGCTCCTCGAACTTCCGCAGCACCGGAATGCCGTAATTGAACTCGTGATTGCCGAGAGCGGCCGCGTCGTACCCGATGGCGTTCATCGCCTGAGCCATCGGATGCACCGGACCCCGGCGCGCGGTGATCGGATCGACCTTGGCGTAGTAGTACGACAACTGGGTGCCCTGAATCGTGTCACCGGCGTCGATGAGAAGGGTGTTGCCCCGCCCCTTCTCCTCCCGCACCCGGTCCACCAGCGTCGAGATCTTGGCCAGACCGACGTCGTTGTGCGCCTTGTCGTCGAACTCCCGGTCCGTGAAGTAGTCCCAGTTGAAGACGTTCCCGTGCAGATCGGTCGTCCCCATCACGGTGAAGGAGTACCGCCTGGCCGGCCGGGGGCGAGGCCCGCCCCCATGAGCCTCTGCGGGAACGGCGACCCCGGCGGCGAGAGCGGTCCCGGCCCCGACGGCCACGGAGCCCTCCAGGAACGTCCGGCGGTTCAACGGCATGTGCTTCTCCTCGGTTCAATGGCGTCGTCTCAGGCGCACAACGCGCGTAGATTCTGACCCAGGAGCCACCCCGGCAACAGGTCTTCCGGGTCACGGAGTGGAAAAGCGTCCGATGTACGGCGACCCCCCGCCCCCGCGACCGACAGCCGCACAGCACCGCGACCGACCACCCGAAGACACCCGAACCGCTCATCGGAGCAACCCGCCGCACAGATTCAATACTTGTCAACCACCCTTCACCAAAAGGTGGTTGGGATGCCACGCCGCACGAAGCCACTACCCACCGGTAAGCCCTAGGCTCGACCCATGCGCCGAGCCAAAATCGTCTGCACCCTTGGGCCCGCCACCGAAACGTACGACCAGATCAAAGCGCTGATCGACGCCGGAATGGACGTGGCCCGCCTCAACCTCAGCCACGGCGGCCACACCGAACACGAAGAACGCTACCGACGCGTCCGCAAAGCCTCCGACGAAACCGGCCACAGCGTCGGCGTCCTCGCCGACCTTCAAGGCCCGAAGATCCGCCTCGGCCGCTTCCGCGAAGGCCCCGTACTCCTTGAACGCGGCGACCCCTTCACCCTCACCGTCGAACCCGTCGAAGGCGACCGCCACACCTGCGGAACCACCTACACCGGACTCGCCGACGACGTCACCACCGGCGAACGCATCCTCGTCGACGACGGCCGCGTCACCCTCGAAGTCACCTCCGTCGACGGCCCCCGCGTCCACACCCGCGTCGTCGAAGGAGGCATGGTCTCCGACCACAAGGGCCTCAACCTCCCCGGCGTCGCCGTCTCCGTCCCCGCCCTCTCCGACAAGGACGTCGACGACCTCCGCTGGGCCCTGCGCACCGGCGTCGACGTCATCGCCCTCTCCTTCGTCCGCAGCGCCCGCGACATCGAGGACGTCCACCGCGTCATGGACGAGGAAGGCCGCCGCCTCCCCGTCATCGCCAAGATCGAGAAACCCCAGGCCGTCGAGAACATCGAGGAGATCGTCGCCGCCTTCGACGGCATCATGGTCGCCCGCGGCGACCTCGGCGTCGAAATGCCCCTCGAACAGGTCCCGATCGTCCAGAAACGCGCCATCAAACTCGCCAAGCGCAACGCCAAACCGGTCATCGTCGCCACCCAGATGCTCGACTCCATGATCGAGAACTCCCGCCCCACCCGCGCCGAGGCGTCCGACGTCGCCAACGCCGTCATCGACGGCACCGACGCCGTCATGCTCTCCGGAGAGACCAGCGTCGGCCGCCACCCCGTCGAAACCGTCCGCACCATGAGCCGCATCGTCCGGGCCGCCGAGGAGGACGTCCTCGCCAAGGGCCTCCCCCCGCTCACCGAACGCAGCAAACCCCGCACCCAGGGCGGCGCCGTCGCCCGCGCCGCCGCCGAGATGGGCGACTTCCTCGGCGCCAAGTACCTCGTCGCCTTCACCCAGTCCGGCGACACCGTCAAACGCCTCTCCCGCTACCGCTCCCCGATCCCCCTCCTCGCCTTCACCCCCGACCCCGCCACCCGCTCCCAGCTCAACCTCACCTGGGGCGTCGAGACCTTCCTCGGCCCGCACGTCGACTCCACGGACGCGATGGTCGCCCAGGTCGACGAGGAACTGCTCCGGATCGGCCGCTGCGCGAAGGGCGACATCGTGGTCATCACGGCCGGCTCCCCGCCGGGCGTCGCGGGCTCGACCAACCTGGTCCGGGTCCACCACATCGGCGAAGCGCTGTCCTAGCCGGTGCGATGCCCGGTGTCAGTGCTTGGGCCCCACGTGCAGGTCCATGAGCGCGACGGACGCCTTGCGGGCGACGGAGACGTTCTGCGCGGTGCGCGACTGGTTCGCGGCCTTCCACGCAACGCCCACACGGTCGAGGGCGTCGGTGAAGAGCCCGATGATGTCGGTGGACGAGTTGGTGAAGAAGTAGCGGGGATACTCGTACCGCTTTCGCTCGCCACCGACGAGTCGGGTCGCCCAGTTCGTGATCCGGCTCCCGTCGGAGTGGACGAGCCCCCGGATGAAGGCCCACGGGTGCTCGTCGACGATTTTCCGTTGCCAGGCTTCGAGAGCGATGCGGCGCTCGTGCTTCTTGCCGTGCCCGTGCTGCGGAAAGAGGCACCCGAGGTGCTGGGAGTAGATCTTGACCTCCACGTACCCCCGCCTCTGCACCTTCGACGCGTGGTTGCCGGGCAGAACGGATTGCATGGCTCGCGCGCACGCGTCGATGAGCCCAGGCCAGGCATCGGCGCACGAGACGGAGAGGCTGGGAACCCGCATGGCACGGCTCTGGGCGATGTGGCCGTCACCGAGGTAGAGCCCGAACAGGTACGCATAGGCGGCTTCGTCGAGTTCGCGCCCGTCGCACCGTGGACACAAGGGGCTTCGCCTGCCTGGGCACTCGCCGCGCTTCGCGCGATCCACATGCTTCCAGTAGCCGATCGTGCCGAGTGGCACGCCCAGCATCTTGGCGACGGCAGAGTTCCTCTCACCGCTTCGCAGAAGGACGAGTGCCTGTTGACGGGTTCCCATGTCGTACACGCAGTCGATCGTGACTGGTTCACCGTGATGGCTTTGCGTCGATCGACGGAGTTCACGCGTGTGGGTGACGATCACTCGTCACTTGCGACCTTCGAATCGAAGGAAAAGTGCCCCGGGTCGGACTCGAACCGACACTGTGTGGGTTTTGAATCCACTGCCTGCTGCCAATTGGGCTACCGGGGCCCGCAGAATCAAAGGTTTTCCCTGACCCTCTGCGCGTCCACCATACCGCAGCTAGGTAGGCTCTTGGTGAGCTGTATCTGCCTGGAAGAGGCCTGAACGAGGAGCCCCCGTGACCGCCCCCGAGTCGCCCCAGCCCGTCGACGACGCCGACGCGTCGCACGTCCCGCCGCTGACGACCCGCGTCGTCATCGCAGAGGACGAGGCACTGATCCGCCTCGATCTCAAAGAGATGCTGGAGGAAGAGGGCTACACGGTCGTCGGCGAGGCCGGAGACGGCGCGCGGGCCGTCGAGCTGGCCCGCGAGCACCGGCCGGACCTCGTGATCCTCGACGTGAAGATGCCCGTCCTCGACGGCATCTCGGCCGCCGAGAAGATCGCCGGTGAGTCCATCGCCCCGGTCCTGATGCTCACCGCCTTCTCGCAGCGCGAGCTGGTCGAGCGGGCGCGGGACGCCGGTGCCATGGCGTATCTGGTGAAGCCCTTCAGCAAGAGCGACGTGGTGCCGGCCATCGAGATGGCGGTCTCCCGGTTCGCGGAGCTGCGGGCGCTGGAGAAGGAGGTCGCGGACCTCTCGCAGCGGCTGGAGACCCGGAAGCTGGTGGACCGTGCCAAGTCGGTCCTGCAGACGCAGTACGGGCTGACGGAGCCGGCCGCGTTCCGCTGGATCCAGAAGACGTCGATGGACCGCCGCATGTCGATGCAGCAGGTGGCGGAGGCGGTCATCGAGGACGCGGAGGAGAAGAAGGCGGCCAGGGGGCAGCAGCAGTAGCCCCGTCCGTCCGTACGGCGGAAGGCCCGTCCCGCGGTGTTGCGGGACGGGCCTTCCGTGTGAGCGGCTCGCGCCGGGTGGGTCAGTCCTCGCCGAGGTACGTCTTGCGGACGTCGTCGTTGACGAGGAGGTCCTGTCCGGTGCCGGACAGTTTGATCGTGCCGACCTCCAGGACGTAGGCGTGGTCCGCGAGGGAGAGGGCGGCCTGGGCGTTCTGTTCGATGAGCAGGATCGTCATGCCCTCGGCCTTGAGGGTGGCGATCGTCTCCATGATCTTCTGCATCATGATGGGGGAGAGGCCCATGGAGGGCTCGTCCAGCATGAGGAGCTTGGGCCGGGACATGAGGGCCCTGCCCATGGCGAGCATCTGCTGTTCTCCGCCGGAGAGGGTGCCGGCGGCCTGCTTGCGGCGTTCGCCCAGGATGGGGAAGAGGTCGTAGGACTTCCGGATGTCCTGTTCGATGCCGTCCTTGTCCTTGCGGAGGAAGGCGCCGAGGCGCAGGTTCTCCTCGATGGAGAGCCGGGGGAAGATGTGGCGTCCCTCGGGGGAGTGGGCGAGGCCGAGGGAGACGACCTTGTGGGCGGGGATGCCGCTGAGTTCCCGGCCGTCGAAGGCGATCCTGCCCGTGGTGGGCTTGATGAGGCCGGAGAGGGTGCGGAGCGTGGTGGTCTTGCCGGCGCCGTTGGTGCCGATCAGGGCGACGACCTGGCCGGCCTCGACGGAGAAGGAGATGCCCTTGACGGCCTCGATCTTGCCGTAGGCGACCCTGAGGTCCTCGACCTCCAGAAGCGCGGTCACTTGGAGTCTCCTTCGGTGGTGCTGTGCGCGTCGCCGGAGTCGGGCGCGGTTTCCGCGGCCGGGGTCTCCGCGGTGGCCCCGGGCTTCGCGTCCGGGGTGGCCGTGGTGTCCGGGGTGGTCGTCCGGTGGGAGTGGTCCTCGGCGGCCTGGACCTCGGCGGCCTCTTCGGCGCCGGGGGCTCCTTCGTAGGGGGTGCCGAGGTAGGCGGCGACGACGCGCTCGTCGCCCTGGACGACCTCGGAGGTGCCTTCGACGAGTTTTTCGCCCTGGACGAGGACGGCGACGCGGTCGCACAGGTTGAAGATGAACTTCATGTCGTGCTCGATGACGAGGACGGCGATGCCGAGGTCCCGGATGGCGAAGACGAGTTCTTCGGTGGTGCGGGTCTCGCTCTGGTTCATGCCGGCGGTCGGCTCGTCGAGCAGGAGGAGGCCGGGGTCGCTGGCGAGGGCGCGGGCGATCTCCAGTTTGCGCTGTTCGCCGTAGGGGAGGTTGCGGGCGAGGTGTTCGGACTTGTGGGCGAGGCCGACGAAGTCCAGGAGTTCCATGGCGCGTGTGCGGGAGGCGGCTTCGGCCTTCTTGAAGCCGGGGCCGCGCAGGAGGGCGGACCAGAGGCCCTCCTTGGTGCGGGTGTGGCGTCCGACGAGGACGTTCTCCAGGACGGTCATGTTGGAGAAGAGGCGGATGTTCTGGAAGGTGCGGGCGATGCCGGCCTGGGTGACCAGGTGGGGTTTCGGCGGGAGGACCGTGCCCTTGTAGCTGACCTGGCCCTCGGTGGGGACGTACAGGCCGGTGAGGCAGTTGAAGAAGGTGGTCTTGCCGGCGCCGTTGGGGCCGATGAGGCCGACGATCTCGCCTTCGCGGACGGTGAGGTTCACGTCGCGGACGGCGGTGAGGCCGCCGAAGCGCATGGTGACCCCGCTGGCGTCGAGGACGGTGGCGGTCGTGGCGGTGTTCTGGGTGGTGGTCATGGCGTCACGCCCCCGCCTTCGCCGTGCCGATGCCCGACTCCTCGGAGGGTCGTGGTTCGGGTACGGCGGGCTGTTCGTCGTTCTCGTGGAATTCGAGCTTCGCGCGCTTGTTGGCGATGAGGCCCTCGGGGCGGAAGCGCATGAGGAGGATGAGTGCGATGCCGAAGCCGAGGAGCTGGTAGTCCTGGAGGAACTGCAGCTTGGCCGGGATCAGGAAGAGGAGCGCGGAGCCGAGGATGGGGCCGCTGATGGTGCCCATGCCGCCGAGGATGACGGCGGCGAGGAGGAACGCGGAGTTCGGCGGTACGGGGCCGGCGAAGACGTAGTTCTCGGGGACGACCGTGGTGTTGACGTGGGCCTGGACGGTGCCGGCGAGGCCGGCGAGGGCGGCGCCGAGGGCGAAGGCGACGAGTTTGACGCGGAAGCCGTTGATGCCCATGGCGGTGGCGGCGGTCTCGTCCTCGCGGATGGCGACCCAGGCGCGGCCGATGCGGCTGTTGGCGGCGCGGGAGAAGACGATGACGACCAGGGCCATGACCAGGATCATCAGGAGGTAGTAGTTGGCGTAGGCGCCGAGTTCGATGCCGAGGACGGTGTGGGACTCGCCGAAGTTGTAGCCGAAGAACTCCAGCTGGGGGATGTTCGGGATGCCGTTGGGGCCGTTGGTGATCTGGGGTCCCGAGGTGCCGTCGAGGTTGCCCATGGCGATGCGGAAGATCTCTCCGAAGCCGAGGGTGACGATGGCGAGGTAGTCGCCGCGCAGGCGCAGGGTCGGGGCGCCGATGACGACGCCGAAGACCAGGGAGGCGGCCATGCCGGTGAGTGCGGCGGCCCAGAAGGGGAACTGGACGCCGAAGGCGGAGGAGGTGGCGCCGGAGACGAGGGCGGCGGTGTAGGCGCCGACGCCGAGGAAGGCGACGTAGCCGAGGTCGAGGAGTCCGGCGAGGCCGACGACGATGTTCAGGCCGAGGGCGACGGTCGCGAAGATGAGGATGTTGACCGCGATGAGGGTGTAGGTGTCGCCGCTCTGCTGGATGAAGGGGAAGGCGATCGCCGCGACGAGGCTGGCGGTGACGGTGACCTGGCGGTTCCGGGCGGTGATCGCGGAGATGCGGGCGACGAGTCCGGACTTGATCAGGGCGGTGGCGGCGAAGCCGACGAGGATCAGGAAGGCGACGAAGAGCTGCGGTTCGGAGTCGTCGGTGTCGATGCCGAAGGTGACGACGAAGAGGCCGAGTGCGAAGACGGCGGCGATGACGAGGATCTCGGCCCAGGAGGGGAGTTCCTTGGCGGGTGCGGCCTTGCGGGTGTCGTCGGGCAGCTTGTGGGCGGCGATCGCGGGGACGGCGGAGGCGAGGACGGCGATGCCGGCTCCGGGCTCCAGGTCGACAAGGGCGCCGAGTTCCACGATGATCGCGAGCGCGGTGAAGAGGGTGGTGGCGAAGGTGCCGAGGGCCAGGATCCACGTGGCCTTGCGGGCGCCGTTGGGGGTGAGCCAGCCGAGGCCCTTGATGCCGAGCGCGGAGAGCGCGTGGGCGGCGGTGAGGACGGCTCCGACGAGGGTGAGGAGCTGGAGTTCGGCCGGGTAGCCGTAGACGGTGAGGTTGCCGGGGAAGGCGGTGGTCCACGTCCAGGCGAGGAAGGTGCTGGCGAGGGTGGCGAGGCTGCCGCCGACGACGGTCCACAGCAGGGCGGTGGACTTGGGTGCGGCGGGGTTCTTGGGCTGGTTTTCGGTCATGGTGCTCACGCCCTGTCCGCGACGCGTTCGCCGAGCAGGCCCTGGGGCCGCACGAGGAGTACGAGGATGAGGAGGACGAAGGCCCAGACGTTGGCCCAGGCGCCGCCGCCGAGCTGCTGCATGCCGGGGACGTCCTCGATGTAGGCGATCGAGAGGGATTCGGCGATGCCGAGGACGACGCCGCCGACCATGGCGCCGTAGATGTTGCCGATGCCGCCGAGGACGGCGGCGGTGAAGGCCTTGAGTCCGAGGATGAAGCCCATCTCGAAGTTGATCTGGCCCTTGTCGACGCCGTAGGCGACGGCGGCGACGGCGGCGAACGCGGCGCCGATGGCGAAGGCCATGACGATGATGCGGTCGGTGTTGATGCCCATGAGCTTGGCGGTGTCGGGGTCCTGTGCGGTGGCCTGCATGGCGCGGCCGCTGCGGCTCTTGGAGACGAAGACGCCGAGGGCGAGCATGCAGAGGGGGGCGAGGACGAGGACGAAGGCGTCGGCGCGCTGGATGGAGAGGTTGCCGGCGATCTGGAAGGAGTCGCCCTTGAACTCGGGGAAGCTGACGGCCTTCTTGGCGTCGGGGTAGAACTGCCAGACCAGCTGCTGGAGGGCGATGGACAGGCCGATCGCGGTGATGAGCGGGGCCAGTCGGGGGGCGCCGCGCAGCGGGCGGTAGGCGAAGCGTTCGGCGGCGGTGGCGACGGCCACGGAGGCTATCGCGCCACCGACGATCATGAGCGGTATCGCCACCAGAAGGGACGTTCCGCTCGGCAGAGCGGTGTAGGTGGTGAGGGCGCCGAAGCCCCCGATCATGAAGATCTCGCCGTGGGCGAAGTTGATGAGCTGGACGATGCCGTAGACCATGGTGTACCCGATGGCGATGAGGCCATAGAGGGCACCGAGGGCCAGGCCGTTGGCCAGCTGTTGCGGCAGTTCGTTCACCGCAGGCCTCCGATGAGCTTGTCGGATATGACTCCGCGCGAGGGCGCTGTTTGCGCCCTCGCGCGGTTCGGTTCAGGTGGTGCGGGGTTCCCGGCGGGGTGCCGGGTGGGGGTTTACTGGTTGAAGGTGTCGCTCTTGACGTCGGTCCACTTGCCGCCCTCGACCTTGTAGACCGTGAGCTGCTTGTTGGTGGTGTCGCCGTACTCGTCGAAGGCGACCTTGCCGGTCACGCCGTCGAAGGCGACCTTGCCGAGGGCTTCGGTGACCTTGGCGCGGGCGTCGGTGGGGACCTTGCCGCCGTTGGCGGCGACGACGGCCTTGACGGCCTGGACGATGGCCCAGCCGGCGTCGTAGGAGTAGCCGCCGTAGGCCGCGTAGGGGTCCTTGTAGCCGCCGGCGTTGTAGTCGGCTATGAACTTCTTGGCGGTGTCGAGCTTCTCGACGGGGTAGCCGATGGAGGTGGCGAGGTCGCCGTCGTTGGTTTCGGCGGAGGCGCTGATGAAGGCCGGGTCGTAGAGGCCGTCGCCGCCCATGACGGGGATCTTGGCGCCGGTCTTCTTGATCTGGTCGGAGAGGAGGCCGCCCTCGGGGTACTGGCCGCCGAAGTAGACGGAGTCGGCGCCGGAGGTCTTGACCTTGTCGGCGGTCGCGGAGAAGTCGGTCTCCTTGACGGTGACGTGGTCGGTGCCGACGACCTGGCCGCCGAGGCGCTTGAACTCGTCGCTGAAGATGGCGGCGAGGCCGGCGCCGTAGGTCTGCTTGTCGTCGACGACGTAGACCTTCTTCTTGCCGGCGTCCTTGAAGAGGTACTGGGCGGCGAACTTGCCCTGGACGACGTCGGTGGCGGCGGTGCGGAAGTAGGTCTTGAAGGGGCGCTTCTTCTCGCCCTTGCCCCAGTTGTCGCCCTGGCTGAGGGCGGGGTTGGTGTTGGCGGGGGAGACCTGGGCGAGGTTGGCGGCGGCGAAGACGCCCTGCATCTGCTGGGAGACGCCGGAGTTCAGGGGGCCGACGACGCCGAGGACGTCCTTGTTGCCGACCAGTTTGGTGGCGTTGGCCTGGCCGGAGGCGGGGACGGCCTGGTCGTCGAGGGCTTCGATCTTGAAGGTGACGCCGGGGACTTCGTTGTTCTTGTTGGCGGTCTTGACCGCGAGGTCCACGGAGTTCTTGATGCCCTGGCCGAGGGCGGAGAGGGAGCCGGTCAGGGGGGCGTCGACGCCGATGACGACGGTCGTGGTGCTGCCGCCGCCGCCGTTTCCGTCGCCGGCGCCGCCCTTGTCGTCGCGCGAACCACATGCGGTGAGGGTGAGCGCTCCGGTGGTGAGCACACTGGTGAGGATGAGCAGTGAACGGTGTCGCACGAAGAATCCTTTCCCTGGCGCGGCCCCCTCGAGCTGAGGCGGTGCCGTGAAGCTGTGGAGCTGGAGGTGCCGTTTTCCGTGCCGGGCCGTACTGGATCGAGTGGGGCCGTGCAGTGGGGGCGCCCGGCGGCGCGGTGACTGGCCGTGACTCTAGGCGCAGGTGGGGAGGGTCGGGGAGCGCAGGGGTCAGGATGTGACTGTCTTGTTATGCCGAGGGGCGGATGCCGTGTGTGGCGGGTGGTCAAACCCGGGCACAGTGGTCGGTAGCGCGGTGTTCACATGGTGAGAATTCCCAGTTCCGCTAAGGGGCTTGAGAGGATCATGCTCCTGTCGGCGCGGTGCGGGGACTCTCCGGATATCGGACACGGGCCTTTCCGTGAGCGGACGGAGGGGGCGGTCGGAGCGTGCGCTCCGGACATCGCGCGGACGTTACGCAGAGTGAGGGCGGTGGTGGCCGAGATCGTTCGTCCGGTCCGCCGGTCCGGGAGCTCCGGTCACGGCCGCCAGTTCTCCGAGCTCCTCGTCGCGCCCTTCGTCTCCTCGCAGCGCCGTCGTGATTCCCGGTCGGCGAGGGCCGAGGCCGCCCGGCGTCCCGCCCGTCGTTCCTCGGCGCGGGCGGCCGCGAGCACGTCGTCGTGGATCTCGTACTGCTGGTTGGAAAGGCCCTTCTGTTCCCAGTCGAGCCCCGCCCACGGGCTGCCTTCCAGGGCCTTCTTCACCCAGTACGAGACGAGATCCGTGCAGATGTCCTCGGGGGTCCTGGCGGGGGGCGCGGTCGGTTCGGGCGCGCCGCAGCCGCCGGCCGGGAGGAGGACGCAGGCGGTCAGGAGCGCGGCGAGCGCGGTCGTGGCGGCGCGGGGCCGCCCGCCGTTCACGGGAGGAGGACGTGCGGGGCCGGAAGGGCGGGGGCGCCGGTCGGTTGCGGCCGGTATGCGTCGTCGTCGGTGTGACAGGGCGTGTCGTCCGTGACGGCGGTGGCCGGTGCGGTGGCCGGTGCGTGGGCGGGGTGTGCGGTGGCCATGTCGGACTCCTCGGTGGGAGCGGTGCCGGTGTTCCCCGGCGGGAGGTCCGCCAGTGAAGCGCTCGCGGCGGCCGGGGGCAAGGGGGTGGACGCGCCGGCGGGGGCGGCGCTTTCGCGCGCCGCCCCCGCCGGTTCCGTTCCGTGCTCCGTGGTTCGCGTTCAGGAGCCGTTCGGCCGGTCCGTCCCGGGGTGGGTGTCGGCGTCCTTGGGGGTGATCTCGCGGAGCATGCAGGTCAGCCGGGCCGAGCAGACCCGCCGGTCCTGCTCGTCGGTGATCACGATCTCGTACGTGGCGGTGGACCGTCCGCGGTGCAGGGGGGTGGCCACGCCGGTCACCAGACCGCTGCGGGCCCCGCGGTGGTGGGTGCAGTTGAGGTCGACGCCGACCGCGATCCGGGAGGTGCCGCCGTGCAGCATCGCTCCGACGGAGCCCAGCGTCTCGGCGAGCACCGCCGACGCGCCGCCGTGCAGCAGTCCGTACGGCTGGGTGTTGCCCTCCACCGGCATGGTGCCCACGACCCGTTCGGCCGATGCCTCCAGGATCCGCACGCCCATCCGGTCGCCGAGGTGTCCGGCGGAGAAGAGGGCGGGGAGGTCGACGCCCAGCGCCGCGTACTCGTCGATGACCTCCTGCGGGAACTTCACGTGCTGCTGTTCACCCATGGCCCGGCTCCGTTCGTCCTGGTGCGGCTTTCGCCCGCGCGATATCCGCCTAAGCGCTTGCTCAGGTGGAAGGGGATTGTTCCAGACGGACGATCACGGACTTGCTCGCGGGGGTGTTGCTGACGTCCGCCGTCGACTCCAGCGGCACGAGGACGTTCGTCTCCGGGTAGTAGGCGGCCGCGCACCCCCGGGGCGTCGGGTAGTGCACCACCCGGAACCCGGGCGCCCGCCGCTCGCTGCCGTCCGTCCACTCGCTCACCAGGTCCGCGTACGCCCCGTCGGACAGGCCGGCCGCCGCCGCGTCCTCGGGGTGCACGAGGACGACCCGGCGGCCCCCCTTGATGCCCCGGTAGCGGTCGTCCAGGCCGTAGATCGTGGTGTTGTACTGGTCGTGCGAGCGCAGCGTCTGGAGTAGCAGCCGGCCCTCCGGCACCCTCGGGTACTCGACGGGCGCGGCCGTGAAGTTCGCCTTCCCGGTCCTCGTCGGGAAGCGGCGCTCGTCGCGCGGGGCGTGCGGCAGCGCGAAGCCGCCCGGGTTCGCCGCGAGCCGCGCGTTGAAGTCCTCGAAGCCGGGCACGACGCGCGCGATGCGGTCCCGGACGCGGGCGTAGTCGGCCTCGAACTCCTCCCAGGGCGTGGCCGAGGCGTCGCCGAGGACGGCCCGCGCCATCCGTGCCACGATCGCGGGCTCCGACAGCAGGTGCGGGCTCGCCGGGGGCAGGTTTCCCCGGGAGGTGTGCACCAGGCCCATCGAGTCCTCGACCGTGACGAACTGCCGTCCGCCCTTCTGGACGTCCTTGTCGGTGCGGCCGAGGGTGGGCAGGATCAGCGCGCGCGTGCCCGTGACCGCGTGCGAGCGGTTCAGCTTCGTGGAGACGTGGACGGTCAGCCGGGCCCGGCGCATCGCCGCCTCGGTCACCTCCGTGTCGGGCGTCGCCGCCACGAAGTTGCCGCCCATCGCGAAGAACACCTTCGCCTCGCCGTCGCGCAGCGCCTGGATGGAGCGCACCACGTCGAAGCCGTGGTGGCGCGGCGAGACGATCCCGAACTCCTTGTCGAGGGCGTCGAGGAAGGCGGGCGCGGGGCGTTCGAAGATGCCCATCGTGCGGTCGCCCTGCACGTTCGAATGGCCGCGCACCGGGCACACGCCCGCGCCCGGCCGCCCGATGGCGCCGCGCAGCAGCAGGAGGTTGACCACCTCGCGGATGGTCGGGACGGAGTGCTTGTGCTGGGTGAGGCCCATGGCCCAGCAGACGATCGTCCGCTCCGAGGCGAGGACCATCTCCAGGGCCCGTTCGATCTCGGAGCGCTCCAGGCCGGTCGCCGCCAGGGTCTCGTCCCAGTCGGCCTCCGCCGCGGCCGCGGCGAACTCCTCGTACCCGTGGGTGTGCTCGCGGACGAAGTCCTCGTCGACCGCTCCCGGGGTGGCCAGGAGCAGCTTGTTGAGGAGGCGGAAGAGGGCCTGGTCGCCGCCGATCCGGATCTGGAGGAAGAGGTCGGTGAGGGCGGTGCCCCGGAGCATGCCCCGGGGGGTCTGCGGGTTCTTGAACCGCTCCAGGCCGGCTTCGGGCAGGGGGTTCACCGAGATGATCCGGGCGCCCGCGGCCTTCGCCTTCTCCAGGGCGGACAGCATCCGGGGGTGGTTGGTCCCCGGGTTCTGTCCGGCCACGACGATCAGGTCCGCCCGGTGCAGGTCCTCCAGGGTGACGCTGCCCTTGCCGACGCCGAGGGTCTCCGTCAGGGCCGAACCCGAGGACTCGTGGCACATGTTGGAGCAGTCGGGCAGGTTGTTGGTGCCGAACTCGCGGGCGAAGAGCTGGAGCAGGAAGGCGGCCTCGTTGCTGGTGCGGCCCGAGGTGTAGAAGAGGGCCTCGTCCGGGGAGTCCAGGGCCCGCAGCTCCTCCGCGAGGATCCCGAAGGCCCGCTCCCAGGTCACCGGTTCGTACCGGTCGCCGCCCTCCGGCAGGAGCATCGGCTGCGTGATGCGGCCCTGCTGCCCCAGCCAGTACCCGCTGCGCTCCGCCAGGTCCGCCACCGGGTGCGCGGCGAAGAACTCCGGGGTGACCCGGCGCAGCGTCGCCTCCTCGGCGACCGCCTTCGCGCCGTTCTCGCAGAACTCCGCGACGTGCCGTTCGTCCCCCTCGGGCCAGGCGCAGCCCGGACAGTCGAAGCCGTTCTTCTGGTTGACCCCGAGGAGGGTCCGCGCGGTGCGCAGGACCCCCATCTGTTCCCGGGCGATCCGCAGGGTGTGTCCGACGGCGGGCAACCCGGCGGCGGCGTGCTGCGGCGGCGTGACCTGCGGTGCGTCCTGGACCGGGTCACCGGCCGGCGGCTTGCTGACCATCGCGCTCTCCCTCGGGCGATCCATCCTGCGGGGTACGTCCCGATCCTGTCACGGGGCACCGGCGGCCCGGCACCCCGGCCGGTGGGGACGGGATTGTCGGTGGGCCGTGGCAGGATCGTCCCGTGGCCCAGACAGCATCGAAGAAGACCGCAGACCCCCGCCCCCGCCTGCTCCTCATGGACGGGCACTCGCTCGCGTACCGGGCGTTCTTCGCGCTGCCCGTGGAGAACTTCACCACCGCGACCGGACAGCCGACGAACGCGATCTACGGGTTCGCCTCGATGCTGGCGAACACGCTGCGCGACGAGGCGCCCACCCACTTCGCGGTCGCGTTCGACGTGTCCCGGCAGACCTGGCGGTCCGAGGAGTTCCCCGAGTACAAGGCGAACCGTTCGAAGACGCCCGACGAGTTCAAGGGGCAGGTCGAGCTGATCGGCGAACTGCTCGACGCGATGAACGCGCCGCGCTTCGCCGTCGACGGCTTCGAGGCCGACGACGTCATCGCCACCCTCGCCACGCAGGCCGAGGCCGAGGGCTTCGACGTCCTCGTCGTCACCGGCGACCGGGACTCCTTCCAGCTGGTCACCGACCACGTCACCGTGCTCTACCCGACCAAGGGCGTCTCCGAGCTGACCCGCTTCACCCCGGAGAAGGTCCAGGAGAAGTACGGTCTGTCGCCTTCGCAGTACCCCGACTTCGCGGCCCTGCGCGGCGACCCGTCCGACAACCTGCCCGGCATCCCCGGCGTCGGCGAGAAGACCGCCGCCAAGTGGATCACCCAGTTCGGCTCCTTCGCCGAGCTGGTGGAGCGTGCCGACGAGGTCAAGGGCAAGGCCGGGCAGAACTTCCGCGACCACCTGGAGTCGGTCAAGCTCAACCGCCGCCTGACCGAGATGGTCCGCGACGTCGAGCTGCCGAAGGCCGTGGCCGACCTCGCCCGCGAGCCGTACGACCGCGCGGCGGTCGCCCTCGTCCTGGACACCCTGGAGATCCGCAACCCCTCGCTGCGCGAGCGGCTCCTCGCGGTCGACCCGGGCGCGGGCGAGGAGGCCGCGCCGGCCCCGGCGGCGGGCGTCGAGCTCGACGCCTCCGTCCTCTCCGCCGGCGAGCTGGCCCCCTGGCTCGCCGAGCACGGCACCGAGCCCCTCGGCGTCGCCACCGTCGACAGCTGGGCCCTGGGCACCGGCAGCGTCAGCGAGGTCGCCCTGGCCGCCGCCGGGGGAGCCGCCGCCTGGTTCGATCCCAGCGAGATCGACGAGGCCGACGAGCGGGCCTGGGCCGCGTGGATCTCCGACCCCGACCGGCCCAAGGTCATGCACAACGCCAAGGGCGCCATGCGGGTCTTCCCGGAGCACGGCTGGAGCGTCGCGGGCGTCACCATGGACACCGCCCTCGCCGCCTACCTCGTCAAGCCCGGCCGGCGTTCCTTCGCCCTCGACGCGCTCTCCGTCGAGTACCTCGGCCGCGAGCTGGCCCCGGCCGCCGCCGCGGACGGACAGCTCGCCTTCGGCGCCGAGGACACCGCGGAGGCCGAGGCCCTCATGTCCCAGGCCCGTGCCGTCCTCGACCTCGGCGGAGCCTTCGACGAGCGGCTCGGCGAGGTCGGGGCCAGGGAACTGCTCCACGAGGTCGAGCTGCCCACCTCGGCCCTCCTCGCCCGTCTGGAGCGGCACGGCATCGCCGCCGACCGCGAGCACCTGGAGGCGATGGAGCAGCAGTTCGCCGGCGCCGTCCAGCAGGCCGTGAAGGAGGCCCACGCCTCCGTCGGCCACGAGTTCAACCTCGGCTCGCCCAAGCAGCTCCAGGAGGTCTTCTTCGGCGAGCTGAACCTCCCGAAGACCAAGAAGACCAAGACCGGGTACACGACCGACGCCGACGCGCTCGCCTGGCTGGCCGGCCAGACCGAGCACGAGCTGCCCGTGATCATGCTCCGCCACCGCGAGCAGGCCCGGCTCCGCTCCACCGTCGAGGGCCTGATCAAGACCGTCGCCGCCGACGGCCGCATCCACACCACCTTCAGCCAGACCGTCGCCGCCACCGGCCGTCTCTCCTCCACCGACCCGAATCTGCAGAACGTGCCGGTGCGCACCGACGAGGGCCGGGCCATCCGCCACGGCTTCGTCGTCGGCGAGGGCTTCGAGGCGCTGATGACCGCCGACTACAGCCAGATCGAACTGCGCGTCATGGCCCACCTCTCCGAGGACGAGGGCCTGCTCGACGCCTTCACCTCCGGCGAGGACCTGCACACCACCGTCGCCTCCCAGGTCTTCGGCGTGGAGCGGTCCGCCGTGGACGCCGAGATGCGCCGCAAGATCAAGGCCATGTCGTACGGCCTGGCCTACGGCCTCTCCGCCTTCGGCCTCGCCCAGCAGCTGACCATCGACCCGGCCGAGGCCCGCGTCCTGATGGAGACCTACTTCGAGCGCTTCGGCGGGGTGCGGGACTACCTGCGCCGGGTCGTCGACGAGGCCCGCGCCACCGGGTACACCGAGACGATGCTGGGCCGCCGCCGCTACCTGCCCGACCTCAACAGCGACAACCGGCAGCGCCGCGAGGCCGCCGAGCGGATGGCGCTCAACGCCCCCATCCAGGGCACGGCCGCCGACATCGTGAAGGTCGCCATGCTGAACGTGGACCGGGCGCTGACGGAGGCGGGCCTCGCCTCCCGGATGCTCCTCCAGGTCCACGACGAGATCGTGCTCGAACTCGCTCCCGGCGAGCGCGAGCAGGTCGAGGCGCTGGTCCGCGAGCAGATGTCCGGCGCGGCCGAGCTGCGCGCCCCGCTCGACGTCTCCGTCGGCGTCGGCCGGGACTGGGACTCCGCCGCGCACTGACACCGCCGCACGGCCCCGCCCCGTTCCGCTCCGTCCCTGGCGCCGGTCGGGGGACGGGGCGGAGCCGGTCCGGAGCGGTCAGCGCGATTCCTGACGGGAACGCTCCGGCCGGGGCGCCCGGTCCTCGCCCTCCGGTCCGGGACGGTCGGCGTGATCCCCGGCCGGGGCGGGCGACGGTCCCAGCAGCCGCGCGCCCGCCCCGTACAGCACGAGACCGGCGGCGAGTCCGGCACCGGCTCCGAAGCACGCCGTCGGAATGATGTCCAGGGGCGTCTCGATCCGGTCCCAGCCCCAGTACGCGGCCCAGCGCAGCACCCGGTGGGCGATTCCGGCGAGGACGCAGGCGCCGATGAGCCCGGCCGCGACGAGCCGCCCGCGGCGGCCCGGGACGGGCACCCCGGACGGCAGTTCCACCGGCTCGGTGGAGCGCAGCGCCCGGACCGTGAACCAGCCGAGCAGCCCCAGGGCCAGCGCCGAACTCCCGTACTGGACGTAGAGGTAGAACGGGAAGCCGGCCACGATCTCGGCGAGCAGGGGGACGGCCCGGGTGCCCCAGCGGTCGAGATGGGTGAACGAGTCCCACAGCACATGGGTCGTGGCGCCGAGGACGGCCGACAGGAAGAACCACCCGGCGAGCGCGGCCGGACGCGGGCCCCGCCGGGGACGGCCCGCGACGAGTCCGTACACGGTGCCCCGCCACCGGGCGGGCAGCAGCGCCGTGAGCGGTTCGCGCACGGTCAGCCACAGGGCGAGGAGTACGGCGGTGATCAGCACGTCGGCCGTGACGATCCCGGCGGGGGAGTGCGTGACGTCCCCGAAGGCCATCGCGCCGGGGAACACCGTGGCGGCGAAGTAGGTCGTGTCGGGCGCGAAGGAACCCGCGACGAGGGCGGACGCGACCAGTGGTCCGCGCGCCGTCCCGTTCCGGCGCAGTCCGGGCAGGACGGCGGCGGCATGGCTCAGTGTGAACGGCAAGGCGGGCTCCCGGAGTTCCGGTGGTGGCGGACACGGCGAACGACGGTCGTGATCGCGGTCGCGGCGAACGACAGGCGACGGTTTCCGCTCGCCGACTGTCGGTTTCTGGTTGGCGGTTGTCGGTACATGATCGGTTGCAGTAGAAGAGGAGCCGGACCCTCCTCCCGGTTCCCGCCCCGTCCGGCGGGGCGGGGCGGGAGAGGTGACGAAAGCGTGAAACCCGGTTACGCACCGGTAGGCGTCGGTCCGGACTTGGCATAGGGTCGCCGGAGGCCACGCGCGGGGAGCGCGGAACCGTAGTCGACGGGGAGGGGACGAAGAACATGACGGAGCGCATCGGACGCCGGCTGCGCAGGGGGGCCACCAGTGGAGCGGTGGTGGCCGCGGCGGTCGCCGCACTCGCCGCCTCACAGGCGCCGGAGGCCGCTCCGCCGGCCACGGACAACGCGAGTGGTGACCGGGCCATCGGTGCCGGCGACTCCGTCCAGCCGTCCGGTGACGGCTCCGCGGCCGGCGGCGGCTCCGCGACCGGCGGTTCGCCGTACTACACGGACCTGCCGCCGCTGAACACCCCGAACAAGCCCGGTGCGACCCCCGGGGCGGGCACCGTCCTGCCGGTGATCAACGGACCGGCCGAGGCCGGCATACCCGCGACCGTCCTCTCCGCCTACAAGCGGGCCGAGCAGTCGATCCGCTCGACCGATCCGGGCTGCAACCTGCCGTGGCAACTGCTCGCCGGCATCGGCAAGGTCGAGTCCGGGCAGGCGGGCGGCGGCCGGGTCGACGCCAACGGCACGACCCTCTCGCCGATCCTCGGTCCCGTCCTCAACGGTGTCGGTTTCGCCAACATCTCCGACACCGACCGGGGCGCGTACGACAACGACACCCTCCACGACCGTGCCGTCGGCCCGATGCAGTTCATCCCGTCCACCTGGGCCACGTGGGGCCAGGACGCCAATGGCGACGGGAAGAAGGACCCGAACAACATCTACGACGCGGCGCAGGCCGCCGGTCTCTACCTGTGCGCCAACGACCGCAACCTCGCGCTCAAGGCCGACCTCGACCGGGCGATCCTCAGCTACAACCGTTCGACGGAGTACCTGAACACGGTCCTGTCCTGGGTCGAGTACTACAAGCGCGGCACCCACCAGGTCCCGGACGGCACGGGAGTGCTGCCGGTCGACCGCAGCGACAGCGGCAGCAGCCGTCCGCCCTTCACCACGCCGTTCTCGCCCGCCCCGACGACTCCCGCGCCCCGGCCGGGCACCCAGACGCCGAAGCCGTCCGTGCCGGGCGGCCCCGGACCGGCCACCCCGTCGCCCACGAGCCCGGCCAAGCCGCCGGTCGCCCTGCCGGCCGGTCTGTCGGCCGCCAAGGTGACGCGGCTCGCGATCGTGGCCAACGGTCGGCTGACCACGACCACGGACAGCGACTTCACGGGAGCCCCCCGGGTCGCGGCGCTCGACGCCCGGGGCAAGCCGGTCGCCGGGGTGAAGGTCCGCTTCGAGATCGTGGGAACCACCGACGCCCGCTTCTCCGGCGGCGCGGTCACCGCCACCGTCGCCACCACCCCGGCGGGCAACGCCACCTCTCCCGCGCTGCGGGCCGGCGGGAAGACGGGATCGTTCACGGTCCGGGCCACCGTCGTGGGCCGGAACCTGGTCGCCGACTTCGCCGCGACCGTCACGGAGCGGCAGGCGGACGCCCTCACCCTCGTCGGCGACGGTTCCCTGCCGGCCACCACCGGCGGCGTCTTCGACCAGCAGGTGCAGGTCAGGGCCACCAACAAGGGCGCTCTCGCTCCGGGCGTGCTCGTCACCGCGGAGATCGTCACCTCGAAGACGGACCCGAAGCCGAGCACCGACGGCCCGGCCTTCAAGAACACGTCCCTCCGTACCGTCACCCTCCCGACCGGCACGGACGGGCTCCTCACCTTCGCGAAGGGGTCGCTCCTCGCGGGCGACAAGGCGGGCACGTTCTACCTCAGGCTGACCGCGCGCGGTGGCGGCACCGCCTTCGTCGAACTGACGGTCACCGCGCCCACCCCCACCCCCACGCCCACCCCCACCCCCACACCTACGCCCACGCCGACCCCGGAACCGACGCCTTCGGCTCCCGCGTCGCCCGAGGCTACTTCCTCGCCCGTGGCCGCCCCCTCGCCCGGAGCCACCGCCTCGTCGAAGGTGACCGCCTCACCCAGCTCCACCCCCTCCTCCCCGGGCTGACAACCCGCGCTTCCGCGCCGTGTCCTTCCGCGCCGCCCCGTCCACCCCGGACGGGGCGGCGCTCGCGTTCCCGCCCCCGGCACGCCTTCTTCCCGCGCCCATGTCACGGGAGCGTCCCGGCGGCCCGACGTTCCCCCGGCCCCTCCTCGGCGCCGGGCCCCGTCCCGGCCCGCCCCGACCAGGCTCGCCCCGCCCCGACCGGGCTCGCCCTGCCCCGGCCGGCAGGGCCTGCTCCACCCCGGCAGGGCCCCGCCCCCGGCCGGGGGCAGATTCGGCAACGCCCGCCCCGGCCGGCCCCGAATTCGGCCGGCCCCGAATTCGCCCGGGTTCAGGTCCGGCCGGGTTCAGGTCCGGCCGGGTTCAGGTCCGGCCGGGTCCAGGTCCGGCCGGGTCCAGGTATGACCGGGTCCAGGACCGAGCCGCCGGTCACCGTGTCCCTCCGGACACCGCTCCTCCCGTCATCGCGCTCCTCTCAGCCGCGCGCTCGTGTGCCGGGTCGCCGCCGCCGCGGACGGGTCCTCCGGCCACGGGTGCTTCGGGTAGCGGCCCCTCAACTCCGCCCGCACCGCCCGGTAGCCGTCCCGCCAGAACGAGGCCAGGTCGGCCGTGACCGCCGCGGGCCGCCCGGCGGGGGAGAGGAGGTGGACCAGCACCGGCACCCCCGCCACCCGGAGCGTCTGCGCCAGTCCGAACATCTCCTGGAGCTTCACCGCCAGCACCGGCCGGTCGCCCCCGTACGCGATCCGTATCCGGGACCCGCTCGGCACCTCGATCCGTTCCGGAGCCAGCTCGTCCAGCCGGCCCGCCTCGCCCGACGCCCACGGCAGCAGCCGTCGCAGGGCCTCGCCCGCGTCGATCCGCCCCAGATCGGCGCGCCGCCCCGCCCGTGACAGCTCGGGCTCCAGCCACTCCCCGGCCCGGTCGGTCAGCGCCCCGTCCGACACGTCCGGCCATGGCTCTCCCACCTCCCGGCGGAGGAAGGCCAGCCGCTCGCGCAGCTCCACGGCCTCCCGGCTCCACCGCAGCAGTCCGAGCCCCTCGCGCCGCAGACCGTCGAGGAGCGCCTCCCGGACGAGCGCGGGGTCGGCCCTGGTGCCCAGGGGGCGGACCGTCAGCTCGATCGCGCCCAGCCGGTCCACCGACCGCGCGACCACGTCCCCGTCCTCCCAGCGGACCTCCTCCCCGGTGGACCGCAGATGCCCGGCCGCCCGCCGTGCCACGGCCTCGTCCACCACCGCCGCCAGCCGCACCCGCGCCGTGGCGTCCCGCGCCGTACGGTCCGCCACCGCCACGGCCAGCCACGGCGCGGACCCCAGACCGGAGCCCTCGGCGAGCCGCGCCCCGCTCCCCGACACCATCAGATGGCCGCCCTGCTCCCGGGCCCTGGCCACCCGCTCCGGGAAGGCCAGCGCCGTCACCAGACCGGCCACGGCGTCGTCGCTCCTTCCGGCCCCCGGTGCGGAGTCCCGCCCGGTCGCCGCGTCCCCGTCCCCGGCCGCGCCGACCGCCCGCTCCAGACGGCGGACCTCCGCCCTCCAGCGCGCGCCGTACGCGTCCGAGTCCCGGCGGGCCGCCCGCCAGGCCGCCACCAGATCGTCCCCGTAGTCGCGCGGCGGCTCCTCGCCGAGCAGCGCGACCACCTCGGCGGCCCGCCGTGTCCCGACCTCCGCCGCACCGTCCAGGAGGGCGCGCCCCAACCGGGGGTGGAGCCCGAGCCGGGACAACCGCACCCCCCGGTCGGTGGCCCGGCCCGCCGGGTCCACGGCCCCGATCGACCCGAGGACCGCGCGGGCCGCCTCCATCGCCCCGGCCGGCGGCGCGTCGAGGAGCGCGAGCCCCCCGGCCGTCGGGTCGCCCCAGCAGGCGACCCGCAGGGCGAAGTCCGCCAGGTCAGCGACCCTGATCCCGGGGGAGGGAAAGCGCGCCCGGCTGCCGTCCTCCGCCTCCGCCCAGCAGCGGTAGACCACGCCGGGCGCCTCACGTCCCGAGCGGCCGGCCCGCTGGGTCGCCGCCGCCGTCGACACCGGGACCGTCGCCAGCGACCCGAGCCCCCGGGCGTGGTCCGTCCGGGGCTCCCGCGCGAGTCCCGAGTCCACCACGACCCGCACCCCCGGAACCGTCAGGCTCGACTCCGCCACCGACGTCGAGAGCACCACCCGGCGCCGCCCGCCCGGACCGGTGCCCCGCAGCACCGCGTCCTGCACCGCCGCCGGAGCCCGCCCGTGCAGCTGGAGCACCTCCGCGTCCAGGCCGGCGAGCAGGCCCGCCGTCCGCGCGATCTCCCCGGTGCCCGGCAGAAAGCAGAGGACGTCGCCCTCGTGCCGCTCCAGGGCGAGCCGGACCGTCGCCGCCACGTGACGCAGCAGCGCCGGGTCCACCCACGTGCCGTGCGCGGGTCTGATCCCGGCGGGCGGCGCGGCGTACCGGACCGCGTACCCGTGCCCCTCGCCCTCGCTCCGCACGATCGGCGCGGGTCCGCTGCCGTCGAGGACCGTGAGCAATTGGGACCACGCCCCGGCGTCACTCGTCGCCGAGGCCGCGATCAGTGCCAGCTCCGGCCGCAGGGTGGCCCGCACGTCCACCAGGAAGGCCATGGCGGTGTCGGCGTCCAGGTGGCGCTCGTGGCACTCGTCGAGCAGGACCGCGTCGACGCCCGCCAGCTCCGGGTCGCGCTGCAACCGCTGGAGCAGAACGCCCGTGGTCACCACCTCGACCCGGGTGGCGGGGCCGGCCCGCCGCTCGCCGCGCACGGAGAGGCCGACCGCGCCGCCGACCTCCTCGCCGAGCAGCCACGCCATCCGCCGCGCCGCGGCCCGCACCGCCATCCGGCGGGGCTCCGCCACCAGCACTCTCCGCGCCGGACCGTCCCCCGCGAGCCCCGCCAGCACCAGCGGCACCAGCGTCGTCTTGCCGGTGCCGGGAGGGGCGGACAGCACCGCCGCACCGCGCTCCGCGAGCGCCGCGAGCAGCTCGGGGACGGCATGGCGGACGGGGAGACGGTCGAGTACGTCGTTTCGGATCACGCACTCAGTCTCGTACGCGAAGGGAAAGGGCGGGCCCCGCTGTCCACAGGGCCCACCTGTAAGTACGACTTGTATGGTCGGCCACCCTGTGGACAACGGGGCCCGCCCCCGGCCTCACGGCTACTCCGCCGGCTCCGTCCGTCCCGCCCGCTCCGCCCGTTCGCACACGAAGATCGCCGTGCCCGGGATCAGGTTCCCCCGCAGAGGGGACCAGCCGCCCCACTCCTGGCTGTTCCAGGCCGGCCACTCCGGCTCGACCAGGTCCACCAGCCGGAACCCGCCGGCCACCACGTCCCGCACCCGGTCCCCGATCGTCCGGTGGTGCTCCACGTACACCGCCCGCCCTTCCTCGTCCTGCTCGACGTACGGCGTGCGGTCGAAGTAGGACGCCGCGACGGAGAGGCCCTCGGGTCCGGGCTCGTCGGGGAACGCCCAGCGGATCGGGTGCGTCACCGAGAACACCCAGCGGCCGCCCGGCCTCAGCACCCGGCGCACCTCGCGGAACACCCGCACCGGATCGGCGACGAACGGCACCGCCCCGTACGCGGAGCAGGCCAGGTCGAAGGAGCCGTCCCGGAACGGCAGCGCCCCCGCGTCGGCCTCCACCAGAGGCACGCCCCCGCCGATGCGCAGCGCGTGCTGGAGCTGCCGGTGCGAGAGGTCGAGCGCCACCGGCCGCGCCCCCCGGGCCGCCAGCCACCGCGAGCACTGCGCCGCGCCCGCGCCGATCTCCAGGACGTCCAGGCCCTTCAGCGCGCCGGCCGGGCCGAGGAGTCCGGCCTCGGCCTCGTCCAGCCCCTCGGGACCCCACACGAAGCGGTCGTCGCCCAGGAAGGAGCCGTGCTCGTTCTGGTACTCGTCGGCGTTGCGGTCCCACCATCCGCGGCTCGCCCGGCTGCTCTCCGCGTCTCCCGCGTCACGCCGGGTCGCCTCCGCCCCGTCGGCCGCGTCCCCGGTCCCGTCGTCGTGTCCGTGCTCTTGGTTCATCTCGCCCGCCGATGTAGTTTGCGCTCAGTGGCGCCGTGCGGCGGACCCGCCGACACGGCGCGGAAAACCGTGAATGGTGCCGGAGTTGAGCGGTTCTGCCCCGGGTGCGCGCTTCGCGCATTGACCCTGTCCGGCCGCTTCCGTATGCTAAAGGTTGCGCTGCGGGTCTGCGTGCCTCAGACGGAGCAGGCCGCGCTCGTACCTGGTATATGTCCCCTCGGTTTTCGAGGCATCCTCCCGTCCGCGGGAAGGGCGTCTCATTGGCTGTCCGGCTTCTTGGTGCGATACGGGCTCTCGGCGTAGCAGTACCTACGACTTTCTGTCCGTAACCGGAGCCCTTTCCCACATGACGAGCAGCACCGAGACCACCGCCACCACCCCGCAGGTTGCGGTCAACGACATCGGTAACGAGGAAGCCTTCCTCGCCGCGATCGACGAGACGATCAAGTACTTCAACGACGGCGACATCGTCGACGGCGTCATCGTGAAGGTCGACCGGGACGAGGTCCTGCTCGACATCGGTTACAAGACCGAAGGTGTCATCCCGAGCCGCGAGCTCTCGATCAAGCACGACGTCGACCCGAACGAGGTCGTCAAGGTCGGCGACGAGATCGAGGCCCTGGTCCTTCAGAAGGAGGACAAGGAAGGCCGCCTGATCCTCTCGAAGAAGCGTGCCCAGTACGAGCGCGCCTGGGGCACCATCGAGAAGATCAAGGAAGAGGACGGCATCGTCACCGGTACCGTCATCGAGGTCGTCAAGGGTGGTCTCATCCTCGACATCGGCCTCCGCGGCTTCCTCCCGGCCTCCCTGGTCGAGATGCGCCGCGTCCGCGACCTCCAGCCCTACGTGGGCAAGGAGCTCGAGGCGAAGATCATCGAGCTGGACAAGAACCGCAACAACGTGGTCCTGTCCCGCCGTGCCTGGCTGGAGCAGACCCAGTCCGAGGTCCGCCAGACCTTCCTCACGACCCTCCAGAAGGGTCAGGTCCGCTCCGGCGTCGTGTCCTCGATCGTCAACTTCGGTGCCTTCGTGGACCTGGGCGGCGTCGACGGCCTCGTGCACGTCTCCGAGCTGTCCTGGAAGCACATCGACCACCCGTCCGAGGTCGTCGAGGTCGGCCAGGAGGTCACCGTCGAGGTTCTCGACGTGGACATGGACCGCGAGCGTGTCTCCCTGTCGCTGAAGGCGACGCAGGAGGACCCGTGGCAGCAGTTCGCCCGGACCCACCAGATCGGCCAGGTCGTCCCGGGCAAGGTCACCAAGCTGGTTCCGTTCGGTGCGTTCGTCCGTGTGGACGAGGGCATCGAGGGTCTGGTCCACATCTCCGAGCTGGCCGAGCGCCACGTGGAGATCCCGGAGCAGGTCGTCCAGGTCAACGACGAGATCTTCGTCAAGGTCATCGACATCGACCTCGAGCGCCGTCGCATCAGCCTCTCGCTGAAGCAGGCCAACGAGTCCTTCGGTGCCGACCCGGCCTCGGTCGAGTTCGACCCGACCCTGTACGGCATGGCCGCGTCCTACGACGACCAGGGCAACTACATCTACCCCGAGGGCTTCGACCCCGAGACCAACGACTGGCTCGAGGGCTTCGAGACCCAGCGCGAGGCGTGGGAGACCCAGTACGCCGAGGCGCAGTCCCGCTTCGAGCAGCACCAGGCCCAGGTCATCAAGTCCCGCGAGGCCGACGAGGCCGCCGCTGCCGAGGGCGCTGCCGCCCCGGCCGCCGGCAACGCCGGTGCGGGCATCTCGGGTGGTTCGTACTCCTCGGAGTCGGACGACAACTCCGGCGCCCTGGCGTCGGACGAGGCGCTCGCCGCCCTGCGCGAGAAGCTGGCCGGCGGCCAGAGCTGAACAGGCTCTCCGCTGAGCGCTAGCCGCTAGCGAAACGAGGCCCGTTCCCCTCCGGGGGAGCGGGCCTCGTCGTTTTCCGCCCGGCCGGTCCGGGCATCCGGTCCGGCCCGAGCGCCCGGACCGGCCGGGCGTGTGCGGGCGCCTCAGGGGGTGACGGGGATGTTGGTCAGACCGTTCCCGCCGATCACCGTGTTCGAGGAGTGGACCGTGGTCACGCACGAACCGCTCCGGTGGGTGACGTTGATCGCGAGCCGCTGCGCCCCGGTCGCGCCCCTGAGGTCCGAGCGGTTGCCCCGGAAGACCGTTCCGCAGCCCCAGCCGCTCTGCTGGCTGTGGGTCTCGAAGCCGTTGTTCGTCGTGTTCACCCCGGTGTTGTCCGCCACGAGGACGCCGTTGCCCTTCACGTCGACCCAGGAGTCGTCGTAGTGGACGCCGGTCAGCCCGCGCCCGTCGAAGGTGTTCCCGACGATCTTCGCGCCCGTCGTGCCCTCCTTGATGTCCACGTTCTCACCGCCCACGTCCGGCCCGATGACGTTGTTCAGGATCTGTGCGTTGTCGCTCCTGTCGGTGAGCGCGTTGGCGGTGCCGACGTACACCCCTTCGCCCATGCCCCGCCCGTCGTTCCCGGTGTCGTAGATCCGCGAGTTCCTGAGGACGCCGTTCTTGCTGGAGTTGCGGAAGTGCACCCCCTCCATGTCCAGGCCGTGCACGGTCACCCCGTCGATCACCACGTGGTTCGCGGCGTCGGCCATGATCCCCTTCTGGCCGCCGGTCACCGTGATCCCCTCCACCGTCCAGTAGGAGGCGCCGTCGAGGTGCAGCCCGTAGCCGCCCCCGGCGGTCAGCACGGCGCGCGAGGAGCCGGTCAGGGTGATCCGTGCGGAGGAGGTGCCGGGGACGGTGGCCTTGAAGTTGCCCGTGTACGTGCCGTCCGCGAGGTGGATCGTGTCGCCGGGGCGTGCGCCGGCGAGCGCCGTCTTGAGCTGGGCCGCCGTCGTCACCTCGACGGTGGCCGCGACGGCCGGGGCGGGCACGAGCGGGACGGCGAGCAGGGCCGGGAGGAGGGGGAGGAGCAGCGTTCGGGCGCGCATGGGGGACCTTCCGGTGCAGGAATGGGGGACGTTCCCGTATGTGCACAAGGATCGGGATGCTGAACGCGGAGCTGTTCCGAGACGGTAGGGAGCCACCCTGCCCGTGTCAAGGTCTGGACCAGTGGCCGGAGTTCGTGCCGTCCCGCGGGAGATCGCGCGCACCGGGAATGGCGGCGCCGCGCGGCACGTTGCCAGAGAGAACACGAGGAGGAGCGGTAACCGTGCTTGATCCCCAGGATTTGTACGAATGGGACCCGAAGGGCCTGGCCGTCGTGGACCTGGCCCTGGCACAGGAGTCGGCCGGACTGGTCATGCTGTACCACTTCGACGGCTACATCGACGCGGGCGAGGCCGGTGGGCAGATCGTCGAGCGCCTGCTCGACACCCTTCCCCACCAGCCGGTGGCCCGTTTCGACCACGACCGGCTCGTGGACTACCGCGCCCGCCGTCCGCTGCTGACCTTCCGGCGCGACCGATGGACCGCGTACGAGACGCCGTCCATCGAGGTCCGCCTCGTGCAGGACGCCACCGGCGCCCCCTTCCTCCTCCTCTCCGGTCCGGAACCGGACGTGGAATGGGAACGGTTCGCCCTCGCCGTCCAGCAGATCGTCGAGCGCCTCGGTGTGCGCCTCGCCGTCAACTTCCACGGCATCCCCATGGGCGTGCCGCACACCCGCCCGGTCGGGCTCACCCCGCACGGCAGCCGCACCGACCTCATGCCCGGTCATTCCAGCCCCTTCGACGAGGCCCAGGTCCCCGGCAGCGCCGAGTCCCTCGTCGAGTACCGGCTCACGGAGGCCGGGCACGACACCCTCGGAGTCGCGGCCCACGTCCCGCACTACGTGGCCCGTTCGCCGTACCCGGACGCCTCCCTGACGGTCCTCGAAGCCGTCACGGCCGCCACCGGCCTCGTCCTCCCGGGCGTCGCCCACTCCCTGCGGACGGAGGCCCGCCGCACCCAGACCGAGATCGACCGCCAGATCGGGGAGGGCGACGAGGAGCTGGTGACGCTCGTACGGGGCCTTGAGCACCAGTACGACGCGGTGTCCGGCGCCGAGACCCGCGGCAGCCTCGTCGCCGAGCCCGTCGACCTTCCGTCGGCGGACGAGCTCGGCCGCGAGTTCGAGCGCTTCCTCGCGGAGCGGGAGGGCGAGGCGTAGCCCCGCGGGGGCAGGCCCTAAGCTGCCGCTCATGCTGAAGGTGGGCCTGACCGGCGGGATCGGCGCCGGCAAGAGCGAAGTGTCACGGCTGCTCGTGTCGTACGGAGCCGTGCTGATCGACGCGGACCGGATCGCCCGCGAGGTCGTCGAGCCCGGGACCCCGGGGCTCGCGGCCGTCGTGAAGGCGTTCGGCGACGGCGTCCTCACGGAGGCGGGGACGCTCGACCGGCCGAAGCTCGGCTCCGTCGTGTTCGCCGACCCCGACCGCCTGGCCGTCCTCAACGGCATCGTCCACCCCCTGGTCGGGGCCCGGTCGGCGGAGCTGGAGAGCCGGGCGGGCGCGGGCGACGTCGTCGTCCACGACGTACCCCTGCTCGCGGAGAACGGGCTCGCGCCGCTCTACGACCTGGTCGTGGTCGTGGACGCGGCCCCGGAGACCCGGCTCGACCGGCTCGTACGGATCCGTGGCATGAGCGAGTCCGAGGCGCGGGCCCGGATGGCGGCCCAGGCCACGCGCGCGGAGCGGCTGGCCGTCGCGGACCTCGTGATCGACAACGACGGGCCGCTCGACGCGCTGGAGCCGCAGGTCGAGAAGGTCTGGGAGGAACTGGAACGCCGGGCCGCGTCCGCCGCCCGGACCGATCCTCCTGCCTGACCGCCGCCCCTCGCGGTGCCCGTCCGGCCCGGCGGCCTTCGTCCCGTCCGGCCCGGCGGGCTCCGCGCGGGCGGGGCGGCCGCGGAATGCCGCCACCGGGACCGGTGTTCAACCCCGTGTACGAGGGAAGGATGCCACCGTGGCCGACAGCACCCCGGAAACGCACGTCATCGACTTCCGCGCCGCCGAGCAGTTGCTGGCCGCGCGGGACCCCCGGGGAGCCGTGAAACTGCTGGACTCGGTGATCGCCGCCCACCCCGAGAACACCGCCGCGCGCCTGCTGCGCGCCCGGGCGTTCTTCGCGGCCGCCCAGTTGCGCCCCGCGCAGCTGGAGTTCGAACTGGTCCTGGAGCGCGAGCCGGACAACGCGTTCGCGCACTTCGCCCTCGGCCGTACCTTCGAACGCTCCGGGCGGACCGCCCAGGCCCTCCGGCACTTCCGTCTCGCCGCCGCGCTCGACCCGAAGCCGGAGTACGTGCGGGCGGCGGGATTCGGCCCGGAGGGCTGAGGACCCGCCGGGCCCCGGGCGGAACGAGAGCCGAGGACGTGCGCGCGGCGCTCAGCGCCCCTCGCGTCCCGTGCCGGTGCCACCGTGATCGGGATCGTACGGAGGGACGTCCCGCCCCGGCTGCCAGTGCGGACCCTGGCGCATGTGGCGCACCACGAGGCCCAGGTCGGCCAGGACCACCAGGAACAGCACCCCGCAGGCGGCGGCCCAGCCGGGGCGCCCCACCAGGACGAACGCGACCGTGCCGAAGGCCGCCCACAACAGCCCCCACACGCCCAGCCAGAACCGCATCCGCAGCGGGCTGCGCGCGGTCACCGGCTCGTTCCCGGTCCGCATGACGGTCACCTCCCCGCCCGGTCCTTCCGGTGCCTCGGTCCTTCCGGTCACTTCCAGGATGGACCCGCCGGGGGCGGAAGGGGAAAGGGGCGGACGCGCCCGGCGGACGCCTCAGTGGACGACGGTGTAGCTGCGCCAGGGAGGGGTGCCCGGCACGATCCGGTCACCGCTGCTGGTCGGCAGGTAGGTCGAGTCCTCGCCCCGGCAGTCCCGGGTCTTGTACAGCACGATGTCGACCAGGGTGCCGTTCTCGACCCCGGTCGCGCCGGACGGCGCCAGGCGGTGACAGCCCTTCACCGAGGGGCTCGTCACCATTACCCCCGCATCGCGTTCCGTCTCGTACGAGATCGTGCCCACGGCGCTGCGGCCGAGGCCCGAGCAGCCGGCGACGGCGAGGGCGAGCAGCACGGCCCCGGTGGCGGTCGTGAGACGCCGGCGAACGGACATGTCGAATCCTCTTCTGTCGGGCGAAGACGGCGGACGGCGGCGGACGGCGGTTCCGCGGGTCCGACCCCGGTCCAGGCCCACCCTCCCGCCCGGTGGACCCCGTGTCATCCGTTGCTGGGCCGCCCGGGGGAACCGCTCGGCGGCCCGTTGTCAGACCTCCCCCGTACAGTCGGAGATCCAGTGGGAGATCCGTCCCGCGACGGAAGCGGGAAGGGGGACGGCCGTGACGCACACCTGGATCACCGGCGCCGCCGTCTTCCGGCCGGCCGCCCTTCCCCGCGAGGGCCGGATCGCCTTCTGGGCACCCGACGGCGGAGCGCTGCCCGACCCGGCGACGACGACCGGCGCGGAGCGCGTCCGGCTGACCGTCGCCCGGCGGCACGGCGGCGGTGCCCGGGGCCGTGAGGTCCCCGCCGTCACCCTCTCCGTCGAGGCCGCCCTGCCCCACCTCGTCGCGGCCCGCCACCACCCGGCCGCCCATCCGGCCACCGCCGGCTGGGGCGCCGCCGCCCTGCACGCCCTGCACCTGGCCGCCCGGGGCCGGCTGCTGCCGGGGCTGACCGCCGACGACCTGGACGCCTGGCGGGCCGGGCCCCTGGACGCCGACGACATCGCCCACCTGCGGGCCGTCGCCGCCGCCCTGCCGGCCGAGGCCTACGCCGTGCCGGTGCCCGGCCGGGGGCCGCTGAGGCTGCCCGATCCCGAAGCCCTCGTCCGCGCCTTCCTCGACGCCGTCGCCGACGTCCTGCCCCGCACCCCGGCCGCCGCCCACGCGGTCGGGGCGCCGTTCGCGGCCCGTGCCCCGCAGCACCTGCCCCGCGCGCGTGCCTGGGCCGCCGAGGCCGCGGCCGGAATGGACGCCGGGGTCCGCGTCTCGCTCCGCCTCGACCTGTCGGCATACGAACTCTTCGACAGTACAGACGGCACAGGCAGCACAAGCAAAGCGGGCAACGCAGGCAACGCAGGCAACGCAGACAACGCAGACAACACGGTCAATGCGGACGCGGGGGGCGCTGCGGACGCCACGGAGGCCGCCGGCACTTTCACGGAGGCGGCCGGGGAGAACGCCGGCGAGCGCCACGCCGCCGCCGCGCTCCTCCAGGTCCACAGCCTCGCCGACCCCACCCTCGTCGTCGACGCCGCGGCCCTCTGGGCGGGGGAGGGCGAGCACCTCGGGCCCCGGGCCCGGGTCGACGCCGTCCTCGCCCTGCGCCGGGCCGCGCGCGTCTGGCCTCCGCTGGCCCGGCTCCTGGAGCGGGACGTGCCCGACGTCCTCGCCGTCACCGAGGACGAGCTGTACGAGCTCCTCGGACCCGCCGCCGCCCGGCTCGCCGACGCCGGGGTCGTCGTCCACTGGCCGCGCGAGCTGGCCCGCTCGCTCAGCGCCTCGGCCGTCGTCCGCCCCGCGCCGGGTTCCGCGACCGACGGCACCTCCTTCTTCGACAGCGAGGAACTGCTGCGGTTCAACTGGCAGCTGGCCCTCGACGGCGACCCGCTCACCGAGGGGGAGATGGACCTCCTGGCCGAGGCCCACCGGCCGGTCGTGCGCCTCCGCGACCAGTGGGTCGTCGTCGATCCCGACCTGGTCCGCAAGGCCCGCAAACGGGAGCTGGGCCTGCTCGAACCGGTCGACGCCCTCGGCGCCGCCCTCACCGGCACCGTCGAGGTGGACGGCGAGACCGTCCCGGCCGTCCCCGTCGGAGCGCTCGCCGCGCTCCGCGACCGGCTCCTGGCCGGTCCGGAGGAGGTGCAGGCCCCGCCCGGCCTCACCGCCACCCTGCGCGACTACCAGCTCCGGGGCCTCGCCTGGCTGGACCTGATGACCTCGCTCGGCCTCGGCGGCTGCCTCGCCGACGACATGGGCCTGGGCAAGACCGTCACCCTCATCGCCCTCCACCTGCGCCGCGCGCGCCGCGCCCCCACCCTCGTGGTCTGTCCGGCGTCCCTGCTCGGCAACTGGCAGCGGGAGGTGGAGAAGTTCGCCCCCGGCGTGCCCGTACGGCGCTTCCACGGGGCCGACCGGGAGCTGGACGGCGCCGGGGGCGGCTTCGTCCTCACCACCTACGGCACCCTGCGCACCAGCGCCGCCCGGTTGGCCGGACACGAGTGGGGGATGGTCGTCGCCGACGAGGCGCAGCACGTCAAGAACCCGTTCTCCGCGACCGCCAGGGCCCTGCGCGAGATCTCCGCGCCCGCCAGGGTCGCGCTGACCGGCACCCCCGTGGAGAACAACCTCTCCGAACTCTGGGCGATCCTCGACTGGACCACCCCCGGGCTCCTCGGCCCGCTCAAGGCATTCCGCTCCCGGCACGCCCGGGCCGTGGAGAACCACGACGAGATCGAGCACGACGAGGCCGTGGAACGGCTCGCCCGGCTCGTGCGCCCCTTCCTGCTGCGCCGCCGCAAGTCCGATCCCGGCATCGTCCCCGAACTGCCGCCCAAGACGGAGTCCGACCACCCCGTCCCCCTCACCCGGGAGCAGGCGTCCCTCTACGAGGCGGTCGTCCGCGAGACCATGGCGCGGATCGAGGAGGCCGAGGGGATGGCCCGCCGGGGCCTCGTCATGAAGCTGCTGACCTCCCTCAAGCAGATCTGCAACCACCCCGCCCAGTACCTCGGGGAACAGGCCCCGCGCGGCGCCACCCGGCTGACGGGCCGTTCCGGGAAGCTCACCCTGCTCGACGAACTCCTCGACACGATCCTCGCCGAGGACGGGTCCGTGCTCGTCTTCACCCAGTACGTGTCGATGGCGCGGCTCCTCGCCGAGCACCTGGCGGTGCGCGGCACACCGGCCCAGCTCCTCCACGGCGGCACCCCCGTGGCCGAGCGGGAACGGATGGTCGACCGCTTCCAGGCCGGTGAGGTCCCGGTCTTCCTGCTCTCCCTCAAGGCGGCGGGCACCGGTCTCAACCTCACCCGGGCCGGCCACGTCGTCCACTACGACCGCTGGTGGAACCCGGCCGTCGAGGAGCAGGCCACCGACCGGGCCTACCGCATCGGACAGACCCGGCCGGTGCAGGTCCACCGGCTCGTCGCCGAGGGCACGGTCGAGGACCGCATCGCCGAGATGCTCCGCGCGAAGCGGGCCCTGGCCGACGCCGTCCTCGGCTCCGGCGAGGCCGCCCTCACCGAACTCACCGACCGTGAGCTCGCCGATCTGGTGTCCCTGAGGAGGCCCTCGTGAACCGCGCCCGGACCGCGCGCGGGGCCGTCCCCCGCCACGACGACCGCCGCCGTTCCTTCCCGCAGGTCGCGCCCCGGGAGGCCCCCGACGGCCGGTTCGCCTCCACCTGGTGGGGGAACGCCTGGGTCGACGCCCTGGAGGACACCGCCCTCGATCCGGCCCGTCTGGCGCGCGGCAAGGCGTACGCGAGGCGCGGCCACGTCGACGCGATCACGGTCACCCCCGGCCGGGTCGTCGCCTCCGTGCACGGCACCCGGCCCCGCCCGTACCGCACCGAGATCAGGATGCGGACCCTCGGTGACGAGGGCTGGGAGCGGTTCCTCGACGAGGCCGCCGCGCGCCCCGACCACATCGCCGCCCTCCTCGACAAGGACGTGCCGCACGCCCTGGAGGCCGTCACCGGACTGCTGCCCGAGCCCGGCGACCTGGTTCCCGACTGCTCCTGCCCGGACGACGGCTATCCCTGCAAGCACGCCGCGGCCCTCTGCTACCAGGCCGCGCGGCTCCTCGACGAGGACCCGTTCGTCCTTTTCCTGATGCGCGGCCGGGGCGAGCAGGAACTCCTCGCCGGGCTCACCCGGCGCAACGCGGTCCGTTCCGCCGCCGAGACGAGTGCCGCCGCCCCGCCGATGCCCACCGTCCCCGCCCGTGCCGCGCTCGACGCGGCCGCGGGGGCGGCGCTCCCGCCCCTGCCCGCCCCCCTGCCGCCCCCGGCCCGGCCCGGCCGTCCGGCCGTCTTCCCGCCCGACCCCGCCGCCCCCGACCCGCTCGCGCTCGACCTCCTCGCCACCGAGGCGGCCGCCCGCGCCCACGGGTTCCTCACCACCGGGGTCGATCCGGTCGCCGCGCTCACCCCCTGGCAGGACGCGGTCCGCCTGGCCGCCGCGCACCCCGGTTCCGGCCTCACCGCCGCCACCCGCGCGCTCTACCGCGACCTGGCCCACGCGCTCGACCGCACCCCCACGGACCTCGCCCGCGCCGTCGCGGCCTGGCGGCAGGGCGGAGCCGAGGGCCTCGCGGTCCTGGAGGAGCCGTGGGACCCGCCGGCGGGACCGTTCGACCGGGCGCGGCCCGCGCTGCTCGCCTCCGGGTTCCCCGCCCTCCGGCCCTGGCGGAACCGCCTCTCCGACCGGTCGCTCCAGCTCCGGCTCGGCCGGGACGGCCTCTGGTACGGATACGAGTCGGACCCCGGCCGCGAGGACTGGTGGCCGCGCGGCGACCCCGATCCCGACCCGGTCGGAGCCCTTTCCGCTCTCCTGGGGCACTGAAGTCCACACTCGAACGCTCCGCACTCGTTGGAGTGAAACCCTCCGGCGGTCGAATCCGGCAGGTACGTGTGCCGCGTTGATTCGGGTACGGGCACTTGCCCGTGCACACCTCCGGAAGGCAGGAAGCCATGAGGCAGATTCGCCGAAGTGGTCTGGCCACACTGTTGGTCACGGGTGGAGCGCTCGCCCTCTCGGCGGGCGCCGCGCACGCCGACGCCGGCGCCCAGGGCGCCGCGATCGGTTCGCCGGGCGTCGGCTCCGGCAACACGCTTCAGCTGCCGGTGCACGTGCCGGTCAACGTCTGCGGCAACACGGTCGACGTCGTCGGGCTGCTCAACCCGGCCTTCGGCAACGGCTGCGCCAACCTCTCCTCCGGGCCCGCCGGTCACGGCTCGGACGGGGACGGCCGCTCCCACGGCCACCCCCACTCCCACAAGGACGAGCCCGCCACCCCGCGCGGCGGGGAGCAGGCCGGCGGCGCCCACGGAGGCGGCTCCTCCAACGGCGGCGGCTCCACCGCCGAGAGCCACGCCCAGGGATCGCCGGGCGTGCTCTCGGGGAACGGCCTCCAGCTGCCCGTCGACCTCCCCCTGAACGTCAGCGGGAACTCGGTCAACGTGGTCGGCGTCGGCAACCCGGTCTTCGGCAACACCGCGGTCAACGGCCCCTCGAAGCCGGCGCAGCCGATCGAGAAGCCGACGCCGCGCCCGCAGACCCCCGTGCGCAACGTCCCGGCCCCGCAGACGCAGACCGTGACGCCCGCCCCGGCCCCCGCGCCGCAGGGCGGGACGGAGAAGGAAGCGCTGGCCACCACCGGTTCGGACGCCATCGGCTACGCCGCCCCGGCGAGCGTCGCCCTGCTCCTCGGCGGCGCCCTGCTGTACCGTCGCGCGCGCCGCGCCGCGGACCAGGTCTGAGGGACCGCGGCCCGGCGGCCGGACCGACGCGCGCCGGCGGCGGGCCGTCAGTCGCGCGCGTCCTCGCCGCCGCGCCAGGACCGGAGCACCGCCTCGATGGCGGGAGCGACCCTCGCCCGGGCCCGGTGCCGGGGCACCCCCTGCATCAGCAGGGTGTCGTACGGCGTGTCGACGTGCCGTACGGCGGCCCGTACGGCGGCGGTCACCGCGCCGCGGTCGAGCGAGCGGCCGGCGGCGGTGCGCCCCACCCGCCCGCTGCCCTTCGCCGAGGCGTGGGCGGCGATCTCGTCGGCCTGGTCCGCCGGGCACGACGGGAAGAGCCGCAGGATCTCCGCCCGCAGGGCCTCGGTGACCCGGGCGTCGAGGACCGCGCGCCGCGCCGCGTCCCGGGCCCGCCGCCCGGCCCGTGCCTCCGCGTCCGCCAGGCAGGCCCGTTCGGCCAGGGCCAGCGCCGCCTCCTCGACCAGGAGGCCCCGGCGCTCGTACCGCGTACGGCGCCGGTTGTGCCGTACCACCACGGCCCAGAGCGTGCTGCCCTCGCGGGCCCGCCGGGTCAGGGCCGTGTCGCCCCGGGGCAGGAAGACCAGGTGCCCGAGGTCGGCGCAGTCCAGGCAGACCGGCGCGCCGAACTCCACGATCATCCGCTCCAGCGGCCCCCGGTGACACTCCGAGCAGCGCCGCCGCCGGAGCGGTTCCACGACGACCGGCGCGACGAGGTCCACGTCGGCCCCCGTCAGCGGACGCCGGGAGCGGCGGCGGCGACGAACAGGGCGAGTGCTTCCTTGGCCCGGTCGGAGTACCGGACGCGCTCCTCCTCGTCCACCGCCTCGTGCATGCAGTGGGTCTCCTGGAAGGCCGCCTCGGCCAGCCGACGCGTCTCGGGGTCGTCGCACACCAGCTGGACGCGGAACAGGGCCTGCCGGGCGGCGGTGCGCTGCCGGTAGGAGGCGTGGCGGGACTCCTCCGCCCGTTCCGAGCCGGGTTCCCGGAACGCGCTGAACCAGCGGTCGTTCTGGCTGTGCCGGTAGTCGACCACCGCGCCGGCGAAGGCGCTGTAGGTCACGATCCTCTCCTGCCGGAGCTGTTCGGTCCGGGCGAGCACGGCCGCGCGCTCGGCGGCCCGTCCCTGGAACCAGTGCGTGAAGACGGCACCCAGCAGGGTTCCCGCCACGGCTATCAGCGCCGCATCCATGACCGGCCGCCCTCCCGTTCCCCTCGGCCTCCGAACCCCCCGATCATGACAGCAGGGGCGGGCGGGCGTCACCGTCCGGCGGGCTCCTGCCGGTACCCGCCCAGGAAGCGGCCGATGCGGCTGATCGCGGCGTCCAGGTCGTCGGCGTGCGGCAGGGTCAGGATGCGGAAGTGGTCCGGGCGCGGCCAGTTGAAGCCGGTGCCCTGCACCACCTGGATCTTCTCCCGGAGCAGCAGGTCGAGGACGAACTTCTCGTCGTCGTGGATCCTGTGCACGGCCGGGTCGAGGCGCGGGAAGGCGTAGAGGGCCCCCTTCGGCTTCACGCAGGAGACGCCCGGGATCTCGTTGAGCTTCTCCCAGGCGCGGTCGCGCTGTTCGCGCAGCCTGCCGCCCGGGGCGGTCAGTTCGTCGATCGACTGGCGGCCGCCGAGCGCGGCCTGGATGGCGTACTGGGCGGGGGCGTTGGGGCAGAGCCGCATGGAGGCCAGCATGGTGAGGCCCTCCAGGTAGTTCCTGGCGTGCTGCTTCGGGCCCGTGACGACCAGCCAGCCGGAGCGGAAACCGGCCACCCGGTAGGTCTTGGAGAGCCCCCCGAAGGTGAGGACGACCAGGTCGTCGGCGAGGGAGGCGGCCGGGTGGTGGACGGCGTCGTCGTAGACGATCCGGTCGTAGATCTCGTCGGCGAGGACCATCAGGCCGTGGCGGCGGGCCAGGTCGAGGACGCCTTCGACGATCTCCTTCGGGTAGACCGCGCCGGTGGGGTTGTTGGGGTTGATGAGGACGACGGCCCGGGTGCGGTCGGTGATCTTCGAGGCCATGTCGTCCAGGTCCGGGTACCAGTCGGCCGACTCGTCGCAGAGGTAGTGCACGGCCCTGCCGCCCGCGAGGGTGGTGGCGGCCGTCCAGAGCGGGAAGTCGGGGGCGGGGATCAGGACCTCGTCGCCGTCCTCCAGGAGGGCCTGCACGGCCATGGAGACCAGCTCCGAGACGCCGTTGCCGAGGAAGACGTCGTCCACGTCCACCTCCGGCAGGCCCATGGCCTGGTAGCGCTGGGCCACCGCGCGGCGGGCGGAGAGGATGCCCCGGGAGTCGGTGTAGCCGTGGGCGCCGGGGAGCATCCGGATCATGTCCTGGACGATCTCCTCGGGCGCCTCGAAGCCGAAGAGCGCCGGGTTGCCCGTGTTGAGGCGCAGGACGCTGTGGCCCGCCTCCTCCAGGGCGTTGGCGTGTTCGACGACCGGGCCGCGGATCTCGTAGCAGACCCCGTTCAGCTTGCTCGACTGCCGGAACTCCACGTCCGACCTCCCAGATCCCGGAATGAGTGTTGCTTGGTTTTACCAAGTCCGAGCTTGGAAAGTCCAACAACTTGTCTAGACTGCGTCGCATGCCCCGTCAGCCACGCCGCCGCAGCTACGACCAGCACTGCGCCGCCGCGCGCGCCCTCGACCTCGTCGGCGACCGCTGGACCCTGCTCGTCGTCCGCGAACTCCTCGCCGGACCGCGCCGCTACACCGACCTCCACGCCGACCTGCCCGGCGTCAGCACGGACGTGCTGGCCGGCCGCCTCAAGGACATGGAGGGCACCGGGCTCGTCACCCGGCGCCGACTGCCCCCGCCCGCCCCGGCCTCCGTGTACGAGCTCACCCCGCGCGGCCGGGACCTGCTGCCCGTGCTCCGCTCCCTCGCCGCCTGGGGAGCGCCCGCACTGGGGGAGCCGGGACCCACCGACGCCGTACGCGCCCACTGGTACGCCGTCCCGCTCCTCGGTGTCCTCGCGGAGCTGGGCCCGGGAACGGTGCAGGTCACCCTGGACGAGGGGGAGTTCCACGTACGGGTCGGGGCCGGCGGTTCCGTCGCGTACGGGGACGGCACGGCGGAGGCACCGGACGCCCGGCTGCGGACCGACGCGGCGACGTGCCGGGCGCTCGCGGCGGGGGAGCTGACGCTCGCCGGGGCGGTCGCTTCGGGGCGCGCGGCGCTCGCGGACGGGCGGGGGACCGACGGGACGGAGCCCCTCGCCGCCGCGCGGGCCCTCGCGGACCGGCTCGCCGTGCTGCCGCGCGGGCCCGGTAACGACGGTCCGCCGCACGTACGGGCAGAGTGAGGGGATGCGGTACGAGGCGATCACCTGGGACCGGCTGGCGGAGGCGCTCGCCGGGCACGTCGACGCGGCCGTCCCCGGCGACGGCGGCGAGTGGCTCAAGGTCGGCATCGACGGACCGCCCGCCGCTCCCGGCGCCGGACTCGCCGCCGCGCTGGCCGAAGCGCTGCGGGCGCGCGGACGCCCCGTCCACCTGGTGGGCACGGGCGGCTTCCTGCGGCCCGCCTCCCTCCGGTACGAGTACGGCAAACGGGACCCCGACGCGTACTACGGCGGGTGGACCGACACCGGGGCCCTGTGGCGGGAGGTCTTCGGCCCGCTGGAGCCCGGCGGCACCGGCCGGGTGCTGCCCGACCTGTGGGACCCGGTCACGGACCGGGCGACCCGCAGTCCGTACGTCACGCTGCCGCCCGGCGGGGTCCTCGTCCTGCACGGCCCCTTCCTGCTCGGTCACTGGTTCCCCTTCGACCTCACCGTCCACCTGCGGCTCTCGCCCGCCGCCCTCGCCCGGCGCGCCGGTGAGCCCTGGACCCTGCCCGCCTTCGCCCGGTACGAGACGGAGGTCGGGCCGGAGGAGACGGCGGACGTCGTCGTACGCGCCGACGACCCGCGCCGTCCGGCCTGGACGGGACTCGGCCGGGAGGACGAGGGGTGACGGGCGACGGGCCCGCGGGCTTCCGGGGGGAGACCCCCGGAGTCCGGTTCCCGTCCGGGGTCTCCGGGAGCGCGTTCAGCCGTCCGCCGTCCGGACCGGGGGCCTGCCGCCCACGACGGTGACCGCCTCCGCGCCCGCCCCGCACCCGGCTTCCGCCGCCTCCGCCGGACCCGCGCCCGCGAGCCGGGCCGCCAGGAACGCGCCGGTGAACGCGTCGCCCGCGCCCGTCGAGTCCACCGGCCGCACCGGCGCCGCCGCCACCCGCGCGGTGACCGCCCCGCCCTCGGCGACCAGCGCGCCCGCCGCTCCCAGGGTGACCACGACCAGCGGGAAGCGCCGGCTCAACTCCGCCGCCGCGCGCTCCGGATCGGCGCGTCCGGTGAGGACCCGGGCCTCGTCGGCGTTGGGCAGCAGCACCTCGGCGCCTTCCGCGGCCGTCAGGAACCGGTCCGCCCCCAGCGTCGTGAGGAACCCCGCCGAAGCCGGGTCCACGCTCACCGGGACCCCCGCCTCCCGCGCGTCCCGCAGCGCCCGGAGCACCGCCGCCCGGCTCGGCACGGCGAAGAACAGGTAACCCGAGAGGTGCAGTCGGGCCACCCCGTCGAGCAGTCCCGGGGACCAGTCGCCGGGGGAGAGGCGCAGCGCGGCACCGCTGTCGGTGAGGAAGGTGCGCTCGGCCGAGGCGTCCACGAGCGCGACGACGGTGGCCGTCGCCGCCTGCGCGTCCGGGACGAGCAGGGGCCGTACGCCCGCCGCCCGCAGCGCCCGTGCGTGCCAGTCGGCCGCGTCCGCACCCACCCGGCCGAGCAGCCGCACCTCGCCGTGGCCGGAACGCGCCGCCCAGCACGCCGCGTTGGCCCCGGCGCCGCCGGGAAGGGTCCGGATCTCCGCCGCGGTGTCCGTGGCGGGCGCGAGCGGGGTCCGGTGCCGGGCCACGACGTCCGTGACCACGTCCCCGACGACCAGCAGCGCGCCCCCGGGGCGGGTCACCGGCCGTCCGCGCCACGCGCTCCCGCGCCGCCCGGGCCTCCGGCGCCGGGTGTCTCCGCCCCGTACTCCTCACGGCCTCCTGAGCCCGCTCCGCACGACTCCGGACGTCCCGGCCCCGTCCCGTACGGCCCCGTCCCGTACGGCCCTGCCCCGCACGATTCCGCTCCGCACGACTCCGCCCCGTACGCCGCCGCGATCCTCGCCGCGAGCCGTACGTTTCCCCGTATCGCCGCCAGGTTGGCCTCCAGGGACGCCCCCTCCGTGTGCTCCGTCAGGTGGGCGAGGAGGAAGGGTGTCACCGCCTGGCCCGTGATCCTCTTCTCCTTCGCCGCCGCCAGCCCCTCCGCGAGCACCCGGTCGTGCAGCGCGGGGTCCAACTGCTCGCTCTCCGGAACCGGGTTGGCCACGACGAGCGCGGTCCGGAGGCCCTCCAGGCGGTCCTGGGCGCGCATCACCCCCGCCACCTCCTCCGGGGTCCGCAGGGTCCAGTCGACGGGCTCGCCCGAGGAGGAGAGGTAGAAGCCGGGGAAGTGCTCCGTGCCGTACCCGACGACCGTCACCCCCAGCGTCTCCAGGCGCTGGAGCGTCGCGGGCACGTCGAGGATCGACTTGACGCCCGCGCAGACGACGGTGGTGCCGACCCGGGCGAGCAGCCGCAGGTCGGCGGACTCGTCCTGCGTCTCCTCCCACGCGCGGTGCACGCCGCCGAGGCCGCCGGTCGCGAACACCCGGATGCCCGCTGCGTCCGCGAGCCAGGCCGTCGCCGAGACCGTCGTGGCGCCGGTCGCGCCCGTCGCCAGGGCCGGGGCCAGGTCGCGGTGGCCCAGCTTCCGCACCGCAGGGTCCTCGGCGATCCGCATCAGCGAGGCGTCGTCCAGGCCCACCCGGGCCGCGCCGTCCACCACCGCGATCGTGGCGGGGACGGCGCCCGCGCCCCGCACCAGCTCCTCCAGTTCACGGGCCACCGCGAGGTTGCGCGGGCGCGGCAGGCCGTGGGAGACGAGCGTCGATTCCAGCGCGACGACGGGACGGCCCGCGTGGAGCGCCTCCCGTACCTCTTCGGACACGTGTGTGGACATGTTCCCTTCCTTGGCGCGGCTGGCGGCCCCGCAAACCTCGGTGGCGATCTCTTGCCACGCTCCCGGCGCGGACCGCGAAATCCGTGACGGAGCGCTCCGGAGGGCCGCCGGGAACGGCCGCGGCGCCCGCCCGGTGCCGGCCGGAGAGCCGCCGCGAGCTGCGGCGACGCCCGCCGGGCGTCCGGCCGGTGCGGCGGTGCGGATCCAGTCGTCCCCACCGGGTCCGGCATCGTGCCTGGTGGAAGCCGAACCGGAACCATGGCTTCCATGCGGTCCCGGCCCCGGAGGGCGCACGGGCCCCCGCTACAGTCACCGCCCATGACGACACACGAACCGCCCTCCTTCGCCGTGCACATCCCCGACGCGGAGCTCGAAGCGGAGCCGCTCGACCCCGCCCGGATCGTCTCCGGCACGCCCGAGGTGACGGGCAAGGTGCTGTGGGAGTCGGCGGACGGGAAGCAGATCCGCGGCATCTGGCAGATCACGCCCGGCGTCGTCACCGACACCGAGGCCGACGAACTGTTCGTGGTGGTCTCCGGGCGCGCGACCGTCGCCGTCGAGGGCGGCGGGACCCTGGAGGTCGGCCCCGGTGACGCCTGTGTGCTGCGCGAGGGCGACCGGACCACCTGGACCGTCCACGAGACCCTGCGCAAGGCGTACCACATCAGCCTCTGAGGCCGGGCGGGACCGCCGCGCGGAGCCGCCGCCGGGGGCCGCCGCCCCGCCCGTCCGTGGACCCCGCCGGGGGCCGCCCCGCCCGTCCGTGGACCCCGCCGGGGGCCGCCCCGCCCGTCCGTGGACCCCCGCCGGGGGGCCGTACGGCCGTGCATGGACCCCCGTCGAAGGGCCGCCACGCCCGCTCGCGGACCATGGCCGAAAACCCGCCCCCGCCCGCCCGCGGGCCGTGGCGGGACCTCGCCAGGAGTCTGGTAGGAAACCTTCCTGTCCGCTAGCATCCCGGTCGGCGGCCTGGCGCGGCGCCCCGCCCCCGGGGCGTGACGCGCTCAGCGAGAGCTCTGACCCGGCCGCCGGGCACCACCACCGTGTGGCACTCCGCACCGCCACCCGGCCGGTCGTCCGTGCCGGTGGCACACGGCACGGGCGACCGGACGGCGGCACGCGGCACGTCCGTGGTGCTCCCCGCACCCGTGTCCAGCTCTCGCCACCCCCTCAGGTCAGGGAGCCCAGGTATGCGCCTGTACGCCTCCGCACCACCCCGCCGCACCACACAACGGTCCGCCTTCGTCCTCACCGCCGTCCTGATGCTCGTCGGCGGACTCCTCCTCGTCCTCCCCGACCGGGCCGGAGCCGCCGCCGACGCGGTGATCTCCCAGGGCCGGCCGGCCACCGCGTCCTCCGTCGAGGACAGCACCTTCGGCCCGGAGAAGGCGTTCGACGGCGTCTCCACCACCCGCTGGGCCAGCGCCGAGGGCTCCGACCCCCAGTGGATCCGGGTCGACCTCGGCCCCTCGGCCACCGTCTCCCGCGTCAAACTCGTCTGGGAGGCCGCCTACGCCAAGGCGTACCGCGTCGAGATCTCCGCCGACGGCACCACCTGGACCCGCCTCGCCAACGAGACCGCGGGCAACGGCGGTACGGACGACTGGACCGGTCTCACCGGCACCGGCCGCTACCTCCGGGTCTACGGGACCGCCCGCGGCACCTCGTACGGCTACTCCCTCTACACGGTGGAGGTCTACGGCACCACCGGCACCACCACCCCGCCCACCGGGGCCTTCACGGTCGTCGCGGCCGGTGACATCGCCGCCCAGTGCACGGCCTCCAGCAGCTCCTGCGCCCACCCCAAGACCGCCGCGCTCGCCCAGCGGATCGCGCCGTCGTTCTACCTGACCATGGGCGACAGCCAGTACGACGACGCCCGGCTCTCGGACTTCCGCAACTACTACGACAAGACGTGGGGCGCCTTCAAGGCCCAGACCCGGCCCGTGCCCGGCAACCACGAGTCGTACGACCCGGCCGGCGCCTTCGCCGGCTACAAGTCGTACTTCGGCGCCATCGCCTACCCGCAGGGCAAGCCCTACTACAGCTACGACCAGGGCAACTGGCACTTCGTCGCCCTCGACTCCAACTCCTTCGACGACGCCGCGCAGATCCAGTGGCTCAAGGACGACCTCGCGCGGAACACCAAGGGCTGCGTCGCCGCCTACTTCCACCACCCGCTGTACTCCTCCGGCGGGCACGGCAACGACCCCGTCTCCAGGCCCGTGTGGCAGATCCTCTACGGGGCCAAGGCCGACCTGGTGCTCAACGGGCACGACCACCATTACGAGCGCTTCGCCCCGCAGGACCCCGACGGGAAGGCCACCGCGGACGGCATCGTCGAGATCGTCGGCGGCATGGGCGGCGCCGAACCCTACGACATCGAGACCGTCCAGCCGAACAGCCAGAAGCGGATCAGCGGCCAGTACGGCGTCCTGAAGCTGGACCTCACCGACACCACCTACACCTGGCAGTACGTCGGCACCGACAACCAGGTGAAGGACTCCGGCCCGACCTACACCTGCCACTGATGTACCTCGCGACCACAGGTCGCCGCGACGCGCCGTCCCGGCCCTCCGGGGCCCGGCGGCGCGTCTCCGGCACCGTCATCGCCCTGGGTGCGGTCAGCCTGGTCACCGACGTCTCCTCGGAGATGGTGACGGCCGTCCTGCCGCTCTACCTGATCCTCGGACTCGGCCTCTCACCCCTCCAGTTCGGCCTGCTCGACGGGCTGTCCACCGGGGCCACCGCGCTCGTGCGGCTCCTCGGCGGCGCCACCGCCGACCGCGGCGGCCGCCACAAGCAGATCGCCGGACTCGGCTACGCCCTCTCCGCCTGCTCCCGGCTCGGCCTCCTCCTCGCGGGCGGCGCGGCCGGGTGGATCGCCACCTCGATCACCGCCGACCGGCTCGGCAAGGGCGTGCGCACCGCCCCCCGGGACGCGCTCATCACCCTGAACAGCGCACCCGAGGACCTGGGCCGCGCCTTCGGCACGCACCGCGCCATGGACACCGCCGGCGCCCTCCTGGGGCCCCTGGTCGCCGTCGCCCTGCTGTGGGCGACGGCCGAGGCGTACGAGGCGGTCTTCGCCGTCAGCTTCTGCGTCGGGGCGTTCGGCGTCCTGCTGTGGGTGCTCCTCGTCCCCGGCCGGCGGAGCGCCCCCGGACCCGGAGCCGTCCCGGCGACCCCGGGGGTGCCGGGACCCCGGCGCGCGCGGGACGTGCGGGAAGCGCGGGATGAGCAGGACGTGCGGGACACGGCCCCGGCGGCGCCCCGCGCACGGAACGGGTTCTTCGCCGCCCTCGGCTCGCCCGCGTACCGCCGGATCGTGCTCTGCGCCGGCCTCCTCGGCGCCGCCACCATCGGCGACGCCTTCCTCTACCTGCTGCTCCAGCAGCGCCTCGACCTCGACGCGACCTGGTTCCCCTTCCTGCCGCTCGGCGCCGCCGCCGTCTACCTGCTGCTCGCCGTCCCGGCCGGACGCCTCGCCGACCGCTTCGGGCGCCGCGGACCGCTCCTGTACGGCCACGGGGCCCTGCTCCTGGCCTACGGACTGCTCCTGGCCCCCGTGTCCGACACGGTGGCCCTGGCCGGGGTCCTCGGACTGCTCGGGATCTTCTACGCCGCCACCGACGGCGTCCTGATGGCCCTCACCGGGCCGTTCCTCGTCGAAGGCCGGCGGGCCGGCGGCCTCGCCCTCGTCCAGACCGTGCAGGCCCTCGCCCGCGTCGGCGCCGCCGTCGCGTTCGGCGCGGTCTGGACGGCGAGCGGGCAGGAGACGGCGCTCGTGGCGGCGCTCGTCGCCCTCGCGGCCGCCCTGTGCTGCGCCGCCCGCCTGCTGCCCGGCTCCCCGGCCACCGTCCCCACGTCCCCCCGGAAGGACTGACCCATGAGCGCCCCGACCGACGGCCGCCCGTCCACGCGCGCGCGTGTGTGGATCATCGTGCTCGCCCTCGTCCTGCTCGGCGGCGGAGCCACCGCCTACACGCTGCGGGCGGCCTCCGGCCGGACCGGGGCCACCGGGGCCGCCGACCCCGGCTTCGTCCTCACCGGCGGCGCCGGAGCGCTCTACGCCCGGGACACCGCGAGCGGGCGCGTCGCGCGCGTGGCACCCTCCGCGCCCGGCGGCCGGGTGGTCGGCGGCCCGTCCTGCGACCGCTTCCACGCGGCCGGACCCACCGCGCTCTGCCTCCAGCGGCGGCCGGGCGTACCGGCCCGCTCGTACGTCATCGTGCTCGACCGGCAGCTGCGCGAGATCCGCCGCATCGCGCTGCCCGGCATCCCCAGCCGCGCCCGCGTCTCCGCCTCGGGGAACATGCTCTCCTGGACGATGTTCGCGACCGGCGACTCGTACGCCCGCTCGTCCTTCTCCACCCGCACCTCGATCCTCGACCTGCGCACCGGCTACCTGGTGAAGAACATGGAGCTGATCCCGCTCACCCTCGGAGGGCGCCGCCACCACGCCCCCGACGTCAACTACTGGGGCGTCAGCTTCGCCGCCGACGACAACCGTTTCTACGCCACCGTCTCGACGAACGGCCGCACCCATCTCGTCGAGGGGGACATGAAGAACTGGTCGGCCAAGGCCCTGCGGGAGAACGTCGAGTGCCCCTCGCTCTCCCCGGACGGCACCCGGATCGCCTTCAAGAAGCGGGTCTCCGACGGACCGGACGACCCGTGGCGGCTGTACGTGTACGACCTGCGCACCGGCCGCGAGCACGCCGTCGCGGAGCGGCGGGGCATCGACGACCAGGCGCTCTGGACGGACCCGCGGACCCTCGCGTACGGATACGGGGGAGCGGTCTGGTCCGTGCCGGCCGACGGTACGGGCGCTCCCCGGCAGCTGATCGGCGGAGCCTCGTCCCCGGCGGCACCGCGCTGACGGGGGAGGCGGACCGCTTCCGGTGCCGGGTCCGCCCCCGGTGGGCCGGGCCCGTCGGTCTGCCGGGCCCGTCGGTCTGCCGGGCCCGCCGGTCGCCCCGGGCCTGCGGGTGGTCCCGGACCTTCGCGCCGCCCCGGCCCGCCGGTGGCCTCATGCCTTCCGGAAGGTCCCCCGCAGGGCCAGCGCGGCCATCGGCAGCAGCAGGCACGCGGCGATCGCGTTCAGCGGGCCGTAGCCCGCCCGCGAGACGATCAGGCCGGCCGCCAGGCCGCCCACCGCGGCGGCCGTGTTCATGACGAAGTCGGAGAGCCCCTGGACCGCGGCCCGCGCGGCCTGCGGGACCGAGTCCGTGAGGAGCGCCGAGCCGGACACCAGCCCCGCCGACCAGCCCAGACCCAGGACGAAGAGGCCCAGGGCGATCCGGCCGTGGCTCGGCCCCGCCGTGCCCGCGACCAGCGCCGCCGTCCCGATGAGCCCGACCGCGAGCCCGATCACCGACAGCCGGCCCAGCCGGTCGGAGAGCCATCCCATCAGCGGCGAGAAGGCGTACATGCCCGCGATGTGCCCGCTGATGACGAGTCCGATCAGCCGGATGTCCGCGCCGTGGTGGGTGAGCGCCACCGGCGTCATCGACATGATCGACACCATGGCGGTGTGCGAGCCCGCGACGGTGACCAGGGCGAGGCGGGCCCGCGGGGACTCCCGCACCGCCCGCATCCCGGCCCGCAGGGAACGGCCCTCCGCCGCCCCGCCCGGTTCCGTTCCCGGCTCCGCGCCGGCCAGCGCGCGGGCGGTGAGGAGAGGGTCCGGCCGCAGCGCCAGGGCCACCACGGCCGCCGCGACCACGAAGACGCCGGCGGCCCAGACGAAGGGGCCCGCCGCGGCCGGCACGCCCAGGCCCGCGACGCTCCTCCCGGCGGGCGCGGCGATGTTCGGGCCGAGCACCGCCCCGACGGTGGTCGCCCACACCACCGTGGAGATGGCCCGGGCCCGGTGGTCCGGCTCGGCCAGGTCGGCGGCGGCGAACCGGGCCGCCAGGTTGGCCGAGGACCCCGCGCCGAAGCCCACGAGCCCGGTGAGCAGCAGGGCGAAGCTGTCGGTGACCGCACCGAGCACCACGACCCCGGCGCCCAGCGCCCCCAGCAGGTACGCGAGGACGAGTCCCGCCCGGCGTCCCCGTGCGGCCATCAGGGTCGCCAGCGGCATGGCGAGCAGCGCGGGGCCGGTCACCGTCGCCGTCGACGCCAGACCGGCCAGCGCTTCGGTGCCGCCGACCTCCGCGGCCAGGACGGCGGCGAGCGCGACTCCGATGGCGATGCCGAGGCCCCCGAGGATCTGGGTGGCGATCAGCACGGCTTGGACGCGCCGGCGCAGCGCGGGCAGTCCGGCGGCGGTGACGGGAGCGGGGACGGGAAGGGACGTACGGCCGGGCGGGACGGCGGCGGAGGCGTCAGGGGCGTCGGGGGTCTGGATCACTGACGAGAGTGTGCCAGCGGTCCCATCCGAAGGGAACGCCCGCGCGGCCCCCGACCGACCGGCGGGGCTCCCCCTCCCGGCTCCCCGATCCCTCTCGCCCGTGAACTCCGCGCCCCCGGCCCTCCTCGCCCGGGAGCCCCGTGCCTTCGCCCCCGGCCCCCCTCGCGCCCGGGAACCTCGCGCCTTCGCCCCGGGCATTGCTCTCCGGCCCCCGTGCCCCTCCCTCAGAACAACGGCGCCGGCAGCACCCCCTCCAGCTCCAGCAGCCGCCGTTTGGCCTCCGGGCCGCCCCCGAAGCCGCCGAGCCCGCCGCCGCTCTCCACCACCCGGTGGCACGGCACCACCACCGGCAGCGGGTTGGAACCCATCGCCGCCCCCACCGCCTGTGCCGCGCCCGGCTGTCCCACGCGCCTCGCCAGCTCCCCGTACCCGACGACCGTGCCGTACGGGACGCCGGCCGCCAACTCGCGCAGCACCCGCCGGTTGAACCCGGACGTCAGGCTCCAGTCCAGGGGCAGGTCCAGCGCGGCCGGATCACCCGCGAAGTACCGGTCGAACCGGCGCACCGCCTCCGCGAGCGCCCCCTGGACGCGCTCCACCGGCCGCGCCCCGAACCGTTCCGCCAGCCGGTCGAGCATCCGTTCCCGCCGTGCCGCGTCGGCGTGGAACCCGACCCGCACGAGCCCCCGGCCGGTCGCGGCGAGCAGGAGCGGCCCGACGGGGCTTCCGACGACCGTCCACTCCACCGGGACGGCCCGCTCCCCGCCCGCCGGTCCCGCCGCCGGGGCCGCCCCCGGCACCGCTTCGATGTCCATGCGCCCACGGTACGACCCGCCTCCGACAGTCCGGTCGGTCCGGTCTGCCCGGTCGGCCCGGTCGGTCCGGCCGGCCCGGTCCGGAGCGGCTCCCGGGGGGCGAGGACGCGCCACGGGAGCCCCCGGGCCGCCCCGGGGGCTCCCGGCCGTCACGGAGGCCCGCGGACCCGTCCCGCTCCGGTCCCGCCGAAGGAAATTCCCCGGTCACATGGCCGCCGCGTCCCCGGCGCGCCATAATCACGCCCCGGTAGTACTAGCCGACGACACCGACTGTTTTCGGACGACGTCGCACCAGGGGTGGAGGGCACACGCTCATGCAGGGCACGGTCGACGGATTCAGCTACGGGCTCGTCACGCCGGTGGCCGCCTTTCTCATGGCGTGCCTGGGCGGCGCCCTCGGCCTGAGGTGCACGGTCAGATCCCTCCGCCGCCACGACGCCTTCAGGAGGGGCTGGCTCGTCCTCGGCGCCGTCTCGACGGGGACCGGCATCTGGACCATGCACTTCATCGCCATGACGGGCTTCTCGGTCCGGCAGGCGCCGGTCGGCTACGACCGCCCCCTCAGCTTCGCCAGCCTGGGCGTCGCCGTCCTCATGGTCGGCATCGGCCTCCACATCGTCGGATGCCGGGGCGCGACCGTCCTCTCCCTGGTCACCGGCGGCACCGTCACGGGTCTCGGCATCGCCACCATGCACTACCTCGGCATGGCCGGAATGCGACTCCCCGGCCGGGTCGAGTACGACACGGCGACCGTCGCGCTCTCCGTGGTCGTCGCCGTGGTGGCCGCCACCGGGGCCCTCTGGGCGGCCGTCTCCGTGCACGGCTTCCTGGCGGGGCTCGGCGCGAGCCTGGTGATGGGCGGAGCCGTCACCGGCATGCACTACACCGCCATGGCCGCCGTCACCGTCCACCTGCACGGCACCGGGGCCACCGCGACCGCCGCCCCCTCGTCCCTCCTGCCGATGCTGATCGGCCCGGCGGTCTTCCTGGTCCTCGCCGCCGTCGTCCTCATGTTCGACCCGCTGCTCGTGGCGGGCGGCCCCGAGGGGCGGCGGCTCCCGGACCGGGCCGTGCACCGCCCCGGCGTGCCCGCCCCGCGCCGCGTGCCGACCCACTACGGCGACCCCGCCGTCTGGACGGCCGGACCGCCGGGACGACGCCCCGGACGCCGCGCTTCCGTCCGCACCGCGCGCAGGGCCGCGGCCCGGACCGGACACCGCTCCCAGGACTGGTGACGCGCGCCCGGAGGCCGGACGGGAGGCCGACCACCGCCCGAGTGTCGGTGCCGGGTCGTACGGTGGTTGCATGCGGCCCGTTTCCAAGATCGAACGTACGGTGGCGCCCTTCGAGGTCGTCAGCTCCTACCAGCCCAGCGGCGACCAGCCGGCGGCCATCGCCGACCTCGAGCGGCGCATCCGCGCGGGCGAGAAGGACGTCGTGCTCCTCGGCGCCACCGGCACCGGCAAGTCGGCGACCACCGCCTGGATGATCGAGAAGCTCCAGCGCCCCACCCTGGTGATGGCGCCGAACAAGACGCTGGCCGCCCAGCTGGCCAACGAGTTCCGCGAACTCCTTCCGAACAACGCCGTCGAGTACTTCGTCTCGTACTACGACTACTACCAGCCCGAGGCGTACGTCCCGCAGTCGGACACCTACATCGAGAAGGACTCCTCCATCAACGAGGAGGTGGAGCGGCTCCGCCACTCCGCGACGAACTCCCTGCTCACCCGCAGGGACGTCATCGTCGTCGCCTCCGTCTCCTGCATCTACGGCCTCGGCACGCCCCAGGAGTACGTGGACCGGATGGTCCCGCTCAAGGTCGGCGAGGAGATCGACCGGGACCGGCTCCTCCGCCGTTTCGTGGACATCCAGTACACCCGGAACGACCTGGCGTTCACCCGGGGCACCTTCCGGGTCCGGGGCGACACCATCGAGATCTTCCCGGTGTACGAGGAGCTCGCCGTCCGCATCGAGATGTTCGGCGACGAGATCGAGGCGCTCTCCACCCTCCACCCGCTCACCGGCGAGGTCATCAGCGAGGACGACCACCTGTACGTCTTCCCCGCCAGCCACTACGTCGCCGGCCCCGAGCGCATGGAGCGGGCGGTCAACGACATCGAACGGGAGCTGGAGGGCCGCCTCGCCGAGCTGGACAGGCAGGGCAAGCACCTGGAGTCCCAGCGCCTGCGCATGCGCACCACGTACGACATCGAGATGATGCGCCAGATCGGTTCCTGCTCCGGCATCGAGAACTACTCGATGCACTTCGACGGCCGCGAGCCGGGCTCCGCGCCCAACACCCTCCTCGACTACTTCCCCGAGGACTTCCTGCTCGTCATCGACGAGTCGCACGTCACCGTGCCGCAGATCGGCGCCATGTACGAGGGCGACGCCTCCCGCAAGCGGACCCTGGTGGACCACGGCTTCCGGCTCCCGTCCGCCCTCGACAACCGTCCGCTGAAGTGGGAGGAGTTCCAGGAGCGGATCGGCCAGACCGTCTACCTCTCCGCGACCCCCGGGGCGTACGAACTCTCGCGCGGCGACGGCTTCGTCGAGCAGATCATCCGCCCCACCGGCCTGGTCGACCCGGAGGTCGTCGTCAAGCCCACCGAGGGCCAGATCGACGACCTGGTCCACGAGATCCGGCTGCGCACCGAGCGCGACGAGCGGGTCCTCGTCACCACCCTCACCAAGAAGATGGCCGAGGACCTCACGGACTACTTCCTGGAGCTCGGCATCCAGGTGCGCTACCTGCACAGCGACGTCGACACCCTGCGCCGCATCGAGCTGCTGCGCGAGCTGCGCGCCGGCGAGTACGACGTCCTGGTCGGCATCAACCTCCTCCGGGAGGGCCTGGACCTCCCGGAGGTGTCCCTCGTCGCCATCCTCGACGCCGACAAGCAGGGCTTCCTGCGCTCCGGGACCTCCCTGATCCAGACCATCGGCCGTGCCGCCCGCAACGTCTCGGGCCAGGTCCACATGTACGCGGACCGGATCACCCCGGCGATGGAGCAGGCCATCGACGAGACCAACCGGCGCCGCGAGAAGCAGATCGCGTACAACACGGAGCACGGCATCGACCCGCAGCCGCTCCGCAAGAAGATCAACGACATCGTCGCGACCATCGCGCGCGAGGAGATCGACACCGAGGAGCTGCTCGGCACCGGCTACCGCCAGGCCAAGGAGGGCAAGGGCGCCAAGGCCCCCGTCCCGGCGCTCGCCGCGCACGGCCCCAAGGGCAGGGGCAAGGCCGGCTCGACGGTCGAACTGGGGGACCGGCCCGCCACCGAGCTGGCCGCGATCATCGAGGAGATGACCGACCGGATGCGCGCCGCCGCCGCCGAGCTGCAGTTCGAGGTGGCGGCCCGGCTCCGCGACGAGGTGGGGGAGCTGAAGAAGGAGCTGCGCCAGATGAAGGAGGCGGGGCTCGCCTGACCGGAGGGGCGGTCCGGTGTGTTGCAAGACCGACACGAAACCGGACCGCCCCTCCGCGGTGCCGGTGACCCTGCGTAGGGTGCTGACCAACCGCGCGCGTCGGACAGCGGACGCGGGGGAACGCAACGAGAGGGGCAAGCGCGTGACCGTGAACATGACCAAGGGTCAGGCCATCAGCCTGGAGAAGAAGGGCGGGGGCAGCCTCACCCAGGTACGGATGGGCCTCGGCTGGCAGGCGGCGCCGCGTCGCGGTCTGTTCGGCTCGCGCACCCGTGAGATCGACCTGGACGCCTCGGCCGTCCTCTTCGCCGACAAGCAGCCGGTCGACGTGGTCTTCTTCCGGCACCTGGTCAGCGACGACGGCTCGGTCAAGCACACCGGCGACAACCTGGTGGGCGGTGCCGGACAGGGCGGCGACGACGAGGCGATCCTCGTGGACCTGGAGCGGGTGCCGGTCCACATCGACCAGATCGTCTTCACGGTGAACTCCTTCACCGGCCAGACGTTCCAGGAGGTGCAGAACGCCTTCTGCCGGATCGTCGACGAGACGAACGGGCAGGAGCTCGCGCGCTACACCCTCGACGGCGGCGGCAACTACACCGCGCAGATCATGGCGAAGGTGCACCGCTCCGGCTCCGGCTGGCAGATGACCGCCCTGGGCAACCCGGCCAACGGCCGCACCTTCCAGGACCTGATGCCGGCGATCCTGCCGCACCTGTAGACGGCCCGCGCACCCCGCACCCACAGCTCCCGGCGGCAGCGGTCGCCGGGAGCTGTCCCGCGTGAACCGCGCGGGAACCGCACGACCCGCCCGGCCCGCGGCCGGGGCGGGCGCGAACGATCCGTTGAACCACGCCGGGAAACTCCGCACCGGAGAACGCTGAGGGGACAGAGTCGATGACGGCCGAGCTGGTCCGGGGACAGAACCACCCCCTGCCCGACACCCGACTGGAGATCCTGGTGTCGGCCGGTCACCCGGTCCTCGCCGTGGCCACCCTCGGCGACGAGGAGGGCAGGATCCCCGGAGCGGAGTGGATCGCCCACCCGGGCGCGCCCTCGCTCCCCGGGATCGACGTCCCCGGGGCGGCCGCCGCCGCCCACCGGATCGCTGTCGCCCTGGACGCGGTCCCCGGGGCCGTCCACCGCGTCTCGGTCGTCCTGGCGCTGACCGGGCACGGCGCGGACCGCTTCGGAGCCGTCGCCGCCCCCTCCGTCGCCGTGAACGGTCCCGACGGCACCGGGATCGCCGGTTACACCGTCACCGGGCTCACCAGCGAGACCGCCGTCGTCGCCCTGGAGCTGTATCGCCGCCGGGACGCCTGGAAGGTCCGCGCCATGGGCCAGGGGTACGAGGGCGGTCTCGCCGCCCTCCTCGGCGACCAGGGCCTGGAACGCCCCGCCGACGCGGCCGCGACGATCCTGGCGGCGGCCGCCACGGCTCCGGCCCCCTCGGCGAGCGCCCCGCGTCCACGCGCCCCGGAGCCGGAGCGGGTGCCCCGCGCGACGCTCCCGGCCGACCCGGCCGTCCCGCCGCCCGCGCCCTCCTCCGCCCCGGACCCCGCGCCCCCGGCCGCCCCGCCCGTTCCGGCCCCGTCCGGCCCCGCCCCGGACGCGCGGGCCGCCGGCGGTCCCATCGACTACTCCCACCCCCGCCGCCGGCCCGCCGCCGCGCCGGAGCCGCCGCCGCAGGCCCCGCCCGTCCCGGTCGCCGGGGACGCCTCCGGCTGGTCCATGGACGAGCGCCTGTACAACCAGGTGTGGGGGATGTTCGAGGACCTGGCCCGTACCGCCGCCGCCTACCGCGGCGCCTGCGACTTCGCGGAGAACCGGCTCGACCGCGAGCTCGACCAGACGCTCTCCGACTACCGCTCCCGGACCGGGAGCGCGAACGACGCCGCCCGGGCCGCCGCCCGCGCCCGGCACGACGAACTCGTGGAGCGGGCCCGTGCGGTCCTGGACCGGGACCTCGCCCAGCTCGCGGCCGAGGCCGAGGTCGTCGAACCGGCCCTCCCGGTCGCCTACGCCCGCTGGGACAGCCCCGCCTGGCACGCCTATCGCGTTCCGGACGGGGAGCCGATGGCCGTCCGTCTCGGCGACCTCCATCTGCCCGAGCGGACCGACCTGCGGATTCCCATGCTCGTCCGGCTCCCGCTGGAACGCGGGCTGTGGGTGGACAGCGGCCGCGGCCACTCCGAGGCGGCCGGTCTCCTCGACGAGGCCGAACTGCGCCGGCTCGCCCTCGACAGCGCGGTCGCTCACGCGGCCCGGCTGCTCGCGGCGCACCCGGCGGGCGGCTTCGCCGTCCACGTCCTGGACGCCGCCGGGGCGGGTGCCGCGTCGCTCGCGCCGCTCGTGGAGTCGGGCGTCCTCGCCGCGCCGCCCGCCCGGGGCGCGGCCGGGGTCTCGGCGGTCCTGGAACAGCTCACCGAGCGGGTCGACCTGCTTCAGATGGCGCTGCGGGGCGGGATGCCCGACGCGCTGCCGCCCGGTCTGGACACGGCCCGGCACCTGCTGGTCGTGCACGACTTCCCGCACGGCTTCGACGACCGGGCGGTCACCCGGCTCCGGTACCTCGCCGACGAGGGCCCCTCGGTCGGCGTCCATCTGCTGGTGGTGGCGGACCGGGAGGACGCGGCCGCGTACGGGCCGCTGCTCGACCCGCTGTGGCGCTCGCTGCTGAGGCTGACGCCCGTCCCCGACGACCACCTCGCCGACCCGTGGGTGGGGCACGCCTGGTCGTACGAGCCTCCGGTCGTCCCGCCGGGCAGCGGGATCCTCCGGCAGGTCCTCGCCCAGGTGGCGGCCGACCGTCATGGAAAGCGGCCCTGACCTGCGGTCTTGGCGTTCCTTTACCTTTCTCTTTACCTTTCCTTGGGTTTTCGGGTACCGTTCTTCGTGCGGAGGGGAGTACTCCCCAAGCGCGGCGTACCCGTCAATACGGACGGATCATCATCGATCCGATCCCGGGGCGTCGGCCCGGTGGCCCGTCCGCCGTCCGGGTGGAAGAGACCTCCGGCAGCGACGACGCTGATCAGTAGCCGTACGACGCCGGAGGCGCAATGGACGTTTCGACGACCCTGTGGGTCCTGACCATTCTCGGTCTGGGTGCCCTGATCGGAGCCGACTTCCTCATCGGGCGCAAGCCCCATGACGTGTCGGTCAAGGAAGCCGGTGTCTGGACCGTCGTCTGGATCGTGCTCGCCGCGCTCTTCGGCCTCGGGCTGCTGCTCTTCGGCAGCGGCCAGGCGGCCGGGGAGTTCTTCGCCGGCTACGTCACCGAGAAGTCGCTCAGCGTCGACAACCTCTTCGTCTTCGTCCTGATCATGGCGAAGTTCTCGGTCCCCTCGCACCTCCAGCAGCGCGTACTGCTCGTGGGCGTGCTGATCGCCCTGGTGCTCCGGGCGATCTTCATCGCGGCCGGCGCCGCGATCATCGCGAGCTTCTCCTGGGTCTTCTACCTCTTCGGCGCGTTCCTGATCTACACCGCCTGGAAGCTCATCCAGGAGGCGCGTTCCGACGAGGAGGAGGACGAGTTCGAGGAGAACCGTCTGCTCAAGAGCGTGGAGAAGAAGTTCGGCGTCGCCGACCGGTACCACGGCACCAAGCTCTTCATCCGTGCCAATGGCAAGCGGGTGCTGACCCCGCTGATGGTGGTCATGCTGGCCATCGGCACCACCGACGTCCTCTTCGCCCTCGACTCCATCCCGGCGATCTTCGGTCTCACCCAGGACCCGTACATCGTCTTCACCGCCAACGCCTTCGCCCTCATGGGTCTGCGGCAGCTGTACTTCCTGATCGGCGGCCTGCTCAAGAAGCTGGTCCACCTCAGCTACGGCCTGTCGGTGATCCTCGGCTTCATCGGCGTCAAGCTGGTGCTGCACGCCCTGCACGAGTCCGGGGTCCACGTCCCGGAGATCTCCATCCCGGTCTCGCTCGCGGTCATCTGCGGTGTTCTGGTCATCACCACGATCACCAGCCTGATCGCCTCCAAGCGGCAGGCGGAGCGGGACGCGGCCGAGAGCGTGGCCGACGCCGACGGTGCCGAGAAGGACAGCATCGACGCCTGACGCGGCATCCACGGCGGCGGCCGGCCCGGGACCCCCTCCCCGGCCGGCCGCCGCGCGTTTCCCGTGGACCCCGTCAGGCGGGCACGGCGGCCTCCTCCGCCCCGGCCCTCGACGGCAGGGTCTCCGGCAGCAGCGCGAAGCAGCCCAGACTGACGAGGGCCACCAGGGTCAGATAGGCCGCCACGCCCCACGGCGGACCGGAACCGCCGGAGAGCGCGGTGGCGACGACCGGGGTCAGGGCGCCGCCCAGGACACCTCCGAGGTTGTAGCCGACGGCCGCGCCCGTACAGCGCACCCGGGGTTCGTACAGTTCCGGGAGGTACGCGGCGACCACCGCGAACACCGTGATGAAGGCCAGCAGTGCCCCCAGGAAGCCCAGGAACATCAGCGCGGGCCGGGCGGAGTGCACCAGGACCACCAGCGGGAACATCCAGAGGGCACAGGCCGCGCACCCGGCCAGGCAGAGCGTCCGGCGGCCCCAGCGGTCGGCGAGGAGCGCCACGAACGGGGTGGCCGCGCCCATGAGCGCCACCGCCGCCATGACGCAGCCGAGCATCGCCGCGCTGCTCACCCCGAGCCGTTCGGTGCCGTAGGCCAGGGACCAGGTGGAGACCGCGTAGAAGACGGCGTACCCGGCCGCGAGGGCCCCCGCCGTCAGCAGCACGAGCCGCCCGTGCTCCCGGACGACCTCGACCAGCGGGGCGCCCGCCCGCCGCCCGGACGCGGACAGCTCCTCGAACTGCGGGGTCTCGGCCAGCGAGGAGCGCAGCAGCAGCCCGCCCGCCGCGAGCAGTCCCGCCGCCCAGAACGGCACCCGCCACCCCCAGGAACGGAACTCCGCGTCGCTCAGCCCGGTCGTGAGCGCCAGCATCACCCCGTTCGCCAGGAGGAAGCCGACCGCCGGGCCGATCTGCGGGAAGCTCGCCCACAGCGCGCGCCGGTGGGCGGGGGCGTGTTCGGCGGTGAGCAGCACCGCCCCGCCCCACTCGCCGCCCAGGCCGAGCCCCTGCAGGAAGCGGAGGACGAGCAGCAGCACGGGGGCGGCGACGCCGAGCGTGGCGTACGAGGGGACGCAGCCGACCGCGACCGTGGCGCAGCCGGTCAGGAGCAGCGAGGCGAAGAGGACCGGGCGTCTGCCGTACCGGTCGCCGACGTGGCCGAAGAGGACCGAGCCGAGCGGCCGGGCCACGAATCCGACGGCGAAGGTGCCGAAGGCCGCCAGGGTCCCGGCGAGCGGGGAGAAGGCGGGGAAGAAGAGCGGCCCCAGGACGAGGGCGGCGGCGGTCCCGTAGACGTAGAAGTCGAAGAACTCGACGGCGGTGCCGACGAGGGAGGCGCCGGCGAGCCGGACCATCGAGGGAGGGGGCGGTGGCGGCGGGGGAGACGGAGGCGAAGAGGGGTGCGACGGAGAGTGACGGCGGTGCATGCCGCAGCCCTACCCGGCGGTCACCCCGGCTACGGGGGCGTGCGGGAGCGCGCCGCTGTTCGGTCGCGCGCCCCGCGTCCGCCGGTGGATCACCAGCCGCGCTCGCGCCACTCCGGGAGACGGGGACGCTCGTCACCGAGCGTGGTGTCCCCGCCGTGGCCCGGATAGATCCAGGACTCGTCCGGGAGGACCGCGAAGAGCTTGGTCTCGACGTCGTGGAGCAGGCTCGCGAACGCCTTCGGGTCCTTGTGGGTGTTGCCCACGCCGCCGGGGAAGAGGCAGTCGCCGGTGAAGACGTGGGGATGGCCGTGCGGGTCGTCGTAGACGAGGACGATCGAGCCCGGGGTGTGCCCGACAAGCCGGCGCGCGGTCAGTTCGACCCGGCCCACCCGCAGCGTGTCGCCGTCCTCGACGGGCACGTCGGTCGGGACCGGGATGCCCTCGGCGTCGTACGCGCCCGCGTAGGTGCGCGCGCCGGTCGCGGCGACCACCTCGGCCAGGGCCTGCCAGTGGTCGCCGTGCCGGTGGGTGGTGACGACGCCGGTGACGCCGTCGTCCCCGATCAGCGTGAGCAGGGTCCCGGCGTCGGCGGCCGCGTCGATCAGCAGCTGCTCGCCGGTCGCGCGGCAGCGCAGGAGGTACGCGTTGTTGTCCATCGGGCCGACCGCGACCTTCGAGATCATCAGGTCCGTCAGTTCGTGCACGTCCGCCGGGCCGCCGACCCTCACCGCTCCGCTGTACGTCATGCGCTCAGCCTATAGCGGGGGGAGGGAGGGGAGTCCGTCGCCGGAGAGCACGGTGAGGCGGGCGCCCTTGTCGCCGCGGCCGGACAGCCAGCCGAGCAGCTCGGGGCCGGTGCCCGCCAGGACCACGGGGGTGCCTTCGCCGCCGCCGGTCCGCCAGGTGGTGGCGCCGGACGCGTCGTGGCCGAGGCGGAGCGTCACCGGGGGGACCTCCCGGCGGCCCGCCCAGCGGTCGGCCAGGAACGCGGTCTCCCGCAGGACGAACTCCTCCGGCAGGTCCTCCAGCTCGTAGCCGGCGCCCAGGTCGACGTGGTGCAGGTCCACCTCGGCCCAGCGGCGGAAGGGGACCCGGGCGGCGCTGTCGGTGACGCCGTTGCGCAGCTCGACCGTCCGGCCCCAGTCGGCGGGCTCCTCGCAGACGGCCCGCAGCCGGTCGGCGCTCTCGCGCACGTCGGCGAGCTGGACGTCGAGCGGCCGGCCGGCGTCGCGCTCGATGTCGGCGTCGCGGGTCGCGGCGTCCGGGTACATGGGACGCCCCCGGAGGACGTTCACCAGGGCGTCGGCGTTGCGGGCGACGTGCGCGAGGACGTGGCCGCGGGTCCAGCCGGGGAGCCGTGACGGCTCGGCCGTCGCGGCGTTGTCCCAGGAGGCGGCCGTGGCCAGGAGGCGGTCGGTCGCCTCGTACAGGGAAACGAGATCACGCTCGTGGTCGATCATGGCGCCGACCTTAGCGAGCGCCCGCCGGGCCGGACCACTCGTTCGGGTGAAGAGGTCGGCGGAGCGCCGGAAATCGAATGTACGTGCTATAGGCTCGATGGAAGCATCCGTCCTCCTCGGTTGTTGGCATGGAGGCACATCCGCTCTCTCAAGAAAGGTGCGGACCGGCGTGGCCGACCGTCTCATCGTCCGTGGCGCTCGCGAGCACAATCTCAAGAACGTCTCCCTCGACCTCCCGCGTGACTCCCTCATCGTCTTCACCGGGCTGTCGGGGTCGGGCAAGTCCTCCCTCGCGTTCGACACGATCTTCGCCGAGGGGCAGCGCCGGTACGTCGAGTCGCTCTCCTCGTACGCCCGGCAGTTCCTCGGCCAGATGGACAAGCCGGACGTCGACTTCATCGAAGGTCTGTCGCCCGCCGTCTCCATCGACCAGAAGTCGACCTCGCGCAACCCGCGCTCGACGGTCGGCACCATCACGGAGGTCTACGACTACCTCCGCCTGCTCTTCGCGCGCATCGGCAAGCCGCACTGCCCCGAGTGCCGGCGCCCCATCTCGCGCCAGTCGCCGCAGGCCATCGTCGACAGGGTCCTGGAGCTCCCCGAGGGCAGCCGCTTCCAGGTGCTCTCCCCGCTCGTGCGCGAGCGCAAGGGCGAGTTCGTGGACCTCTTCGCCGACCTCCAGACCAAGGGCTACAGCCGCGCCCGGGTCGACGGCGCGACCGTGCAGCTCAGCGAGCCGCCGACGCTGAAGAAGCAGGAGAAGCACACCATCGAGGTGGTCGTCGACCGCCTCACGGTGAAGGACGGTGCCAAGCGCCGGCTCACCGACTCCGTCGAGACCGCGCTCGGCCTCTCCGGCGGCATGGTCGTGCTCGACTTCGTCGACCTTCCCGAGGACGACCCCGAGCGCGAGCGGATGTACTCGGAGCACCTCTACTGCCCCTACGACGACCTCTCCTTCGAGGAGCTGGAGCCGCGCTCCTTCTCCTTCAACTCGCCCTTCGGCGCCTGCCCCGACTGCACCGGCATCGGCACCCGCATGGAGGTCGACCCCGAGCTGGTCGTCCCCGACGAGGACAAGTCCCTCGACGAGGGCGCCATCCACCCCTGGTCGCACGGCCACACCAAGGAGTACTTCGGCCGGCTCATCGGCGGCCTCTCCCAGGCCCTCGGGTTCCGGACGGACATCCCCTACGCGGGGCTGCCGCAGCGGGCCAAGAAGGCCCTGATGCACGGCCACAAGACCCAGGTCGAGGTCCGCTACCGGAACCGGTACGGGCGGGAGCGGGCGTACACCACGCCGGCCTTCGAGGGCGCCGTCCCCTTCGTCAAGCGGCGCCACACCGAGGCCGAGAGCGACTCCAGCCGCGAGCGCTTCGAGGGCTACATGCGCGAGGTGCCCTGCCCCACGTGCCGGGGCACCCGGCTGAAGCCGATCGTCCTCGCGGTCACGGTCATGGACAAGTCCATCGCCGAGGTCTCGGCGATGTCCATCAGCGACTGCGCCGAGTTCCTGGCCCGCCTCACCCTCAACGACCGCGACAAGAAGATCGCCGAGCGGGTCCTCAAGGAGGTCAACGAGCGGCTGCGGTTCCTCGTGGACGTCGGCCTCGACTACCTCTCGCTCAACCGGGCCGCCGGCACGCTCTCCGGCGGCGAGGCGCAGCGCATCCGGCTCGCCACCCAGATCGGCTCCGGCCTGGTCGGCGTGCTGTACGTGCTGGACGAGCCCTCCATCGGCCTGCACCAGCGCGACAACCACCGGCTGATCGAGACCCTGGTGCGGCTCCGGGACATGGGCAACACGCTCATCGTGGTCGAGCACGACGAGGACACCATCAAGGTGGCGGACTGGGTCGTGGACATCGGCCCCGGCGCGGGCGAGCACGGCGGCAAGGTCGTCCACTCCGGTTCCCTGAAGGAGCTCCTCGACAACGAGGACTCGATGACCGGGCAGTACCTGTCCGGCCGCCGGGCGATCGCCACCCCGGACGCCCGCAGGCCGGTGGACCCCTCGCGCAGCCTCACCGTGCGCGGGGCCAAGGAGAACAACCTGCGGGACATCGACGTCTCCTTCCCGCTGGGCGTCCTCACCGCCGTCACCGGCGTCTCCGGCTCCGGCAAGTCGACCCTGGTCAACGACATCCTCTACACCCACCTGGCGCGCGAGCTGAACGGCGCCAAGTCGGTGCCCGGACGGCACACGCGCGTGGAGGGCGACGACCTCGTGGACAAAGTCGTGCACGTCGACCAGTCCCCGATCGGCCGCACCCCCCGGTCGAACCCGGCGACCTACACCGGCGTCTTCGACCACGTCCGCAGGCTCTTCGCCGAGACGATGGAGGCCAAGGTCCGGGGCTACCTGCCCGGCCGCTTCTCCTTCAACGTCAAGGGCGGCCGCTGCGAGAACTGCTCCGGCGACGGCACGATCAAGATCGAGATGAACTTCCTCCCGGACGTCTACGTCCCGTGCGAGGTCTGCCACGGCGACCGGTACAACCGGGAGACCCTGGAGGTCCACTACAAGGGCAAGTCCATCGCCGAGGTCCTGAACATGCCGATCGAGGAGGCCCTCGACTTCTTCGAGGCCGTCCCGACGATCGCCCGTCACCTGCGCACCCTCAACGAGGTCGGACTGGGCTACGTCCGCCTCGGCCAGTCGGCGCCGACGCTCTCCGGCGGTGAGGCGCAGCGCGTGAAGCTCGCCTCCGAGCTCCAGAAGCGTTCGACCGGCCGCACGGTCTACGTCCTGGACGAGCCGACCACCGGTCTGCACTTCGAGGACATCTCGAAGCTGATCAAGGTCCTCTCCGGCCTGGTCGACAAGGGCAACTCGGTGATCGTCATCGAGCACAACCTCGACGTGATCAAGACGGCGGACTGGGTCGTCGACATGGGCCCCGAAGGTGGCAGCGGCGGCGGTCTGGTGGTCGCCGAGGGCACTCCGGAGCAGGTCGCCTCGGTCCCGGCGAGCCACACCGGCAAGTTCCTCCGCGAGATCCTCGACGCCGACCGGGTCAGCGACGCGGGCGCGGCGGTGCCGGCGGCACGCGGGACGAAGAAGGCGGCGGCGAAGAGGACGGCGCCGAAGAAGGCGGCCGCCGAGGCCACCGCCACCGAGGCCGCGGCCCCCGCGAAGAGGACGGCCGCGAAGAAGACGGCCGCCACCAAGGCGGCCCCGGCCAAGAAGGCGACCCGCGGCTCCAAGGCCTGACGGCGGGGCGGGCGGGTCCCGCCGCGCCGGAGCGCACGACGGAGCCCCCCGCCTGGAGGCGGGGGGCTCCGTCGTGCCCGGCCCTCCGCCCCGTGCCGCCATCGGTGTCGCGGGCGCCCGGGACCCGGGCGCCCGCGTACGGGACGGCCCGCCCGTGGCGCGGCCCTTCCCGGCCGCGCCACGGGCCCGCGCACGGCGCCCCGCGTTCCTCGGGACTTGCGCACGGCGCCCCGCCGTTCCCCGGGCCCCGCTCCGGTGTGCCCCGCCCTTCCGCACCCCCGCGACGGCGGGGCCGCGTCCGCCGGTATCGTCGGTTCGGTCACCCCTGGGGTGTCTTGTCCCCGACCTCACCGTGGAGCGCCCATGTCCGGCCAGTCCAGCCGTCGCACCGTACTGAAAGGCGCCGCCCTCGCCGGTGCCGCCGGGCTGGGAGTCGCCGCCTGCTCCACCGAGTCCAAGCTCGGCCACGCCGAGGTGCCGACCCCGACCGCTCCGGTCTCCCTCGGTGCCCCGGACGAGGTGCCGGTCGGCGGCGCCAAGCTCTACCGCGAGCAGCGCCTCGTGGTGAGCTGCCCCGCCAAGGGCCGGTACAAGGCATTCAGCGCCCAGTGCACCCACGCCGGCTGCGTCCTCGACAAGGTCGAGGCAAACGAGGGCAACTGCCCCTGCCACGGGAGCCGCTTCGACGTGACGACCGGCAAGGCGGTCCGGGGCCCGGCCACCGTCCCGCTCCCCGAGGTCCCCGTCCGGGTCGAGAACGGCACCCTGATCGCCGGCCCCGAAGCCCCCGGGGCCTGACGGAGCCACCGCCGCCCCTCCCGGACGCCGCGCCCCCCGGGCGGGCCGTACCCCGGACGAGCCGCCTCCCGGTACCCGTCCGTCCCCGGACACGACCCGTGTCCCCGGGCCCGGCCGCGCCCCCACCGGCCCCGCTCCCGCCCCGGGAACCCGCCCACCGGGCCGACGGGCGCGCCGCCGGGGTGTCGGTCCCCGCCAGTAGGGTGGGGAGCATGGCAGACCCCTCCAGCTACCGTCCCGAACCGGGTCAGATCCCCGACTCCCCGGGGGTCTACAAGTTCCGCGACGAGCACCGCCGGGTGATCTACGTCGGGAAGGCGAAGTCCCTGCGCCAGCGGCTGGCCAACTACTTCCAGCCGCTCACGAGCCTGCACCCGCGCACCGCCACCATGGTGACCACGGCCGCCTCCGTGGAGTGGACCGTCGTCTCCACCGAGGTCGAGGCGCTCCAGCTGGAGTACTCCTGGATCAAGGAGTTCGACCCCCGGTTCAACGTGAAGTACCGGGACGACAAGAGCTACCCGTACCTCGCGGTGACCATGAACGAGGAGTTCCCCCGCGTCCAGGTCATGCGCGGCCACAAGAAGAAGGGCGTGCGCTACTTCGGGCCGTACGCGCACGCGTGGGCGATCCGCGAGACCGTCGACCTCATGCTGCGGGTCTTCCCCGTCCGCACCTGCTCGGCCGGCGTCTTCCGGAACGCCGCCTCGGCCGGCCGGCCCTGCCTCCTCGGCTACATCGACAAGTGCTCCGCGCCCTGCGTCGGCCGGGTCACGCCCGAGGAGCACCGCGAACTGGCCGAGGAGTTCAGCGACTTCATGGCCGGCCGCACCGGTACGTACATCCGCCGCCTCGAGAAGCAGATGATGATCGCGGCCGAGGACATGGAGTACGAGAAGGCCGCCCGGCTCCGCGACGACGTGGGAGCCCTGCGCCGGGCCATGGAGAAGAACGCGGTCGTCCTCGCCGACGCCACCGACGCCGACCTCGTCGCCCTCGCCGAGGACGAGCTGGAGGCCGCCGTCCAGATCTTCCACGTGCGCGGCGGACGCGTCCGGGGCCAGCGCGGCTGGGTCACCGACAAGGTCGAGGCCGTCGACACGGCCGGACTCGTCGAGCACGCCCTCCAGCAGCTGTACGGCGAGGAGACCGGCGAGGCGGTCCCCAAGGAGGTCCTGGTCCCGGCGCTCCCCGAGGACGCCGACGCCGTCTCCGCGTGGCTCTCCGGCCGCCGGGGCTCCCTCGTCTCGCTGCGCGTGCCGCAGCGCGGCGACAAGAGGTCCCTGATGGAGACCGTCGCCCGCAACGCCCAGCAGGCCCTCGTCCTGCACAAGACCAGGCGGGCCAGCGACCTCACCACCCGCTCCCGGGCCCTGGAGGAGATCGCCGGGGCCCTGGGCCTGGACTCGGCGCCGCTGCGGATCGAGTGCTTCGACATCTCCCACCTCCAGGGCGAGGACGTGGTGGCGTCCATGGTCGTCTTCGAGGACGGCCTGCCCCGCAAGAGCGAGTACCGCCGCTTCCAGATCAAGGGCTTCGAGGGACAGGACGACGTCCGGTCCATGCACGAGGTGATCGGCCGCCGCTTCAGGCGCTACCTCGCCGAGAAGGAGCGCACGGGGGAGTGGGTCGACGGCGAGGTCCCGGACGGGGACCCCGAGGACGACGGGCGGCCCAAGCGGTTCGCGTACCCGCCGCAGCTCGTCGTGGTCGACGGCGGGCAGCCCCAGGTGGCCGCCGCGCAGCGTGCCCTGGACGAGCTGGGCATCGACGACGTCGCGGTCTGCGGCCTCGCCAAGCGGCTGGAGGAGGTCTGGCTGCCCGGCGACGACGACCCGGTGGTGCTGCCCCGCTCCAGCGAGGGGCTCTACCTCCTCCAGCGGGTGCGCGACACCGCCCACGACTTCGCCATCCGCTACCAGCGTTCCAAGCGGAGCAAACGCATCCGTACGGGTCCCCTGGACGCCGTCCCCGGGCTCGGCGAGACCCGCAAGCAGGCGCTGATCAAGCACTTCGGCTCGGTCAAACGGCTCCGGCAGGCGACGATCGAGCAGATCTGCGAGGTTCCCGGCATGGGACGGAAGACCGCGGAGGCGGTCGTCGCGACCCTCGCCCGGACGGTCCCGGCCGCCCCCGCCGTCAACATGGCGACGGGCGAGATCCTGGAGGACGACATGCCCCCCGCCGCGCTCCCCGCGGACGCGGCGGGGGCGACCGGGGAGGACGACGGACCCCCCGCCCCGCCCGCGCCCGCCGCGCACACGGCGGCAGGGGGGATCATGGAGGACGACGGGGACGGCGCGGCACGACCGCGCGCGAACGGCACCACGAGCACCACCGAGAAGACGGAGCAGGACACGTGAGTACGGGCACCATGGAGACCCCCGGCGGCAGCGGCGCCGAGGCGGCCATCCCCGAGCTGGTGATCATCTCCGGCATGTCCGGGGCCGGCCGGTCCACCGCCGCGAAGTGTCTGGAGGACCTGGGCTGGTTCGTGGTGGACAACCTGCCGCCCGCGCTGATCCCCACCATGGTGGAGCTCGGCGCCCGCTCCCAGGGCAACGTCGCCCGGATCGCGGTCGTCGTGGACGTCCGCGGCCGGCAGTTCTTCGACAACCTGCGGGAGTCCCTCGCCGACCTGGACGCCAAGCGGGTCACCCGCCGGATCGTCTTCCTGGAGTCCTCCGACGAGGCCCTGGTCCGGCGCTTCGAGTCGGTCCGCAGGCCGCACCCGCTCCAGGGCGACGGCCGCATCACCGACGGCATCGCCGCCGAGCGCGACCTGCTGCGCGAGCTGCGCGGCGACGCCGACCTGGTGATCGACACCTCCAGCCTCAACGTCCACGAGCTGCGCGCCAAGATGGACGCCCAGTTCGCCGGCGACGAGGAGCCCGAGCTGCGGGCCACCGTGATGTCCTTCGGCTTCAAGTACGGCCTGCCGGTCGACGCCGACCTCGTCGTGGACATGCGCTTCCTGCCGAACCCGCACTGGGTCCCGGAGCTGCGCCCCTTCACCGGCCTCAACGAGGAGGTGTCGAACTACGTCTACAACCAGCCCGGCGCCAAGGAGTTCCTGGACCGCTACACCGAGCTGCTCCAGCTGATCGCCGCGGGCTACCGCCGCGAGGGCAAGCGGTACGTGACGATCGCGGTCGGCTGCACGGGCGGCAAGCACCGCTCCGTGGCCACCGCCGAGCGCCTCGCCGCCCGCCTCGCCTCCGAAGGGGTCGAGACCGTCGTCGTGCACCGGGACATGGGGCGCGAGTGAAGCCGTACCGCCGGCGTGCCTCCACCCTCACGGTGCGGCGTACGCTCCGCAGACGCGGCGCCCAGCCGAAGGTCGTCGCGCTGGGCGGGGGCATGGGCCTCTCGGCCTCCCTCGCCGCCCTCCGCCGGATCACCGGCGACCTCACCGCCGTCGTCACCGTCGCCGACGACGGGGGCTCCAGCGGCCGGCTCCGGGAGGAGCTGGGCGTCCTGCCCCCCGGCGACCTGCGCAAGGCGCTCGCCGCGCTCTGCGGCGACGACGACTGGGGCCAGACCTGGGCCCGGGTGATCCAGCACCGCTTCCAGTCCAAGGGCGAGATCAACGGCCACGCCGTCGGCAACCTGCTGATCGTCGCCCTCTGGGAACAGCTCGGCGACCCCGTCCAGGCCCTGGACCTGGTCGGACTGCTGCTCGGCGCCCAGGGCCGGGTGCTCCCCATGTCCGCCGTGCCCCTGGAGCTCCAGGCCCTGGTCAGGGGCCACGACCCGGAGCGCCCGGACGACGTGGACACCGTGTGCGGCCAGGCGACCGTGGCGCTCACCCCCGGCGAGGTGCAGTCCGTGCACCTCGTGCCGAACGACCCGCCGGCCGTCCCCGAGGCGGTCGCCGCCGTCCTGGACGCCGACTGGGTCGTCCTGGGCCCCGGCTCCTGGTTCTCCTCGGTGATCCCGCACCTCCTGGTCCCCGAGCTCCTCGACGCGCTGGCCGGGACCAAGGCCCGCAAGGTGCTCTCCCTGAACCTCGCGCCGCAGCCCGGAGAAACCGACGGCTTCTCCCCGCAGCGTCATTTGGAGGTTTTGGGGCGACACGCCCCTAAACTCGCCCTGGACGTGGTGCTGGCCGACGAGGCCGCCGTGCCCGACCGCGACTCCCTCGCCGACGCCGCCAAGCGGCTCGGCGCCGCGGTCGAGCTGGCGCCGGTGGCCGGGTCCGACGGCTCCGCGAAGCACGACCCGGAGCTGCTGGCCGCCGCGTACGACCGTATTTTTCGGATGCATGGAAGGATCGGCCCATGGCGATGACGGCAGCGGTGAAGGACGAGATCTCCCGGCTTCCCGTCACCCGGACCTGCTGCAGGAAGGCAGAGGTCTCGTCGATCCTGCGGTTCGCGGGCGGGCTGCACCTGGTGAGCGGCCGCATCGTGATCGAGGCGGAGCTGGACACGGCGATGGCGGCCCGCCGCCTGAAGCGGGACATCCTGGAGATCTTCGGACACAGTTCCGAACTGATCGTGATGGCCCCCGGCGGGCTGCGGCGCGGCTCGCGCTTCGTGGTGCGGGTGGTCGCCGGCGGCGACCAGCTGGCCCGCCAGACGGGCCTCGTGGACGGCCGGGGCCGCCCCATCCGGGGCCTCCCCCCGCAGGTGGTCTCCGGGGCCACCTGTGACGCGGAGGCCGCCTGGCGCGGCGCCTTCCTCGCCCACGGCTCGCTGACCGAGCCCGGCCGCTCCTCCTCCCTGGAGGTCACCTGCCCGGGGCCCGAGGCCGCCCTCGCCCTCGTCGGCGCCGCCCGCCGGCTCTCCATCGCGGCGAAGGCCCGCGAGGTGCGGGGGGTGGACCGGGTCGTCGTCCGCGACGGCGACGCGATCGGGGCCCTGCTCACCCGGCTCGGCGCGCACGAGTCGGTGCTCGCCTGGGAGGAGCGGCGGATGCGGCGCGAGGTCCGCGCCACCGCCAACCGCCTGGCCAACTTCGACGACGCCAACCTGCGCCGCTCGGCCCGTGCCGCGGTCGCCGCCGGGGCCCGGGTGCAGCGCGCCCTGGAGATCCTGGGCGAGGAAGTGCCCGAGCACCTCGCCGCCGCCGGCCGGCTCCGCATGGAGCACAAGCAGGCGTCCCTGGAGGAGCTGGGCGCGCTCGCCGACCCGCCGCTGACCAAGGACGCGGTGGCCGGCCGGATCCGCCGGCTGCTCGCCATGGCCGACAAGCGGGCCCAGGACCTGGGCATCCCCGGGACCGAGTCCAACCTGGCCGAGGAGCTGGACGACAGCCTGGTCGGCTGACCCGTACGGAATCCCCAACTCCGCGCTGCCGGTGCCTTTCTGAGGCACCGGCAGCTTTTTCGTGGCTCCGCGCGGCGGCCTTGACAGGCTCATGGTCGCCCATGAGCCTGGCGTCTGTTCACCCGCGAGACCGTTCCACCTTCGAGGCAGACGACACAAGGGGAGCTCATGAGACGCAGAGCGAGATCGATCCTCGCCGCGGCTTCACTGCTGATCGCCGGAGTGGCGGTGGCACCCGCCGCCGGGGCGCAGCCGAACGACCGGCACGGCGGTGACGCCCTCTCCGTGTGGCGTGCCGAGGTCACCCGGGAACAGGTCCCGCTCCTCCTCGAAGCCGGCGCCGACGCGCACGAACTGACCGAACGGGTGCCCGCGAAGGGCACCGCCGCGGTCGAGCTCTTCCTCACCGGCGCGCAGGCCGGGGAGCTGCGCGGCAAGGGCGTCGAACTCGCCGAGCACCGGTTGCCGGCCGGGGCCGAGAAGCGGGTCGCCACCGCGGGCGACGGCGTCTTCCGCCCGTACGGCGGCCCCGGCGGCCTCAAGCAGGAGATCCTGGACACCGCCCGGACCCACCCCGGACTCACCAAGGTCGTCTCCATCGGCAAGACCCTCGGGGGCCAGGACATCCTCGTCCTCAAGGTGAGCAAGGGCGCCCGGCACACCGGGGACGGTTCGAAACCGGCCACGCTGTACATGTCCAACCAGCACGCGCGCGAGTGGATCACCCCCGAGATGACCCGGCGGCTGATGCACCTCTACCTCGACGGCTACGGCAAGGACGAGCGGATCACCCGGATCGTCGACTCCACCGAGCTGTGGTTCGTGCTCTCCGCCAACCCCGACGGCTACGACTACACGCACGCCGACCCTGCCAACCGGCAGTGGCGCAAGAACCTCCGCGACAACGACGGCGACGGCGTGATCGGCCCCGGCGACGGCGTCGACCTCAACCGCAACTTCGCCTACAAGTGGGGTTACGACAACGAGGGCTCGTCCCCCGACCCGGCCGACGAGACCTTCCGCGGCAAGGGCCCCATGTCGGAGCCCGAGACCAGGGCCCTCGACGCCTTCCAGAAGCGCGTCGGCTTCGCGTACGGCATCAACTACCACTCGGCCGCCCAGCTCCTGCTGTACGGCGTCGGCTGGCAGGTCGCCACCGGCACCCCCGACGACGTCGCCCTCAAGGCCCTCGCCGGCACCCCCGAGAACTCCGCCGTGCCCGGCTACCGGCCGCAGGTCTCCTCCGAGCTGTACATCACCAACGGCGAGGCGGACGGACACGCCGCCAACGTCAACGGGATGCAGATGTTCACCCCGGAGATGTCGACCTGCGCCACCGCCTCCCGGCTCGACCCGAACGACGCCTGGAACCCGGCCGACTGCGCCTCCGTCTTCACCTTCCCGGACGACGAGAAGCTGATCCGGGCGGAGTTCGCCAAGAACGTGCCCTTCGCGCTCGCCGTCGCCGAGACCGCCGCCCACCCGGACCGGCCCGTCTCTCCGGTCGGCATCGAGGCCCCCGACTTCACGCCGAAGACCTTCACCACCTCCTACGCCCGCGGCGGGGAGCAGGAGGTCGCCGTCACCGCCCGCAAGTCGCTGCGCGGCAAGGCCCTCGCGTACCGCGTCAACGGCGGCCGCGTCCGCACCGGGCAGCTCAGCGCCTGGAAGGGCGGCGAGACCTACGGCGGGGAGGACAACCTCTACTTCGACGAGTACCGGGGCGTGGTCGAGGGCGCCCGGCCCGGCGACTCGGTCCAGGTCTGGTTCACCGCCCGCACCCGCGAGGGCCGGGCCACCGCCTCCACCCCCTTCACGTACCGGGTGGCCGAGCGGCCCCGCGGCGACGTCCTCGTCCTCGCCGACGAGGGCGGCACCACCGCCGGGCGCCACGCCGCCGCGTACGTGAAGGCGCTCGCCGACAACGGCCGCCGGGCCGCCGTCTGGGACGTCGCCGTCCAGGGAGCCCCGGACGCCCTCGGCGTCCTCTCCCACTTCGGCGCCGTCGTCTGGTACACCGGCGCGGGCAGCCCCTCCGGCGCCGCCGAGCTCGCCGTCCGCTCCTACCTCAACGAGGGCGGCAGGCTGATCAACGCCGGCGAGAAGGCCGGCGGGCTCACCCGGGTCGGACCCGCCGAGACCAACGACTTCGCGCAGTACTACCTCGGCGCCCACCACCGCGCCGGCCTGAAGACCCCGCCCGCCTTCGCCGGCACCGGGGCCTTCGCGGGCGTCCGCGCCGGCCTCACCGGCACCGCTGACAACCCGCTGGACGACGCCGGCGCGTACACCGTCACCTCGGACACCCTGAAGCCGGAGGACTTCCCGCAGTTCGCGAGCAGCGCCTCCGCCGGCGACTACCCGGGCGTCCGCACCCCCTTCGAGCCCGCCGAGGGCGCCTCCTTCGCCGCGCTCCGGCACGCCGACGACACCTGGGCCCGGCTCAGCAGGACCGTCGACCTCACCGGTGTCGGGGCGGACGCGAAGCCCCGCCTGGACTTTCAGGTCAGCCACGACACCGAACCCGGCTACGACAACCTCGTCGTCGAGGCCCACACCGTCGGCCAGGACGACTGGACGACCCTCCCCGACGCCAACGGCGGCACCTCCGCCGAACCGCCGGCCGACTGCGGCGAGGGCTACTACGTCCGGGGCCACCCCTTCCTCGCCCATTACCTCACCGTCGGCGAGGACGGCTGCGCCGCCACCGGCACCACCGGCTCGTGGAACGCCTTCACCGGCCCCTCCAACGGCTGGCGGCAGGCGTCCGTCGACCTGAGCGCCTGGGCGGGCAGGAAGGTCGAGCTCTCGATCTCGTACGTCTCCGACCCCGGTACGGGCGGGACGGGCGCCTTCGTCGACGACACCCGGCTCGTCACCGGCGCCACCACCGAGGCCGAGGGGTTCGAGACCTCCCTCGGCGCCTGGTCCACGCCGGGCGCCCCGGCCGGCAGCCCCGGCAACGGCGCCGACTGGACGCGCTCCGCAGCGCTCTTCCACTCGTGGGCGGCCGTCACCACCCGGGACACCGTCCTCCTCGGCTACGGCCTGGAGCACGTGTCCGGGGCGGCGGAACGGGCACGGCTCGTCGGCCGCGCCCTCCGGTTCCTCCACCGCTGACACGCCGCGGCGGAGACTCGCCACTGTTGACGGAGAGTAGTCGGGACAAAAGACCCACGGCGGCCCTTACCTATCGGTAGGTACGGGCCGCCGGCCCTTCTTCCTCACTATCCGGGCTCACCCGGATGCGCTCGATGTCACTCCCGGGGGCCCGGGGGGGTAGGGTCGTAGGTGGTCGGGGACATCCCAAAAACAAGAATCTCGCCGGCGTCGAACACACCGGCGTACCTAACGAGGAGATCGGTTCGTGACGATCCGCGTAGGCATCAACGGCTTTGGCCGCATCGGCCGGAACTACTTCCGCGCGCTCCTTGAGCAGGGTGCCGACATCGAGATCGTGGCTGTCAATGACCTGGGTGACACCGCGACCACGGCCCACCTGCTGAAGTACGACACCATCCTGGGACGCCTCAAGGCCGAGGTGACCCACACCGAGAACACCATCACCGTCGACGGCCGCACCATCAAGGTGCTGTCCGAGCGGGACCCGGCCGACCTCCCCTGGGGCGAACTGGGCGTCGACGTCGTCATCGAGTCGACCGGCATCTTCACCAAGAAGGCGGACGCCGAGAAGCACCTCGCCGGCGGCGCCAAGAAGGTCCTCATCTCGGCTCCGGCCAAGGACGAGGACATCACCATCGTCATGGGCGTCAACCAGGACAAGTACGACCCGGCGAACCACCACGTCATCTCCAACGCCTCCTGCACCACCAACTGCGTGGCGCCGATGGCCAAGGTTCTCGACGAGAACTTCGGCATCGTCAGGGGCCTGATGACCACGGTCCACGCGTACACCAACGACCAGCGCATCCTGGACTTCCCGCACAAGGACCTGCGCCGCGCCCGTGCCGCCGCGGAGAACATCATCCCGACCACGACCGGTGCCGCGAAGGCCACCGCCCTGGTCCTCCCGCAGCTCAAGGGCAAGCTCGACGGCATCGCGATGCGCGTCCCGGTCCCCACCGGCTCCGCCACCGACCTCGTCGTCACCCTGGACCGCGAGGTCACCCGGGACGAGGTCAACGCCGCGTTCAAGAAGGCCGCCGAGGACGGCGACCTCAAGGGCTTCCTGTTCTACACCGAGGACCCGATCGTCTCCTCCGACATCGTGGGCGACCCGGCGTCCTGCACCTTCGACGCCTCCCTGACCATGGTCCAGGACGGCAAGTCGGTCAAGATCCTCGGCTGGTACGACAACGAGTGGGGCTACTCCAACCGTCTCGTCGACCTCACCGTCTTCGTCGGCGGCCGGCTCTAAGCTTCAGGGCGGGCCTCCGATGTGAGCAGGGCTCGGGCAGCGCAACGACGCGCTGCGCGAGCCCTGTTCGTGTGCTCCACCGCGTACCAAGGAGTCAGGTAACAGATGAAGACGATCGACGAGCTCCTCCACGAGGGCGTCGAAGGCAAGCGGGTGTTCGTCCGCGCCGACCTCAACGTGCCGCTCGACGGCACCGCCATCACCGACGACGGACGCATCCGCGCCGTCGTCCCCACCGTCAGGGCGCTCGCGGACGCCGGTGCCCGGGTCGTGGTCGCCTCGCACCTGGGCCGCCCCAAGGGCGAGCCCGACCCGGCGTTCTCCCTCGCGCCGGCCGCCGCGCGCCTCGGCGAACTGCTCGGCACCGACGTGGCGTTCGCGACCGACACGGTCGGCGACTCCGCCGCCGCGACCGTCGCGGGCCTGGAGAACGGCCGGGTCGCCGTCCTGGAGAACCTCCGCTTCAACCCCGGAGAGACCTCCAAGGACGACGCCGAGCGCGGCGCCTTCGCCGACCGGCTCGCCGCCCTCGCCGACCTGTACGTCGGCGACGGCTTCGGCGCCGTGCACCGCAAGCACGCCTCGGTCTACGACCTCCCGGCCCGCCTCCCGCACGCCGCCGGCTACCTCATCGCCACCGAGGTCGGCGTCCTGAAGAAGCTGACCGACGACGTCAGGCGCCCCTACACCGTCGTCCTCGGCGGCGCCAAGGTCTCCGACAAGCTCGCCGTCATCGACGAGCTGCTCGGCAAGGCCGACCGCCTCCTGATCGGCGGCGGCATGGCGTACACCTTCCTCAGGGCCAAGGGGTACGAGGTCGGCATCTCCCTCCTCCAGGAGGACCAGATCCCGGTCGTCACCGAGTACATGGAGCGCGCCGAGAAGAACGGCGTCGAGCTGGTCCTCCCGGTCGACGTGCTGGTCTCCACGGAGTTCCCCGACCTCAAGACCAAGGCGCCGGCCGAGTACGAGACGGTCGACGCCGACAAGATCCCCGCGGACAAGGAGGGCCTCGACATCGGCCCCCGGACCCGCGAGCTGTTCGCCTCGAAGATCACCGACGCGGAGACCGTCTTCTGGAACGGCCCCGTCGGCGTCGCCGAGCACCCCGACTACGCGAAGGGCACCGGCGCGGTCGCGCAGGCGCTCATCGACAGCAAGGGCTTCACCGTGGTCGGCGGCGGCGACTCCGCCGCGGCCGTCCGCAACCTGGGCTTCGACGAGACGAAGTTCGGCCACATCTCGACCGGCGGCGGCGCCTCCCTCGAATACCTCGAGGGCAAGACGCTTCCCGGCCTCGCCGCACTGGAGGACTGAACACCCGTGAGCACCCGCACCCCGCTGATGGCGGGCAACTGGAAGATGAACCTCAACCACCTCGAGGCCATCGCCCACGTCCAGAAGCTCGCCTTCGCCCTGACCGACAAGGACTACGACGCCGTCGAGGTCGCCGTCCTGGTCCCCTTCACCGACCTGCGGTCCGTCCAGACCCTGGTCGACGGCGACAAGCTGAAGATCAAGTACGGCGCCCAGGACATCTCGGCCCACGACTCCGGCGCCTACACCGGTGAGGTCTCGGGCCTGATGCTGTCCAAGCTGAAGTGCTCCTACGTGGCGGTCGGCCACTCCGAGCGCCGCCAGTACCACGCCGAGGACGACGAGGTCTGCAACGCCAAGGTGAAGGCCGCCTTCCGGCACGGCGTGACCCCGATCCTCTGCGTCGGCGAGGGCCTGGAGGTCCGCAGGGCCGGACAGCAGGTCGAGCACACCCTCGCCCAGCTCGACGGCGGCCTGAAGGACGTCCCCGCCGAGCAGGCCGAGACGATCGTGATCGCGTACGAGCCGGTGTGGGCCATCGGCACCGGCGAGGTCGCCACCCCCGAGGACGCGCAGGAGGTCTGCGGCGCGATCCGCGGCCGGCTCGCCGAGCTGTACTCCCAGGAGCTGGCCGACAAGGTCCGCATCCAGTACGGCGGCTCGGTCAAGTCGGGCAACGTCGCCGCCATCATGGCGCAGCCGGACGTCGACGGCGCCCTGGTGGGCGGCGCGGCGCTGGACGACGCGGAGTTCGTCAGGATCGTTCGCTTCCGCGACCAGTGAGTATGCGGTAGCGGAGTTACGTCGTACCCTTGCGGGGGTCGGGCAGGCGCCCGGCCCCCGTCCGTATAAGTCCGAGGAAGTTGGTCCAGCCGTGGTTATGGGGTTCTCGATCGCCCTGATCGTCTTCAGCGCGCTGCTGATGCTGCTCGTGCTGATGCACAAGGGGAAGGGTGGCGGCCTCTCCGACATGTTCGGTGGCGGCATGCAGTCCTCCGTCGGCGGCTCCTCGGTCGCCGAGCGCAACCTGGACCGGATCACCGTCGTGGTCGGTCTGCTCTGGTTCGCCTGCATTGTGGTGCTCGGTCTGCTGATGAAGCTGGACGGGTGACTCCAACCACTGGACGCGCGTTGGGCCTTACGTAGACTGGGGCATCTTCGAGCACCATCACGCAGGGAGTTACGACCGTGGCAAGTGGCAACGCGATCCGGGGAAGCCGGGTCGGAGCGGGGCCGATGGGCGAGGCCGAGCGGGGCGAGTCGGCGCCGCGCCTCCGCATCTCCTTCTGGTGCTCGAACGGGCACGAGACACAGCCGAGCTTCGCCAGCGACGCACAGGTCCCGGAGACCTGGGACTGCCCGCGCTGCGGCTTCCCGGCCGGCCAGGACCGGGACAACCCGCCGGACCCGCCGCGCACGGAGCCGTACAAGACCCATCTCGCGTACGTGCGCGAACGGCGCAGCGACGCGGACGGCGAGGCGATCCTCGCCGAGGCCCTCGCCAAACTGCGCGGCGAGATCTGAACGGCGTGACGGTGTGACGGTGTGACGGACGGGCCTTGCCCGCGAACTCGGTTCGCGGGCAAGGCCCGTCCGCCGTTCCCGCCCCCTTCCGGACCGCCGTTGTCAGTGGCGTCCCCTACGGTCGGACGGACGGGGAAGCACCGGGCCGAGGGGGAGACATGGCGGCGACGACGGCGGTGGACGACAGGGCCGCGCCCACCTGGCGGGGCGGCTTCGGGCGCCTGTGGACGGCCGCCGTCGTCTCCCGCTTCGGCGACTCCCTGCGCACCGCCGCGCTCCCCCTGCTCTCCGTCTCCCTCACCGACGACCCCCTCCTCATCGCCTCCGTCACCGCCTGCGGCTTCCTGCCCTGGCTGCTCTTCGGGCTCGTCGGCGGAGCCGTCGCCGACCGGGTCGACCAGCGGCGGGCCATGTGGACCGTCGACCTCGTCCGGGCCGGACTCATGGCCGCCTTCGCCGCAGCCGTCGCGCTGGGCCACGCCGGCATCGCCCTGCTGCTCGTCCTCGCCTTCGCCCTCACCACCCTGCAGACCCTCTTCGACAACGCGGCCACCGCCCTGCTCCCCGCCCTCGTCCCCGCCGGCGCCCTGGCCGGGGCCAACGCGCGCCTGACGACCGGTCAGCAGCTCGCGGGCGGCCTCCTCGCCGCGCCCCTGGTGCCCCTCCTGCTCCTCGCCGGCCCCGCCGTGCCGTACGCGGCCGACGCCGCCACCTACGTCCTGGCCGCGCTCCTCATCGCCTCGCTGCGGACCGCCCCGCCCGCCCGGCCGCCCCGCCCGGCCGGGTCCACCCTGCGGACCGAGACGGCCGAGGGGATCGCCGTCCTGCGCGCGGACCGGACCCTGCGGTGGCTCTGCGCCGCCACCACCCTCTGCAACACCGGGATGGGCGCCCTCATCGCCACCCTCGTCGTCCACGTCACCGACGGCCTGCGCGCCGGACAGACGGGCTACGCGGCAACGGTCACCGCCTACGCGGCCGGCGGCGTCGCGGGCGGCTTCCTCGCCCGGCGGATCGGCGCCCGGACCGGGCGGACGCGCGCGGTGCTCCTCGCCGGGACGGTCCAGACCGGCTGCCTGGTCCTGATGGGGACGGTGCCCCTCCTGGCGGTGTCCGCCGGGGCCATGGCGGTGTTCGGCTTCATGGGGACCGTGTGGAACGTCCAGCAGACCACCCTCATGCAGGAGAGGACTCCGGAGGGGCTGCTCGGCCGGGTCGCCGCGGCCTTCCGCACCCTCGCCGTCGCGGGCGCGCCGCTCGGCGCCCTCCTCGGCGGCGCCGCGGCCGCCGGCTGGGGACCGCACGCGCCCGTCCTCGTCGCGGCGGCGCTGTTCGCGCTCGCCGTCGCGTCGTTGACGCCTCTGATCAATTAGGTTGGAAGGGCAGCGGGGCAGACACGTACGAGAAGAAGTGGGCGATGTCCGAGATGAAGAACGAAGGCCGTACCAGGCTCAACCGGCTGCCCGAGTGGGCGGCCCTCGGCAAGCACCGTGAGCAGCTGGGCGAACCCCATCTGCGCGACCTGTTCGCCGCCGACCCGACGCGCGGCACCGACCTCACCCTGCGGGTCGGCGACCTCTACCTGGACTACTCCAAGCACCTCGTCACCGGCGAGACGCTGACCCTGCTGCGGGAGCTGGCGGCCGCCACCGGCGTGGCCGAGCTGCGCGACGCCATGTTCCGCGGCGAGAAGATCAACACCACCGAGGACCGCGCGGTCCTCCACACCGCGCTGCGCGCCCCCCGCGACGCCGTGATCGAGGTCGACGGGGAGAACGTCGTCCCCGCCGTCCACGCCGTCCTCGACCGGATGGGCGCCTTCTCCGACAAGATCCACTCGGGGGAGTGGACCGGTCACACCGGCAAGCCGATCAAGAACATCGTGAACATCGGCATCGGCGGCTCCGACCTCGGTCCCGCCATGGCCTACGAGGCCCTGCGCGCCTACACGCAGCGGGACCTGACGTTCCGTTTCGTCTCCAACGTCGACGGCGCCGACCTGCACGAGGCCCTCCACGACCTCGACCCCGCCGAGACGCTGTTCATCGTCGCCTCGAAGACCTTCACCACCATCGAGACGATCACCAACGCCACCTCCGCCCGCGACTGGCTCCTCACCGGCCTCCGGGCCGGCCAGAGCGCCGTGGCCAAGCACTTCGTGGCCCTCTCGACCAACGCCGGCAAGGTCGAGGAGTTCGGCATCGACACCGCGAACATGTTCGAGTTCTGGGACTGGGTCGGCGGCCGCTACTCCTTCGACTCCGCCATCGGCCTCTCCGTGATGATCGCCATCGGCCCGGAGCGCTTCCGCCAGATGCTCGACGGCTTCCACCTCGTCGACGAGCACTTCCGCACCGCCCCGCCCGAGGAGAACGCCCCGCTCCTCCTCGGCCTCCTCGGCGTCTGGTACGGCGACTTCTTCGACGCCCAGTCGCACGCCGTCCTGCCGTACTCGCACTACCTGTCGAAGTTCACCGCCTACCTCCAGCAGCTCGACATGGAGTCCAACGGCAAGTCGGTGGACCGCGAGGGCGACCGGGTCGACTGGCAGACCGGACCCGTGGTCTGGGGCACCCCCGGGACCAACGGCCAGCACGCGTACTACCAGTTGATCCACCAGGGGACCAAGCTGATCCCGGCCGACTTCATCGGCTTCGCCCGCCCCGTGGACGACCTGGCGCCCGGCCTCGCCGCCCAGCACGACCTGCTCATGGCGAACTTCTTCGCCCAGACCCAGGCGCTCGCCTTCGGCAAGACGCCCGAGGAGGTCCGGGCCGAGGGCGTCCCCGAGGAGCTGGTCCCGCACAAGACCTTCCGGGGCGACCACCCCACCACCACGATCCTCGCCGACGCGCTCACCCCGTCCGTCCTCGGACAGCTGATCGCGCTCTACGAGCACAAGGTCTTCGTCCAGGGCGCGATCTGGAACATCGACTCCTTCGACCAGTGGGGCGTCGAGCTGGGCAAGGTCCTCGCCAAGCGGATCGAACCGGTTCTGACGGGAGACGGAGAGACCGGAGCGGCCGGAGGGCTCGACAGCTCGACCGCCGGACTGGTCGCCGCCTACCGCTCGGTGCGCGGCCGGTAACGACGTGAGGGGGAGCGGGGGAGAGCACGGTACGGGGCCGGGGCCGGCCTTTCACCGCCCGGGCCGTACCGGGCCTCCCCGCGTCCTTCCCGGCACCGGCGGACGTGCCGGAGGCCCGGCCCACCGGGGGGTCCGCCGGGCCTCCGGGACGTACGGTCAGGCCGTGGCCGACGGGTACAGGCTCCGCGGCAGTTCCGAGGCCGCCGCCGCGTCGAGCAGCCACAGCGTGCGCGACCGGCCGCGGGCACCGGCCGCCGGGGCCTGCACCTCGCCCGCGCCGGACAGCGCGATCGCCGCGGCCTTCGCCTTGTCCTCGCCGGCCGCGAGCAGCCAGACCTCGGCCGCCGACCGGATCGCCGGAAGCGTCAGCGAGATCCGCAGCGGCGGCGGCTTCGGCGCGCCGTGCACCCCGACCACCGTCCGCTCCGTCTCGCGCACCCCGGGCAGCTCCGGGAAGAGCGAGGCCACGTGCGTGTCCGGGCCGACGCCCAGCATCAGCACGTCGAAGGCCGGCACCTGCCCGCCGGGACCCGCCGCCGCGGCCAGCTCCTCCGCGTAGGCGGCCGCGGCGGCGTCGACGTCGTCGTACGGTCCGTCCGAGGCCGGCATGGCGTGCACCCGCGCGGGGTCCAGCGGCACCCGGTCGAGCAGGGCCTCACGGGCCTGGGTGACGTTCCGCTCGGGGTCGCCCCCGGGCAGGAAGCGCTCGTCGCCCCACCACAGGTCGAGGCGCGACCAGTCGATCGCGTCCCGGGCGGGCGCCGCGCCCAGCGCCGACAGCAGGCCGTTGCCGTTGCGTCCGCCGGTCAGCACCACCGAGGCGGAGCCGCGGGTGGCCTGGGCGTCCACGATCCGGGTGATCAGCCGGGCCGCGGCGGCCTGAGCCATCAGCTCCTTGTCGCGGTGGACGACCAGCTCGGGGGTGCTCACTTGTTCGCCGCCTTCTTGGCCGGGGCCTTCTTCGCGGCGGGAGCGGGAGCGGCGGGAGCCGGGGGAGCGGCCCCGGCCTCCTCGGCACCGGTCCCGGCCTCCTCGGCACCGGTCCCGGCGTCCGCGGTCTTCCCGTCCGGTGCGGGCGCGGTGACGGCCGCCCGCTCGTCGAGCCGCCCCACACCGAACCGGAGCGCCGCGGCGTAGGTGTCGTCCGGGTCGAGCCGGCGCAGCTCCTCCGCGATCAGCTCGGCCGTGTCGCGGCGCTTGAGCGCCACCCCGCGGTCGGGCTGCCCCTGGATGCAGAGCGTCGCGAGCGAGCCGTCCGGCCGGTCGAGCACGATCGGCCCGGAGGTGGTCTCCAGGCGTACGGAGGTGAGCCCCGGGCCCGCCGACTTCGTGCGGCGCACCGGCACCTTCAGCCGGTCCGCCACCCACATCGCCAGCAGTTCGACGCTCGGGTTGAACTCCTCGCCCTCCACCTCGGCGGAGGTGACCTCGCACGCCACCTGGTCGAGCGCGGCGGCGAGCATCGAACGCCACGGGGTGATCCGGGTCCACGACAGGTCCGTGTCGCCCGGGGTGTACGACTCCGCCAGCGCCGTCAGCGCCTCGACGGGCTGCACGGCGGCGTAGGTGTCGGTCACCCGGCGCTGGGCGAGCGCGCCCAGCGGGTCCTTCGCCGGGTTGCTCGGCGCGTCCACCGGCCACCAGACGACCACGGGCGCGTCGGGGAGGAGCAGCGGCAGCACCACCGACTGGGCGTGGTCGACGACCTCGCCGTACAGCCGGAGCACCACCGTCTCGCCGGTGGTGGCGTCGGCGCCGAGGCGGACCTCGGCGTCGAGCCGCGCCGTGGCGCGGTCCCGCGGCGAGCGCGAGACCCTCTTGATGACGACGAGGGTCCGCGAGGGGTGCTCGCGGGACGCCTCGTTGGCCGCCTTGAGCGCGTCGTAGGCGTTCTCCTCGTCGGTGACGATGACGAGGGTGAGCACCATGCCGACGGCCGGCGCCCCGATCGCCCGCCGCCCGAGCACCAGCGCCTTGTTGATCTTGGAGGACGTGGTGTCCGTCAGGTCGGTCTTCATGGCCGGCGCCAGCTCCTGCCGTCTCGTGCGAGCATCTCGTCCGCCTCGACCGGGCCCCAGGTCCCGGCCTGGTACTGCGCGGGCGTGCCGTGCTCGTCCCAGAACCTCTCGATCGGGTCGAGGATCTTCCAGGACAGCTCGACCTCCTCGACCCTCGGGAAGAGGTTCGAGTCGCCGAGCAGGACATCGAGGATGAGCCGCTCGTACGCCTCCGGGCTGGACTCCGTGAAGGACTCGCCGTACGCGAAGTCCATCGACACGTCCCGGATCTCCATCTGGGTGCCGGGCACCTTGGAGCCGAACCGCACCGTCACGCCCTCGTCCGGCTGGACCCGGATGACGATGGCGTTGCGCCCGAGCTCCTCGGTCGCCGTGTGGTCGAAGGGGGAGTGCGGGGCGCGCTGGAAGACGACCGCGATCTCGGTGACGCGGCGGCCCAGGCGCTTGCCGGTGCGCAGATAGAAGGGGACGCCCGCCCAGCGGCGGTTGTCGATCTCCAGCTTCACGGCCGCGTAGGTGTCGGTCTTCGACTTCGGGTCGATGCCGTCTTCCTGGAGGTAGCCGACGGCCTTCTCGCCGCCCTGCCACCCGGCCGCGTACTGGCCGCGGACCGTGGTCGCCGCCAGGTCTCCGGGCAGCTTCACCGCGCCGAGGACCTTGGTCTTCTCGGCGGCCAGCGCGTCGGCGTCGAAGGAGGCGGGCTCCTCCATCGCGGTCAGCGCGAGCAGTTGGAGCAGGTGGTTCTGGATGACGTCACGGGCGGCGCCGATGCCGTCGTAGTAGCCGGCGCGGCCGCCGATGCCGATGTCCTCGGCCATGGTGATCTGCACGTGGTCGACGTACGACCGGTTCCAGATCGGCTCGAAGAGGGTGTTGGCGAAGCGGAGCGCCAGGATGTTCTGGACGGTCTCCTTGCCGAGGTAGTGGTCGATCCGGAAGACCTCGTGCGGCGGGAAGACCTCGTGGACGACCTCGTTGAGCTCCTTGGCGGAGGCCAGGTCGTGCCCGAAGGGCTTCTCGATGACCGCGCGGCGCCAGGAACCGTTCTTCTGGTCGGCGAGCCCGTGCTTCTTGAGCTGCTGGACGACCTTGGGGAAGAACTTCGGCGGGACCGACAGGTAGAAGGCGAAGTTGCCGCCGGTTCCCTGGGCCTTGTCCAGCTCCTCGACGGTGGTCTTCAGCTGTTCGAACGCCTCGTCGTCGTCGAAGTCGCCCTGGACGAACCGCATCCCCTGGATCAGCTGCTGCCACACCTCCTCGCGGAACGGGGTGCGCGAGTGCTGCTTGACGGCCTCGTAGACCTCCTGGGCGAAGTCCTCGTCCTGCCACTCGCGCCGGGCGAAGCCGACGAGCGAGAAGCCCGGCGGCAGCAGGCCGCGGTTGGCCAGGTCGTAGACGGCAGGCATCAGCTTCTTACGGGACAAATCGCCCGTGACGCCGAAGATCACCAGACCCGACGGCCCCGCGATGCGCGGGAGCCGTCGGTCTGCGGCGTCACGGAGCGGGTTGGCTCCGTGGACTGCGCTCAAAGTGCTTACGCCTCCGAAGGTGCGAGGCGCTTCAGCTCCGCCTCGGTGGACTTGAGCAGGTCGTTCCAGGCCGCCTCGAACTTCTGGACGCCCTCGTCCTCCAGGAGCTGTACGACCTCGTCGTAGCCGATGCCCAGCTTCGCCACGGCCTCCAGGACCTCGCGGGACGCGTCGTACGTGCCGCGGATCGTGTCGCCGGTGACCTCGCCGTGGTCGGCGGTGGCCTCCAGGGTGGCCTCCGGCATGGTGTTGACCGTGCCGGGGGCGACCAGGTCCACCACGTACAGGGTGTCCTTGTACGCCGGGTCCTTGACGCCGGTCGAGGCCCACAGCGGGCGCTGCTTGTTGGCGTGCGCCTTGTCGAGGGCCTCCCAGCGCTCGCCGGAGAAGACCTCCTCGTACGCTTCGTAGGCCAGACGGGCGTTGGCCAGGGCGGCCTTGCCCTTGAGCGCCTCGGCCTCGTCGGTGCCGATGCCGTCCAGGCGCTTGTCGACCTCCGTGTCCACGCGGGAGACGAAGAAGGAGGCCACCGAGTGGATCTCGGAGAGGTCCAGGCCGCGCTCGCGGGCCTTCTCCAGACCCGCCAGGTAGGCGTCCATGACCAGGCGGTAGCGCTCCAGGGAGAAGATCAGCGTGACGTTGACGCTGATGCCGAGGCCGATGACCTCGGTGATCGCCGGCAGGCCCGCCTCGGTGGCCGGGATCTTGATCAGGGCGTTGGGCCGGTCGACCAGCCAGGCGAGCTGCTTGGCCTCGGCGACGGTGGCCTTGGTGTCGTGGGCCAGCCGGGGGTCCACCTCGATGGAGACCCGGCCGTCCTGGCCGTCCGTCGCGTCGAAGACCGGGCGCAGGATGTCGGCGGCGTCCCGGACGTCCGCCGTCGTGATCATGCGGATGGCCTCCTCGACGGTCACCCGGCGGGCGGCGAGGTCGGAGAGCTGCTGGTCGTAGCCGTGGCCCTCGGAGATGGCCTTCTGGAAGATGGACGGGTTGGTCGTGACCCCGACCACGTGGCTCTGGTCGATCAGCTCGGCCAGGTTGCCGGAGGTGATCCGCTGGCGCGAGAGGTCGTCCAGCCAGATCGCGACGCCTTCGTCGGAGAGGCGCTTGAGAGCGTCTGTCATGGGAATTGCATCTCCACTAAGTCGTACGTATTCGGTGTCAGCGCGCGGCGGCGTCGATCGATTCCCGGGCGGCGGCGACGATCGCCTCGGGCGTGAACCCGAACTCGCGGAAGAGGACCTTCGCGTCCGCCGAGGCGCCGAAGTGCTCCAGGGAGACGATCCGGCCGGCGTCACCGACGTACTTGTGCCAGGTCAGGCCGATGCCGGCCTCGACCGCGACCCGGGCGCGGACCGACGGCGGCAGGACGGAGTCCTTGTACGCCTGGTCCTGCTCCTCGAACCACTCCACGGACGGCATCGACACCACCCGGGTGGGCGTACCGGCGGCCTGGAGCTGCTCGCGGGCCTCGACGGCCAGGTGCACCTCGGAACCGGTCGCGATCAGGACCACCTCGGGCTCCGTGCTCCGCCCGGCGGGTCCCTCGGCGTCGAACAGCACGTAGCCGCCCTTGACCGTGTCCTCGTTCGGCGCGTACGTCGGCACGCCCTGGCGGGTGAGCGCCAGACCGTGCGGGGCGCCCTTGCCGAAGACCTTGGTGTGGCGCTGCATGATCTCGCGCCACGCCAGGGCGGTCTCGTTGGCGTCGGCCGGACGGACCAGGTTCAGACCCGGGATCGCGCGCAGCGAGGCCAGGTGCTCCACCGGCTGGTGCGTCGGGCCGTCCTCGCCCAGACCGATCGAGTCGTGGGTCCAGACGTACGTCACGGGCAGGTGCATCAGGGCCGACAGGCGCACCGCGTTGCGCATGTAGTCGGAGAACACCAGGAAGGTGCCGCCGTAGATCCGCGTGTTGCCGTGCAGCGCGATGCCGTTCATCTCGGCGGCCATCGAGTGCTCGCGGATGCCGAAGTGGATCGTGCGGCCGTACGGGTCGGCCTCCGGCAGCGGGTTGCCCGCGGGCAGGAACGACGAGTCCTTGTCGATCGTCGTGTTGTTCGAGCCGGCCAGGTCGGCCGAGCCGCCCCACAGCTCGGGGATGACCGCGCCGAGCGCCTTGAGCACCTGGCCCGAGGCGGCACGGGTGGCGACGCCCTTGCCCGGCTCGAAGACCGGCAGCTTCTCCGCCCAGCCCTTGGGCAGCTCGTTCGACTCGATGCGGTCGAACTCCGCCGCCCGCTCCGGGTTGGCCGTGCGCCACGCGGCGAAGGACTTCTCCCACGCGGCGCGGGCCTCGCGGCCCCGGTCGCCGAGCGCGCGGGTGTGCGCGATGACCTCGTCGGAGACCTCGAAGGTCTTCTCCGGGTCGAAGCCCAGGACGCGCTTGGTGGCCGCGACCTCGTCGTCGCCGAGCGCCGAGCCGTGCGCGGCCTCGGTGTTCTGCGCGTTCGGGGCGGGCCAGGCGATGATCGAACGCATCGCGATGAACGACGGGCGCTCGGTCTCGGCCTCGGCCGCGCGGATCGCCGCGTACAGCGCGACCGGGTCCAGGTCGCCGTTCTCCTGCGGCTCGACGCGCTGCACGTGCCAGCCGTACGCCTCGTACCGCTTCGTCGTCTCCTCGGAGACGGCCGTCTCGGTGTCGCCCTCGATCGAGATGTGGTTGTCGTCCCACAGCAGGATCAGGTTGCCGAGCTTCTGGTGGCCGGCGAGCGAGGACGCCTCCGCGGAGATGCCCTCCTGGAGGCAGCCGTCGCCGGCGATCGCGTAGATGTGGTGGTCGAACGGGGAGGTGCCGGCCGGCGCCTCCGGGTCGAAGAGACCGCGCTCGAAGCGGGCGGCCATCGCCATGCCCACCGCGTTGGCGACGCCCTGGCCCAGCGGGCCGGTGGTCGTCTCCACGCCGGCGGTGTGGCCGTACTCCGGGTGGCCGGGGGTCTTCGAGCCCCAGGTCCGGAACGCCTTGAGGTCGTCCAGTTCGAGACCGAAGCCACCCAGGTACAGCTGGGTGTAGAGGGTCAGGGACGAGTGGCCGGCGGAGAGCACGAAGCGGTCGCGCCCGACCCACGAGGGGTCGGCCGGGTCGTGGCGCATCACCTTCTGGAAGAGGGTGTACGCGACGGGCGCCAGGCTCATCGCCGTACCGGGATGGCCGTTGCCGACCTTCTGTACGGCGTCCGCTGCCAGGACGCGGGCGGTGTCAACGGCCCGCTGGTCCAAATCGGTCCACTCGAGGTCTGTGGTGGTCGGCTTAGTGCTCACCCTGGGTCAGGGCTCCTCTCCACATGTCTGAAGCCGGTGACGGAGGGTGTACCGGCGGTGTCGAGCCTACCCCCGCCGGACGGCCCTCCCCCCTTGCTCGTGCCCCTCAAATGAGCGGATACGACAAGACTGCCGGTGACCGTGCGTCTTCGCCTCCCGAGGGGCGTCCGCCCCTCGGACATACCCCTTCAACACGACCCCACCCCCGCGAAGATCGGCGTCTGGGCAACGTCTACAGTGGCGTGGTACGCGCAAGCCCCGCCCCGTCCCCATGCGGAGGGGCTTGCTGGGAAATTCTCTGTCAGGGGTGTGCGTGACGGCCGTCGAGTCCCGACCCGCAGGGGTCGTCTTGACTCCCAGCCCGGGGGGCCATCGGCCGTTCGGGGCCCGCGTCAAGGCGTTCGTGGCGCTGACCAAGCCGCGAATCATCGAGCTGCTGCTCATCACCACCGTTCCGGTGATGTTCCTCGCCGAGCAGGGCGTGCCGAACCTCTGGCTGGTGCTCGCCACCTGCTTCGGCGGCTACCTCTCGGCGGGCGGCGCGAACGCGCTGAACATGTACATCGACCGCGACATCGACGCCCTGATGGACCGCACGTCCCAGCGTCCCCTGGTCACCGGAATGGTCTCGCCGCGCGAGGGCCTGGTCTTCGGCCTCACCCTCGCGGTGGTCTCCACCCTCTGGTTCGGGCTGCTCGTCAACTGGCTCTCCGCCTGGCTGTCGCTCGGCGCGCTGCTCTTCTACGTCGTCGTCTACACGATGATCCTCAAGCGGCGGACCGCGCAGAACATCGTCTGGGGCGGCATCGCCGGCTGCATGCCGGTGCTCATCGGCTGGTCGTCGGTCACGAACTCGATGTCCTGGGCCGCGGTCGTCCTCTTCCTGGTCATCTTCTTCTGGACGCCGCCGCACTACTGGCCGCTGTCGATGAAGGTCAAGGACGACTACGCGCGCGTGGGCGTGCCCATGCTCCCGGTGATCGCCTCCCACAAGGTCGTCGCCAAGCAGATCGTGCTCTACAGCTGGGTCATGGTCGGCGTCTCGCTGCTGCTCACCCCGATGGGCTACACGGGCTGGTTCTACACCGCCGTGGCGCTGCTCACCGGCGGCTGGTGGCTCTGGGAGGCGCACGGGCTGCTGAACCGGGCCAAGGACGGCGCCACGGGCGGCAAGCTCAAGGAGATGCGCCTCTTCCACTGGTCCATCACCTACGTGTCGCTGCTCTTCGTGGCCGTCGCGGTGGACCCCTTCCTCCGCTAGCGCCTCCGGCGGGCGTCCGAAACGCGCTCATATGATCGACTGAAAACGGCCGGGCCGCGTGGGAAAAACCACGCGGCCCGGCCGTCGCCAGTCGATCTACCCGTCGGTAGCATCCCTGTCATGGCAGACACGAAGGCAGACACGAAGAAGGACGAGCGCAGGGCGGCCCGGCTCGCCCGGCAGATCCAGGCGTTCTCCAAGGAGCACGGCGGCTCCGAGGGGCACCTGGAGCACATCGGCCAGGCGGGCACCCGGATCGTCCTCGTCGGCGCGGACGGCCTCTGGGGCGATCTGGTGGCCCCGACCCACCCGGTCGCGCGCCAGGCCGCCGAGAAGGCCGGCCTCACCCTCCACGAGGAGTTCGACGGCGAGTTCGCCGCCAAGGTCGTCACGGGCCCGTACGAGTGGTCCCGGATGGCCGGCATCCAGATCGGCGGCCCCTCCGACCGCTGAGCCGGCGGCGGGCGCGTGCGCGCGAAGGGCCCACCGGCTCGCGGGGAACCGGTGGGCCCTTCGTGCGGTACGGGCGGGGCCGGGCGGATCAGGCCCTCGCGAGCTCCGGGTCCGTCCGGGCCGGGGCCTCCGGGGCGTCCGACGGGCGCTCGCGCATGCTCAGGGCGAGCCGCAGGACCGCGATCCACATCAGCGAGGAGCCGAGCATGTGGGCGCCGACCAGGAGCTCCGGGACCCCCGTGAAGTACTGGACGTAACCGATCGCGCCCTGCGCGAGCAGCACGACCAGCAGGTCGCGGGCGCGGGCCCGGGTGTCGTCGGGGGCGTCCACCACGCGCAGCACCAGCCACATGGCGAGGGCGAGGGCGCAGACGATCCAGGCGGAGACGGCGTGGACGTGCGCGGCGTCCGTCCAGTCCCAGGGCATGCGCGGCACGTCGCTGCTGTCGCCGGCGTGCTTGCCGGAGCCGGTCACCGTCGTGCCGAGCGCGATCAGCAGGCCCGAGACGACCGTGAGCGCCCGGGACAGCCCGCGGACCGGGCGCGGCACGCGCGGGCGGGGGGCGCCGTCGCCCTCGCCGGTCCGGTGCCAGGTGATCACGGCGACCGTGAGCAGGGCGTTCGCGGCGAGGAAGTGGCCGGCGACCGTCCACGGGTTGAGGCCCATCCACACCGTGATGCCGCCGAGGACGGCGTTGCTCATCACGATCCAGAACTGGGCCCAGGCGAGCCGGGTGAGGCCGCGCCGCCGGGGCTTGGCCGAGCGCACGGCGACGATGGCCCAGCCGACGGCCGCCGACAGGACGTACGTCAGCATCCGGTTGCCGAACTCGATGGCGCCGTGGAGGCCCTGCTCGGGCGTGGCGAAGAGGCTGTCGTCCGTGCACTTGGGCCAGGTGTCGCAGCCGAGACCGGAACCGGTCAGCCTGACCGCGCCACCGGTGACGATGATGAGCACGCTCATCACGACGGCGGAGAGCGCGGCGCGCCGGAGCGTCCGGGGGGACGGGGTCCAGCGCCGGGCGATGGAGGCGAGGGGGGTCAGCACGCGCCCTATCGTAGGACGGCGCTTGTGCGCGCTTTCACGAGGGGGGCGTATGCGGCCGAACGGAACCTCTCGGTTACTCCCATCGGAAGAACCGCGCCGCCGCGCCGAGGCCGAGGACGGCCCAGACCGCGAGGGTCAGCGCGTCGCCCCAGGGGAGGGCCGCGCCGTCCTGCAGGACGCTCCGCAGGCCGTCGGAGAGGGCGGAGATCGGGAGCAGCTCCAGCACCGTCCGGGCCGCGTCCGGGAACTTCTCCAGCGGCACGATCACCCCGCCGCCGACCAGGAGCAGCAGGAAGACCAGATTGGCGGCGGCCAGGGTGGCCTCGGCCTTCAGGGTGCCGGCCATCAGCAGGCCGAGGCCGGAGAAGGCGGCCGTGCCGAGGACCAGGAGCAGCAGGACCGGGAACGGGTTCCCGTGCGGGGACCAGCCCAGCGCCAGCGCGATCGCCGTCAGGAGCGCGACCTGGAGGACCTCGGTGACGAGGACGGAGAGCGTCTTGGCGGTCATCAGGGCCCAGCGGGGGAGCGGGGAGGCCCCCAGGCGCTTGAGCACCCCGTACCGGCGCTCGAAGCCGGTCGCGATGGCCTGGCCGGTGAAGGCGGTGGACATCACGGCGAGGGCGAGGACGCCGGGGGTGAGGAAGTCGACGGCCCTCCCGGAGCCGGTGTCGATGATGTCGACCGTGGAGAACAGCACCAGGAGCAGCGAGGGGATGACGACCGTCAGGAGCAGCTGCTCGCCGTTGCGCAGCAGCATCCTGGTCTCCAGGGCGGTCTGCGCGGCGATCATCCGCCCGACGGGCGCCGCCCCGGGCCTCGGGGCGTAGGTGCCCGTACCGGGGGCGCGGGTGTCCGTGCTCATGACCTCAGCTCCTTGCCGGTGAGCTCCAGGAAGACGTCTTCCAGGGTGTGGCGTTCGACGGAGATCCCGCCGGGCATGACGCCGTGCTGGGCGCACCAGCTGGTCACCGTGGCGAGCAGCTGCGGGTCGATGTCGCCGGTGACGCGGTACGTGCCCGGAAGGGTCTCCGCGGCGGCCGTGCCGTCCGGCAGCGCCTTGAGCAGGGAGCCCAGGTCGAGGTGGGGGCGGCCGGTGAAGCGCAGGGTGTTCTCGGCCCCGCCCCGGCACAGCTCCTCGGGGCTGCCCTGGGCGGCGATCCGGCCCGCGTCCACGATGGCGACGTCGTCGGCCAGCTCCTCGGCCTCCTGCATGAAGTGCGTGGTGAGGACGGTGGTCACCCCGTCGGCGCGCAGCTCGCGGACCAGCTCCCAGGTGGCCCGGCGGGCCTGCGGGTCGAGCCCCGCGGTGGGCTCGTCGAGGAAGACCAGCTCCGGGCGGCCGACGACGGCCATGGCGAGCGCGAGGCGCTGCTGCTGGCCCCCGGAGAGGCGCCGGTAGGACGTGCGGCCGCAGGAGCCGAGGCCGAGGCGCTCGATCAGGGCGTCCACGTCCAGCGGGTGGGCGTGCAGCTTCGCCATGTGGCGGAGCATCTCGTCGGCGCGGGCGCCGGAGTAGACACCGCCCGACTGGAGCATGACGCCGATCCGGGGGCGCAGGGCGGACGCGTCGGCGACCGGGTCGAGGCCGAGGACCCGGACGGTGCCGGCGTCGGCCCCGCGGTAGCCCTCGCAGATCTCGACCGTGGTGGTCTTGCCGGCCCCGTTGGGACCGAGGACGGCGGTGACGGTGCCCGCCTGCACGTCCAGGTCGAGGCCGTCGACGGCGGTCTTGGACCCGTACCGTTTGACCAGGCCACGGACCTGGACGACGGACTCGCTCGTTCTGGACTCACCGCGCATGCCGGGAAGTCTAGAGAGCGTCCGGGGGGCCTCCGGTCCCGGGGCCCGGGAGCGGCCGGATTCATCCCACGAATGATCGTTTTCGCAGGTCAGGTAAGCCTTACCTGAGTGACGCACGGCACCGCCGTCGCCGTCGGCCCGGCTTGTCACCGCCCGATTAATTACGCAACAATGGTGTTGTGAAAAACGTTGGCGCGGCTCCCGTGGAGGAACTCGCGACCCGGGAGCGTTCGACGCGCAACCGGGTGGCGCGGTCGATCCTGGACCACGGACCTTCGACCGTCGCCGACCTGGCCGACCGGCTCGGCCTCACCCAGGCCGCCGTCCGCCGCCACCTCGACTCGCTGGTCGCGGAGAACGTCGTCGAGGCCCGCGAGAAGCGCGTCTACGGCGCCCGCGCCCGCGGCCGCCCCGCGAAGGTCTTCGCGCTCACCGACTGCGGCCGGGACGCCTTCGACCAGTCGTACGACTCGCTCGCCGTCGAGGCGCTCCGGTGGATCGAACGCAACGCCGGAGGAGAGGCGGCCGTCGCCGCCTTCGCCCGGGACCGGATCGAGAGCCAGGGGAGCGCGTACCGCGAGGCCGTCGAGGCGGCCGAGCCCGCGCGGCGCACCGAGGCGCTCGCCAGGGCCCTCACCGCGGACGGGTACGCTGCCACCGCGCGGAACGCGCCGGTCGGCGAGCAGCTCTGCCAGCACCACTGCCCGGTCGCCCACGTCGCCGAGCAGTACCCCCAGCTGTGCGAGGCGGAGACGGAGTTCTTCTCCCGTCTCCTGGGAACGCACGTCCAGCGTCTGGCCACCATCGCCCATGGTGACGGCGTCTGCACCACGTTCATCCCGCACGGCGCCCCACAGACCACCGCATCATCCGACAGCACGGCCGGGAGGAACCCCGCATGACCACCGAGATCAGCCACCCCGAGCTTGAGGGCCTGGGTCGGTACGAGTACGGCTGGGCCGACTCCGACGCCGCCGGTGCCACCGCCAAGCGCGGTCTGAACGAAGACGTCGTCCGCGACATCTCCGCGAAGAAGAACGAGCCCGAGTGGATGCTGAAGCTGCGTCTCAAGGGTCTGCGCCTCTTCGGCAAGAAGCCCATGCCGACCTGGGGCTCCGACCTCTCCGGCATCGACTTCGACAACATCAAGTACTTCGTCCGGTCCACCGAGAAGCAGGCCGAGTCCTGGGAGGACCTGCCGGAGGACATCAAGAACACGTACGACAAGCTCGGCATCCCCGAGGCCGAGAAGCAGCGCCTCGTCGCCGGCGTCGCCGCCCAGTACGAGTCCGAGGTCGTCTACCACCAGATCCGCGAGGACCTGGAGGAGCAGGGCGTGATCTTCGTCGACACCGACACCGCGCTGAAGGAGCACGAGGAACTCTTCAAGGAGTACTTCGGCACCGTCATCCCGGTCGGCGACAACAAGTTCGCCTCCCTGAACACGGCCGTGTGGTCCGGCGGCTCCTTCATCTACGTGCCGAAGGGCGTGCACGTCGAGATCCCGCTCCAGGCGTACTTCCGCATCAACACGGAGAACATGGGCCAGTTCGAGCGGACGCTGATCGTCGTGGACGAGGACGCCTACGTCCACTACGTCGAGGGCTGCACCGCCCCGATCTACTCCTCGGACTCGCTGCACAGCGCCGTCGTGGAGATCATCGTCAAGAAGGGCGGCCGCTGCCGCTACACGACCATCCAGAACTGGTCGAACAACGTCTACAACCTGGTGACCAAGCGCGCCGTCGCCTACGAGGGCGCCACCATGGAGTGGGTCGACGGCAACATCGGCTCCAAGGTCACCATGAAGTACCCGGCCGTCTACCTCATGGGCGAGCACGCCAGGGGCGAGACCCTGTCCATCGCCTTCGCGGGCGAGGGCCAGCACCAGGACGCGGGCGCCAAGATGGTCCACATGGCCCCGAACACCTCCTCCAACATCGTCTCCAAGTCGGTGGCGCGGGGCGGCGGCCGCACCTCCTACCGCGGTCTCATCGAGATCGGCGAGGGCGCTCCGGGCTCCAAGTCCAACGTGCTCTGCGACGCGCTGCTCGTGGACACCATCTCCCGCTCGGACACGTACCCCTACGTGGACGTGCGCGAGGACGACGTCTCCATGGGCCACGAGGCCACCGTCTCCAAGGTCTCCGAGGACCAGCTCTTCTACCTGATGAGCCGCGGCCTCACGGAGTTCGAGGCCATGGCGATGATCGTCCGCGGCTTCGTCGAGCCCATCGCCAAGGAGCTCCCCATGGAGTACGCCCTGGAGCTCAACCGGCTGATCGAGCTGCAGATGGAGGGCGCGGTCGGCTGACGCCGCCCCGCCGCCCCGTACCGCCCCGTTCTTACGCAGGAAGAGAGCAACACGACAGCCATGGCTGAGGCTCAGAACTCCCCCACTCTCGGCTCCGCTCGAGCGGGGGGACCCCCGCCGGCAGGTTCGACCACTGCCGGCTCGATCGCGGTGGCCGCCGAGTCCACCGTCGCCACGCGCATGAGCGCGCCCCCCTCCTTCGACGTCGCGGACTTCCCCGTCCCGCACGGCCGCGAGGAGGAGTGGCGGTTCACCCCGCTGGAGCGCCTGCGCGGTCTGCACGACGGCACCGCCGTCGCGACCGGTGAGGGCGTCAAGGTCGACATCGAGGCCCCCGAGGGCGTCACCGTGGAGACCGTCGGCCGTGACGACGAGCGCCTCGGCCGGGCCGGCAGGCCCGTCGACCGGGTCGCCGCCCAGGCGTACTCCTCGTTCGAGAAGGCGTCGGTCGTCACCGTCGCCAAGGACACCGTCCTGACCGAGCCGATCCGCGTCGCCGTCCACGGCAACGGCGGGGTCGCCTTCGGCCACCAGGTGATCGAACTCGGTGCCTTCGCCGAGGCCGTCGTGGTCATCGACCACACCGGCGACGCCGTCCTCGCCGCCAACGTCGACTACGTCCTCGGCGACGGCGCCAAGCTCACGGTCGTCTCCGTCCAGGACTGGGACGAGAACGCCGTCCACGTCGCCCAGCACAACGCCCTGGTCGGCCGTGACGCCTCCTTCAAGTCGGTCGTCGTCACCTTCGGCGGCGACGTCGTCCGCCTCCACCCGCGCGTGGCCTACGCGGCCCCCGGCGGCGAGGCCGAGCTGTTCGGCCTGTACTTCACCGACGCGGGCCAGCACCAGGAGCACCGCCTCCTGGTGGACCACAACACCCCGCACTGCAAGTCCAACGTGGCCTACAAGGGCGCGCTCCAGGGCCAGGACGCGCACGCCGTCTGGATCGGCGACGTGCTCATCCGGGCCGCCGCCGAGGGCACCGACACGTACGAGCTGAACCGGAACCTGGTCCTCACGGACGGCGCCCGGGTCGACTCCGTGCCGAACCTGGAGATCGAGACCGGCGAGATCGCCGGCGCCGGCCACGCCTCGGCCACCGGCCGCTTCGACGACGAGCAGCTCTTCTACCTGATGGCCCGCGGCATCCCGGAGATCGAGGCCCGCCGCCTCGTCGTCCGCGGCTTCTTCGCCGAACTGGTCCAGCAGATCGGCCTGCCCGACGTCCAGGAGCGCCTGCTCGCCAAGATCGAGGCCGAGCTGGAGGCGTCCGTCTGATGGCCTTCGTCCGAGTCTGCGCACTGGGCGAGCTGGAGGCCGACACCCCGAAGCGGGTCGAGGTCGACGGCACCCCGGTGTCGGTCGTGCGCACCGAGGGCGAGGTGTTCGCGATCAACGACATCTGCTCGCACGCGAACGTCTCCCTCTCGGAGGGCGAGGTCGAGGACTGCGCCATCGAGTGCTGGCTGCACGGCTCCAGCTTCGACCTGCGCACCGGCAAGCCCTCCGGCCTTCCCGCGACGCGTCCCGTCCCCGTTTACCCCGTAAAGATCGAAGGGGACGATGTGCTCGTCTCCGTCACCCAGGAGTCCTGAGTCACCCATGGCTACGCTTGAAATCCACGACCTGCACGTCTCCGTCGAGGCGGAGAACGGCCCCCGCGAGATCCTCAAGGGCGTCGACCTGACCATCAAGCAGGGCGAGACCCACGCCGTCATGGGCCCCAACGGCTCCGGCAAGTCCACCCTGGCGTACTCGCTGGCCGGCCACCCGAAGTACACCGTCACCGGCGGCACCGTCACCCTCGACGGCGAGGACGTCCTGGAGATGTCGGTCGACGAGCGCGCCCGCGCCGGCGTCTTCCTGGCCATGCAGTACCCGGTCGAGGTCCCCGGCGTCTCGGTCTCCAACTTCCTGCGCACCTCCGCCACCGCCGTCCGCGGCGAGGCCCCCAAGCTGCGCACCTGGGTGAAGGAGGTCAAGTCCGCGATGGAGCAGCTCCAGATGGACCCGGCCTTCGCCGAGCGCAACGTCAACGAGGGCTTCTCCGGCGGTGAGAAGAAGCGCCACGAGATCCTCCAGCTGGAGCTCCTCAAGCCGAAGATCGCGATCCTCGACGAGACCGACTCCGGCCTCGATGTCGACGCCCTGCGCATCGTCTCCGAGGGCGTCAACCGGGTCCGTGAGACCGGTGAGGTGGGCACCCTGCTGATCACCCACTACACGCGCATCCTGCGCTACATCAAGCCCGACTTCGTGCACGTGTTCGCGAACGGCCGCATCGCCGAGTCCGGCGGCGCCGAGCTCGCCGACCAGCTGGAGAACGAGGGCTACGACAAGTACGTGAAGGGTGGCGCGTCCGCGTGACTTCTGCCCATCAGGGGCTCTCCGGCCTCCTCGACACCGAGGCGATCCGCAAGGACTTCCCGCTCCTGGACCGCGTGGTCCACGACGGCAAGAAGATCGTGTACCTCGACTCCGCGGCGACCTCGCAGAAGCCGCGCCAGGTCCTCGACGCGCTCAACCAGTACTACGAGCGCCACAACGCCAACGTCCACCGCGGCGTCTACACGGTGGCCGAGGAGGCGACGGCGCTCTACGAAGGCGCCCGCGACAAGGTGGCGGCCTTCATCAACGCGCCGAGCCGTGACGAGGTGATCTTCACCAAGAACGCCTCCGAGTCGCTCAACCTCGTGGCCAACATGCTGGGCTGGGCCGACGAGCCCTACCGCGTGGACCACGAGACCGAGATCGCCATCACGGAGATGGAGCACCACTCCAACATCGTGCCGTGGCAGCTGCTCTCGCAGCGCACGGGCGCGAAGCTGAAGTGGTTCGGCCTCACCGACGACGGGCGTCTGGACCTCTCGAACATCGAGGAGGTCATCACCGAGAAGACCAAGATCGTCTCGTTCACCCTGGTGTCGAACCTGCTCGGCACGGTCAACCCGGTCGAGACGATCATCCGCCGCGCCCAGCAGGTCGGCGCGCTGGTCTGCATCGACGCCTCCCAGGCGGCCCCGCACATGGTCCTGGACGTGCAGGCGCTCCAGGCCGACTTCGTGGCCTTCACCGGCCACAAGATGTGCGGCCCGACCGGCATCGGCGTGCTGTGGGGACGGCAGGAACTCCTGGAGGACCTGCCGCCCTTCCTCGGCGGCGGCGAGATGATCGAGACCGTCTCGATGCACTCCTCGACGTACGCGCCCGCCCCGCACAAGTTCGAGGCGGGCACGCCCCCGATCGCGCAGGCCGTCGGCCTCGGCGCGGCCGTGGACTACCTGTCCGCGATCGGCATGGAGAACATCGCGCGCCACGAGCACGCGATCACCGAGTACGCCGTCCGGCGCCTCCAGGAGGTCCCGGACCTGCGGATCATCGGCCCCACCACGGCCGAGGACCGCGGCGCGGCGATCTCCTTCACGCTCGGCGACATCCACCCGCACGACGTGGGCCAGGTCCTCGACGAGGAGGGCATCGCGGTCCGGGTCGGCCACCACTGCGCGCGGCCGGTCTGCCTCCGCTACGGAATTCCCGCGACCACGCGGGCGTCGTTCTATCTGTACTCCACTCCGGCCGAGGTCGACGCCCTGGTCGACGGGCTGGAGCACGTACGGAACTTCTTCGGCTAGGGGACGGGCTCGTGAAGCTGGATTCGATGTACCAGGACGTCATCCTGGACCACTACAAGCACCCGCACGGGCGCGGTCTGCGGGACGGCGACGCCGAGGTGCACCACGTGAACCCCACGTGCGGCGACGAGATCACGCTCCGCGTGAAGTACGACGGCTCGCGCGTCGAGGACGTGTCGTACGAGGGCCAGGGCTGCTCCATCAGCCAGGCGTCGGCCTCCGTCCTCAACGAGCTGCTCGTCGGCAAGGAGCTGGACGAGGCGCGGAAGATCCAGGGCACCTTCCTGGAGCTGATGCAGTCCAAGGGCCAGATCGAGCCGGACGACGCGATGGAGGAGGTCCTGGAGGACGCGGTCGCGTTCGCCGGGGTCTCCAAGTACCCGGCCCGTGTGAAGTGCGCGCTGCTCAGCTGGATGGCGTGGAAGGACGCGACCGCCCAGGCTCTGGGTGACGACGACGAGGCAGTGAGGAAGTCGGCATGACCGAGAACGCCGGGGCCACCATGAAGCCGGCCTCCGAGGAAGAAGTCCGCGAGGCGCTGTACGACGTCGTCGACCCCGAACTGGGCATCGACGTCGTCAACCTGGGCCTGATCTACGGCATCCACATCGACGACTCCAACGTCGCGACGCTGGACATGACCCTGACGTCGGCGGCCTGCCCGCTGACCGACGTGATCGAGGACCAGGCGAAGTCCGCCACGGACGGCATCGTCAGCGAACTGAAGATCAACTGGGTCTGGATGCCGCCGTGGGGTCCGGACAAGATCACGGACGACGGGCGCGAGCAGCTCCGCGCGCTCGGCTTCAACGTCTGAGCGGTCCCCCGTACGAACGGCCGTGCTCCCCGACAGACCGGGGAGCACGGCCGTTCGCGCGCACCGCCTCGCCGCCGGCGCGCACGATCCCGACGGGTTCCGCGTGCCGCGGCCGGAGCGGTCGCTCACGGACCGAAGTGCGGCACCCCCGCGGCCCGGGCCAGCTCCGGGGCCAGGTTCTCCTTGCGGATGCGCTGGTCCACGTAGAGCAGCGAGGTGACAAGCGGCGGGAAGACGGAGACGAGTGCCTGGCCGACCAGCTGCCCCAGGAGCAGGAGGACGAAGAGGACGACGAAGGTGGTGATCACCGACGCCGGGGTGTCGGTGGAGGGGTCGAAACCCATCATGGGCACCATCATGAGGAACGAGAGCCCCTGCTGGATCGCCCCGTTCACCACGGCGGCCATGACGGCGGCGAGGAGCGTGCAGCCGAACACGCGCCACCAGGAGTCGCGGACCAGGAGCGAGGAGCGGCGCAGCGAGGCGACCGCGCCCTGGCCCTCCATCACCACCGCCGCCTGGGCCAGGCAGAACTTCACCCAGAGCCAGACCGTGAGCGGCGCGGTGACCAGCGCCCCCAGCAGCCCCAGGACCGGCAGGATCAGCACGTCGGTGGGGGACGCCCCGTCGCGCGCGGCCGTGATCAGCCCCGCCGTCATGCCGGCGAAGCCCCCGAAGAGGCAGAGGGCCGGGAGCAGGGCCGCCAGGCCCGACAGGAACACCGAGCCGAGGACGGCCGGCAGCCGGGTCCAGGAACGGCGCCAGACCGCACCGAAGGTGGTGGACCGGCCCAGGACCGCCTCCTGGACCACGGCGGGACAGGCCGCCGCGACCAAACCGTTCGTACAGAACATGACAATCAGGGCGAAGAGCCAGACGCAGGCGAAGGCGATCAGGAGCGGACGGATGTCCTCCCAGTCCGGTTCCCGTCCGGCGGGCAGGTCGAACACCCGCGGAAGGTGGTCGCCGACGGCCGCGTACGCGACGCCGAGCGCCGCCCCGAAGAGCAGCAGCGCGATGCCGTAGGCGGCGCCCGTCACGCCGAGCAGCTGCCGCCAGTGGCGTCCGAAGGTGGCGAAGGCGCCGCTCAGGACCGCGCCGAAGTCCAGCGGCGCCAGGGGTATCACGCCGGGCTTCGGCGGTGGCGGAGGCGGTGGCGGGTAGGCGTGGCCGCCGTAACCGTAACCGTGGGGATGCGGAGGAGTCGTCATGCGGCACACGGTATCCGGTGGCGTTGTGTACGGTCGTACACATGGGTTACGGACTGCTGGCGGGCGCCATCGCGGCGGAGATCCTCGCCACCACCTCGATGAAGTACAGCGACGGGTTCACCCGGCTCTGGCCCTCGCTCGTCACCGGAGTGGGCTATCTGGTCGCCTTCGCGCTCCTGGCGCAGGCCCTCAGGACGCTCCAGGTCGGCACCGCGTACGCCATCTGGTCCGGGGTCGGCACCGCCGCCGTCGCCACCATCGGCGTCCTCTTCCTCGGCGAGACGCTCGGCCCCGCCAAGATCGCCGGAGTCGTCCTCATCGTCGCCGGGGTCGCCGTCCTCCACCTCGGCGGCGCCCACTGATGGCCCGTGCCCGCCGCCACGACCCCGGGCGCCGCGAACGCATCGTGGACGCGGCCCTCCGGGTCGTCGGACGGGCCGGCATCGCCGGGCTGAGCCACCGCGCGGTGGCCGCCGAGGCGGACGTGCCGCTCGGCTCCACCACCTACCACTTCGCCTCCCTCGACGAACTCCTCGTCGCGGCCCTGCGCCGGGCCGGCGAGGGCTTCGGCCGGGCGGTCCGCGAGAGCCCCGCCCTCGCGGACCCGGACGCCGACCTCGCCACCGCGCTCGCCCGGCTCCTGGGGGAGTGGCTGGACGCCGACCCCGCCGGCGCGGAGCTGGAGTACGAGCTCTACCTCGCCGCCCTCCGCCGCCCCGCCCTGCGCCCGGTCGTCGCCGAGTGGACCGGTGCCGTCGCCGCCGCCCTGGCCCGCCGCACCGACCCCGCGACCGCCCGCGCCCTGGTCGCCCTCATGGACGGCATCTGCCTGAGCGTCCTCCTCACCGGCGACGCGTACGAGGAGGGGGAGGCACGCGCGATGCTGGGGCGGGTGCTGCGCCCCGGAACCCCGGACGGGACCCCGGATGGGACCCCGGGCGGAGCGCCGTGACCCGTTCGGTCGTGACCCTCCGGCCCTGACCCGCCCGGAACGCGAAGCGTTCTCGCGGGGCCGGACCGGACCGGTGGAGTGCCCTCCGGGGCCGGTCCGGACCACCGCTCCTCCCCTCCGGAGCCGGTCCGGGCCGCCGACGCGCCCGCCCGGCACCTGAGACCGGTTGGCCCGGGCGGGGGCCCGCCGGTTAGGTTTTCCGTCATGACCACTGCTCCTCGCACCACCGGCGCCGTCGCCGCCGGCCTCGCCACCGTCGCCGGCGACGGCACCGTCCTCGACACCTGGTTCCCCGCCCCCGAGCTGACCGGGGCGCCCGGCCCCGCCGGCACCGAACGGCTCTCCCCCGACGAGGCCGTGAACGCCCTCGGGGCGGGCGCCGCCAAGGCCCTCGGCGTGGACGCCCGCCGCGGCGTCGAGGTGGTCGCCGTCCGCACCGTCATCGCCTCGCTCGACGAGAAGCCGCTCGACGCCCATGACGCGTACCTGCGCCTGCACCTCCTCAGCCACCGGCTCGTCAAGCCGCACGGCCAGAACCTGGACGGCCTCTTCGGCCTCCTCGCCAACGTCGCCTGGACCTCGCTCGGCCCGGTCGCCGTGGACGACGTCGAGAAGGTCCGCCTCCACGCGCGCGCCGAGGGCCTGCACCTCCAGGTGACCTCGATCGACAAGTTCCCCCGCATGACCGACTACGTCGCGCCCGCCGGGGTCCGCATCGCCGACGCCGACCGCGTCCGCCTCGGCGCCCACCTCGCCGCCGGCACCACCGTCATGCACGAGGGCTTCGTCAACTTCAACGCCGGCACCCTCGGCACCTCGATGGTCGAGGGCCGGATCTCCGCCGGCGTCGTCGTCGGCGACGGTTCCGACATCGGCGGCGGCGCCTCCACCATGGGCACCCTCTCCGGCGGCGGCAACGTCGTCATCGCGATCGGCGAGCGCTGCCTGATCGGCGCCGAGGCGGGCGTCGGCATCGCGCTGGGCGACGAGTGCGTGGTCGAGGCCGGCCTGTACGTCACCGCCGGCACCCGGATCACCCTGCCCGACGGCCAGATCGTGAAGGCCCGCGAGCTCTCCGGCGCCTCGAACATCCTCTTCCGCCGCAACTCGGTGACCGGCGCCGTCGAGGCCCGCCCGAACAACGCGGTCTGGGGCGGCCTCAACGAGGTCCTGCACAGCCACAACTGAGTCGCCGACAGGACGGCACCGGCCGCCCCGCCCCGTCCTCAGACGGCCGGCAGGGCGGTCAGCCGCTTTCCGTGGAGGGCCGCGAGGCGCTTGCCCGAGGCCACCACGTACCACTGCTCGACCGAGCCCGTACCGTCGTTGTACGTCCAGCGGTGCTTCCCGTCGCGGGCGTCGAAGGCGACGACCCCGCCCTTGTCGTCGAGTTCCGTCGCCCCGTAGAGGGTGTCTCCCACCATGGCGAACTGCCAGGGGATCGCGACGTCGAGCAGCTTCTCGTTGCGCCAGCGTTCCCTGCCCGTCGAGGGGTCCACCGCGCGCAGGACGTGCGCGGAGTCGGAGACGTGGAGCACGCCGTCCAGGACGGCGGGGCCGTGGAAACGGGTGAACTCCTCGGAGGCGAGCGACCAGCGTTCCCGTCCGTCCGCCAGCGCGAAGGCGCGGAGGCGCTGCCCGTCGGCGACGATCACCAGGTCCTCGTGGACGGCGAGCCGCTCGCTGTTGGAACGGCCGATCTTCTTCGTCCACACCTGACGGCCCGTGGCCGCGTCACGGACCGTCAGGTTCTCCCGGTAGTCGGTGTAGGCGAGGTACCGGCCCGCGAGCGTGGCGGTGATGCCGTGCTCCTGGGTGCCCGTATCGCGCCGCTCCTGCCACACCACCTTGCCGGAGGCGATGTCGAGGGCCGCGATCACGTTGTTCCTGACGCTGAAGTCCTTCTCCAGGACGCCGGCGAGGACGTACACCCGGTGCTCGTCGGTGGCGAGGGTCCGGGGGTGGGCGTACTTCTCGCCGCCGAGCCTGCTGCGCCAGGTCTCCTTGCCGGTCGCCGGGTCGAGACCGACCACGTCCCCGTCGTACCGGGCGCTGGCCAGGTAGAGGGTGCCGCCACTGACGAGCAGGGGCGCGCCCGGTACGGCCACCTCCTTCCGCGACCAGACCTCCTCGCCGGTGGTGAGCGAACGGCCCACCAGCGGGTCGCCGGAGACCAGGACCACGTCGCCGGCGACGGCGAGGGCGCCCTTCGCGCCGAACGCCCCGGACGCCGCGGGGGCCTGCCACAGCGGGCGCGGGGCGGTGCCCGGCGGCGGGGTGGTGAAGGCGTTGCCGGGGGTGGCGGACGCGCCCTTCCCGGGAGCGGTGGCGCCGGGGACGGGCTCCTCCGCCGGGCCGCAGCCCCACGCGCCCGCGCCGAGCGCCGCCGGACCGAGGCCGCTCCCGGCCAGACGGAGCACGCGTCTGCGGGACGGTCCGTTCCTCTCGGCGTCCACCGGCCCCGTCGTGCTTCCTCCGCGTATCGGCATCCGTCGGCTCCCCGTCGTTCGTTCCGTTCCGCTGCCGGGCGGCGCCCGGAGCGGGCCCAGGCTAACCACGGTTCCGCGCCCTTCCGGGGGCCGGGACGCAACGGGGACAGTGCCGTGAAGCTCCTGTCACACGGTGACGGGGACGGTGACGCCCGGGTCCGGCCGGAGCAGCTCCTCGTACAGCGCGCGCAGCCCGTCGGCGTCCTCCCGGCCGGCGGGCAGCAGCGGTTCCCGCACCGGGCCGCCGAGGAGCGCCTTGACGGTCACCGTGCCCGGCAGGCCGGACGCCGTCATCCGCTCGGCGAGCGGCAGCAGCCGGGCGTTGAGCCGGGCCGCCCTGGCGGTGTCGCCCGCGGCGCCGGGGTCGAGCGCGCCGGTGGGGGCGAACGGGGTGACCATCGCGCAGAGCGCGCGGCCGAAGGGCGGGGCGGGGGAGGGCGTGGTCGTCATGCCGGAAGTCTGGGCGCGGTGGACGGTGAAGGTCCACTCAGATCTCCTCGGCCCGAAGGGCAAGGAGCGCCGAAGGGTCGTGGGCGGGGCCCTTCTCGCCGCGGTCCCTTGACCTCAACCGCGGTCGAGGCGGAACGGTGGAGCCGTCCGAACGACCCGGAGTCCCAGGAACAGGAGACCGCCCCCATGAAGGCCGTCGCGCACCCGCACGCCCGTCCCGACCTCCACCGTCCCGGCGTCGGCGCCGTCCTCGTCAGCACCTGGCGGGTCGGCACCCCCGCACGGCAGCGGGCCGCCGTCGAAGCCGTCCGCGCGGCCTGGGAGCGCCGGGAGTGGCCCGATCCGGGACTGCTCTCGTACACCATCCACACCGGCGCCGACGGGGACATGCTGCTCCACTACTCGCAGTGGACCGGCGAGGAGGTCTACGAGGACTTCGTCCGCACCCACCGCGACGACCGGAACGCCGAGATCGACGCGGCCGTGCCCGGCGTCGAACGGGTGGTCCTGCACCGCTACGCGCCGCCCCGCCCGGTCGCCGCCCCCGGAACCGCGGACGGGCCGCCCGGGGCGCTCTCGGTCGTCGAGGCCGACTTCGGGGGACCGGGCGCCGGGCGCCGGAAGGTTCCGGAGGAGGCCGTGGACGCCGTCCTGGCCGGCGACCCGGCGACCCGGCTCGCGCCCGGCAGGATCGGCACGCACGTCCACCGGTCCACGGACGGCACCCGCGTCCTCGTCCTCACCGAATGGGAGGGCGAGCGGGCCCTCGCCGACTGGCGGGCGGAGTACGCCCCGCCCGGCGGGGCCCGGAGGCCGGCGCGCGAACTCCCCGGGCTCACCGGCGTCCGGGTGCGGTGGTACACGCCCGCGCTGAGCCTCGGCGCGGGCACGTGATCCGCCGGCGCCTCCCGGGGGACGCGGCCCCCCGGGAGGTGACGGTCTCCTTCGAGGGCGTTACGGGCGGAAGCGCAGCACCTGCGGGTCGTGGTCGCTGTTCTGGTCCGCGAACTCCGCGTTGATGTGGACGCTGTCGTACGCGAAGTGGTGCACGCCCGGACTGGTCAGGATCTGGTCGAGGACCTGGCTGTTGCCCTGGTACACGTACGAGTAGCGCTCCTCGCGCGGCAGCGACTTCACGGCCGGGTACAGCGCGCCGCCGTCCGTCAGCGCCTTCGTCGTGCCGGAGAACTCGAAGTCGTTGATGTCACCGACCACCAGCACGTCGGCCTGCTTCTCGACCGCGAGGAGCTGCTTCACGAAACCGTTGACGGCCTGGGCCTGGAGCAGGCGCTTGGCCTCGGAGGAACGGTTCGGCGGCTGGTGGTGCGAGACGATCGACTCGTCTCCGCCCTTCGAGCCGAAGTGGTTCGCGATCACGAAGACCGTACGGCCCCGGAAGACGAACTCGCCCGCGAGCGGCTTGCGGCTGTCCTGCCAGGCGGCGTTCGCCGGGTCGATCCGGCCGGGGGAGAGGGTCAGCTCGGCGCGGCCCTTGCGGCCGGTGACGCCGGTCGCGGTGGTGGCGTCGCCGCCCGGACGGTCCGTGAAGGAGACCCGCTCCGGGTTGAAGAGGAAGACCTGACGGATGTTGCCGCCGGGCTCGCCGCCGTCCTTGTCGTTCTCCGGGTCGACCGAACGCCAGTCGTACGCCGGACCGCCGGCCGCCACGATCGCGTCGGTGAACTTCTTCACCGTCACGTCGGCGGCGACCGTGCCGTCCTTCTTGGCGCCGTTGTTGTCCTGGATCTCCTCCAGGGCGAGGATGTCGGGCGAGGCGAGGTTCGTCACGACCGCCTTCGCGAGCGCGTCGAACTTCTCCTGCGGGTCGGTCGGGTCCAGGTTCTCGACGTTGTACGTCGCCACGGCCAGCTCGTTCTTGTGCTGCCTGTCCGTGGTCTCGCGCTCCAGGCCCCGGTCCACGACCGTGCCGAGGGTGCGGGCCGTCAGGGTGTAGCCGCCGTACTGGTTGAAGTCGAGCGGGCCCTCGGTCGTGCCGGACAGCACGTCGCCGACGTTCGCCCGGGGGAACGGCTGCTGGGCGAGCGGGACCAGCGACTGGACCTGGATCCGGCCGGTGTTCTGGTCCTCGTAGGAGCCGTAGACCGTGCCGCCGCGCCGGTTCGCGTTCTCCCACGGCTTCACGGTGACCCACAGCTCGGCGTGCGGGTCGGTGGCGCCGACCACCCGCGAGGAGTCGATCCGGACGTTGGTGCCCTCCAGGGACTCGTAGTAGTCCAGGGCGTACGTCCGGGGCTCCAGCGTCAGGCCGTTGATCGAGCCGTCCGCGGCCGGGTCGCCCTCCGGCGCGTACGCGTCGGGGACGGACGAGGACGAGATCGTCACCGGGGCCGGCACCGGGTTGCCCCGCGAGACGACGGTGACGACGGGCTTGGAGAGCTGCGTCAGCGACTGGTTGCCGGAGGACAGGCCGCCGGGGACGTATTCGGTGACCGTGCCCTTCACGCTGACCGCGTCGCCGACGGCGACGGTCGGGACGGAACTGGTGAAGACGAAGAGGCCCTCACTGGTGGCCGGGTCCGCGTCGGGGGCGGGGTCCTGGATCCAGAAGCCGCGCGAGCCGTAGGTGCGGACGCCCGTGACGATGCCCGTGACCCCGGTGACCTGCTGTCCGGCGAGGGGCGAGACGCGGGTCGTGCCCTGGATGTCGTGGATGCGGACGCCGGCGCCGTCCTCGGCGGACGCGCTCGCCGAACCGGCGAGCAGCCCGGCGGCCAGGGCGGCGGACACGACGGCGGCGACGGCCGCGGATCTCGGTATGGAGGAAGACATCGGGGACTCCGGGGGTGCTGGGAGGAACGGCAGGTGCATCTACGCGCGTCAATCTCTTGGCAGAGCACCCCCCTTGTCAAGGGCCGACGGGTGTACGGGGACCGACGGGTCCGTGAACCGGCGGACGGCCTCCCGGATGCGTCTACGCTGGGACGGCTCCGCGAGGTCTTCACCTCCCCGAGCCCTTTGACCCGCTCGCCCCGTACGCGCCGAGGAGACCCACCAGATGTCAGCGGAGCACCCCACCCTTCCCCCCGTTCGGCTGCGTGCGGACGCGGAGCTGGCGCGGGACGCCCTGGCCGCCCCCCTCCTCGCCGACGCGGCGAGGCTCGCCCGCTGGGCGGGGCCCGGCACCCGGGTGGACGCGGGCGGCGACCTGCTCGACGAGCAGCTCCCGGCGGCGGTCGGGGCCCTGGGCCTCGACGCGGACGAGGAGGGCGCGTTCCGCGCGGGCGACGCCTGGCGGCTCGCGGTCGACACCGGCCTCGTGGAGATCGAGGACGGCGAGGGCGAGGACGCCCCCGGAACGGCCGCGCCCGGCGAGAACCTGGCGCTCCTCACCGGTGGTTCGCCCCGGGACGTCCTCGCGCTCTGGCTGGACGGCTTCGAGGCGGTGTTCGTGGAGGCCGTCGCCCCCGTCCTGGACGACTTCGACGACCTCGTCGGTGAGGACGGCGAGATCGACGTCGACGCCCTCGACTGGGACCCCGAGGCCGAGGCCGAGTTCCTGGAGGGCGTGCTCGGCAACCTCTACCTGCTGACGGTCAGCGAGGGCGGGGCCGGCGAGGGGCCGGTGCCGCTGCCCGCCCTCGCCGCCTCGATGGTCGTCCCCGACGACATGGGCGAGCCCACCGACGACGTGCTGGAGCAGGTCTCGGACGCGATGATGCGGCTGGACGAGCAGTTCCGGCTCCTGGAGCCGATCGGGCTCGTGGAGTACCAGCCCCTGGACGAGGCCCTGATGGCCGAGGAGGGCGAGGAGCCCGCGCCGCCCGTGGACGACGAGGACGTCACCCGGTACGGCATGGTCCGGCTCACCCCGCTCGGCCTGTACGGCATCCGGGCCCGGATGCTGGAGGCCGGCGTCGACGCGCCCGCCGTCGGCGACCTGGCGGACAAGGGCGCCGACGCGCTCCTCGACGGGATCGCCGGCTACCCCGAGGCCGCGGCGCGGGAGGAGACCGCCGCCTGGCTGGCCGGCCGGGACGCGGTCGGCGCGGCCCGGGAGCTGCTGCACGCGGCCCGGGGCTCCGACGCGGGCTCCCCGCTCCGCCGCCTCCACTGCCAGCAGACGCTCTCCCTGGTGGGCCCGGAGGCGGAGCCCGCGGTGCGGGAGGTCCTGGACGACGCGGAACTCGGCGGTCTGGCGCGGGTCTGGCTCGCGGAGCGGGGCGCGGCCGACGTGCCCGCGCCGCCGGAGTCGATGATCTTCTGGCTGGCGATCGACACCATCGCGGCCCAGCTGGAGGCGGAGGGCGACCTGGAGGAGCTCCAGGAGCTGATCGAGGGCCTCACCGGGCGGCACGGCGGCTTCTTCGAGGCGGCCTGGCGGGTGGAGCACCCGGCGACGGCGGAGGTCCTGGAGGCGATGGGCCGTCTGCACCGGGACAAGGCCACGGCGAAGGAGGCCCGCAAGGCCGCCTTCAAGGCCCGCTCGCGGGCCGGTTCCTGACGGGCCCGGGACTTCCGGGCGGCCCCGGGGCTTCCGGCGGTTTTCCGCGCCCCTCGCCCGTTTCCGGGCGTTTCCCGCCGCTCCGGGCCGCTGTCGGCCGGTCCTGGCGGGACGGGTGCCGGGCGGCCGGGGGACGGACGCCGGGCGGCCGGGGGACGGATGCCCGCCGGTGTTCCCGTGGTGTTCAGACGCCGTTCGCGCGGACCCGCGAGGGTGACCAGCGAGATCCGGCCACCACAGGGAGAACCCATCACCATGCCGCTCAACCGCAGAGAGTTCGCCAAGCAGTCCGCCGCCACCGGTGCGGGGCTCGCCCTCACCGGTGTCGTCGGGGCTCTCGCCACCGCCCCCGAGGCGCTCGCGTCCGACGAGCCGGAGGCGTACGGAACCGGCCATGGACACGGTCGCGACCACGATCGCGGTCACGGGCACGCCCTCGGGTACGGGCCGCTGGTCGCGGACCCGAAGGGGGTGCTCGCGCTGCCGGCCGGCTTCTCGTACCGCGTCGTCACCCACAGCGGGGTGACCCGCCTGGAGTCGGGCGAGTTCACGCCCTCCAACCACGACGGCACCGCCGCCTTCGCCGGTCCGCGCGGCACCACGTACCTGGTCAACAACCACGAGCTGAAGGGCCCCCGCGCCAAGTGGGAGCACCCGGTCCCGCTCACCGAGGGCCTCGTCTACGACCCGGCCGCGGCCGGCGGCTGCACGGTCGTGGAGGTGCACCGCGACGGCACCGTGGCCGAGTGGGTCGGCCTCGCCGGCACCTCCACCAACTGCGCGGGCGGCCGCACCGAGTGGGGCACCTGGCTGACCGGCGAGGAGAACTCCGACCTCGCCGGCGTCAACGGCATGACCAGGGACCACGGGTACGTCTTCGAGGTCGATCCGCGCGACCGCCGGGCCAACCGCGCCCCGAAGCCGGTCAAGGCGTTCGGCCGGTACGACCACGAGGCCGTCGTCATCGACCCCCGGCACGGCCACGCCTACCTCACCGAGGACGCCTCCAACCCCAACGGGCTCCTCTTCCGCTGGGTGCCGCCGAAGGGCTTCGAGCACGGGCGCGGGAAGCTCCGCACCCTCGCCGACGACGCCGGTGTGCTCCAGGCCGCCAAGTGCGTCGACTCCTCCGGCCGCTTCGTCGACGACCTCTCCCGCGCCACCCGGATCGGCACCGTCTACGGCGTGGACTGGGTCGACGTCCCCGACCGCGACGCCCGCACCACCCCCGTCCGCAAGCAGTTCGCCGCCGGGCAGGTCACCCGGGGCCGCAAGCTGGAGGGCATGTGGTGGGCCGACGGCGGCGCCTACGTCGTCTCCTCCTTCGCGCGCGCCGAGAGCCCCGGCGCCGCGCACGACGGCCAGGTCTGGTTCTACGACCCGAAGCGCCGCACCCTCACCCTCAAGGTGCTGTTCGGCGTGAACGCGAACCCCGACGAGGACGGCGCCTTCGACGGCCCCGACAACATCACCGTCTCCCCGTACGGCGGGCTCGTCATCGCGGAGGACGGCGAGGGGGTCCAGCACCTCTTCGGCGCCACCGACTCCGGCCGTACGTACCCGATCGCCCGCAACGACCTCAACGACAGCGAGTTCACCGGCGTCGTCTTCTCGCCGGACGGCGACACGCTGTTCGCCAACATCCAGACCCCCGGCATCATGGTCGCGATCACCGGCCCCTGGCGCCGCCAGCCCCGCCGCTGAACCCGGCGCCACGGCCCGGCACCCGACGTGCCGGGCCGTGGACGCGCCGCGGTCCGCGGGCCGGCCGTCAGAGCGCCTGGGCGGCCGGCTTCACCATGCCCCGGACGGTCCGCGACTTCACGAACTCGCCCATCGCCGTCATCTCCCACTCGCCGGAGAACTGCCTGATCAGCTTCGCCATCATCACGCCGGTCTGCGGTTCGGCGGTGGTCAGGTCGAAGCGGACCAGCTCCTCGCCGGTCGCCGCGTCGAGCAGCCGGCAGTACGCCTTGGCGACCTCGGTGAACTTCTGGCCGGAGAAGGAGTTCACCGTGAAGACGAGACCGGTGACCTCGGCCGGCAGCCGGCCCAGGTCGACGGTGATCACCTCGTCGTCGCCCGCGCCCTCGCCGGTGAGGTTGTCGCCGGAGTGCTTGACCGAGCCGTTCAGGATGGCCAGCTTGCCGAAGTAGCAGCTGTCCAGGTGGTTGCGCTGCGGGCCGTACGCGATGACGGAGGCGTCCAGGTCGATGTCCTTGCCCCGGTAGGCGGGCTCCCAGCCGAGGCCCATTTTGACCTGGGAGAGCAGCGGACGGCCGCCCTTGACCAGGGACACCGTCTGGTTCTTCTGGAGACTGACCCGGCCCTTGTCGAGGTTGATCTTGCCTGCGGGCGCGGGCGCGGGCGCGGGCGCGGGCGCGGGCGCGGGCGCGGGGGCGGGGGCGGGGACGACGGGCGGCGCGGGCGGGGCCGGGGGCGCGAGCCGGGGGTCCACCGGGGCGGCCGGCGGCGCGGCCGGGACGGGCGGCGCGACGGGAGCCGGGGCGGGCGCGGCGGCCGCCGGCTCCTCGTCCACCGAGACGCCGAAGTCGGTCGCGATGCCGGCGAGCCCGTTCGCGTAGCCCTGGCCCACGGCGCGGGCCTTCCACGCGCCGTTGCGCAGGTAGATCTCGACGACCACGAGGGCCGTCTCCGTGGACAGCCGGGGCGGGGTGAAGGTGGCGAGCACGCCGCCGTCCGCGTCGCGGATCGTCGCCGTGGGTTCGATGCCCTGGAAGGTCTGGCCCGCGGCGTCCGGGCTCGCCGTGACGACGATCCTCTCGACACCGGCCGGCAGCGCGCCGGTGTCGACCAGGATCGCGTCGGGCGCGGTCCCGCCGCCGGAGCGGTAGGTGACACCGGGGCCGGCGGGCTGGTTGTAGAAGATGAAGTCGTCGTCCGAGCGGACCTTGCCGTTGGCGCCGAGCAGCAGGCCCGAGACGTCGAGCCGCACCGGGGCGGCGACGTCCACCGCCACGCGCGCGGCGGTGAGAGGGATGTTCGAGCCGGGGGTCATAGCGGTCATGCCAGGGGTAACGATCAGGGCCCCTTTGCCGTTCCCTTACCTTCGCCGGGTTCGGCCACACCGGTGACGGGGACGCTCCCGGCCCCCGGCCCCGGCTTCCGACCTCCGGCCCCGGCTTCCGGCCCCCGGCCCGGCTCCCGTCCCCGGGCCCCCGGCCCCCCGGCCCCGGCCCCCGTCCCCTCGGCCCGGCTTCCGACTCCCGGCTCCCGTCCGCCACCGAAGCGGTACGGGCCGGTCCGGCGGGCCGTGACCGGCCGGGCGCCGCCCGGCCCCGCCCCGGCATGTGCCTATCCTTTCGATCATGGGTGCGGTGGGGGCCGGGGGAGCGGTGGACGCGGTGGCGACGACGGGGCCGGCGGGACGGGTGGGACGGGTGGGACCGGCGGGCGGGAGCTCGTTCCGGACGGAGGACGTGGACGCGGCGCGCGAGGAACTCGGCGTGCGGTACTACGAGAACCGCATGGACCTCGTCGAACGGCGGTCGCGCCCCTTCGCGGCGCGGTTCGACACCGTCGCCCTCGGGCCGCTGGTCATCGGTGACCTCAGCTGCGGGGCCGACGTCCGGATGAGCTTCGGGGAGCTGGGCGCCTATCACCTGAACGCCCCCCTGAGCGGCACGATGGAGGTCCGCCAGGGCGGCGGGCCGCCGCTCGTCGCCACGGCCGCCGAGGCGCTGCTGCTCGACCCGGCCGGGGACACCGTCCTGGACCGCTGGAGCGGCGACTGCCGGACCCTGGCGGTGAAGATCGGGGCGGCCGCGCTCCGCGACCGCCTCGAACAGCTGCTGGGCCGGCCGCCGCGCGGTCCGTTCGCCCTCGGGCCCCGGCTGGACATCACGCGGGGGCCCGGCCTGAGCTGGGTGCGCTTCGCCCGGCGGGTCGCGTGCGAGGCGCTCGCCGGGGAGGGGCTCGCCCACCACGAACTGGTGGCCGCGCCCCTCCAGGAGGCGCTGCTCAACGGGCTGCTCCTGGCCGCCGAGCACCCCTGGCGCGACGCGCTGGCCCACCCCGGGGAGGCCCGGCGCCCGGCGCCGGTCAAGCGGGTGATGGACGCGGTGCGGGAGCGCCCGGAGCACCCCTTCACGACCACCGAGCTCGCCGCCCTGGCCCGGGTGAGCGTGCGCCGCCTCCAGGAGTCCTTCCGGGAGTACGTGGGGACGTCCCCGATGGCGTACGTGCGGGAGGTCCGGCTCGACCGGGTCCGCGAGGAGCTGCGGGCCGCCGTCCCGGAGGAGGTGAGCGTGAGCGAGGTGGCCTGGCGCTGGGGCTTCGGCCACCAGGGCAGGTTCGCGGCGCGCTACCGGGAGAGGTTCGGCGAGCCGCCGTCCCGGACCCTGAGGGCGGGCCGCTGACCGGGGCTCCCCGGACGGCCCGCCGGCCGGGGCCCTGAGGGCGGGGTCGCCGACCGGGACCCTGCGGCCGGGACCGCCCCGGTCCGCCGCGCGTTCCGGACAGGCGCCGCGTTCCGCGGCTCGCGGCGGTCACCGGCCGGGCCTACGGTGGGCGGGTCCGGTCCGCAGGCGCGCACCGTGACCCGGGCCCCGGCCGGCTCCCCCGTATCAGTCCGGCCGGGTCCTGCGTATCCCCGCCGTCAGTGGGACGACGGCGGCGGGTCCTCGCAGAAGCTGCCGCCCAGGTAGAGGGCGTCGGGACTGTCCCCGGGCAAGGGGCCCTGTTCCGCGAGGAGTTCCGCCGCGAAGACCTCCGCGTCGTCCTGCGGCGCGTAGCCGAGCGCCCGGGCCGTGGAGAGGTCCCACCGCAGACGGGTGTTGGCGGAGGAGCCGTACGCCACGGTGTGGCCGACGGACCCGGCGGTGAGCGAGGCGTGCAGGAGCCGGGCGCAGTCGCCGGGGCTGAGCCACAGCGAGAGCATCCGCACCGTGGTGGGCGCGGGGTAGCAGGAGCCGATGCGCAGGGAGACGGTCTCGACGCCGTGCCGGTCCCAGTAGAGCTGGGCCAGGTCCTCGCCGAAGCACTTGGAGAGTCCGTAGAAGGTGTCGGGCCGGTGCGGGGTGTCGGCGGGGAGGAGCGGTTCTCCCTCGCGCGGAAGCGGGGTGAAGCCGACCGCGTGGTTGCTGGAGGCGAAGACCACGCGCCGGACGCCCTCCTCGCGGACGGCCTCGTAGAGGTGGTGGAGCCCGGTGACGTTGGCGGCCACGATCCTGTCGAAGTCGGACTCCAGGGAGATGCCCGCCAGGTGCACGACCGCGTCGACGCCCCGCACCGCCTCGCGCAGCGCCGCCCGGTCCGCGAGGTCCGCGACGATCGCGTCCGGCGCCCCGGGGACGGGGACGGCGTCCAGGAGGCGGAGTTCGTGACCGTACGGGGGCAGCAGCTCCCGCATCAGGGTGCCGATGCCCCCGGCGGCGCCGGTGAGCAGGACGGTGCGGGGTGCGGTCATGGAACGGCTCCTCCGTCGGGGCGAGCGGGGCGAGCTGGGCGAGCGGGACGGCGGTCCGGGCCGGCCCGCCCGTGCGGGGCGTGCGGGTCCGGCGGGACGGCGGTGCGGGCGGGTCCGTCCGGGCGGCCGGATCCGGTCGGTTCGTTCGGCTGTCCCGCGTTCGCGACCGTGGACACGCTAGGGAGCCGTCGGAGGAGCGTCAAGAAGGGGTGTGACGCCGTGTCGGGCGCCTTGACCGGCGCCTCGGCGCTGGCCTAGCGTGCGGGGCAGTCTCGTTCAAGGATGTGGACGGGATTCATGAACGTGCACATCGTTGATGACCGTGCACGACGGACTTCGCTGGGAGCGCCCGTGACCACCGCCCCGCTCGCCGCCCGCCTCGACGGCCTGCTGTTCTTCCCCGTCACCGCCTTCGCGCCGGACGGCTCCCCCGACCTCGCCGCCTTCCGCGCCCACGTCCGCGCCGGGATCGACGCGGGCGCCGGGGCCGTGTTCGCCTGCTGCGGCACCGGCGAGTTCCACGCCCTCGCCCCCGAGGAGTTCCGGGACTGCGTCGCCGCCGCCGTCGAGGAGGCCGCCGGCCGCGTCCCCGTCGTCGCCGGCACCGGCTACGGCACCGCCCTCGCGATCCACCACGCCCGCCTCGCGGATGAGGCCGGCGCGGACGGCCTCCTCGCCCTGCCCCCGTACCTCGTCGTCGCCGACCAGGCCGGACTGCTCCGCCACTACACCGAACTGGCCGCCGCCACCGCGCTCGACGTCATCGTCTACCAGCGCGACAACGCGGTCCTCACCCCCGACACCGCCGTCGCCCTCGCCCGCACCGACGGGATCATCGGCCTCAAGGACGGGCTCGGCGACCTCGGCCTGATGCAGCGGATCGTCAGCGCCGTCCGCGCCGAAGGTCTCGACCTGCTCTACTTCAACGGCCTGCCGACCGCCGAACTCACCGCCGCCGCCTACCGGGGCATCGGCGTCACCCTCTACTCCTCCGCCGCCTTCTGCTTCGCCCCCGACATCGCCCTCGCCCACCACCGCGCCCTCGCCGCCGGCGACGACGCCACCACGGACCTGCTCGTCGACGTCTTCTTCCGGCCGCTCGTCGAACTCCGCTCCCTGGGACGGGGATACGCCGTCTCGCTCGTCAAGGCGGCGGTCCGCGCGGGCGGCCAGGACGTGGGCGAGGTGCGACCGCCGCTGAGCGAACCCGACCCCGCGCACGTCGGGGAACTGCTCCGGCTGGTCGACCGGGCCCGCGCCCTCCTGAAGGAGGCCGGGGCGTGAGCACGGGCCTGCGGGCGGGCGCCTTCGTCTACCCCTGGGACGTCGACGGCGACCCCGCCGCGCCCGGCCTCCTCGCGGACCTGGGGCTCGCCCGGGTGACGCTCGCCGCCGCCTACCACTCCGTACGGGCCCCGACCCCCCGTCACCCGGCCCACCGGATCGTCACCGCCGGGCACGCCGCCGTGCTCTACCCGCCGGACCCGGACCGCTGGGCGGGCCGCGCGCTCCGCCCGTACCCGGCGGGGGAGTGGGCCCCCGGCGACGCCTACGGACGCGCCGCCGGGGCCCTGGCCGCCGCCGGTCTGGAGGTGCACAGCTGGGTCGTCCTCGCGCACAACTCCCGCCTCGGCGCCGAACACCCGGAGACCTCCGTCGTCAACGCCTACGGGGACCGCTACCCCTGGGCCCCCTGCGTCGCCCGTCCCGACGTCCGCGACCTCCTCGTCGGCCTGGCCGCCGAGGCCGCCGTGCGCCCCGGCGCCGCCGGTACCGAACTGGAGTCCTGCGGCTGGTACGGCCTCGCCCACCTGCACGCCCACGACAAGACCGGCGGCGCGCTCCCGGGGGAGCGCGCCGAACTCCTGATGTCCCTCTGCTTCTGCCCCGCCTGCCGGGAGGGGTACGGGGCCCGGGGCGCCGACCCCGGCGAACTGGCCGCCGCCGTGCGCGCCGCCCTGGAGCCCGTCTGGGCCGGGACCGGTCCGGCGGGCGGGCTCGGCCGCCTGGAGGCCCCCGCCCTGGCCTGGCGCGCCGGGACCGCCCGCGCCTTCCAGGAGGCCGCCGTGGCCGCCGTGCGGGCCGCCGCCCCGCCCGGCTTCCGCGTCCTGCTGCACGCCGACCCCGACCCGTACCGCTGCGGCGCCGACACCGGCACGGACCCCGCCCACGTCCTGGGCCTCGCGGACGGCGTCGTCGCCCGCCCGCCGAAGGTGGCCGCCTTCGCGGCCCACGCCCGCCCCGGCACCGTCCTCGCCGCCAACCTCCCCGTCGTCGCCGGCCTGGGCGGCGACCCCGGGCGCCTGGCCCGCGACGCGGACCGGGCGCGCGCGGCGGGCGCGACCGAACTGCGGCTCTACCACGCCGGACTGGCCTCGGACGAGGACCTGGCGGCAGTCCGCAGGGCGCTGCGGGGCACCGGTCCGGACGGTGCGCCGCCCGTGCCGTGACCGGCCGGACGGGCAGGGCCCCGGGGAGGTCCGGAGGTCCGGAGGGACGCGCCGGACGCCCCGGGGCCGTGCGCGGCGGCGCGTCCGCCCGGCCGCCGCCCGGACGCGCCGCCGGAAGGCCCTCACCAGGCCAGGTCCTCCAGCGCGTCCAGGTCCGGCACCACCGCCGCCGGACCGGCGTCGTCCGTGCCCACCCGCAGTTCGGCCCAGATCGTCTTGCCGCGCCGGCCGTACCGCGTGCCCCAGCGCTCCGCGTACCGCGCGACCAGGTACAGCCCACGGCCGCCCTCGTCCGTCGCCGTCGCGTGCCGCAGGTGCGGCGAGGTGCTGCTGCCGTCCGAGACCTCGCAGATCAGCGCCCGGTCGTGGAGCAGCCGCACGCGCACCGGATCGGAGCCGTACCGCACCGCGTTCGTGAGCAGTTCGCTGAGGACCAGCTCCGCCGTGAACGCCGCCTCCTCCAGTCCCCACTCCACCAGCTTCGCCGCCGCCGCGTTCCGCACCGGGGACACCGCCGACGGGTCCCGCTCCACCTCCCACTCCGCGATCCGCTCCCGGTCGAGCCGGCGGGTCCGCGCCACCAGGAGCGCGATGTCGTCGCGCGGCGACGACGAGAGGAGCGCCGTCAGGACGTCCGCGCAGGTCTGCTCCGGGCTCCGGTCCCGGTGGGCGAGCGCGGACCGCAGCAGCCCGTGTCCCGTGTCGAAGTCCCGCCCGCCGTCCTCCAGGAGCCCGTCGGTGAAGAGCACCAGCCTGCTCCCCTCCGGCAGCGTCAGCTCCGTCGTGGCGAACGGCGTCTCGCCCAGACCGAGCCCGAGCGGCAGCCCCGGCGACAGCCCGGGGAACTCCACCCGCCCGTCGGGGGTGACGAGGGCGGGCCCGGGGTGGCCCGCGCTCGCCATCGTGCACAGCCCCGACGCCGGGTCGTAGATCGCGTACAGACAGGTCGCGCCGGTGATCCCCTCCTCGCGCCGCCGCCCCTCGCCGTCCGGCCCCTCCGCCCCCCGGACGTCGATCTGCCCCGTCAACTCGTCCAGACGGGCCAGCAGCTCGTCCGGCGGCACGTCCAGGGTCGAGAAGTTGTGCACCGCCGTGCGCAGCCGCCCCATGGTGGCCGCCGCGTGCAGCCCGTGCCCCACCACGTCCCCCACCACCAGCGCCACCCGCGCGCCCGGCAGCGGGATCACGTCGAACCAGTCGCCGCCCACCCCGGCCTCCGCCGGGAGGTAGCGGTACGCGACCTCCACCGCGCTCTGCTCCGGCAGCGCCCGGGGCAGCAGGCTCCGCTGGAGCGACACCGCCATCGCGTGCTCCCGGGTGAACCGGCGCGCGTTGTCGATCGCGACCGCCGCCCGCGCCGCCAGCTCCTCCGCGAACGACAGGTCCTCCTCCCCGAACGGCTCCGCCGTGTCCGCCCGCCAGAAGTTCGCCATCCCCAGGACCACCCCCCGGGCCAGCAGCGGCACCGTGAGCAGCGAGTGCATCCCGTACGCCAGGGCCCGCGCGGCCCCCTCCGGGTCCTGCGCCCGCCAGCGCTCCGCCGCCGCCAGCTCCGGCTGCACCACCGCGTGCCCGGTGTCCAGGGCCGTCGTCATCGGAGTGCCGGGCGCGTCGAAGAGGATGGTGTCCCCGACCGGCTGGAGCGGCTGGTCCGACCGCACCCCGCTCAGCGCCGTCCGCCGCATCCCGGCGGTCGCGGCCACCGCCTCCGCCGCCTCGGGGGGCTCCTCCCCGCGCAGCACCGGCTCCAGGAGCTCCACCGTGGCGAAGTCCGCGAACTGCGGCACCGCCACCTCCGCCAGCTCCTCCGCCGTCCGTACGACCTCCAGCGTCGTCCCGATCCGGACCCCCGCCTCGTACAGCAGCTGGAGCCGGCCCCGGGCCACCGCCGCCCGGCCGGACAGCGCGGCCAGCTCGGTGGTGTCCCGCATCGTCATCACACAGCCGGTCCCGCCCGCCCCGGGCAGGGTGGGCCGCACGCTCACCGCGAGGAGCCGGTCGCCCGCCCGGTGCACCTCGTCGGTCGCCGTCCGCCCCGACTCCAGGAGTTCGACCGTGCGCGGCGCGAGACCCAGCTCCGACACGTGCCGCCGCTCGGCCTCCGGGCCGAGCCCGAGGAGCCGGCGCGCCTCGTCGTTGGCGAGCAGCAGCCGGTGGTCGGCGTCCACGATCAGGACCCCTTCCCGCACGGCGTGCAGCACCGCCTCGTGGTGCTCCTTCATCCGGGTCATCTCGGCCGGCCCGAGCCCGTGCGTCTGCCGCCGCAGCCGCCGGCTCACCAGCGCGGCCCCGCCCACGGCCACCACGAGGGCGCCGCCCGCCGCGCCCGCGAGCAGCGGCAGCCGGTCCCCCGCGGAGTGCGCGATGTTCCCCACCTCGATGCCGCTGGTCACCAGGCCGACGACACGGCCCCGGCCGTCCACCACGGGGACCACGGCCCGCGCCGCGTCGTTCGGCGCGCCCTCGAACAGCTCCGTGTACGACGCGCCGCGCACCGCCCGCGAGAGGTCGCCGGACGCCTTGCGGCCGATCAGCTCCGGCCGCGCGTCGGTGTACCGCACCCCGCCGGTGCTCAGGACCGAGACGAAGTCCACGCCCGCCGCCCGCCGGGTCGCCTCCGCCCGGCCCTGCAGCTCCGCCGTCGGATCGGACGACGTGAGGGCGGCGGCGGTGCCCGGGGCGTGCGCGAACGCCTCCGCGACCGCGAGCGAGCGCGCCAGGGCGTCCTGTTCGGCGTCCCGCCGCTCCTGCTGGAACATCACGGCGGCCGCCATCACGATCACCAGGAGCGCGATCAGCGCCTCCAGGGCGAACACCTGCCCGGCGACGCTCCGCAGCCCCGTGCCGCGCGTCTTCCCCCGTTCCCGGCGGGGCCCGGTGCCGGAACCGTCCCGCCCCCGCGCGGTCATCCCGTGCTCCGGGCGATCAGGAGCGCCACGTCGTCCGGCGCGCCCGGCCGCCGCAGCGCCCGCAGCAACTGGTCGCAGGTCTCCTCCAGGGGGCCGCGCGCCTCGTCGAGCAGGCCCACGAGCAGCGCGAGCCGGTCGTCGATCGCCTCGTCCCGGGTCTCGATCAGGCCGTCCGTGAAGAGCACCAGCCGGTCCCCGGGCCGGAACGGCACCCGGGCCGTGCGGAAGCTGCCGCCGCCCACCCCCAGCGGCACCCCCGCCGAGAGCCGCACCAGCTCGGCGGGACCGTCCGCCGGGACCCGCACGGGCGGCAGGTGGCCCGCGTTCGCGATCCGGCACCGGCCCCGCACCGGGTCGTGCACGGCGAAGAGACAGGTCGCGATGTAGTGCTCCAGGCCCGCCGTGATGCGGTCCAGGTGCCGCAGGACCTGCGCGGGAGACAGGTCGAGGTCCGCGAACGCGCAGGTGGCCGTCCGCAGCCGGCCCATCGTGGCCGCCGCGTCGATCCCGCTGCCCATCACGTCCCCCACGACGAGCGCCGTCTTGTCGTCGGGCAGCGGGATCACGTCGTACCAGTCGCCGCCGACCTCGCTCGACGCCTGCGCCGGCTGGTAACGGGCCGCCACCTCCAGGCCCGCCCGTTCCGGCGGCACGCCCGGCAGCAGGCTGCGCTGGAGCGTCACCGCCGAGTTCCGCACGCTCTGGTACCACCGGGCGTTGTCGATGCTCACCGCCGCCCGCGCCGCCAGCTCCGTCGCCAGGAGCACGTCGTCCCCGTCGAACGGCAGCGGGTTGCGGTCCCGTTTGAGGTCCAGCGCGCCGAGGACCTCGCCGCGCGCGATCAGCGGCACCGCCAGGTACGAGTGGACCCCGGCCGCGGCCAGCATCTCCGCCGCCTCCGGGCTCCGTGCGATCCGGGCCAGGTCGTCCGGTCCGGCCCGCTCCACCAGGACCGGCAGGCCGGTGTGCACGCACCGGGTGACCAGCCGGTCCGCCCCGTACATCGTGACCTCCCCGGGCGGGTCGGCGGCCGGCAGCGCCTCCGTCGGGCCCGCCGCCTTCACCGCGAGCGCGCGGAACAGCTCGGGCCCCCGCTCCGGCGCGCCGGGCCTGCGCAGCGCCAGGACGGAGTCGAGGACGTCGACGGCGGCGACGTCCGCCAGCTCCGGCACGACCACCGACGCCAGCTCGTCGGCGGTCCGCTCCACCTCCAGGGTGGTGCCGACCCGGGCCGCCGCCTCCGCGACGAGCGCGAGCCGCCGGCGCGCCCGGTCCGCCTCCGCGTCCGCCCGGTGCCGTTCGGTCACGTCGGTCACCGACGCCGCCACGCCCAGGATCCGGCGCTCGCCGCCTTCCAGGCGGTAGAGGGAGACCGACCAGACGTGGTCGTGGTCCGGGTCGGCCGGGGTCCGGCCCGTGAGGGAGAGGTCGAACAGCGGAGTGCCCGACGCCAGGACCGTGCGCATCGCCTCCTCCAGGGCCGGCGCGTCGAGCCCCGGCAGCATGTCGGAGAAGCGCCGTCCGGAGTGCAGCGCGGCGGCGATGCCGTTGATCCGCTCCAGGGCCGGGTTCACCAGGACGAAGCGCAGCTCGGTGTCGAGGACGGCGAGACCCGTCGGGGACTGGGAGACCAGCCGGTCGGAGAGGGCCAGCTCGGCCTCGGCCCGCTCGACGGCGGAGCGGTCGGCGGCGATCCCCAGGGCGTACAGGCCGCCCAGGTCGTCGGTGAGGCGCATGTTGCGGAACTCCACCGGCCGGACGGTGCCGTCCTTGTGCCGCACGGGAAAGGTGCCGGACCAGGACGCGCCGCCGGCCAGCACCTCGGCGAAGAGGCGCACCGCCTCCTCCCGGTGCTCCTCGTCCACGATCAGCCGGGCCACGTACCGGCCCAGGGCCTCGTCGGCGCCGAAACCGAACAGGGACTCCGCCTGCGGGCTCCACAGCACGATCCGGCCGCGCGCGTCCACGACGACGGCGGCCACTCCGAGCACGTCGAGCAGCCCCTCGCCGTCCAGGGGCGTTCCGACCCGCCCCGCCGTCCCAGGGAAGGAACCGGCCGTCACCCTGCCCTCCTCCCGCCGCGCCCGTGCTTTCCTCCATGCTCCCCGCCCCCGGGCCGCCCCGCACCGCGAGCGGTGGGGCGGCGGGGTGCGGCCCGGGATCGGGGTGCGGGGTGCGGCGGCGTGGGCTCCGCCGCCGGTCAGGCAGCCCCCTTCCGCCCCTCGTACCGCAGCGCGGCCCCCGTCACGACCGCGCCCAGCCCCTCCCACAGCCCCACGCCCAGGAAGCCCGACGGGGCGCGGCCGGTGACGACGGCGAGGGTGAAGACCGCGCAGGTGAGGAGGCGGAAGGGGACCGTCCAGCGGAAGAAGGGCTTCCAGTCCGCGAGCGCGGCCAGGACGTAGTAGACGCCCATGTTGAGCGCCGCCATCGAGGAGGCCGTCAGGAAGACCAGGGTGTGGTCGCCGTCCGCGCGCCCGCCGTCGGGCACCGGTTCGAAGCCCATGACCGTGAGCAGGACGTCCGGGGCGACCAGGCCCACCGCGCCGAGCGCGGCGGCCAGCACGCCGAAGACCGCCATGGTCCAGCCGGACAGGGAACGGGGCAGGCGCACGGTGGTCCTCCGCGGGATCGGGGCTCGGTTCGAAAACGTGCTCGGATGCGAGCGTGCCCCTGCATACCGTGCGAAGGGGGCCCGCGGCCAATCGGGCACCGGCCCAACGGGCCTCCCGTACGCGCCACTTCGTCTCCCGGCGCGTCGCTCCGGGCTCCGCGCGCCCCTCCGTTCCCTCCTGCGCGTGCCTCCCTTCCCTCCTGCACGTGCCTTTGCTTTCGCCGCGCGGGGGAGACGGCCCTCCGCCCGTACGCGCTCCTCCCGTACGCGCTCCGCCCCCTTCCCGGGAGCCGGGCGGCCGGGGGACCGGTCCGTGGCCGCCGGTCCTGAATTCCCCTGCCCCGGGGCCCGTTGCCGCCCTAGGGTGGCGATCATGAACGAGACCGCGCCCTTCGCCCCGATCCTGACCCGTGCCGCCGACGCGGAGACCACCGCCGACCCGAGCAGCGTGATGACGCTGTTCGCCGATTCCGACGCCACCGGCGGCGGGCTCACCAGCTACCGCTCCTCGTTCGCGAAGGGGGCGGTCGGTGCCCCGGCGCATTTCCACACCCGGGCCTCGGAGATGTTCTTCGTGCTCGGCGGCTCCCTCCAGGTCCTCGTCGGCGAGGAGCTGACCGTCCTGGAGGAGGGGGACTTCCTCCTGGTCCCGCCGCACACCCCGCACGCCTTCGCCGCGGCGCCCGGCGCCGAGGCCGACGTGCTCTTCGTCTTCACGCCCGGCATGGCCCGCTTCGACTACCTGCGCCTTCTCGGCCGGGTCATGCGGGGCGAGGCGAGCCCCGAGGAGATCAAGGCGTCCTCGGAGCGGTACGACAACCACTACGTCGACAGCCCGGTCTGGCGGGCGGCCCTGGCCGAGCGCTGAAACCCCCGGTCCCGGCCCCGGCCCCGGTTCCGGAACCGGCTTCCGGTGGCCTTCCGGGCCGGCCGCCCCGGGGCCCGGGGGCCGAACCGCGGGAGGCGGCCGGCCCGGCGGTCAGAGGCGCCGGGTCGCCAGGGCCAGCCGGTCCCGCGCGTCCAGGAGCGCGTCCCCGATCGACCGCTCGTGGGCCGGGGTGAGCCGCGCCACCGGCACCGAGCAGCTGATCGCGTCCCGCGCCGGGGTCCGGTAGGGGATCGCGACCCCGAAGCAGCGCAGCCCCAGCGTGTTCTCCTCGCGGTCCACCGCGAAGCCCCGCTCGCGGACGGCGCCCAGCTCCTCGATCAGCTCCTCGCGGTCGGTGACCGTGTGCTCGGTCAGCGCCGGAAGGGTCTCCGGGAGCAGTTTGCGCACCTCCTCGTCCGTGTGGGTGGCGAGCAGGGCCTTGCCGAGGGACGTCGAGTGCGCGGGCAGCCGCCGTCCGACCCGGGTGAACGGCCGCAGGTAGTGCTGGGACGGGCGGGTCGCCAGGTAGACCACGCTGGTCCCGTCGAGCCGGGCCAGGTGGATGGTCTCGGTGGTCTCGTCCGCGAGCCGGTCCAGGACGGACCGGGAGGCGGCCACCACCTCGTCGCCGTCGATGTACGAGGTGCCGACGAGCAGCGCCCGCACCCCGATGCCGTACCGGGTGCCGGTCGCGTCCGTCTCCACCCAGCCCAGCTCGACCAGGGTGCGCAGCAGCATGTACAGACTGGACTTGGGGTACCCGACGGCCTCCTGGACGGTGGCCAGCGCGTGCATGCCGGGACGCCCGGCGAAGTACTCCAGCAGCTCCACGGTCCGCACCGCGGACTTCACCTGCGCCCCGCCCGCGTCGGCAGTCGCCATGACCTTCCGCCCTTCTTCTCTCGCCCGGTCCCGGCCCCCGTCCGCCGTCCGGCGGTCGCACCGGCCGGACGACGCCCTTGTGGAGACGGGCGGACCGTCCCTAGAGTCCCGGAGACGCGTTCATCCACGGGAACGGCGTTCAGAATAGCGAACAGGGGTGTGGCGGTGGCGGAACCAGTGTGGAGTGTGGACCCCCGGACGGGGAAGCCGCGCGAGCGGGTGGCGGCGGAGGCCACGGCGGAGGAGGTCGACCGGGCCGTCCGGGCCGCGCACGGCAGCCGCGAGGCCCTCGCCGACCGCGCCGTACGGGCCGCCTTCCTCCGCGCCGCGGCCGGCCTCCTGGAGGAGGCGCGGGACCGGGTGATCGAGACCGCCGACGCCGAGACGGCCCTCGGGGCCACCCGCCTCACCGGCGAACTCGCGCGCACCACGGCCCAGTTGCGGTCGTTCGCCGACGTCGTGGACGAAGGGTCCTTCCTCGACGTCCGGATCGACCTCCCCGACCCCGGGGCGGTCCCGCCCCGGCCCGACCTGCGCCGCTGGAAGGTCCCGCTCGGCGTCGTCGCCGTCTACGCCGCCGGCAACTTCCCGCTCGCTTTCTCCGTCCCCGGCGGCGACACCGCGAGCGCCCTCGCGGCCGGCTGCCCCGTGGTGGTCAAGGCCCACCCCGGCCACCCCGCCACCTCCGCGCTCTGCGCCTCCCTGCTGCGCCGGGCCGCCGCCGGGGCCGGCCTCCCCGAGGACGTCGTGGTCCTCGTCCACGGCTTCGACGCGGGCGTCGCGCTGATCCGCCACCCGCTCGTCGCGGCGGCGGGCTTCACCGGATCGGTGCGCGGCGGACGGGCGCTCTTCGACGCGGCCGCCGCCCGGCCCGTGCCCATCCCCTTCCACGGGGAACTCGGCTCCCTCAACCCGGTCGTGATCACCCCCGCCGCCGCCGAGGAGCGGGCCAAGGAGATCGGCGCCGGACTCGCCGGGTCCACCACCCTGGGCGCGGGCCAGTTCTGCACCAAGCCCGGCCTCGTCCTGGCCCCCCGGGGCGAGGCGGGCGACCGCTTCCTCGACGCCCTCGCCGAGGGCGTCGTCGCGACCGGACCGGCCGTGATGCTCGACCACCGGATACGGGACGCCTACGTGGCCGGGGTCGCGGAACGCGCCGCGCTCACCGGGGTCGCCGCCCCCGTCGTCCCCGGCGCCCGCGACGGGCACGCCGTCGGCGCCGGCGTCCTCACCGTCGACGCCGCGCGGCTCACCGGGGACGGCCACCGCCTCCTCCTGGAGGAGTGCTTCGGCCCGGTCACCGTCGTCGCCCGCTACACGGACCGGGAGGAGGCCACCGCCGTCCTGGGCCTGCTGCCGGGCAACCTCACGGCCACCCTGCACACCACCGGGACGGACGGGGACCCCGACGCCGCCCCGCTGCTCGCCGCGCTCGTCCCGCTGGCCGGTCGCGTCCTCGTCAACGGCTGGCCCACCGGCGTCGCCGTCGCCGCCGCCCAGCACCACGGCGGCCCCTACCCGGCCACCACCTCCACCGCCACCTCGGTCGGCGCGACCGCGATCGAACGCTGGCTGCGTCCGGTCACCTACCAGTCGACCCCCGGCCACCTCCTCCCGCCGGAACTCCGCGACGGCAACCCGCTGGGGCTGCCGAGGCGTTGACGGCGGCTCCGGCCGGGACCGGGGCCCCGGCCCCTGTCCCGGTCTCGCGCCGTCCGGCTCCGGGACCGGGACCGGACGGGGACGTCAGGCGCTCCTCAGCACCACGAGCCGCCGGGTCGCCCGCGTCATCGCCACGTACCGGTCCACCGCCCCCGCGATCCCGTCCCCGAACGCCTCCGGGTCGACGAGGACGACCAGGTCGAACTCCAGCCCCTTCGCCAGGGACGGGGTCAGCGACCGGACGCGGGGCGTCGCGCGGAACGACGGGTCGCCGATGACGCAGGCGACCCCCTCCGCGTTCCCGGAGAGCCAGGCGTCGAGCACCGCGTCCCGCTCCGCGACGGTGCCGTACGTGACGGGAACACCGGTGCGGCGGACGGACACCGGCACGTTGGCGTCCGGCAGCGCGGCCCGGACGACCGGTTCCGCCTCCGTCATGATCTCCTCCGGCGTCCGGTAGTTGACGCTCAGGGAGGCCACCTCGATCCGGTCGAGCCCCACCCGCTCCAGGCGCTCCCGCCACGACTCGGTGAACCCGTGCCGGGCCTGGGCCCGGTCCCCGACCACCGTGAAGCTCCGCGACGGACACCGCCGCAGCAGCATCCGCCACTCCGCGTCGGTCAGCTCCTGCGCCTCGTCCACGACGACGTGCGCGAACGGCCCGGCGAGCAGGTCCGGTTCGGCGGCGGGCAGCGCGCCCTCGTCGATCAGGCTGTCCTGGAGGTCCCGCCCGCGCAGCATCCCCATCGCGCCCTCGCTCTCGTCGATCACGACGTTCTGCAGCAGGCTCGCGGTGACCTCGGCCCTGCGCGCGCGTTCGGCGGCGACGGCGGCCTCGCGCCTCCGCTCGCGCAGGGACGCCTCCGGATCGCCGAGCCGCTGCCGGGCCGCGTCCAGGAGCGGCAGGTCGGAGACCGTCCACGCCCGCGCGTCCGCGCGCCCCAGCCGCCGCACCTCGTCCGGGCCGAGCCAGGGGGCGCACAGCCGCAGGTAGGCGGGGACCGTCCACAGGTCGCCGACCAGATCGGCGGCCTCGACCAGCGGCCACGCGCCGTGCAGGGCGGCCGTCAGCTCCCGGTCCCGGCGCAGGGCCGCCAGGAACGCGTCCTCCGGCACGTCGTCCGCGTCGTCGCCGTGCCTGTCCCGCAGGATCCCGGCCAGCTCCTCCCAGATCTGCTCGCGGGCCTCGTTGTGCGGGGTCCCCGGCTCCGGCGCCTCGAACGCCCGCGCCCAGTCACGGGCGCTCAGCCGGACCTCGGACCAGGGGGTCGTGACCGTCATCCCCTCGGAAGGAGGCGTCTCGTAGAACCTCACGGCCGTCTCGACCGCCCCCACCATGGCCGCCGACGACTTCAGGGCGGCCACCTCCGGGTCGCTCTCCGGCACGGCTTCCGCCCCCTCCGCGACGAGGTCCCGCAGCGTGCAGGTCCGTACGCCCTCCTCGCCGAGACCGGGGAGCACGTCGGAGACGTAGTTCAGATAGGGCTGGTGCGGGCCGACGAACAGCACCCCGCCCCCGCGCCGGCCCAGCCGCGGGTCGGAGTGGAGCAGATAGGCGGCGCGGTGCAGGGCGACGACGGTCTTCCCGGTGCCGGGGCCGCCGTCGACCACCAGGGTGCCGCGCGACCCCGCCCGGACGACGGCGTCCTGGTCGGCCTGGATGGTGCCGAGCACGTCCCGCATCCGGGGCGACCGGTGGGCACCCAGGCTCGCGATGAAGGCCGACTGGTCGTCGAGCGCGGCGTGCCCCTCCAGCCCCTCGGCGGTGAACACCTCGTCCCAGTAGTCGGTGATCCGGCCGCCGGTCCAGCGGTACCGGCGACGGCTGGCCAGACCCGCCGGGCGGGCGTGGGTGGCCGCGAAGAACGGCTCGGCCGCCGGGGAGCGCCAGTCGATCAGCAGCCGGTGCCCGGCGGCGTCGGTGAGCCCGAGCCGCCCGACGTACACGGGCTCCGAACCGTCCGCGCCGACGATCCGGCCGAGGCACAGATCCAGCCCGAAGCGGCGCAGGGTGCGCAGGCGCGCGGTCAGCCGGTGGATCTCCGCGTCCCGCTCCATCGCCTCGCGCCCGATGCCGCCAGGCGCCTTCCGCAGGGCGTCGAGCCGCCCGGACAGCTCGCGCACGGACTGCTCCAGGCTCTCCGCGACGGCCGCGAAGTGCCGCTCGTCGGCGGCGATCAGCGCCGGGTCGGCCTTGGCGGAGAGCCGGTCGGGAAGGTCGAACGCGCTGGGCGCGGCGGTGGGGTGCGAGTGGACCGGTGAAGACGTGGGCACGTGGTGGATCTCCCGTTTCCGCAACTTCTGACCTGGGCGTTCCCGGTGCAGACCGGTGATTCTGCGGTACGGAGGGGGTCTTGCCGCAAGCCCCCCGGTGCGCTATAAGTTAAGAGTGGCGAGGGGTGGGTCTTCCCCCGGTGTACGCCCTTTCGCCGGTCCCGCGCGGTGAGTGAGTGACTGAGTGACGGGGCCGGAGCTCCCGGAACCGCCCTCCCCGTTCCCGCGTCCTGGACCTTCGTGATCAGAACCGCGACCGCAGCCGACCTCGACGCCGTCGTCGCCCTCCACGCCGAGGCGCGCGCCACCTACTACCGGGGCCACCTGCCCGACGAGGAGTTCGCGGGCCCCGCCGAGCTGGCCCGCTCCCGGGCGGGCTGGGAGGCCGCCGTCGGGCGCGGTGCCGTGCTCTGCGCCGAGCGGGACGGCGAGCTCGCGGGTGTCGCGGCCCACCGCGTGGACGACGGCGTCGCGGTCCTCTCCCAGCTGCACGTGTCTCCCGCCCGCTGGCGCCGGGGCGTCGGCACCGGGCTCCACGACGCCTGCGTCGCCGCCTGGCGCGCCGCCGGGGCGTCCCGGGCGCGCCTGGAGGTCTTCGACAGGAACGAACGCGCCCGGGCCTTCTACGCGGCCCGGGGCTGGCTCCCGGACCCCGACGGCCCGCGCGACGGCGACCACCTGGTGCTCGTCCTCGCGCTGGCGCCCTAGCCGTCCCCGCCGCGGGGGCCTCGCGGTCGGCCGGTTCATTCCGGAGCGACCCGCTCCGGAATGAACCGGCCGACGGAGGCGTTCCCGGGACGGAACGAACCGTCCGCACCCCCTTCGGAGAGAGAACCCCCATGCGCGTCGAGATCTGGAGCGACATCACCTGTCCCTGGTGTTACGTGGGAAAAGCGCGTTTCGAGAAGGGCCTCGCGGCCTTCGCGCACCGTGACGACGTCGAGGTGGTGCACCGCTCCTTCGAGCTCGACCCCCACCGCCCCAAGGACGACACCGCCCCCGTCCTGGAGATGCTGGCGAAGAAGTACGGCCGCACCCTGGACGAGGCCCGCGCCATGGAGGCGCACGTCGCGTCCAGCGCGCGCTCCGAGGGGCTCGGCTACCGCACCGAGGGCCGGGACCACGGCAACACCTTCGACGTCCACCGGCTGCTCCACCTCGCCAAGGCGCGCGGCCGGCAGGGCGAACTCCTGGACCTGGCCTACCGCGCCAACTTCGCCGAGGAGCGCTCCGTCTTCGACGCGGAGACCCTGGTGGCGCTCGGCGTGGAGGCCGGGCTGGACGAGACCGAGGTCCGGTCCGTCCTCGCCGACGAGTCCGCCTACGCCGACGACGTGCGGCAGGACGAGCGCGAGGCCGCCGAACTCGGCGCGAGCGGCGTGCCGTTCTTCGTCCTCGACCGCCGCTACGGCGTCTCCGGCGGCCAGCCCGCCGAGGTCTTCACCCAGGCCCTCGAACAGGCGTGGCAGGGCCGCGCCCTCCAGCCGCTCGGCGGCGCGGAGGCCGACGCCTGCGGCCCGGACGGCTGCGAGGTTCCGCGCGCCTGACCCCGGGACGGCTCCGTGAACCGTCCCGACCCGCGCGGACGAGGGTTCCCCGGGGGACCGCCGCCGTCCCGCAGGATTGACGGGTGGTCACGGAGAATTCAGGGTGGGGGCATGGATTCCTCCGACGCCCCCCTCGACGTCTCCCTCGACCGGCCGCTCGGCGGCTCCGAGTTCGCGCCCAAGAAGACCTACCTCAACACCTCCACCTGCGGGCTGCTGCCCCGCCGTACCGTCGAGGCGGTCGTCCTCCTCGCCGAGGAGACCGCCGACGGGCGTCCCGACGGCTCCGGGAGCTTCGAGATCGTCGGCGAGGCCCGCGCGGCCTTCGCCCGGCTCGTCGGGGTCGCCCCCGAGCGCGTCGCCCTCGGCAGCTCGGTCGCGGTGCACTGCGGGATGGTCGCCCAGTCGCTGCCCGCCGGGTCCGAGGTCCTCTTCCCCGAGGGCGACTTCTCGTCCGTCATCACCCCCTTCACGATCCGCGGCGACCTCAAGGTCCGCTTCGCGCCCCTGGAGCGGCTCGCCGAGTCCGTCCGCCCGGAGACCGCGCTCGTCGCCTTCTCCGCCGTGCAGTCGGCGGACGGGCGGACGGCCGACCTCGCGGCGGTACGGGCGGCGGCCGCCGCCCACGGCGCCCGGACGCTCCTGGACACCACCCAGGCGGCGGGCTGGCTGCCGCTGCGCGCGGGGGAGTGGGACTACACGGTCGCCGGCGGCTACAAGTACCTGCTCTGCCCGCGCGGGGCGTCCTTCCTCACCGTCACCGAGGAGGCGCAGGACTCGCTCCTCCCGATCCACGCCAACTGGGTCAGCGGCGAGGAGCTGTGGGTGAACAGCTACGGCCCGCTCCGCGAACCCGCCCGCTCCGCGCGCCGTTTCGACGAGCCCATGGCCTTCCTCCCGTACCACGGGGCCGCCCGTTCGCTCGCCCTCCTCGAAGAGGTCGGCGTCGAACGGATCGAGGCCCACGCCAGGGGGCTCGCGGCCCGCTTCCGCTCCGGTCTGACCGCTCTCGGCCACGCGCCGGTCGCGGACGACTCGGTGGTCGTCGCCGTCCCGGGCCTCGGGGACCGCGCGGACGCCCTGCGGGAGGCCGGCGTCCTCCTCTCGGTCCGCGCGGGCAACCTGCGGGCCTCCTTCCACCTGTACAACACGGCGGCGGACGTGGACCGCGCCCTGGACGTCCTGGCGGGCTGAGCCCCGGGGCCCGGCTGCCCGTCGGCGCGAACGGGTCCCGGCGACGGCCCGGCTCCGCCGGGGCGGCCGGGCCCCGGTGCCGGCCGGGTCTCAGCAGCCCGCCGGGGCGGCCGGGCAGGCGTCCGCCCCGCCCTCCCCGTCCGTCTCGTTCGCCTCCTCGCGCAGGTTCTCCGCGACGAGGGCGAGCAGGCGGGCCAGCTCCGCCCGGTCGGCCGGGGCGAGCCCGCCCAGCGAGAGCGACTCCAGGTCCCGCCAGGCGCCCTCGACCCCCGCGCGCAGCGCCTGCCCCTTCTCCGTCGCCTCGACCAGGACCGCGCGCCGGTCCGCCGGGTCCGGGCCCCGGCGGACGTGACCGGACTGTTCGAGGCGCTGGAGCGTCTTCGTCACCGTCGACGGGTCCAGGCCCAGGGACCGGATCAGCTCCGACTGGCGCACCGGACCGCAGTCCCACAGGCGCATCATCATCAGCTCCTGGCCCGGGTAGAGGCCGAGTTCGCGCAGGCGCCGGCCCATGGCGATCCGGTGCATCCGCGAGACCCGGGCCAGGGCGTGGCCGACCGGCCCGCAGCGCAGGGCGACGGCCGGGGGCGCGGTACAGACGGGGTCGGTTCCGGACACGGTGGCTCCTCGGTACGTGGTCGTCCCACATTACCTTGGCCGACCAATCAATGGGTTACAGTGACGTCCGGACCAGATACTTGGCCGACCACATAGGGGCTCACGGGACCCGTGAGGGCCCCCGTGACGACCGCGCGGGAGCCGCGCGCTCGTCACGGGGCCGACGCCCGGCCGACCGTGCCGGACGACGTCCGGTCGGCCTTCACCTCGCGCGAAGGGACCGTCATGACCACCGCCTTCGACCCGATCGACCTCGCCGGCACCCGGCTCGCCAACCGCATCGCCATGGCCCCCATGACCCGCAGCCGCGCCGAGGGCGCGAGCCGCACCCCCACCGCGCTCGTCGCGGAGTACTACGCCCAGCGCGCCTCCGCCGGCCTCATCGTCACCGAAGGCATCCAGCCCACCGCCGTCGGCCAGGGCTACCCCGACACCCCCGGCCTGCACAGCGCCGAGCAGATCGCCGCCTGGCGCCGGGTCACCGACGCCGTCCACGAGAAGGGCGGGAGGATCTTCGCCCAGCTGATGCACGCCGGCCGCATCAGCCACCCCGAGGTCCTCGGCGGCGGCCTCCACCCCGTCGCCCCCTCCGCCGTCGCCCCGGCCGGAAAGCTCTTCGCCGGCTCCGGACTCATCGACTTCGTCACCCCGCGCGCCCTCACCGCCGACGAGATACGGGAGACGGTCGCCGGCTTCGCCGCCGCCGCCCGCAACGCCGTCGAGGCGGGCTTCGACGGCGTCGAGATCCACGGCGCCAACGGCTACCTGATCCAGCAGTTCCTCGCCACGGGCTCCAACCGCCGCACCGACGAGTGGGGCGGCCCGGTCGGGAACCGCGTCCGCTTCGCCGTCGAGGTCGTCGAGGCCGTCGCCGCCGAGATCGGCCCCGAGCGCACCGGCCTGCGCGTCTCCCCGGCCAACACCTACAACGACATCGCCGAGACCGACACCGAGGACGTCTACCCGGCGCTCGTCGCCGCGATCGAACCGGTCGGCATCGCGTACCTGCACGTCACGGAGGCCGTGCCCGGGTTCCGCGAGCTGACCCTCGCCCTGCGCAAGGCGTTCTCCGGCACCTTCGTCCTCAACCCGGCCACCGAGGGACCCACCGGTCCCGAGGCCCTCGCGCTCGTCGAGGACGGCACCGCCGACCTCGTCGCCTTCGGGGCGCTCTTCCTCGCCAACCCCGACCTGCCCGCCCGGCTGAAGGCCGGCGGCCCCTACAACACCCCGGACCCCGCCACCTTCTTCGGCGGCGACCACCGGGGCTACACGGACTACCCGACGCTGTAGCCCGGTCCGGGCACGCGGAAGGGGGCGGGCTCCCGGCACCGGGACCCCGCCCCCTCCTGTCGTGCGCGAATCGTGCGCGGACCGGTCCGGAGACCCGCACGCGATCCCTCACGGGCTACGCCCAGGCGTCCGCGACCGCCCGGCGGGCGGCCTCCGGGTCCACCGCGCGGCCCGTCCCGCCGAGCGCCGCGCCCAGGGCGGCGAGCGAGGACCGCACGGCCTCCGGCGTCGCGTCCACCCCGTAGTGGTTGACCCGGATCATCTCCCCGGACAGCGCGCCGCCGCCCGCGATCAGCGGCAGCGACGGATCGGCCGCGAGCGCCTCCGCCACCAGCTCGGCGGCGTTCACGCCCGCCGGGGTGCGCAGCGTCGTCGCCACCGGGGCCGCGTCCCCCGCCTCGTACACGTACGGCTCCAGGCCGCCGCCGAGCGCGAGCGCGCCCGCGCGGGTCGCGGCCGCCGCCGAGGCGTGCCGCGCCATCAGCGCGTCCAGGCCCTCCGCCTCGATCCGCTCCAGGCACGCCTCCAGGGCCAGCATCTCCAGCTGCGCCGGCGCGTGCAGGAGCGTCTTCCGGCCGCCGTCGATCCAGCGCTCCTTCCAGTCCAGGAGGGAGAGGTACGAGCGGCGCGGCGCGGCCGGGTTGGCGGCGAACCGCTCCCAGGCCCGCGCGCTCACCGACACGGCGGACACGCCCGCCGGGCCGCCCATCGCCTTCTGGGCGCCGATGATGCACATGTCCACGCCCCAGGCGTCCGGCAGCACCGGCTCCGCGCCGATCGACGCCACCGCGTCCAGGTAGAACAGCGCGCCGTGGGCCCGTACGACCTCGCCGATCTCCGCGACCGGGTTGGTGTTGCCCGTCGCCGCCTCCGCGTGCACCAGGGATACGAAGTCGATCTCCGGGTGCGCGGCGAACGCCCGCTCCACCTGCTCCGCCGTCACCGCCGTGTGGAACGGCACCTCCAGGTCCACCACGGTCGCGCCGCAGTCCCGCAGCCAGTTGCCGAAGGTCTGCCCGTAGGGGCCGGTGACGACGTTCAGCGCGGTCGAACCGGCCCGCGCCCCGCTCCGGATGCACCCTTCGAGCGGCAGCAGCGCCTCGCCCTGGGCGATCACCACGTCCTGCTCCGTGGAGAGCAGCGCGGCCACCCGCCGCTCGATCGACGCGAAGTGCGCGGCGGTCAGCGGGGCCAGGTCCAGGAGCGGGTGTGTCACGGTCACGGCGGTGCCTTCTTCGGTTCGGTTCGGGTGCGGTGCGGCGCGGGCGCCGCTACGGGCCCCGGTACCGGGGCGGACGCGGTCCCGGCGCGGGAGAACCCCCGATCAGGGTACCCAGCGGCACCGGTCCGGCCCCCGGGCCCGCCCCCTTCCCCGCCCTCGTACAGTGCGGGCATGAGCGATCACGCGGTACTGCACGTGAAGGGGCGGGTGCTCGTCGGCCCCGAGGACGTCCGGGACGAACTGTGGTGCGTCGGCGGTCGGATCACCTTCGACCGGCCCGCCGCCGAGGCGGTGACCGTCGAGGGCTGGGTCCTGCCCGGACTGGTCGACGCCCACTGCCACGTCGGCCTCGACCGCCACGGCCCCGTCGACGCGGAGACCGGCGAGAAGCAGGTTCTCGCCGACCGGGACGCCGGGGCCCTGCTGATCCGGGACGCCGGTTCACCCTCCGACACCCGCTGGATCGACGAGCGGGAGGACCTGCCGAAGGTCATCCGCGCGGGGCGGCACATCGCCCGCACCCGGCGCTACATCCGCAACTACGCCCACGAGATCGAGCCCGCCGACCTCGTCGCGTACGTCGGCCGGGAGGCCCGCAGGGGCGACGGGTGGGTCAAGCTCGTCGGCGACTGGATCGACCGCGAGGTCGGCGACCTGACGGCCTGCTGGCCGCGCGCCGAGGTGGAGGCGGCCATCGCGGAGGCGCACCGGCTCGGCGCCCGCGTCACCGCCCACTGCTTCGCGGAGGACTCGCTGCGGGACCTGGTGGAGGCGGGCATCGACTGCGTCGAGCACGCCACCGGGCTCACCGAGGACACCGTCCCGCTCTTCGCGGAGCGGGGCGTCGCCATCGTCCCCACCCTGGTCAACATCGCGACCTTCCCGCACCTCGCGGACGGGGGGCAGGAGAAGTTCCCCCGCTGGTCGGCCCACATGCGCCGGCTGTACGAGCGCCGCTACGACACGGTCCGCTCCGCCTTCGACGCGGGCGTCCCGGTCTTCGTCGGCACCGACGCGGGCGGCTCCCTCGCCCACGGCCTGGTCGCGGAGGAGGTCGTGGAGCTGACCCGGGCCGGCATCCCGCCGCTCGACGCGCTCTCCGCCACCGCCTGGGGAGCCAGGTCCTGGCTGGGCCGTCCCTCCCTGGAGGAGGGTGCCCCCGCCGACCTCGTCGTCTACGGCGAGGACCCGCGCGCGGACGTCCGGGTCCTCGCGGCGCCGCGCCGGATCGTGGTCAACGGCCGGGTGGTGGGCTGAGCGGGGGCGGGGTCGGTGGACGGGAGCGGAGGGCGCCACCGGAGACCCGGGTCCGCTCGCGGTCCCCGGGTCCGCCGTTCCCGGGCCGCTCGCGGTCCCGGCCCACCGTTCCCCGGGCGCGAAACTCAGGTTAGGCTTACCTGAGTTAATCCACGGTAACCGAGGGGGAGGGGATCACGGTGGGTCACGGCTGGCAGGGCGCCGTCCTCAAGTTGATGCGCGGCAAGGACTTCACGTTCACCGTGACGGGGGCCGAGCAGGTCACCGGGGACTACCGGCGGCTGCACCTCACGGACGGCGGGCTGCTCGCCGCCGCCGGGGTCCACCCGACGATGTGGGTCCGCCTCTGGTTCGACGACGGGGGCAAGCCGCACCAGCGCGCCTACACCCTCGTCGACCCCGACGCGGAGGCCGGCACCTTCAGCCTGGAGTTCGCCCTCCACGACGGGGTCGCCAGCGACTGGGCCCGCACCTGCGCCGTCGGCGACACCGTGGAGGCCACCCTCCAGGGCACCGGCTTCGATGCCCCCGACCCGCTCCCGGAGCGGCTGCTCGTGGTCGGCGACGCGGCCTCCCTGCCCGCGATCAACTCCCTGCTCGACGCCTTCCCGGACCTCCCGGCCACCATCTGGTTCGAGACCCGGCACGCCTCCGACGAGGAGCTGCCGTTCCGGACCGATCCCGCGCGCCACGACCTGCGCCGGGTGCCGCGCGAGCGGGGCGGCGCCGGGCTCGTCGCCCGCGTGAAGGCCGAACTGCCCGCTCTCGCCGGCTCCGCCCCGTACGTCTGGATCGCCTGCGACACCTCGACCACCCGCGCGCTCGGCGGGTACGCGCGCAAGGAGCTGGCCCTGCCGAAGGAGCGCGTCCACGCCCTCGGGTACTGGCGGGACGGCTGACGCGCCGGGTTGACGATGTGCCGCCGGGCCGTCACCCGGAGCGGAACGGATCGTTGACACTTTTCCCGGTCGCCCTCGCCCCCGCCCGTACTCGGCCTCCTGTGCGAAACGGGAGGGGCGGAGGCGGACGGTTGGAGGGAGAAGAATCGAAAACGAAGGCGGAAACCACCCTTTGGGGTGAACTCGCGTCAGGTGACCGCGAGTTCACTCTCCGTGCGTAAAGATTCCGGTGTCCCGAGCCGCCGGGACCGCGCCGCACCACCGTCCCCGTGGTGAGCGGCCGGCGGCGCCGTGTCTTTCGTGGGGGTTCCACCATCTTGAACAGCACCACCTTCCGCATGCCCGCACGCCGTTCCGCGGCCGCCGCGGCCGTGGCCGCCCTGGCCGCCGGGCCCGTACTCCTCGCGGCCCCTCCGGCGCACGCCACGGGCGGCGAAGGACGCGCCACCGCCGTCGTCCTGCGGGCCGGCCTCGACGTCTCCCTCCTCGGCGAGGGGGTGAACGTGCCGGTGCGGGCCTCCCTCAACGAGGTCGAGGCGCCGAGGACCGCGAGCGGGACCGCGCTCTCGCTGAAGGTGCGGGGCGCCGAGGGCGGCCGGCCGGTCGATGTCCTCACCGCCGACGTCGCCACCTCCGGGGCGACCGCCGACGAGGAGAGGGCCGAGGGGCACGTGAACCTCGCCAAGGCGCGCGTGCACGTCCCCGGCCTCCCGCTGCTCTCCCTCGTCGAGGTCGAGAAGGTCACCTCCAGGGCGCTCTGCGCGGTGGGCGCGGAGCCGGTCGCCGAATCGAACGTCCTCGGCCACGTGACCGTCCTCGGCCGGAAGACCACCCTCTCCACGGCCGGCCGGACCCGGGTCGCGGTGCCGGGCGTCGGCGAGGTCACCCTCGACCTCTCCCGCACCTCCACGACCTCCCGCACCGCCGCCGCGACCGCCCTCGAACTCGGGGTGCGGGTCGATCCGCTGGAACTGGGCGTCGCCCGGGTCGAAGGCACCGTGACGCTCGCCGGGGCGACCTGCGAGACGCCCGCCGGCGCGAGGCCCACGGAGAAGCCCACGCAGCGGCCCACCGCGAGGCCCACGGAGAAGCCCACGCAGCGGCCCACCGGACGGCCCTCCGAGCAACCCGCCGCGCCGCCCGCCGCCGGACCGGGCGACGGGGACGGCGGCAGGACCGACAGCGGCGGCCCCGCCCCCGCCGGGCACCTCGCCGAGACCGGAGGCGGCTCCGCCACCCCCTACGTCGCGGCCGGGGCGCTCGCCCTCGTCGTGGCCGGCGGCGGCGCTCTCGCACTGGCCCGTTCGCGCGCCCGCTCGCGCGGCTGACGGCCCGGGGGAGGCGGAGAGGCGGAAGGGGCCCGGGGAGGGCGACGGCGTCACCCCCCCGGACCCCTCCGCGCGGTCGCGTACGGGGTCAGCCGCCCATCAACAGCGCCTGGTCGAGGGCCTGGAGGAAGCGGTTGGTCGTCGCCCGGTCCCGCACCGCGAGCCGCAGCCAGTTCCGGTCGAGGCCCGGGAACGTGTCGCCCCGGCGCGCCGCGAACCCCAGCGACCGCAACCGGTCCCGCACGCCGTCCGCCCCGTCGATCCGGATCAGGACGAAGGGCCCCTCCGACCCCGCCACCGTCCGCACCTCGTCGAACTCCGCGAGCCCGGCCAGCAGATGGGCCCGCTCCACCCCGACCCGGTGCGCCGCGTGCTCGGCCTCCGCGAGCGCCGCCCGCGACATGCACGCCTCCGCCGCCACCAGGGCGGGCGTCGACACCGGCCAGAGCGGCTGCGCCCGCTCCAGGGCCGCGACCGTCTCCGGGGCGGCGAGCACGTACCCGATCCGCAGCCCGGCCAGGCCCCAGGTCTTGGTGAGGCTCCGCAGCACCACGAGGCCCGGCACGTCGGTCCGCCCGGCCAGCGACTCCCGCTCGCCCGGCACCGCGTCCATGAACGCCTCGTCCACCACCAGGGTCCGGCCCGGGCGGGCGAGCCCGGCGATCGAGGCGGCGGGATGCAGCACGGAGGTCGGGTTGGTGGGGTTGCCGATCACCACCAGGTCCGCGTCCTCCGGAACCGCCCCGGGGTCCAGCCGGAAACCGTCCTCCTCGCGCAGCAGCACCCGGCCGACCTCGTGCCCGGCGTCGCGCAGCGCCGCCTCCGGTTCGGTGAACTGCGGGTGCACCACCACCGGCCGCCGCGCCGGCAGCGCCCGCGCGAGCAGCACGAACGCCTCCGCCGCGCCGGCCGTCAGCAGCACGCGGTCCGGGGGCAGGCCGTGCCGCTGGGCGACCGCCGCCCGCGCGGCCCGGCCGTCGGGGTAGGCGGCGAGGCCGGTCAGGGAGTCGGCGATGCGTCTGCGCAGCCACTCCGGAGGCGTGTTCGTCCGGACGTTGACCGCCAGGTCGATGAGTTTCTCGTCCCTGACCTCGGCGTCACCGTGGTGGCGCAGGTCGTGGGCGTCGGTATGCGTGTGCATGTCCATGGCCGCCGTCACGTGGGGGGTGGGGATGGTGGGGGGTGAGCCGGGTTCGCCAGCGATGTACCCGTGAGCCGGGGGCAACAACCGCCCGCCCGGGGCCTCTTCGCCGTACCGGGGCGGGGCGGGAGCGGCGAGGGCGCACGTGGCGCGCCGGGTTTTCCGCTTCGGCACGAGCAGGGCGGGCGGGACGGACCGCGCGGACGGTGCGGACGGTGCGGACGGGACGGGTCGCACGGACGGTGGGGGCGGGACGGACCGATTGCCGGACGAAGTGCCCATGTCCGTACGCCCGTTCGCCCTGTCATCCGTACCCGAACCCGTACCCGTACCCGAACCCGTACCCGCGTCCGAACCCGACCCCGTACCCGCATCCGCGCCCGGCGTCTCCGTACGCGTCTCCGTACGCGGCTCCGCCCCCGCCGCCAGCAGGGCCGCCGCCTCCGCCACCGACGCCGTGCCCGTCGCGGCCAGGGGCGACGCCGACGGATGCGGTACGGGGACGGCCGCCAGCTCCTCGGCCGTGTACCCCCGCACCGGTACGCCGAGCGCCGCCGCGGCCCCGACGATCCCGGGCTCCGCCGCCCGCGTGTCCAGCGTGGCGAGCGACCGGAGGTCCGCCCGCGTCAGCCCCGCCTCCCGCAGCACCTCCCCGGCCAGCGCGAGCACGTCGTCCGCCGGGGTGCCCGGCCGGACGCCCACACCGAGGTGCGCGGACGCCTCCCGATCCGATAGCAAGGCCCCATGGCTGTAGTCGTCGCGCTCGGCGCGTTCCTCATGACGCTCTTCGGCGGCTGGGTCGCCGGGCGCGTCACCGACCGCCGTCACCTCGTCCTCGGCCTCTCCGGCGGGCTCATGCTCGGCGTCGTCGGACTCGACCTCCTGCCCGAGGCCCTGGAGGCCGCGGGCGGCGAGGTCTTCGGCGTCCCCGAGGCCCTGCTGCTCTTCGTCGGCGGCTTCCTCTTCGCCCACGTGCTGGAACGTCTCCTCGCCGTGCGCCGCGCCGCGCACGGCGCCGGGGCCGGTGCGGGGACGGCGGGGACCCACGGCGGCCGGGAGGCGGACGGGCGCGTGCCCCAGGTCGGCCTGACGGCCGCCGCCGCGATGGTCGGCCACAGCCTCATGGACGGCATCGCGCTCGGCGCCGCCTTCCAGGTCGGCGGCGGCATGGGCGCCACCGTCGCCCTCGCCGTCATCACCCACGACTTCGCGGACGGCTTCAACACGTACACGATCACGAGCCTCTACGGGAACGCGCGCCGCAAGGCCGTCGCGATGCTCGTCGCGGACGCCGTCGCCCCGCTCCTCGGCGCCGCCTCCACCCTGCTGTTCACCCTTCCGGAGGAACTTCTCGGCGGCTACCTCGGCTTCTTCGGCGGCGCCCTGCTCTACCTCGCCGCCGCCGAGATCCTGCCGGAGGCCCACCACGACCACCCCGCCCGTTCCACCCTGCTGTGCACGGTGGCGGGCGTCGGCTTCATCTGGCTCGTGGTGGGGGCCTCCGGCGGCTGACCTCACGCGACAGGACCGCCGGTGACCGGACCGCCCGCGACGGACGCGCCCCCGGCGGACGCCTCCGCGCACCGCTCCACGAACCGTGCCGCCACCCCGGGAGCGCCCGCCCAGTGGGTGTGCACGTAACTGGCGTGCACCCCTCCCCGCACGAAGCCCTCCACGCGACGCTCCGGCTGCCGCAGCCCCCACGCGGCCCGCGCCCCGGCGCCCGGCTCGATCACGGTGCGGTGGAACTCGTGCCCCCGCATCCGCGCCCCGGCCGGCGCGAGGACGCTGTCGCTGACGGCCACGGCGTCCCGGTACCCGAGCGTGAGCCGCTCCGACATGCGCGCGTCGGCGTCGAGCACCCCGCACATGGGCCTGCCGTCGAGGGACCGTGCCAGATAGAGCAGCCCGGCGCACTCGGCCGCGACCGGCGCCCCCGAGGCGGCGAGGCCGGCCACGGCCTTCCGCAGCGGCTCGTTGGCGGACAGCTCGCCCCCGTACACCTCGGGGAAGCCGCCCCCGATCACCAGCCCCGAGGTCCCCTCGGGCAGGGCCTCGTCCCGCAGCGGGTCGAAGGGGACGACCTCGGCCCCGGCGGCGGTCAGGAGTTCGGCGTGCTCGGCGTACGAGAAGGTGAACGCGGCCCCGCCGGCCACGGCGATCCGGGGCCGGCCCGCGACCGTGCGCCCCACGACCTCCGGCGACCACGCCTCCGCGGACAGTTCCGGAGCCGACCGCGCGAGCGCGAGCAGCGCCTCCATGTCGCACCCGGCGAGCACCTGCCCGGCCTGCGCCGCCACCGCCTCCACGGCGGCGGCCTGCCGCTCGGCCACCGGCACGAGCCCCAGGTGCCGCGACGGCGTCGCCACGGCGGGCGCCCGCCGCAGCACGCCGAGCACCGGCACCCCGGACTCCCCGAGCGCCTCCCGCAGCAGGTGCTCGTGCCGGTCGGTCGCGACCTTGTTGAGGATCACGCCCCCGATCCGCACCTCCGGGTCCCAGGACGCGAACCCGTGCACGAGCGCCGCCACCGACCGGGACTGCGACGACGCGTCCACGACCAACACCACCGGCGCCTTGAGGAGCTTCGCCACCTGCGCGGTGGACGCCAGCTCGCCCTGGTCGGCGGCCCCGTCGTACAGGCCCATGACCCCCTCGACCACGGCCAGGTCGCAGCCGCGCGACCCGTGCAGGAAGAGCGGCGCCACCAGGCCCGTGCCGCACATGTACGCGTCGAGGTTCCGCCCCGGACGGCCCGTCGCCAGCGCGTGGTAGCCGGGATCGATGTAGTCCGGGCCGACCTTGTGCGGGGAGACGGCCAGGCCGCGGCCCGCGAACGCGGCCATCAGACCGGTCGCGACCGTGGTCTTGCCCGCGCCCGAGGAGGGCGCGGCGACGACGAGACGTGCTACCACTCGATGCCCCGCTGGCCCTTCTGACCGGCGTCCATCGGGTGCTTGACCTTGGACATGTCGGTGACGAGGTCCGCGAAGTCCACCAGCTCCCGCGGCGCGTTGCGGCCGGTGATGACGACGTGCTGCTGCCCGGGACGGTTCCGCAGCACCTCCACGACCTCGTTCACGTCGATCCAGCCCCAGTGGAGCAGGTAGGCGAACTCGTCGAGGACGTAGAACTTGTACGTCTCCTCCGCGAGGTCCCGCTTGACCTGCTCCCAGCCCTCGCGCGCCTTGTCCTCGTGCGACTGCTCGCCCTCGGCGACCTCGCGCTGGATCCAGGACCAGCCCTCGCCCATCTTGTTCCAGGCGACCGTGCCGCCCTTGCCGGTCTCGCCGAGCGCCTTGAGGGCGTTCTCCTCGCCGACCCGCCACTTGGCGGACTTCACGAACTGGAACACCCCGATCGGCCAGCCCTGGTTCCAGGCGCGCAGCGCCATGCCGAAGGCGGCGGTCGACTTCCCCTTGCCGACGCCCGTGTGCACCATCACCAGCGCGCGGTTGCGGCGCTGGCGGGTGGTCAGACCGTCGTCGGGAACGACGGTCGGCTGTCCCTGCGGCATTAAGCGGCCCTCCTGGATGCCTGTCCGGTCCCTCCGGACCGTTCTGCCTGTACGTCCCTGACGAGGCCGGCGAGCGAGTCGGCGCGCAGCTCGTCCAGGGTCACGGCGGTACCGCCGAGTTCACGCGCGAGCCGCCCCGCGAGCCCCAGCCGTACGGGCCCGGTCTCGCAGTCCACGACGACCGACGCCGTGCCCTCGGCGGCGTGCAGCCGCGCCGCGCGGGCGGCGAGCGCCACCGGATCACCGGCCGCGCGCCCCCCGGTCGCCCGCCCGTCGGTCACCACGACGAGCAGCGGACGGCGCGAGGGGTCCCGCAGCCGTTCCACCCGCAGCACGTCGTGGGCCTTGAGCAGTCCGGCCGACAGGGGGGTGCGCCCGCCCGTCGGAAGCTGTTCGAGCCGCGCGGCGGCCGCGTCCACGGACGAGGTCGGCGGCAGCGCCAGCTCGGCGTCCTTCCCCCGGAACGTGATCAGGCCGACCTTGTCGCGCCGCTGGTAGGCGTCGAGGAGCAGCGAGAGCACCGCTCCCTTGACCGCGCTCATCCGCTGCCGGGCCGCCATCGAGCCGGAGGCGTCGACCGCGAAGAGCACGAGGTTGCCCTCGCGGCCCTCCCGGGTCGCCTGCCGCAGGTCGTCGCGCCGGACCACGAGCCCCGGCCCGGTCCGCCCGCGCGCCCTCTGGTGCGGGGCGGCGGCCTGCACGGTCGCCGCCAGGTGCAGCCTGGTCAGCGCCCCCCGGGGCCGGGTGGAGCCGGTCGTACGGCCGTACTCGGTACGGGCCCGGGAGCGGCGTCCGGCCGCGCCCTCGCCCAGACCGGGCACGCTCAGGACCTTCGTGCGGAAGGGCTCGGCGGCCCCGACGGCGGTCCGCTCGCCGGAACCGGCCCCCGCCCGCCGGGGGGTGGGGGCCTGCTCGGGTACGGGAGTCTCCTCCGGCGCCGCCACGTCCTCGGACGCGGGCCCGTCGCCCTGCGGCGGGACACCGCCGTCCGGACCGCCCCCGCCGTCACCCGGACCGCCGTCACCCGGACCGCCGTCGCCCGGACCGCCGTCTCCCGGACCGCCGCCCCCCGGGCCGTCCGGCTCGGGGTCGGGGTCGGGGTCCTCGCCCTTGAACCGTTCCAGGGTCTCGTCGAGCTTGTCCTCGTCGAGTCCGGGCGCGTCGAAGGGCGAGCGCCGGCGGCGGTGGGGGAGGGCCAGGAGCGCGGCCTGCCGCACGTCCTCGGAGGTCACCTCGGTCCGTCCGGCCCAGGCGGCGAGCGCGGTGGCCGTGCGGGCCATGACGATGTCGGCGCGCATGCCGTCCACCTCGAACGCGGCGCAGGTCGCGGCGATCTGGAGCAGCACTGCGTCCCCGAGCGCCACCCGCGGCAGCAGCTCCCGCGCGGCGACGATCCGTTCGCGCAGCGCGCTCTCCTCACCGGCCCAGCGCGCGGCGAACGCGGCCGGGTCGTCCTCGAAGGCGAGCCGCCGCCGCACGACCTCCACCCGCTGCTCGGGCTCGCGGGAGGCGGCGACCTCCACGGTGAGCCCGAACCGGTCGAGCAGCTGCGGCCGCAGCTCGCCCTCCTCGGGGTTCATGGTCCCGACGAGCAGGAACCGCGCGGCGTGCCGCACGGAGACGCCCTCGCGCTCGACGTTCGAGAAGCCCATGGCGGCGGCGTCGAGCAGGAGGTCGATCAGATGGTCGTGGAGGAGGTTGACCTCGTCCACGTACAGGATGCCCCGGTGGGCGTCGGCGAGCAGGCCCGGCTCGAACGCCTTCACGCCCTCCGCGAGGGCCTTCTCGATGTCGAGCGAGCCGACGAGCCGGTCCTCGGAGGCACCGACGGGCAGTTCGACCATCCGGGCGGGCCGCTCGGCCCCCGGACCCGCCCCGTGCGGCCCGTCCGGGCAGCCCGGATCGGGCGAGGCGGGATCGCAGCTGAACCGGCAGCCGACGACGACCGGTACCTCGGGCAGCAGCTCGGCGAGCGCGCGAACGGCGGTGCTCTTCGCCGTCCCCTTCTCGCCCCGCACCAGTACGCCGCCCACGGCCGGGCTGACGGCCGTCAGCAGCAGCGCGAGCCGCAGGTCGTCCATGCCGACGACGGCGGTGAACGGATACCGGGTGCTCATCGGGTGGTCTCTCCTTCGGATCGCTGATGTTCGAACGACGGCACACGGCCGCCGGTGAGGGGCCGGCGGCGGCCTCCCGTGCTCACGGCGCCCCCGGCGGCACGAACGGCAGCCCCGCCGGGGCGCCCTCCTCGATCAGCCGCAGCAGCGCGTCCGTGTCCGCGTGCTCCTCGATCAGGTCACCGAGCCGGTCGAGCTGTTCCTCGCGCAGCGCGTCGAACGACGTGTCGGGGGCCGGGACGAACCGCCGCCCCGCCACCGCCGCGACCTCCCGCAGGAAGGCCCGCCGGAAGCCGTCGCTCTCCAGCGAGCCGTGCCAGTGGGTGCCCCACACGGAGCCGACCCGGCAGCCGTCCAGGAACGCCTCGCCGCCCCGCACGTCCGCGACGCCGTGGTGGATCTCGTACCCCTCCACCCGTTCGCCCAGCGCCTCGCCGACCGGCCGGGCCAGGGTTTTCTCGGTCCCGAACCGCACCCGTACGGGAAGCAGTCCGAGCCCGTCCACCACACCGGCCCTCGACTCGACCTCGTCCTCGATCCGCTCGCCGAGGACCTGGAAGCCGCCGCAGACGCCGAGCACCGGCCGGCCCTCGGCCGCGCGCCGGGCCAGGGCGTCCGCGATCCCGCGCTCCCGCAGCCAGGCGAGCGCCTTCACCGTGCCGCGCGTGCCCGGGACGACCACCAGGTCCGCGTCGGCCAGCTCCTCGGGACGGTCCACGAACCGGACGACCACGCCCGGCTCGGCCGCGAGCGCGTCCACGTCCGTGAAGTTCGACATCAGCGGTACGGCGCACACGGCGACCCGCAGCACGTCCGCGCCGACCGGCGGCGCCACCACCGACTCCCGGACGGCGCCCCGCAGCGACACGCGCAGGCCGTCCTCCTCGTCGATGCCGAGCCCGTGCGCGTACGGCAGGACGCCGAGGGTCCGGCGCCCGGTCAGGCCGTGCAGCATGTCGAGACCCGGTTCGAGCAGGCTCACGTCGCCCCGGAACTTGTTCACCAGGTATCCGGCGACGAGCGCCTGGTCCTCGGGGGACAGCAGCGCCGTCGTGCCGAAGAACTGGGCGAAGACCCCGCCCCGGTCGATGTCCCCGACCACCACCACGGGCAGCCGCGCGGCCCGCGCCACGCCCATGTTCACGATGTCGGTGCGCCGCAGGTTGATCTCGGCCGGACTGCCGGCGCCCTCGCAGATCACCGCGTCGTACGTGCTCCGCAGCTCCTCCAGGCACGCCATGACCGGCTCGAACAGGTCCTTCTGGCGCCCCCCGTGCAGTGCCTTCCCGGGGGACGACCCCCCGGGCCCCCCGAAGAACCCCTTGGCGCTCAGCTCGCCCACCGGCTTCCCCATCAGGACGACCTGGCTGGAGCGGTCGCCGCCCGGCTTGAGCAGCACCGGGTTCATCAGCGCGGTCGGCTCGACCCGGGCGGCCCGCGCCTGCATGGCCTGGGCCCGTCCGATCTCGGCGCCCTCGCGGGTGACGAAGGAGTTGAGGGACATGTTCTGCCCCTTGAACGGTGCCACCTTCAGGCCCCTGCGGACCAGCCAGCGGCAGATCCCGGCCGTCACGACGCTCTTGCCCGCGTCGGACGTGGTCCCGGCGACCAGCAGTCCCCCGCCCCTCATGAAGCCCTCCGCTTCCCGCGCCGCACGGCGTCGGCGATCAGACGGCCGCCCACGCAGGCGGCCAGGGTCAGCGCGGTCACCCGGCGCGAGAGCGCCACCGCCCGTTCGATGTCGGCCACCTCGACGGCCCGCCCCGTCCCGTTCAGGACCGGCCGGTGCTCGACCCGGCCGCCGTACGAGAGGGTGCCGCCGAGCCGTACGCCCAGCGCGCCCGCGAAGGACGCCTCGACCGGGCCCGCGTTGGGGCTCGGATGCTTCGGCGCGTCCGCCCGCCAGGCCCGTACGGCCCCGCGCGGGTTCCCGCCCGCGACGGCCGCGAGCACGGCCGTCAGCCGGGCCCCGGGCCAGCCGGCCAGGTCGTCCAGGCGGGCCGAGGCCCAGCCGAAGCGGCGGTACCGGGGGGACGTGTGGCCCACCATCGCGTCCAGGGTGTTGACGGCCCGGAAGCCGACGAGCCCCGGCACGCCCGCGACCGCCCCCCAGAAGAGGGCGCCGACCACGGCGTCCGAGGTGTTCTCGGCGACCGACTCGACGACCGCGCGGGCCGTCGCGGGCCCGTCCAGGGACTGCGGGTCGCGCCCGCACAGGTGCGGCAGCCGCTCGCGGGCCGCCTCCAGGTCCCCGGCGGCCAGCGCCCCGCCGATCGCGCGGGCCTCCCGGCCCAGGGTGGTCCCGCCGACGACGGCCCAGACGGAGGCGGCGGTCAGCGCCGCGGAGGCGGCCGGCCGGTCGCGCACGGCCCGGGCGGCGAGGGCGCCGAGCGCGACGGTGGAACCGGCGCAGACGGCGGCGTGCAGGGCGCCCCAGCCCCGGTGGTCGTGGTGGAGGCGCCGTTCGACGGCGGCGGCCGCGCGGCCGAAGGCGGCGACGGGGTGTCCGCGGCGGGGGTCGCCGAGGACCAGGTCGACGGCGAGACCCGCGGCCGCGCCGTACGCGAAGACGCCGGTGGCTCTGGAGCGGCCGGGCATGGTGCTGTGTCCTCACTCAGGGTCCGCGCCCCGGATCGACGTGACCGGCGGCGAGAGTTCCTGACTCCCGGCCCCCTGGGGGGCCGGTCACAGTGGCGGGACCGCGCCGGATTCGCACCGGACTTCCTCTGCTGCCGCCGTAGGGCGTGTGCCGGAAGTGCCGCCCGCCCTCCGGGGCGGACGACGCCGTTCACGGCACGCGCTCTTATGGCCCCGGCAGTCCACCACGCCCCGAGAACGGGCGTCAACTCCCCCTTGACCTGCGGCGGCGCACTGTGCGGAGTGCCACAGACACGGAAACCGGGCGGCCCGCACCCGGAGGTGCGGACCGCCCGGCCGGCGGAGCGGGGACCGTCAGGCGACGATCAGGTGGATGCCGTAGGCCACGGCCGCCAGGCACAGTCCGAAGCAGGCGTAGGCACCGGCGCGGGCCGGGGCGGCGGAGTCCCCCCGGGCGGCGGCCTCCTCCTGCTTGGTGAGGCCGACGATGCCGAGGGAGAAGAGGCCCACCAGGGCGACGGTCGCCACGAGGCTGACTCCGAAGACGGAGCCGAGGGCTGCCCAGTCGATCTTCATGCGGTTCTTTCCTTAGACCTTCGCGGCCGGGGCCGGGGGAGCGGTCGGGTCGGTGGGGACCGGGGCGGGGATGGTCGCCTTGAGGTCCTCGTCCGTGACGGCGGTGAAGGAGCCGGCCGGCGGCGGGGTGACGGCCGCGACGGCGGTGGTCACGACGCCCGCGGGCTCCTCGGCGTGCGGGTCGTCGGCCGTGACGTTGTGGTGGTCGACCGGCTTGCGGCGGGAGAGCGACCAGATCACGGCCGACCCGGCGATCAGCAGGACCGCGACGGCGGCGATGCCCCAGGGGCCCTGCTGGGTGAGGAACTCGGCACCGGCGCCGACCAGGCCCGCGGCGGGCAGGGTCAGGCCCCAGGCGACGAACATCCGGGTCGCGGTCGACCAGCGGACGACACCGCCCTTGCGGCCCAGGCCCGCGCCCATCACGGCACCCGAGCAGGACTGGGTGGTGGAGAGGGAGAAGCCGAGGTGCGAGGAGGCCAGGATGACCGTGGCGGCGCTGGTCTGGGCGGCGAAGCCCTGCTGCGGCCGGAGGTCGGTGAGGCCCTTGCCCATGGTGCGGATGATGCGCCAGCCGCCGAGGTAGGTGCCGAGCGCGATGGCGACGCCGGCGGAGACGACGACCCACAGGGGCGGGTTCGAGCCGGGGGCGACGACGCCCTGGGTGACCAGGGCCAGGGTGATGATGCCCATCGTCTTCTGGGCGTCGTTGGTGCCGTGGGCGAGGGAGACGAGACCGGCGGAGGCGATCTGGCCGGCCCGGTAGCCCTTGGCCGTGGCCTTCGCCCCGGGGTCGGCCTTGATCAGGTACGTCAGCCGGGTGGCGGCCATCGCGGCGAGGCCGGCGACGATCGGCGCGGCGACGGCCGGGATGAGGACCTTGGTGACGATGGTGGAGCCGTTCACGGCCGACCAGCCGGCCGACATGACCGCGGCGCCGATGAGACCGCCGAAGAGGGCGTGGGAGGAGCTGGACGGGAGTCCGAGCAGCCAGGTCAGCAGGTTCCACAGGATGGCGCCGACCAGCGCGGCGAAGATCACCTCCGTGCGGATGCCCTCTTCGTTGATGATCCCGCCGGAGATCGTCCTGGCGACCTCCACGGACAGGAACGCGCCGACGAGGTTCAGCGCGGCGGACATGGCCACCGCCGTCTTGGGCTTGAGCGCACCGGTCGAGATGGTCGTGGCCATCGCGTTGGCGGTGTCGTGGAAACCGTTCGTGAAATCGAACACGAGAGCTGTCACGACCACAATGGCGAGCAGCAGCGTGATGTGTTCCATTTACCCAGGCAATCGTTTGACGTCAGTGGCTCGTCGAACGTAAGCAACCTGGATGAACGGAAGATGAACTGGGGCGGGCGGCATGGTGTCCCTATCCGGTGCCGGGAGATTCCGCTTAGGTCCCGGAGGGCTCCCGGGCCCCGCCCGGGACCCGGGCCCGCCCGCGCCTCCCGGGGCGGCCCGCGTCTCCCCGGGCGGCGGACCGCCCCGCGCCCGCCCCGGGGCCGTACGGCCGGTCCCGTTCGCCCGCCCCGGGGCCGTACGGGTCGTCCCGGCCGCCCGCCCCGCACGTCGGGTGGCAGTCCGCCCCCACCCTGCGGACACTGGGAGCGTGCGCCCGGCTACAGCGACGGCAACGGCCGTCACCACCCTGATCGGTGTCGGCGCGGCCGCGGTGGCGGCCGGCCGGTACGCCAGCGACCTCGCCCTCAAGGTGCCGTCGGAGCGGCCCCTGCCCGGTGATCCGAGACTGACCGTGCACGCCACGACCCCCGACCGGATCACCCTCACCCGCAGCCTCGCCTCGCTGCGGCCCGGCACGTACGGCATGGAGGCCCCCGGCCTGCACGCCGTCCTCGGACCCGTCCTCGCCCGCACCCCGCACACCGCCGACACCGTCGTCCGGCGCCTGGAACGGGTCGAGCTCGGCACCCCCGGCCCCGGCGCCCGCGTCCGGCTCACCCCCGCGCTGCACCGGGGGACGCCGACGACCGCCCTCGGACTCGTCCACGAGGACGTGGAGATCCCGGGCGAGCTCGGCCCCCTGCCCGCCTGGCTCGTGCCCGCCCCGCGCTCCGTCTGGGTGATCGCCCTGCACGGGCTCGGCGCCACCCGCGAGCACCCGCTGAACCTCGTCCCCTTCTACCACCGCCGCCAGATCCCCGTCCTCGTCCCCACCTACCGGGGGGACGAGGGGGCGCCCCCCGTCCCCGGCGGCCTCACCCATCTCGGCGACTCCGAGTGGCGCGACGTCGACGCCGCCCTCCGGTTCGCCGTCCGCCGGGGCGCCGGGAAGATCGTCCTGCACGGCTGGGGGACCGGGGCGTCGATGGCCCTGCGCGCCGCCGCCGAGTCGGGGGTGCGCGACCGGATCGCCGGCCTCGTCCTGGACTCCCCGGTCCTGGACTGGGAGGCCACCTTCCGCGCCCTCGCCGCGGCCCGCCACGTCCCCGGCCCCCTGGTCCCGTTCGCCGTCCGGGCCGCCATGGGCAGGACCGGCCCGCACGGCGACCGCCTCCGCGCCGCCTCGGTGCCGGGCGCCCTGCGCGCCCCGGTCCTCCTCTTCCACGGCCCCGAGGACACGATCGCCCCCTGGGAGCCGTCCGTCGACCTCGCGGCCCACCATCCCGGCACGATCAGCCTGCGGACCGTCCGGGACGCCCCGCACGCGGCGATGTGGAACCCCGACCCGTCCCGCTACGAGGAGTCCCTCCGCCGCTTCCTCACCCCCCTGCTCTGAGGCCCGCCCGCCCCGGGGCCGTTCCCGGTCCCGGGGCGGCCCGGAGGCCCGTCCCCGCCCCGTCTCCGCCCCGTCTCCGACGGGCCGGAGGATTCCGATTGGGCTTTCGGGCCGTCAGCGGGAAGACTGCCCCCGTGACGTCTCGAAAGCCCGATGAACCATTGGCGCGCAACTCCAGACTCCGACTCGTCCGTCCGCGGGCGCTGGCCACCGCCCGACGGGCCGTGACGACCCGGCGCACCCGGCCGACGCCGCGGCCGCCCGAGGGCACCCCGCCCCGCGCGGAGCTCGCCCGACAGGCCCGGCACGTCCTCGCCGACGCCGTACGGATCGCCCGCTGGGCCGCCGCCGAGTGCGGAACCGCACCGGCCGCCGGCCCCGGGACGGCCTCCCGCACCCGCCCCGGACCCGGGACGCCCCTCCGCACCGGTCCCGGAGCCGTCCCCGTCCAGGAGCGGGCCGCCGCCGCGCTGGACCTGACGCCCGGACAGGTCCGGGCGGGCTGGGACCGCGCCCGGCTCGCCGGACTCGTCGAACTCCACGGCGACACCGCCCGCCCCGGCTGGCGGCTGCGGGCGTGGGACCGCGACGACTCCGCCGTCCTGCGCGGCTGGGTCGCCCTCTTCGACGCCTGGTCCCTGGTGCACCCGGCCCCCGAGGGGGTCGCCCCGGGCGCCGTCGCCGAGGTCGTCGAGGCCCTCCCGCAGGTCCTCTCGCTGCTCCAGCTCTCCCAGGGCCCGGTCCTCGTCCCGGCCCTCCTCGACCTCCTCGGCCAGCGGGTCGTGGAGCTGCGCGGGGAGCGCTGCGAGGTCCCGGCCCCCGAACAGGCCCCGGAGATCTCCGCGCAGGCGGACACCGACGGCCTTCCCGCCCTCCTCGACTGGGCCCTGGAGGGGCTGGCCGCCGTCGGCGCCCTCACCCTGGACTCCGGCGCGGACGGACGTCACGCCACCCTGACCCCGCTCGGCAACTGGGCGGTCTGGGTCAAGCTGGAGCAGATCTGCGTCGCCGCGCAGAGCCCCGCGGGCAACATCGAGCGGTCCGCCGAGGACATGCTCCGCGGCTGCGCCCGGCTCACCCCGGGCCCGGCCCGCGACGAGTACCGCGCCTGGCTCGCGGCCCGCACCCTCTCCAGCGCCGTGAGCGAACTCCTCGCCGTCGCCCGGGGCGAGGACGCCCTGCTGCGCGGCCTCGCCTTCGAGGCGCTCCGGGTCGTCGGGGCCCCCGCCGAGGCCGAGGTGCGGGCCACCGTCGCCGAGCCCTCGCTGCGCCCGTACGCGCTGCTCTGGCTCGCCGAGTACGAGGGGGCCGACCCCGACGAGGCCCAGGAGGTGCTGACCCGCGAGGAGGCGACCTGGCTCTGGGTGGACACCGCCGCGGCCGTGGCCGACCACGGGGAGAGCGCGCTGCTCGTCCGCCACCTCGACGCCGCCGTGCAGGGCACCGTCCCCGCGCTGCTCGACGAGGTCAGGGCGGTCGGCCATCCCCGCACCGTCCAGGTCCTGGTCGCCCTCGCCGCCGCCCACCCGGACCCGGCCCTGGCCAAGGCGGTCCGCCGGGCCGCCTTCCAGGTCCACACCGGGGGAGCGTGAGGCGCGACGGGGGGACGCGGGAACGGAACGGGCCCGGCGCGCGGTCGCCCCGCCGCGCCGGACCCGGGTGCCCCGCTCAGCGGAAGGTGTCGCAACGGGCCATGTCGCCGCTCTCGTAGCCCGTGTAGAACCACCGCTGCCGCTGGGCCGCCGAACCGTGGGTCCAGCTCTCCGGCGTCACCCGGCCCTGGAACTTCTCCTGGATGCGGTCGTCGCCCACCGCGGCCGCCGCGTTCAGGCCGTCCTGGATGTCCTGGTCGGTGAGCTTCGTCAGCAGGGGCCTGCCCGTCTTCTCGTCGGGCGTGGTCGTCGCGTGCCGCGCCCACACGCCCGCGTAGCAGTCGGCCTGGAGTTCGACCCGTACGGAGTTGGAGTTCTCGCCGGTCCGGCCGTCCTGGGCCCTGTCCAGGGTGCCCATCAGGTTCTGGACGTGGTGGCCGTACTCGTGCGCCACCACGTACGCCTGGGCGAAGGGGCCGCCGCTCGCCCCGAACTTGGTGCGCAGCTCGTCGAAGAAGTCCAGGTCCAGGTAGACCTGCCGGTCGCCGGGGCAGTAGAACGGGCCCACCGCCGAGGTCGCGGTGCCGCACGCGGTCCCGACCCGCTGGGTGAACAGTTCGGTGGGGGCCGTGGTGTAGCGGCCGCCCCGGCGCGGGTACTCGCCCCGCCAGTAGTCCTGCACGCTGTTGACGACCGCCACGATCCGGCAGTCCTCGCGCGCGTTGGCGTCGGAGCCCTTCCGGCAGGTCCGGTTCACCTGCGCCGCCGAGGAGGAGGTCGCGGCCGGCTGGTCGCCGCCGTCGGAGAGTCCCAGCTGGTCCGGGCCCACGCCGAAGAACAGCCCCAGGACCAGCGCGACGAGGCCGACGATGCCGCCGCCGATGGTCGCCCCGCCGCCCGGGATGCGGCTGCCCCTGACGTCGTTGACCTCCGAGGTGTCCAGATCGGCGTCGTCGTCGAACTGCACGGCCCACCACCCTCCACGTGTCCGCGGGACGGTCACCGTCCCGCGCCGAGTATCGGACGCGCTTCTACCCGCCGCCCCTCCTGCGATGCGCCGGCGCGTGCCCGGGAGGACGCCGGGCGCGCCCCCGGGCCCCGCGGGGCGTGCCCGCACGGCCGAAAACCAGTTGCAGGAGCCCGTTAGACTGGCCGTATGGCCATTCTCCCCGTGCATTAGCGGCGTCGAAGCCCTCCACCCCGTCCTTCCGCCGTTCCCCACCGCTCTGGAGTCTGTCCGTGATCACCGCTTCCGGCATCGAGCTGCGCGCCGGTGCCCGTGTCCTCATCGAGTCCGCTTCCTTCCGCGTCGCCAAGGGCGACCGCATCGGCCTGGTCGGCCGCAACGGAGCGGGCAAGACCACCCTCACCAAGTGCCTCGCGGGCGAGGGACAGCCCGCCGCCGGCACCATCACCCGCTCCGGTGAGGTCGGCTATCTGCCGCAGGACCCGCGCACCGGCGACCTCGACGTCCTGGCCCGCGACCGCATCCTCTCCGCCCGCGGCCTCGACACCCTGCTCAAGAAGATGCGGATGAACGAGGAGCGCATCGCCACCGGCTCCGGCGCCACCCGCGAGAAGGCCCTGCGCCAGTACGAGCGCCAGGAGACCGAGTTCCTCACCAAGGGCGGGTACGCGGCCGAGGCCGAGGCGTCCACCATCGCCGCCGCCCTCGGCCTGCCCGACCGGGTCGTCGGCCAGCCGCTGCACACCCTCTCCGGCGGTCAGCGCCGCCGCGTCGAGCTCGCCCGCATCCTCTTCTCGGACGCCGACACGCTCCTCCTGGACGAGCCGACGAACCACCTCGACGCCGACTCCATCGTCTGGCTGCGGGACTACCTGAAGACCTACCGGGGCGGCTTCATCGTCATCTCCCACGACGTCGACCTGGTCGAGACCGTCGTCAACAAGGTCTTCTACCTGGACGCCAACCGCTCCGTGATCGACGTCTACAACATGGGCTGGAAGCTCTACCAGCAGCAGCGCGAGGCCGACGAGAAGCGCCGCAGGCGCGAGCGCCAGAACGCCGAGAAGAAGGCCGCCGCCCTCAACTCGCAGGCCGACAAGATGCGCGCCAAGGCGACCAAGACGGTCGCCGCGCAGAACATGGCCAAGCGCGCCGAGCGGCTCCTCTCCGGTCTGGAGGCGGTCCGCGCCTCGGACAAGGTCGCCAAGCTCCGCTTCCCCGAGCCCGCGCCCTGCGGCAAGACCCCGCTGACGGCCGAGGGGCTCTCCAAGTCGTACGGCTCCCTGGAGATCTTCACCGACGTGAGCCTGGCCATCGACAAGGGCTCGCGCGTCGTCATCCTCGGCCTCAACGGTGCCGGCAAGACGACCCTGCTGCGCCTCCTCGGCGGCGTCGAGCGGCCCGACACCGGCCAGGTCACCCCGGGCCACGGCCTGAAGCTCGGCTACTACGCGCAGGAGCACGAGACGCTCGACCCCGAGCGGACCGTCCTGGAGAACATGCGCTCGGCCGCGCCCGACCTGGACCTGGTGGAGGTGCGCAAGACGCTCGGCTCCTTCCTCTTCTCCGGCGACGACGTCGACAAGCCGGCCGGGGTGCTCTCCGGCGGCGAGAAGACCCGGCTCGCCCTGGCGACCCTGGTCGTCTCCTCGGCGAACGTGCTGCTCCTGGACGAGCCCACCAACAACCTGGACCCGGCCAGCCGCGAGGAGATCCTCGGCGCGCTGCGCACGTACAAGGGCGCCGTCGTCCTCGTCACCCACGACGAGGGCGCCGTCGAGGCGCTCGACCCGGAGCGGATCATCCTGCTCCCGGACGGCGTCGAGGACCTGTGGGGCGCGGACTACGCGGACCTGGTGGCCCTGGCCTGATCCCCCGGGGCTCCGTGCTGCGGCCCCCCCCGGGCCCCTGGCGGGGCCTCCGGGGCCGGGAACGATCACCCGGGGCTGGATCATTCGGCTCATGGGCGGTCCTTCATCTGAGTGAGGACGTCTCGTACCCATCGGCGCGGTGCTCCGTCGGAACCTTCCGGCGGGCCCGCGCCGTACGTGTCTCCCCGGCCCCGCGCTGACCTGGCACTTCTCGTCGCCCTCGGGACGAAAGGGCCCGCGCGATCATGTGGAACATGAGCTTCCGGTCGTGGTGATGCCGTACTCGTCCGCCGACGAAGCGGCATGGACCTCGTCGAATGGGTGGCCAGGACGGACGTGAGGGGTGATCATGAGAAGTCCAGAGCGCACTTCCCATGAGGAGGCACGGGTGGCCGAGACTCTGAAGAAGGGCAGCCGGGTGACCGGCGCCGCGCGCGACAAGCTCGCGGCAGACCTGAAGAAGAAGTACGACTCCGGTGCGAGCATCCGGGCGCTGGCCGAGGAAACCGGCCGCTCCTACGGATTCGTCCACCGGATGCTCAGCGAGTCCGGAGTCACGCTGCGGGGACGCGGCGGAGCGACACGGGGCAAGAAGGCGGCCTCGGCCTGACGCCGGGGCGGTCCGGCCGGGCCACCGGGTCTTCCGGTGGCCACCCGGTCGGCCCTGCCCCCGGCCGGGTGGTTACTGTGCAGTCACTTAGTACCTGACGCAGTGCTGCACCGGAACCGGAGGCGCTCCATGACCACGCTCGACGACTCTGAACCCGTACGCGAATCCGTACTCGACAAGGACGGTGTGCGGCTCACCGTCGAGGACGCCGTTGCCACGGTGACCCTGACCAATCCGGCGAAGCGCAACGCTCAGTCTCCCGCTCTGTGGCGGGCGTTGACGGAAGCCGGACGGTCGCTGCCGGGCAGCGTGCGGGTCGTCGTCCTGCGCGGGGAGGGCAAGTCCTTCTCCGCCGGACTCGACCGGCAGGCGTTCACGCCCGAGGGCTTCGACGGCGAGCCGTCCTTCCTCGACATGGCCCGGGGTTCCGGCGAGGACCTCGACGCGGTCATCGCCGAGTACCAGGAGGCGTTCACCTGGTGGCGCCGGAGCGACCTCGTGTCGATCGCGGCCGTCCAGGGACACGCCATCGGCGCGGGCTTCCAGCTCGCCCTCGCCTGCGACCTGCGGGTCGTCGCCGAGGACGTCCAGTTCGCCATGCGCGAGACCGGCCTGGGCCTCGTCCCGGACCTCACCGGGACGCACCCGCTCGTCTCGCTCGTGGGCTACGCCCGCGCCCTGGAGATCTGCGTCACCGGCCGCTTCGTGCACGCCGACGAGGCCGAGCGCATCGGCCTCGCCAACCTGGCCGTGCCCGCCGGCGACCTCGACGCGGCCGTACGGGACCTCTCCGCCGCCCTGCTCGCGGCGCCCCGCGACGCGGTCAACGAGACCAAGGCGCTCCTGCAGGGCGTCTCCGGACGCTCCTACGAGGAGCAGCGCGCCGCCGAGCGCGCCGCCCAGGGACGCCGTCTGCGCGACCTCGCCGGCCTCGGCGACTGACACCGGGCGCCCGGTGGGCGCGGCCCGCGTCCGGGCCGCGCACCCGTTCAGCGCAGTTCCGACACCAGCACCGTGACCGCGGCCGCCCCTTCGGCGGCCGCGGTCGCGGCGCTCCGGGCGGCACGGGCCACGTCCAGGGGGCGGCGGCCCGCCGTCACGGCCAGCTCCACCCGCACTCCGTCCCCGCCCCGCCGCACGGGCGGGCCCAGCACGTCCGTCACGCCCGCCACGCCCTCGACCCGCAGGACCGCCAGGGCCACCGGGTCGTCCGTCGCGGGTGAGGGCCGGCCCGGCGGGGGAGCGGCCGGCTCCTCCTCCGGCGGCGCGTCGAGCAGATCCGTCACCCGCAGGTCCACGGCGGTCACCGCGAGCCCGATCTCCTCCACCGCCGATCCGCGCAGGGCCGCCCGCAGCTCCTCGGTCAGCTCCGGCAGCGGCCGGCCCACCACCGCCCCGAAGTCCGCGGTGATCCGCAGCGCCCCCGGCGGCAGGCCGCCCGGCGGCACCGGAAGCGGCTCCGGCCCCTGCCCCCCGTCGGGGTCTGGCCCGACCCGGAGCGTGCCGGGCACCACCCCCCGTACCGTCGCGGCGGCCCGGTCGAGGACCCGCCGTACCGCGCGTTCCGTGATCCAGGCGCCGTCCTCCGCCGTTCCCAGCGGCAGCAGCCTGCCCGGTGCGAGACGGTCCCGGACCGCCGCCGTCCAACTCTCAGCCGTCGTCATTCCCCCAGATTGCCGCATTCGGTGAGCAAAATGGGGAAACCGCCCTTAACGTGATCGAAGAACCCCGAAATAACCCAGAAGGGGCGAAACTAATGACGGACACCACTCACTCCGGCGGCTCCTCGTCCGACGAGACGCGCCGCTCTCCCTTGGTGAAGCGCAGTGGCTCCGCCGCCACCCGGGGCAAGACGACCATTGCCGACGGCGTGGTGGAGAAGATCGCCGGGCTCGCGGCGCGCGACGTCGACGGCGTCCACGACATGGGCAGCGGCTTCTCCCGCACCTTCGGCGCCGTGCGCGACAAGGTCCCCGGGGGCAGCAGCAAGTCGAACGTCACCCGCGGGGTGAAGGCCGAGGTCGGCGAGGTGCAGACCGCGCTCGACCTGGAGATCGTGATCGAGTACGGCTACGCCATCTCCGACGTCGCGGGCAGTGTCCGGGAGAACGTCATCAACGCCGTGGAACGGATGACCGGCCTGGAGGTCGTGGAGGTCAACATCGCCGTCAGCGACGTGAAACTGCCCGACGACGACGATGACGACGGGGACGACGAGGACCAGCGCCGTCTCCAGTGACAACCTCCGGCGGCCGCCCCGGGCGGCCGCCGGAACCCGGTGATCAGGGCCAGGAAAGGGACTCGTACATGAGCATGGCGGTGGTCGGCCTGTTGGCCGGCATGGCTCTCGGCTTCGCCGGGTACTTCGGCGGCTTCGGAGCGTTTCTGCTGATCGCGGCCCTCGGGGCGATCGGCTTCGTGGCCGGTCGTTTCCTCGACGGAGACCTCGAACCCGGCGACCTGTTCCGGGCACGCGAACGCGGCGACCGGCGGCGGTGACGCGGGGTGGCGACGGAGCTGGCAGCGGCCCCGGCGGCGGACGCGGCACGGGACCCGGTCCGTGACCGGGGAGCGACCGACATCGCCGACCGGGTCGTCGCGAAGATCGCGGCACGGGCGGCCCGGGAGGCGCTGGGCGGCGTCCCGAAGGGCGGCTCGAAACCCCACGCCTCGGTCGACGTCCACCGGAACGCCGCCCGGATCGCGATCGACCTCGAACTCGACTACCCCTCCGACATCGGCCGCCGGTGCGGCGCCGTCCGGGGCCGGGTCCGCAGCCGGGTGGAACACCTCGTGGGCATGGAGGTCCACGAGGTGACCGTCCGCGTGGAACGCCTCCACTCCGCGCTCACCCGCGACGACTCACCGAGGGGCCGCCTCTCATGACCACCACCCAGGAACGGGCCGTCTCCCCCGCCCGGGAGGAAGAGCCCGACACCGCCCCCGTCGCCCGCGCCCGCCGCTTCTGGTCGGTGCGGCGCGTTCCGGCGGCCCTGCTCGCGGCCGTCGTCCTCGGCGGGGCGGGACTCCTCCTCTACGACGTGGCGGCCGTACGGGCCGACCACTCCGCCATGGCCTGGCGCAAGGAGACGGCCGACGGCCTCGCGACCCGGCCGCTCGACTCGGGGTGGGTCCTCGCGGGCGCCTCCGTCGCCGCGCTCCTCGGCCTCTGGCTGCTGCTCCTGGCCCTCACCCCCGGGCTGCGGTCCGTCCTCCCGATGCGCCGCGAGCACACCGACGTACGGGCCGGACTCGACCGCGACGCCGCCGCCCTCGCCCTGCGGGACCGCGCCATGGAGGTCTCCGGCGTCCGCTCCGCCCGGGTGCGCGTCCGCCGCTCCCGGGCCACCGTCCGGGCGGTCTCGCACTTCCGGGACCTCGACGAGGTCCGCACCGACCTGGAGCGGGCGGTCGGCGCGGGCATCCGCGACCTCGGCCTCGCCCGCCCGCCCGCGCCGAAGGTACGGGTGACCCGGCCGCCCGAGAAGGGATGAGCCGATGACCTCCCGGGACATGACGCCGACACTCCAGGAAAGGACCGCCAGGTGACCGTCGTCCTCCGCCGGGTCAACCGCGTCCTGCTCGGCCTCGCCGGGCTGATCCTCGTCCTCCTCGGCGGTTCCGTCCTCGTGGCCGCCGCCGGCCTCTCCGTACCGTCCTGGTGGCCCTGGTCGGGCCCCTCCGACGTCCTGCTCACCACCGCCGACCGGCAGCGCTGGCGGGACGAGGGCTGGTGGTGGCCGGTTGTCATCGCCGTCCTCGGCGTGATCGTCCTGCTCGCCCTCTGGTGGCTGATCGCCCAGTTCCGCCGGGCCAGGCTCTCCGAGGTCGTCGTCGACAGCGGCGACGGCGAGGAGGTGAACCTGCGCGGCCGGGCCCTGGAGGACGTCCTGGAGGCGGACACCGCCGACCAGGACGGCGTGGCCCGCGCCCGGTTCTCCCTCACCGGCCGCCGGGACGCCCCCCGCGCCCGGGTACGGCTGCGGCTCGAACCGCACGCCTCGCCGGGCGACGTGCTCACCACCCTCAGCGCCCGGACCCTCGCCCACGCCCGCACCGCGACGGGCCTGCCGTCCCTGCCCACCGAGGCGCGCCTGCGCGCGGTGAAGCACCGGGCCCGCCGGGTCTCCTGAGGACGGGACGGCGGGCCGGCCGGTTCAGAAGCCGCCGCGGGCCCCGCCGTCCACCGGCAGCATCAGGCCCGTCAGGTACGAGGCGGCCGGCGACAGCAGGAACGCCGCCGTCCGCCCGAACTCCTCCGGCGTGCCGTACCGGCGCAGCGGCACCGCGGCCTCGTTCGCCGCGCGGGCCGCGTCCGCGTCCCCGGAGAGCGCGTCGAGCGAGCGCACCCGGTCCGTGTCGATCCGGCCCGGCAGCAGCCCGACGACCCGGACCCCGCGCGGCCCCAGGTCGTTGGCGAGGGACTTGGCGAACCCCGCGAGCCCCGGACGCAGCCCGTTGGAGAGGGCCAGACCGGGGATCGGCTCGTGCACCGACCCGGACAGGACGAAGCCGATCACCCCGCCCTCGCCCAGCGTCCCGGCCGCCGCGCGGGCCAGCCGGACCGCCCCCAGGAAGACGGTGTCGAAGGCGGTGGTCCACTGCTCGTCGGTGTTGTCCGCCGCGAAGCCGGGCGCCGGGCCGCCGACGCTGATCAGGATGCCGTCGAAGCCGCCGAACCGGGACCTGGCCTCCGCGACCAGCCGGGCCGGGGTCCCCGGGTCGGCGTTGTCGGCGGCGATCCCGGCCGCGTCCGGGCCCAGCGCGTCCACCGCCTCGGCGACCGTCTTCTCCTCGCGCCCGGTGACCAGCACCTTGGCGCCCTCGGCGAGCAGTGCCTCCGCCGAGGCCCGGCCGAGCCCCCGCGTCGCGCCGGTCACCACGTACACACGGTCCTTCAGTCCCAGATCCATGGCCCTATCCTGCCGGGTCCCCGTCCTCCCCGGCCAGCGCGAACGCCGTGCCCACCAGGCCGATGTGGCTGAACGCCTGCGGGAAGTTGCCGAGCTGGCGGCCGGTCGCCGGGTCGTACTCCTCCGCGAGGAGGCCCACGTCGTTGCGGAGCCGGACGAGCCGGTCGAACAGCTCGCGCGCCTCCCCGGCCCGCCCGGTCAGCCGCAGCGCGTCCGCCAGCCAGAACGAGCAGACCAGGAAGGTGCCCTCCTGCCCCGGCAGGCCGTCCACCGACGTCGAGTCGGCGCTGTACCGGCGCACGTAGCCGTCGTGCGTCAGCTCCGCCCTGATCGCGTCCACCGTGCCCACCACCCGGGGGTCCTCCGGAGGCAGGAAGCCGACCTGGGGGATGAGCAGGGTGGCGGCGTCCAGCTCCCGCGAACCGTACGACTGGGTGAAGGTGTTCCGCACCGGGTCGTACGCCCTGTCGCACACCTGGGCGTGGATGTCGTCCCGCATGGCCCGCCACCGCGCCGCGTCCCCCGGCAGCGAGGGATCGGCCTCCAGGGTGCGCACGGCCCGGTCGGCGGCCACCCAGGCCATCACCTTGGAGTGGGTGAAGTGGCGGCGCGGCCCGCGCACCTCCCACAGCCCCTCGTCGGGCTCCCGCCAGGTCGACTCCAGGAACCCCAGCAGGCTCAGCTGGAGGTTCCAGGCGTGCCGCTCCGCCGGGATGCCGGCCTCCCGCGCGCGGTTGAGCGAGTCCATGACCTCGCCGTACACGTCGAGCTGGAACTGGTCCACGGCCGCGTTCCCGGTCCGTACCGGCGCCGAGCCGGCGTACCCCCGCAGCCACGGCAGGGTCGTCTCGGGCAGCCGTCTCTCCCCGGCCGGGCCGTACATGATCTGGAGGTCGGCCGGGTCGCCCGCGACCGAGCGCAGCAGCCAGTCCCGCCAGGCGGCCGCCTCCTCCACGTAGCCCGCGGCGAGCAGCGCGCCGAGGGTGAGGGAGGAGTCGCGCAGCCAGCAGGAGCGGTAGTCCCAGTTCCGCACGCCGCCGACCTCCTCCGGCAGGGAGGTGGTGGGGGCGGCGACGATCCCGCCGGTGGGGGCGTACGTGAGCGCCTTGAGGGTGATCAGGGAGCGCAGCACCGCCTCCCGGTGGGGGCCCCGGTAGGTGCAGCGCGCCGACCACTCCCGCCAGTCCGCGAGCGACTGCTCCAGGGCCTCGAAGGGGTCGACCAGGTCGGGGCGCGGCCGGTGCGAGGGGTGCCAGGTCAGGACGAAGGCCACCTTCTCCCCGGCGGCGACGGTGAAGGCGGAGCAGGTGGCGAACTGCTGGCCCCAGGTCTTCACGTGCGGCTCGCTGCGCAGCCAGACCGCGTCCGGCCCCGCGACCGCCACCCGGTGCCCGTCGGACCGGCGCATCCAGGGCACGACCGAGCCGTAGTCGAAGCGGAGCCGCAGGACGGAGCCCATCTCGACGCGGCCGCTGACGCCCTCCACGATCCGCATCACGTCGGGGTACGCGTCCCGCTGCGGCATGAAGTCGACGACCTTGACGGTGCCGGTGCGGGTCTCCCAGAAGGTCTCCAGGACGAGGGTGTCCCCGGCGTACCGGCGGGAGGCGCAGGTGGTGGCGCCCTTGGGGGCGATCCGCCAGTGCCCGTTCTCCTCGTCGCCGAGGACGGCGGCGAAGCAGGCGCCCGAATCGAACCGCGGCAGACACAGCCAGTCGATCGATCCGTCGCGGCCGACGAGGGCGGCGGTCTGGAGGTCCCCGATGAGGGCGTAGTCGTCGATGCGTTGCGTCACGCTCGGGCTTTTCCCGAATGCGACGGCGGTCAATCAGCGGGGCGACGGCGATCGGCCGCGGCGACGGCGGCGCCGCCCGGCGGACGGGCCGGGCGGCGGGCGGACGGGCCGGGCGGCGGGACGGCGCGCCGCCCCGGTCAGCGGGACGCGACGGGACGGGACCCGGCGGTGTCCGGCGCGGGCGCTCCGGAGGGCTCCGGCGGCCCGGAGGAGTCCGGGGCTCCCGAGGGCTCCGGCGGCCCGGCGGCGCCCGCCTGCTCGCGGTCGCGCTTCTCCCGGCGGACCAGGATCACCCAGCCGACGGGCACCCCGGCCGCGAAGAGCCACCACTGCACGGCGTACGCCATGTGGGCGCCGATCGAGTCGTGGTCGGGCGCGGGGACGGGTTCGATGGTGCCGCCGGCCGGGGCGGGCGCGATCTGCTCGACGTAGCCGCCCAGGACCTCGCGGCCGGTCAGCTCGGCCTGCTGCCGGCTGTTGATCAGCATGACCTGCCGCTCGGGCAGGCCCTTCAGGTCCTTGATGCCGCTGGCACCGGTGGTCTCGTCCGCCTTGAGGCGGCCGGTGACCGTGACCTCGCCCCGGGGGGCCGGCGGCACCGGGGGATAGGAGCGCTGGTCGGCGGCGGCCGGCACCCAGCCGCGGTTGACCAGGAGGACCCGGCCGTCCCGCAGGACCAGCGGGGTCAGGACGTGCACGCCCACCCGGTCGTCGGCGGAGGTGCGACGGCGGACGACCACCTCGTGGGCGGTGTCGAAGGTGCCGGTGGCGGTGACCGGACGCCAGTAGTCGGCGCGCGGGACGGTGTGCCCGGGGGCGGTGAGTTCCTCGACCGGGACGGGCTTCGCCGCGATGCTGTCCGCGATCAGGGCGTTCTGGGCGGTCCGGCGTTCGTGCCGGTGGAACTGCCAGAAGCCCAGCTCGATCATCGTCGGGACGAGGACGAGAGCCACGAGGGTGAGGATCACCCACTGCCGGGACAACAGGAAGCGGTACACCCCATGACGGTACAACTCCGCCCACGGGGTGCACGCGCGGGGGTTCGGCCCCGTCGGGAGGCCGTTTCCGGAAACGTTTCCTCAGACCTTGTCGACGATGCCCGCCTTCCCCTCCGCGCGGGCGCAGTGGCCGCCGCAGTACCAACTGCCCTCGACCTCGACGCCCTGTCCGATGATCTGGACGCGGCAGTGCTCGCAGATGGGCGCCATGCGGTGGATGGCGCAGGCGAAGCAGTCGAAGACGTGGACCGCGCCCTGGGCGTGGACCTCGAAGGACATGCCGTAATCGTTTCCGCAGACCTCACAACGTGCCATGCGCCACAGGGTGCGGTCCCCGGCGGGCGGACGCGGTCCGGCGCGCCCGCCGGGCCGCGCACGTCACCCGTCTGCCGGGGCCACGTCGCGCAGGAGCTGGGTGTAGGCGGCCTCGTCCACGACGGGCGTGCCGAAGGACCTGGCCTTGAGGGTCTTGGAGGTGGCGGAGTCCGGATCGTTGGTGACCAGCAGGCTCGTCAGCCGGGAGACGCTGCCGGACACGTGGAGGCCGGCCTCGACGGTGCGGTCCTCCAGGAGTTCGCGGTCGATGGAGGTGTCCCCGGAGAACGCCACCCGCATGCCCTGCTTGAGCGGCTTGTCCGCCTCGTACCGGCCGGGGTTGGGGTACGGGCAGGCCGGCCGCTTCCGCGAGGGACGCCAGCCGTTCGCCCGGGAGGAGGGGTACGGGGACGGGGCCGCCGGGGAGGCGTTCCACTCCGTCAGCGGACGGCACTCCAGGAGCGGCAGCCGTACGCCCCGCTCGGCCGCCGCGTGGAGGCTCGGCCGGAACGCCTCGGCGAGCACCCGGGCGTCGTCGAGGGCGTGGTGCGCGCGCTGCTGCACGACGCCGAAGTGCGCGGCGAGCGACTCCAGCTTGTGGTTGGGCAGCGGCAGCGACAGCTCCTTGGCGAGGGCGATCGTGCACAGGCGCTGCCGCACGGGGGCGGTGGACCGGGCCCGCGCGTACTCCCGGGCGATCATCTGCCAGTCGAAGATCGCGTTGTGCGCGACCAGGACCCGCCCGTCGAGGCGGGCCGCGAACTCGGCCGCGACCTCCGCGAAGAGCGGCGCGCCCTCCAGGGCGTCGCTGGTCAGCCCGTGGATCCACACCGGACCGGGGTCGCGCTCGGGGTTGACGAGGGTGTACCAGTGGTCCTCGACGTTCCCCCGGGCGTCCAGCCGGTAGACGGCAGCCGACACTATCCGGTCGTCCCGGGCGAGGCCGGTGGTCTCCACGTCGACGACCGCGTACCCCTGCGGGTAGGCGGCCGGCCACGCTGCTGCTGTCGTGAGGTCGTCGGGCATGGTCATTGAGGATACGGGCCGGGACCGACACTTCTCTCCCCGGTGCCCCGCGGACCCCCTTCCCCCGGAGGGCGGCGGCCCGGATTCCTCTTGTCGGAAGGTGCCAAAGCCCGCTGACAACCCGTCTCACATACTTGTTGGTAACAACGTCTAGCCGCGCCCCGGCCCCCGCCTCTACCGTCGACGGCATGCCGAACCTGCCCGATGTCGTGCTCTGGTCCATACCGGCGTTCGTCCTGCTCACCGTCGTGGAGATGATCAGCCACCGCCTCCACCCCGACGAGGAGGCCGCCGGGTACGAGGCCAAGGACGCCGCCACCAGCATCGGCATGGGCCTGGGGAGCCTGGCCTTCGACGCCCTGTGGAAGATCCCCGTGGTCGCGATCTACACCGCCGTCTACGAGCTGACCCCGCTCCGCGTCCCCGTCCTCTGGGGGACGATCCCGCTCATGCTGCTCGCGCAGGACTTCCTCTACTACTGGCAGCACCGCGGGCACCACGTCGTCCGCGTCCTCTGGGCCTGCCACGTCGTCCACCACAGCAGCCGCAAATTCAACCTCACCACCGCCCTGCGCCAGCCGTGGACCAGCGTGACCTCCTGGCCGTTCTACCTGCCGATGATCGCCCTCGGCGTGCACCCGGCGGCCGTCGCCTTCTGCTACTCGGTCAACCTCGTCTACCAGTTCTGGATCCACACCGAACGCGTCGGCACGCTGCCCCGGCCCTTCGAGTACGTCCTCAACACCCCCTCCCACCACCGCGTCCACCACGCCTCCCAGGGCGGCTACCTGGACCGGAACTTCGGCGGCATCCTGATCGTCTGGGACCGGATGTTCGGCTCCTGGGTCGGCGAGACCGAGCGGCCCGTCTACGGCCTCACCAAGAACATCGAGACCTACAACCCGCTCCGGGTCGCCACCCACGAGTACGCGGCGATCGCCCGCGACCTGCGGGCCGCGAGCGACTGGCGGGAGCGGGCCGGGAGGCTCTTCCGGGGCCCCGGCTGGCAGCCCGGGACGCCCCCGTCCCCGAAGCCCGGCCCCGCCGCCGGGGAGCCCGCCCCGGAGGCCGCCGCGTGAGCGCCCCCGCCGCGCCGCGGACCGCGCCGCCCGACGCGCGCGCGACCCCCCTCTCCCGCGCGCTGCTCGCCGCCCTCGGGCTCGCGGCCGCCGTCGACCTGGTCTCCCTGCTCGCCGGTGCCGGGCCCGGCCACCAGATCGCCAAGCCGCTCCTCATGCCCCTGCTCGCCGCGTACGCCGCCACCCGGGGCGCCCCGAAGCTCCTGCTCGCCGCACTCCTGTTCGGCTGGGGCGGCGACGTGTTCCTGCTCTTCGGCGCCGACTGGGCCTTCCTCGCCGGCATGGGCTCCTTCGCCGCCGGACACGTCTGCTACCTGGCCCTCTTCGGCCGCCGGCGCACGTCCCCGGCGCTCGGCGCCCTGTACGCGGCCGCCTTCGGCGGCACCGTCGCGCTCCTGTGGCCCGACCTCCCGGCCGGGCTGCGGATCCCGGTCGCCGGGTACGCGCTGCTGCTCACGGCCACGGCCTGGCGCGCGAGCGCCCTCGGACCCCTCGCCGGCCTCGGCGGCGCCCTCTTCCTGCTGTCCGACACCCTCATCGCCACCGGCGTCGCCGCGTGGCCGCAGCCGCCGGTGCCCGACTTCTGGATCATGCTGACCTACATCGCCGCCCAGTGCCTCCTGACCGCGGGGGTCCTCCGCGCGTCCCGGAGCGGAAGGTAGGGGCCCCGGGGTCCCTACCTTCCGTCCGCCCTCCGTACGGCGGGGGCGGACGCCGGGACGCCCCCTACCGCCACACCGGCGCGTCCGCCCCCGGCAGCCCTGGCGGACGCGACCAGCCCGCCGGGCCGCCCTCGTACGCGACGGGCGACAGCGCGTGCCGCAGCCGCCCGAGCGGGCCCTCCGACTCGGCGAGGTACCGCTCGGGGTCGTACGCGGGCAGCGCGTGCGTCAGCCAGTGGCCCGTCCGCGCGAGGGCGACCCGGACCAGCCGGGTGCCGCCGTCCCGGTCCTGCTCGGTCAGCGTCCGCAGGACCGCCGCCGCCAGGAGGTAACCGGTGCCGTGGTCGAGCGCCTGCGCGGGCAGCGCGCCCGGCTCCTCCGCCGAGCCCTCCACGACGGCGATCCCGGTCGCCGCCTGCACCAGGGAGTCGAAGCCGCGCCGCCCGCCCCACGGCCCGTCCTCGCCCCAGGCCGAGACCCGGGCCGTGACGAGCCCCGGGCGGTGGAGGCCGAAGCGGTCGAGGGCGCCCGGCCGGTAGCCGGTCACCAGCACGTCGGCCGCGTCGAGGAGCGCGTCGAAGGTGCGCCGGTCCGCGGGGCGGTCCAGGTCGAGGGCGGCCGTCCGCTTGCCGGCGTTCGCGTCCGCGTGCTGGTCGGGCAGCTCCGGACGGTCCGGCGGGTCGATCCGCAGCACGTCCGCGCCGAGCAGCGCCAGCGTCCGGGTCGCGACCGGCCCGGCGAGCACCCGGGTCAGGTCCAGGACCCGGAGCGGCCCCGAACGGCGCCGGGGCGGCGCCTCGTCGAGGCGCTCCCGGGTCAGCAGGGGCCGTGCCGCCACCTCCCGGCCCTGCGGGTGCGCCGCCCACTCCCCGGGCGTGCGCACGGCGACGGCCAGGCCCCCGGCCCCGTACACCGCCGTCTCGACCTCGGCGGCCCGGCGCCCGCCGATCGCCGCCGCCACGTCCTCGACCGTCCCGGACGGCACGCCGAGGGCGGCGAGCAGCGCCGCCCGGTGGTGCGGGTAGTTGGCGTGGGTGCGGACCCAGCCGTCGGCCGCCCGCCAGAACCGCGAGAGGGGCGCGAAGTTCACCGGCGCCCGCCCGTCGATCCGCAGGTGACGCTCGCTCACGAAGGCCGTGGCCACGGCTCCGTCGTCCACCCGGACCGGTCCGGGCAGTCCCGCCCGCTCGACCGCCGCGAGCCCGGCCGCCGCGACCGAGGCCCGCGCCAGGTCCATCACCGGCAGCCGGGCCGGCAGCAGACCCGGGGGCCCCGTGAACGCGACCCGGTCGACCAGGGCGGGGTCACCGCCGAGCGCCGACCACAACAGCTCCGTACCGGTGCGCGCCGTGTGCGCCGTGGTGTCCATGCCCGCACTATGGCAGCCGGTGCCACGCGAAAGGGCCCCGGTGCGGCGTACCGCACCGGGGCCCGATGACCGTCGTTACCAGCGGACGGCGTCGAGCGCGTCGATCAGACCGGCTCCGTAGAAGCCGTTCTTGTTCTTGCCGCCCTCGCAGACGGCGTCGATCTTCCCGTCGCCCTCGATGTCGTACGGGTTGGTGCAGGCGCGCTTGTCGGCCTGCGCGTACAGCAGCGCCTTGAGCGCCGCCGGGCTCGCGTGCGGGTGCGTCGACTTGATGAGCGCCAGGACGCCCGCCGCGTGCGGCGAGGCCATCGACGTGCCCGCCTTGTAGTTGTAGCCGCCGTTGACCGTGGTCGACAGGATGCGGCCGTTGACCGCCGGGGCGTCCGGGGTCTGGTACTCGGTGCGGTCGCCGCCGGGGGCGGCGACGTCGATCACGCCGAGGCCGTAGTTGGAGTAGGACGCCTTCAGGTCCTTGGCGCCGGTCGCGGAGACCGTGACGACGCCCGGCAGCATCGCCGGGTAGTCGAAGCACTTCTTCGGGTCGATGACCCGGTCGCCCGGCGTGGAGTCGTTCGGGCTGCTGTTGTCGAGGATCGAGTCGGCCGCCAGGTCGAACTTGGAGTTGCCGGCCGCCGCGACGTTGACCGTGCCCCTGCGCTCCGCGTAGCGGGTGGCGCGGGTGACGGCCTCGATGAGGGCCTTCTGGTCCGCGTCGTCCTTGCACGCGAACATCCACGGGTCGGTGTAGTAGCTGTTGTTCGTGATGTCGATGCCGTGCTCGGCCGCCCACACGAAGCCGCAGACCACGGCCTCCGTGTAGAAGAAGCCGTCCGGGGTGGACACCTTGATGCCGGCGAGCTTCACGCCCGGCGCGACGCCGGTGACGCCGATGCCGTTCTTGGCGGCGGCGATCGTGCCGGCGACGTGCGTGCCGTGGTCGCTCTCGCCCGGGTTCGGACGCCACGAGCCGGCGGTGGTGTCCGGCTTGCCGGACACGCAGTTGGCGGACTTCGCGGCGTTGAAGTTCGGGGCCAGGTCCGGGTGGGTGTCGTCCACACCCGTGTCGATGACGCCGACGGTCACGCGCTTGCTGCCGAGCGTCCGCCGGTGCGCCTGGTCGGCCTTGATGGCCGGGAGGTCCCACTGCAGGGGCTCGAGGGCGTCCTGCTCGTCCGTCGCCCGGGCCGCGGCGGCCTTGGCCTCGGCCTGGGTCAGCGTCTGCGAGCCCTCGTCGACGGAGTCGTCGGTCTGCACGGACAGCGGAGCGGTACGGGTCGCGCCGGCCGACACCACGCCGCGCGCCGTGCGGATCGTCTTCGCGAACTCGGGGTTCTGCGAGTGGACGACCACCACGCCTATCTGGTCGTACGAGACGACGATCGTGCCGCCCGCGGCGGCTATCGCCTTCTTCACCGACCTGGCGGCCGAGCGGCCCCCGTCGACGTTCACGACGTACGACAGGGTCGGCCCGTTCGACGCCACCGTGGCGGCCGCCGGGGCGTCGCTCAGTTCCGCGGCGGTGGCGGCGCCGGAGGGAAGGAAGCCGAGCGAGGCCGTGAGCGCGAGGCCGACGGGCAGAGCGAGAGCTCGGCCGCGCCTCGATCCCAGATGAGCCATGGGTTCTCCACATCATCCGTATGTACTGGCCGCGCGCGGGTTTACGCGCGATCAGGTGCATGACGAGTGAAGCTATCGCCGTCTTCCTTCCTCATCAATGAGTTGAGAAGACTTCATGAAGATCTGCCCGAGAAAATCCTCGGAGTGAACCGCTTCGCTTCCCCCTCCGTGCCGTTGTGCAGGGGAGGGCTCCCCGGAGCCCCCGGCTCCCACACGCCGGTGAAGCCCCCTCCGAGCAAGCCGTCCGTCCCGCGTCACGAGGAGAGTCCGTGGCTATCGAACCACCGCCGCCCGCCCCCCACGGCACGGAGACCGAGCAGGGTCCCGCGTCACCCACCACGGAACAGTTCATCCAGGTGCAGGAGGGCGCGGAGTTCGGCGAACTGCGCCGCGCCCACCGGTCGTTCGCCTTCCCCCTCACCCTCGCCTTCATCGCCTGGTACCTGCTGTACGTGCTGCTCTCCAACTACGCGGGCGACTTCATGGGGACCAGGCTCTTCGGCAACGTCAACGTGGCGCTCGTCCTGGGCCTCGGCCAGTTCCTCACCACGTTCCTCATCGCCTGGTTCTACTCGCGGCACGCGGCGAACAAGCTCGACCCCCGGGCCGAGGCCATCAAGTCCCGTATGGAGGGCGACGCATGAGCACCCCCGTCCTGTTCGCGGCGGGCAACGCCACCAGCGAACACCGGCCCCTGATCATCGCCCTGTTCGGCGCCTTCGTGATCGCGACCCTCGTCATCACCGTGTGGGCCGGCCGGCAGACCCGCAGCGCCGCCGACTTCTACGCCGGCGGACGCCAGTTCACCGGCTTCCAGAACGGCCTGGCGATCTCCGGCGACTACATGTCCGCCGCGTCCTTCCTCGGCATCGCCGGGGCCATCGCCCTCTTCGGCTACGACGGCTTCCTCTACTCGATCGGCTTCCTCGTCGCCTGGCTCGTCGCCCTGCTCCTGGTCGCCGAACCGCTGCGCAACTCCGGCCGGTTCACCATGGGCGACGTCCTCGCCTACCGGATGCGCCAGCGCCCGGTCCGCACCGCCGCCGGCACCTCCACCATCGTCGTCTCGATCTTCTACCTGCTCGCGCAGATGGCCGGGGCGGGCGTCCTCGTCTCGCTGCTGCTCGGCATCACCAGCGACGGCGGCAAGATCGCGATCGTCGCCCTCGTCGGCGTCCTGATGATCGTGTACGTCACCATCGGCGGCATGAAGGGCACCACCTGGGTGCAGATGGTCAAGGCCGTCCTGCTCATCGCGGGCACGCTCCTGATCACCTTCCTCATCCTGCTGAAGTTCCACTTCAACCTGTCGGAACTGCTCGGCGCCGCCGCCACCAACAGCGGCAAGGGCCAGGCGTTCCTGGAGCCCGGACTCAAGTACGGCGCCAGCGCGACCTCGAAGCTCGACTTCCTCTCGCTCGGCATCGCGCTCGTCCTCGGCACCGCCGGCCTGCCCCACATCCTGATCCGCTTCTACACCGTCCCGACCGCCCAGGCCGCCCGCAAGTCGGTCAACTGGGCCATCGGCATCATCGGCGCCTTCTACCTGATGACGATCGTCCTGGGCTTCGGCGCCGCCGCCCTGCTCAAGAACAGCGACATCGTCGCCTCCAACAAGGCCGGCAACACGGCCGCCCCGCTCGCGGCCCTGGAGGTCGGCGGCGGAGCCGGTTCCACCGGCGGCGCGATCCTCCTCGCCGTGATCTCGGCCGTCGCCTTCGCGACCATCCTCGCCGTCGTCGCCGGACTGACCCTGGCCTCCTCGTCGTCCTTCGCCCACGACATCTACGCCAACGTCATCCGGCGCGGAAAGGCCACGGAGAAGGAGGAGATGCGGGCCGCCCGCTGGGCGACGGTCCTCATCGGCGTCGTCTCCATCGCGCTCGGCGCCCTCGCCCGCGACCTCAACGTCGCCGGTCTGGTCGCCCTCGCCTTCGCGGTCGCCGCCTCCGCCAACCTGCCGACGATCCTCTACTCGCTCTTCTGGAAGCGGTTCACCACCCGGGGGGCCCTCTGGTCCATCTACGGCGGTCTGGTCTCCGCCGTCGTCCTGGTCCTGTTCTCGCCCGTCGTCTCCGGCAAGCCGACCTCGATGTTCAAGGGCGTCGACTTCTACTGGTTCCCGCTGGAGAACCCCGGTCTCGTCTCCATCCCGCTCGGCTTCCTGCTCGGCTGGCTCGGTTCGGTCCTCTCCAAGGAGGAACCGGACAAGGGCAAGTACGCGGAGCTGGAGGTCAAGTCCCTCACCGGCGTCGGAGCGCACTGAACCGTATACGGTCCGCCCCGTACGGAGGGCCGCGTCGTAGAGTTCTACGACGCGGCCCCGCCGGTCCTCGTGACAAACGGTCCTGCCCGACGCCGGGCCGCTCGCGTAGGCTCGGAAGAGGCGATCGAAACGAACCGATCCACAGACGGGGAGGGGGCCCAGCGTGCTCATCGACACCTTCGGCCGGGTCGCCACCGACCTGCGCGTCTCGCTCACGGACCGGTGCAACCTGCGCTGCACCTACTGCATGCCGGAAGAGGGCCTCCAGTGGCTCGCCAAGCCGGACCTCCTCACGGACGACGAGATCGTCCGGCTCGTCCGCGTCGCCGTCACCGGCCTCGGCGTCACCGAGGTCCGCTTCACCGGTGGCGAACCGCTGCTCCGCCCCGGGCTCACCGGGATCGTCGAGCGCTGCGCGGCCCTGGAGCCCCGCCCCCGGACGTCCCTCACCACCAACGGCATCGGGCTCAAGCGCACCGCCGCCGCGCTGAAGGCCGCCGGCCTCGACCGGGTCAACGTCTCCCTCGACACCCTGCGCCCCGACGTCTTCAAGACCCTCACCCGCCGCGACCGGCACCGGGACGTCCTCGACGGCATGGCCGCCGCCCGTGACGCCGGCCTCGTCCCGGTCAAGGTCAACGCCGTCCTGATGCCCGGACTGAACGACGACGAGGCGCCCGACCTCCTCGCCTGGGCGATCGAGGAGGGGTACGAGCTGCGCTTCATCGAGCAGATGCCGCTCGACGCCCAGCACGGCTGGAAGCGCGACGGCATGATCACCGCCGGGGACATCCTGGAGTCCCTGCGCACCCGCTTCACCCTCGCTCCGGAAGGGGCCGACGAGCGCGGCTCGGCCCCCGCCGAGCGTTGGACCGTCGACGGCGGGCCGCACACGGTCGGCGTCATCGCCTCCGTCACCCGCCCGTTCTGCCGCGCCTGCGACCGGACCCGGCTCACCGCCGACGGACAGGTCCGCACCTGCCTCTTCGCCACCGAGGAGACCGACCTGCGGGCCGCGCTCCGCTCGGGCGCGGAGGACGCCGAGATCGCGGAGATCTGGAAGAGGGCCATGTGGGGCAAGAAGGCCGGCTCCGGCCTCGACGCCCCGGACTTCCTCCAGCCCGACCGCCCGATGTCGGCGATCGGCGGCTGAGGCGCCCGGGGGCCGTCCGCCCCCGCCCCCGGCCCGGGGGCGGCCCCGGACCGCCGGACAGGGCTCAGGACCCGTCCGGCGGGCCCGCGGGCTCCCAGTCGGCCAGCGGGACGACGTCCTTCAGGAAGCCCCGTACGCCGAGGAACCCGGAGAGGTGCTCGCGGTGCTCGTCGCACGCGAGCCAGGTCTTGCGCCGCTCGGGCGCGTGCAGCTTGGGGTTGTTCCACGCGAGCACCCAGACGGCGTCGGCGCGGCAGCCCTTGGCGGAACAGATCGGCTTCTCTTCGCTCACCCGGTCATTGTCCGGCAAAGGCGATGCCGGGCAGCCACGGGGGGAGCTGCCCGGCATCGGTCTCTCGCTCCGACGGGGGATGCGGAGCGCGTAGGAAGTATGTCACGGCACCCCGGGTCGGGTGCACGGGAACCTCAGGATTGATTTGAGCTTTTCTTGAGGTTTCCGGTCGTCGGCCGTGATCAGTTCCGGCCATACGGGCGGGCCCGGTCCGGGTCCGTGTCCGCCGCCCCGCCGGCGCCGAGCGCGGGCCGCACCGGGGCCGGCACGAACGTGGACGGGAGGGAGGGCGCCGTCTCGCGTCCCGCGTTGGCGATCACCACGGCGACGTACGGCAGGAGGATGCCCAGGGCGAGCGCCACGAAGGCCACGTGCCGCTCGACGTTCCAGAGGACCGCGGCGGCGATCACGGAGAGCGTCCGGACCGTCATCGAGATGACGTACCTCCGCTGCCGCCCCCGGACGTCGTCGGCGAGCCCCTGCCGGGCCCCGGTGATCCGGAAGACCTCGGTTTCGCCACGCTTCGGCATCGCCGCTCACCACCCGCCGGTCGCGCCGGACCCACCCCGGTCCGGTCCTCGTCCCACCGTACGCCCGCCCTCCGGCGCGGACGAGACCGGGGCACGTATGGCGCTGTCCGACATGCGGCGCGTGCCCGAAGAGCCGAGACTGGGTCCACGTGCGTACAAGGAGGCGACTATGAGTTGGTTGTGGGCGATCATCGTGGGACTCGTCCTCGGTCTGATCGCGAAGGCGATCCTGCCGGGCAAACAGCAGATCCCGCTCTGGCTGACGGTCGTGTTCGGCATGCTCGGCAGCGTCCTCGGCAACGCGGTCGCGACCTGGATCGGAGTGAACGACACCAAGGGCATCGACTGGATCCGCCACCTGCTCCAGCTGATCGGCGCCGTCGCCGTCGTCGGCGTGGGGGACACCCTGTGGGCCTCGCTCCGGGGCAACAGGCAGCGGACCTGAGCGCACGGACGAAAACCGGGAGGCCCGGTACGGCACCTCAGGTGCCGTACCGGGCCTCCCGGTTTCCGCGCGGGCCCGCCGGGCCCGTCAGGCGCCCGTGTACTCGACGGCCGCCAGGTTCTTCTTCCCGCGCCGCAGCACCAGCCAGCGGCCGTGCAGCAGGTCGTCCGCCGACACCTCGGCGTCCTCGGCGGTGACCTTCGCGTTGTTCACGTACGCCCCGCCCTCCTTCACCGTCCGGCGCGCCGCCGACTTGCTCGCCACCAGGCCGACCTCCGCGAACAGGTCCACCACCGGGCCCAGCTCCGGCACGCGCGCGTGCGGCAGCTCGGACAGGGCGGCGGCGAGGGTGGCCGGGTCCAGCTCCGCCAGGTCGCCCTGGCCGAACAGCGCCCTGGAGGCGGCGACGACGGCCGCGCACTGCTCGGCGCCGTGCACCAGGGTGGTCAGCTCCTCCGCGAGCGCCCGCTGCGCGGCCCGCGCCTGCGGCCGCTCGGCGGTCTGCGCCTCCAGCTCCTCCAGCTCCTCGCGGGACTTGAAGGACAGGATGCGCATGTACGTCGAGATGTCCCGGTCGTCCACGTTCAGCCAGAACTGGTAGAACGCGTACGGCGTGGTCATCTCCGGGTCCAGCCAGACGGCCCCGCCCTCGGTCTTGCCGAACTTGGTGCCGTCCGCCTTGACCATCAGCGGGGTCGCGAGCGCGTGGACCTCGGCCCCCGGCTCCAGGCGGTGGATCAGGTCCAGCCCGGCCACCAGGTTGCCCCACTGGTCCGAGCCGCCCTGCTGGAGCGTGCAGCCGTAGCGGCGGTACAGCTCCAGGAAGTCCATGCCCTGGAGGAGCTGGTAGCTGAACTCGGTGTAGCTGATGCCCTGCTCGGACTCCAGGCGCCGGGCCACGGAGTCCTTGGTCAGCATCTTGTTGACCCGGAAGTGCTTGCCGATGTCCCGCAGGAACTCGATCGCGGAGAGCCCGGCCGTCCAGTCCAGGTTGTTCACCATGACCGCGGCGTTCTCCCCCTCGAAGGAGAGGAACGGCTCGATCTGCGAACGCAGCCGGTGCACCCAGTTCGCGACCGTCTCCGGGTCGTTCAGGGTGCGCTCCGCCGTCGGACGCGGGTCACCGATCTGCCCGGTGGCCCCGCCGACGAGCGCCAGCGGCCGGTGCCCGGCCCGCTGGAGCCGGCGGACGGTGAGGACCTGGACCAGGTGGCCCACGTGGAGGCTGGCGGCGGTCGGGTCGAAACCGCAATAGAACGTGACGGGACCGTCCGCGAGAGCCTTGCGCAGTGCGTCCTCGTCGGTGGACTGGGCGAAGAGCCCGCGCCACTTCAGCTCGTCGACGATGTCCGTCACGATCGTCCGTCTCCTTGGTCGAATGGGGTGGTGCCGTGGCTCAGTCTAGGCGGGTCAGACCCCCTTGCTGACCGAGCTCATGTGGAAGTCCGGCACCCGCAGGGCGGGCATCGCGGCCCGGGTGAACCAGTCGCTCCACTCGCGCGGCAGCGTCTTCTCCGTACGGCCCGCCTCCGAGGCCCGCGACAGCAGGTCCACCGGCGACTCGTTGAACCGGAAGTTGTTCACCTCGCCGACCACCTCGCCGTCCTCGACGAGGTAGACGCCGTCCCGGGTCAGCCCGGTGAGCAGCAGCGTCGCCGGATCGACCTCGCGGATGTACCAGAGGCAGGTCAGCAGCAGACCGCGCCCGGTGGAGGCCACCATCTCCTCCAGGGAACGCTCCCCGCCGCCGTCCAGGACCAGATTCCCCGCCCCGGGGGCCACGGGCAACCGGGTAAGTTCCGCCGAGTGCCGGGTGGTGACCAGCCGCTCCAGCTTCCCGTCCCGGATCCAGTCGACCGGCGTCAGCGGCAGACCGTTGTCGAAGACGGACGAGTCGTCGCCGGAGGAGTGCGCGATCACGAACGGCGCGGACTCCAGGCCCGGCTCGTTCGGGTCGCTGCGCAGCGTCAGCGGCAGCGGCGAGAGGGTCTCGCCGAGCCGGGTGCCGCCGCCGGGCCTGGAGAAGACCGTCCGGCCCTCCACCGCGTCCCGGGCCGCCGCGTTCCACTGCTGGTAGATCAGCAGGTCGGCCACGGCGGTCGGCGGGAGCAGCGTCTCGTACCGTCCGGCGGGCAGCTCGATCCGCCGCTCCGCCCAGCCGAGCCGGACCGCCAGGTCGGCGTCGAGCGCCGCCGGGTCCACGTCCTTGAAGTCCCGCGTCGCGCGCCCGGCCCAGGCGGAGCGCGAGAGGTCGGGGGACTTGGCGTTCAGCTCCAGGGTCCCGTTCGGCTGGTCGTGGCGGAGCCGCAGCCCCGTCGACGTGCCCAGGTAGGTGGAGGTCAACTGGTGGTGGGCGAAGCCGTACAGCTCCCGGCCGCCGGACCGGGCCCGTGCGAACGCCTCGCCGAGCGCGGGCGCGAAGTCCCCGAACACGGCGGAGGAGGTCTCGTCCGGTGCGTCCGTGAAGCCGGGGGAGGCGGGCACGCCCTCCACCAGCGGCCGCGCGTCCTCGGCGGGCCCGGCGGAACGGGCGGCCTCCTCGGCGGCCCGGACCAGGGGCTCCAGGTCGTCGACGGTCACGGCGGACCGGGAGACGACACCGGAGGCGGTCCCCTGGGCCCCGTCGACGGTCGCGATCACCGTGAGCGTGCGGCCCCGGGTGACCCCGTTCGTCGTGAGCGCGTTCCCGGCCCAGCGCAGGTTGGCCGAGGACTCCTCGTCCGCGATGACGACACATCCGTCGGCACGGGACAGCTCCAGGGCCCGCTCGACGATCTCGTACGGCTTGCTGACGCGGCTCATCGACCGGCCTCCTGCGTCGTGTTCAGGATGTTGACGCCCCGGAAGAGGGCGGAGGGGCAGCCGTGCGAGACGGCGGCGACCTGGCCCGGCTGGGCCTTGCCGCAGTTGAAGGCACCGCCCAGGACGTACGTCTGCGGGCCGCCGACCTGCTCCATCGAGCCCCAGAAGTCGGTGGTCGTCGCCTGGTACGCGACGTCCCGGAGCTGGCCGGCGAGCCGTCCGTTCTCGATGCGGAAGAAGCGCTGGCCGGTGAACTGGAAGTTGTACCGCTGCATGTCGATCGACCATGACCGGTCGCCGACCACGTAGACGCCCCGCTCCACGCCCCCGATCAGGTCCTCCGTCGACAGGCCGCCCGGGTCGGGGCGCAGCGAGACGTTCGCCATCCGCTGCACCGGCACGTGCGCGGGGGAGTCCGCGAAGGCGCAGCCGTTCGACCGGCCGAGACCGGTGAGCTTCGCGATCCGCCGGTCCGTCTGGTAGCCGACGAGCGTGCCGTTCCGCACGAGGTCCCAGGACTGCGCCTCGACGCCCTCGTCGTCGTAGCCGACGGTCGCGAGCCCGTGCTCGGCGGTCCGGTCGCCCGTCACGTTCATGACCGAGGAGCCGTATGCCAGCTTTCCCAGCTGGTCGAAGGTGGCGAAGGAGGTGCCCGCGTACGCCGCCTCGTAGCCGAGGGCCCGGTCCAGCTCGGTGGCGTGCCCGATCGACTCGTGGATGGTCAGCCACAGGTTGGACGGGTCCACGACCAGGTCGTACCGGCCCGCCTCCACGCTCGGCGCCCGCATCTTCTCGGCGAGCAGCGCCGGGATCTCGTCCAGCTCCCCGTCCCAGTCCCAGCCCGTGCCGGTCAGGTACTCCCAGCCGCGCCCGACCGGCGGCGCGATCGTCCGCATCGAGTCGAACCCGCCGGTCGCCCCGTCCACGGCCACCGCCGTGAACTGAGGATGCAGCCGCACGCGCTGCTGGGTGGTCACGGTGCCGGCCGTGTCCGCGTAGAACTTGTTCTCGTGGACGGTGAGCAGCGAGGCGTCCACGTGCGCCACGCCCTCCGCGCGCAGCAGGCGCGCGCTCCAGTCGGCGAGCAGCGCGCTCTTCTCCTCGGCGGGCACGGAGAAGGGATCGATCTCGTACGAGGAGATCCATACCTTGTCCTCGTGCACCGGCTCCGCCGCCAGCTCCACGCGCTCCTTCGAGCCGGCCGCCGCGATCACCTTCGCCGACAGCCTGGCCATGGCGACCGCCTGCGAGGCGACCCGCGCGGCCCCGTCCATGGTCATGTCCACCCCGGAGGCGAACCCCCAGGCCCCGCCGTGCACCACCCGCACCGCGTAGCCGAGGTCCGTGGTGTCCGAGGACCCGGACGGCCTGGCGTCGCGCAGCCGCCAGGAGGCGCTGCGCACCCGTTCCAGACGGAAGTCCGCGTGCTCGGCGCCCAGCGCGCGCGCCCGGGCGAGCGCCGCGTCGGCGAGCGCCCGCAGGGGCAGCGCGGTGAACGAAGGGTCGATCTGATGGACCACGAGCGGCCTCGCTCTCGGTGATCGGAAGACGGCATGGAACTGTCCGGGAAGTCAATCACGGGAGGGGCGGCCGGGGCGCCGCGTTCCGGACGGGAGCCCGGCGGGTCCCGCCCAACGGGGTTCCTGGTGAAGGGTTTTGGAAGGGGGCGGGGAGGACGCCGGAAGGGCGCCGGGGGAGCGTTGGAGGAGCGGTACAAGACGCGCCGGTTCCCCCGGGGCGGCCCACCGGTGCTCCCGCGCCGGTCCGCCCGCACCCCGGACGCGCCCCCGCCGGTGCCCCGGCCACCGGACCCCGGCCGGAGCGCACGGGCCGTCCCGCGCCTCCCGGGGACCGGACCGGACCCGTCGGACGGCCGCCCCCGGCGCTCCCGGTCTGTAGGGACCCGACAGCACGGCCCGTACGCCACTGTCGGAGGTCGATTCCTCATGTCGGGAGCGGTACCGATAGGTTTTCGGCTACCAGACCGCTATCGAAAGGGTGATCCGTTGAGCCGCTCGGTTCTCGTCACCGGAGGAAACCGGGGCATCGGCCTCGCCATCGCCCGCGCGTTCGCCGAGGCCGGCGACAGGGTCGCGTACACCTACCGTTCCGGCGAGCCGCCGGCCGTCCTGGCCGGGCTCGGCTGCCTGGCCGTGAAGTGCGACATCACCGACGGCGAGCAGGTCGAGCGGGCGTACAAGGAGATCGAGGAGAAGCACGGTCCGGTGGAGGTCCTCGTGGCCAACGCCGGCGTGACGAAGGACCAGCTCCTCATGCGCATGTCCGAGGAGGACTTCACCTCCGTCGTCGACACCAACCTCACCGGCACCTTCCGGGTCGTCAAGCGGGCCAACCGGGGAATGCTGCGCGCCAAGAAGGGCCGCGTCGTCCTCATCTCCTCGGTCGTCGGACTGCTCGGCTCCGCGGGGCAGGCCAACTACGCCGCCTCCAAGGCCGGTCTGGTCGGTTTCGCCCGCTCGCTCGCGCGCGAGCTGGGCTCCCGCAACATCACCTTCAACGTCGTCGCCCCCGGCTTCGTCGACACCGACATGACCTCGGTGCTCACCGACGAGCAGCGCGCGGGCATCGTGGCCCAGGTCCCGCTGGGCCGTTACGCGCAGCCCGAGGAGATCGCCGCCGCGGTGAGGTTCCTCGCCTCCGACGACGCCGCGTACATCACTGGAGCCGTCATCCCGGTTGACGGCGGATTGGGCATGGGTCACTGATCACCATGAGTGGAATCCTCGAGGGCAAGCGCATCCTCATCACCGGTGTGCTGATGGAGTCCTCCATCGCCTTCCACGCCGCGAAGCTGGCCCAGGAGCAGGGCGCGGAGATCATCCTCACCGCCTGGCCCCGGCCCACGCTCACCGAGCGCATCGCCAAGAAGCTCCCCCGGCCCGGGGACGTCAAGGTCCTGGAGCTCGACGTCTCCAACGACGAGCACCTCGCACGCCTGGAGGGGCAGGTCCGCGAGCACCTCGGCGACCGCCTCGACGGCGTCGTGCACTCGATCGGCTTCGCCCCGCAGGACGCGCTCGGCGGCAACTTCCTCAACACGCCGTTCGAGTCCGTCGCCACCGCCATGCACGTCTCGGCCTTCTCCCTGAAGTCCCTGACGATGGCGCTGCTGCCGCTGATGAGCGAGGGCGGCTCCGTCGTCGGCCTCACCTTCGACGCGCAGTACGCCTGGCCGCAGTACGACTGGATGGGCCCGGCCAAGGCCGCCCTGGAGGCCACCAGCCGCTACATGGCGCGTGACCTGGGCAAGCAGGACATCCGCTGCAACCTGATCTCGGCGGGCCCGCTCGGATCGATGGCCGCCAAGTCCATCCCGGGCTTTGGCGACCTCGCCGCCGTCTGGGACGACCGCTCCCCGCTGGCGTGGGACCTCACCGACCCGGAGCCGGCCGGCCGCGGCATCGTGGCGCTGCTCTCCGACTGGTTCCCGAAGACGACGGGCGAGATCATCCACGTCGACGGCGGCCTGCACGCGATCGGCGCCTGACACCCGCCCCTACGGCCGAGGGCCGTGCGCGCCGCCCCGAGGGCGGCCCGCACGGCCCTTTCCGCGTCCCGCCTCCCGGGCCCCCGGACCGCTCGACTCGAAAAGTGGCCCGAACGGCCCCAGACTGGTGCGGAGCGTGAAGGTCTGCCGCTGGCGGGGAGGAGGTACGGACATGCACGTGATGCGCCACGGAATCGGGGCGTTCGTCTCGGTCGCCGTCCTGCTGACCGGAGCCGTCGCCGAAGTGCGCGCGGCGACCGTCCCGGCCGTGGCGGCGGGGGAACCGGAGGACTTCGGCGCCTCCTGCCGCACCGACGTCGAGGGCTCCCGCGTCACCGCCCACTGCCAGAACCCGTACCCGCGGACCGACCGGGTCCGCCTCCACGTCGAGTGCGCGCGCTGGTGGGACGTGGACACCGACAGCGCCCCCGTGGACGTCGCCCCCGCCGACTACGCCCGGATCGCCGGCCGCTGCTGGAAGGAGGTCCGGTCCGCCTGGATCACGCACCAGCCGGCGGACCCGGCTCCGGTTCCTGGGACGCCCCGGGGCCCCGCCCCGGCTCCCGGTCCCGTGCCGGGCTCCTGAGGCAGAGGAAGGGGTAGCGGGCCGCCTCCGCGCCGGCGCGCTCGGCGTCGCCGTCCCGGATCGCCTCCACCAGGCGCGCGTGGTCCATGTGGTTCTCCGGCCGCAGCTCCCGCCCCACGTCGTCCCGCAGCCACTGCCGCAGCAGACCGCCCAGGTCCGCGTAGAGCTCCGTCAGGACCTCGTTGCCCGCGGCGGAGACGACCGCCTGGTGGAAGGCCGCGTCCACGGTCACGAACCGCTCCGCGTCCCCCGACTCCCACGCCTCCTCGCGCCGTGCGAGCAGGGCTTCGAGCTGTCCCAGGTCCCGCTCCGAGCGCCGCTCCGCCGCGAACCGCGCCGCCGCGGCCTCCAGGGTCGAGCGCAGCTCCGCGACGTGCCGGGGGTCGGAGCCCGTGAAGCGCCGGTGCATGACGCCCGCCAGTTCGCTGGTGGCGGCGACGTAGGTCCCGGAGCCCTGCCGGATGTCGAGCAGGCCGTTGTGCGCGAGCGCGCGGACCGCCTCGCGCACGGTGTTGCGGGCCACGCCCAGTTGCTCGACCAGTTCGGGTTCGGTCGGGATGCGCGAGCCCACCGGCCACTCGCCGGAGGTGATCTGGTTGCGCAGCTGGGTGATCACCTGGTCGGAGAGACCCGTGCGCCGGGGATGGCCGAGGGCCATGGGACACCTTCCCGTTCGTTCGAGATTGGACAACCAATCATCCCATGATTCTATGATGGAGTCATGCCTGACGAGCCCCAGCCCCTCGACCCCGCCGCGCGAACGGCCACCACGGCCCCGGCGGCCACCGTGACCGTCCGGAAGGCCGTCGGCGACCCTCCCGCCGCGGACCGCGCCACCGGCGCGGAGGACCGGGCGCACCGCCGGCTCCTCGTCCTGGTCGCCGTCGGGCTCGTCCTGGCCGCGGTCAACCTGCGCCCCGCCATCACCAGCCTCGGCGCCCTCCTCGAAGAGGTCGGCGACGGACTCCACATGAGCGGCAGCGTCGCCGGCGTCCTCACCTCCGTGCCGTCCCTCTGCTTCGCGGTCTTCGGCATCACCGCCCCGCGCCTCGCCCGCCGCTTCGGTCCCGCCACCGTCGTCTGCGCGGGCATGGCCGCGATCTTCGCCGGCCTCCTCCTGAGGCCCCTCGCCGGTGGCACCGCGGCCTTCCTCGCCGCCAGCGCCCTCGCGCTCGTGGGCATCGCCGTCAGCAACGTCCTGATGCCCGTCGTCGTCAAGCGGTACTTCCCCGACCGCGTCGGCACCATGACCGGCCTCTACTCCATGGCGCTCGCCCTCGGCACCTCCGTCGCCGCGGCCGCGACCGTCCCGCTGACCGACGCCCTCGGTGGCGACTGGCGCCTCGGACTCGGAATCTGGGCGGCGCTCGCCGCGCTCGCCGTCCTGTCCTGGCTTCCGCTCGTGCGCGACGGCCGCGCCCGCCGTGCGGGGGAGGGGACCGCGACCGGGACCGGCGCTCCCGCCGGGACGGCCGTCCCGGCCGCCTCCCCGGAGACCGCCGCCCCCGCCGCCCCGCCGCGCGTCGCCCGCAGCCGTACCGCCTGGGCCCTCGGCGTCTTCTTCGGCCTCCAGGCCACCGGCGCCTACGTCACCATGGGCTGGATGCCGCAGATCTTCCGTGATGCGGGCGTCCCCGCCTCCACCGCCGGCGTGCTCCTCGCCGTCACCATGGTGATGGGCGTCCCGCTGGCCTTCGTCATCCCCCGGCTCGCGACCCGCATGAGGAACCAGGGTCCGATCGTCGTCGTCCTCGGCCTGTGCGGCCTCGGCGGCTACACCGGCCTCCTGCTCGCCCCGGCCGCCGGGGCCTGGGCCTGGGCGCTGCTGCTCGGCGTCTCCAACTGCGCCTTCCCGCTCGCCCTCACCATGATCGGCATGCGCTCGCGCACCGGCGCCGGTGTCGCCCGCCTCTCGGCCTTCGCCCAGAGCGTCGGCTACCTCATCTCCATCCCCGGCCCCCTCCTGGTCGGCGTGCTCTACCAGCACAGCGGCGGCTGGGGACTGCCCATCGCCCTCGTGGGCGGACTGATGGTGCCGCAGATGATCGTCGGCACCCTGGCGGGCAGGGACCGGACGGTCGAGGACGAGTGCTGAACGGGTCCGGACGGCGGGGAGCGCCCGCCGGGCGGGGCCGGGCCGCCGGGGCGGACACCGGAGTGCGAGACTGTTCCCATGCCAGTCCTCGAACCCGATCCCCAGAACGGGCAGAAGAAGCTGCTCGTCGTCCTCGGCGCGATGCTCGCCATCACGGTCGTCATCGCCGTCATCGCGTCGGTCGCCTCCCCGTGACGTGACCCCCGGCGTCGCACGCCGGGCGGGTCCGGCCTCCCGCACCGGCCCGGCGCCGGGCCGGAACCGGGGCAGGGCCGGAACCGGAACCGGGACAGGACCAGGACGGGCAACAGCTCCGGTCCGGCCCCCGGAGGGGGGACAGCCCCCGTATCCCCTAGGGGGCGGGTGTCAGGGTCGAGTGGGTGGATCACCGGATGGGCCGCGGCCCCCGCGCTCCGTACCGTGGAGATCACGGCGGAAGCGAGATCACACCCCTGGAGGCGGCCATGCCGACCCGTACGCGCAGCGGCACCCGGACCACGACGGTCGGCATCGACACCCGCCTGCCCTGGTGGGCCCTGGCCCTTCCGGCGGCCGCGTTCGTCGCCCTGCTGCTGCTCGTGACCGGACCGGGAGGGACCGGCGCGACCGCGAGCGACGCGACGGTCGGCCGGCTCCTGGAGAGCATCCGGCACACGCTCTTCCTCTGAGCCGACGCGCCCCTTTTCGTGCGAAGCTGTGGACCATGAGCGTCGACACACCCCGCAGGATCGTGCTGCTCCGGCACGCGAAGGCAGACTGGCCCCAGGTGTCCGACCACGAGCGGCCCCTCGCCGAACGAGGCCGCTCGGACGCCCCCGTCGCGGGCCGCAGACTCGCCGAGTCCGGCATCGGCTTCGACCTGGCCCTCTGCTCGACCGCCGTCAGAACCCGGGAGACCTGGAAGCTCGCCGTGCAGGAACTGCCGGAGCGCCCCAGGACCGTGTACGAGGACCGGCTGTACGAGGCGTCGCTCGGCGAGCTCATCGCCCTGCTCAACGACGTCCCGGAAGACGTCTCCGACCTCCTGGTCATCGGCCACAACCCCGGCATGCACGCCCTCGCCGACGCCCTGGCGGGCACGGCCGAGGGCGACACCGCGACCCGGATGAACCGCAGCGGCTTCCCCACCTCCGCCTTCGCCGTCATCGCCTTCGACGGCTCCTGGAAGTCGGTGGAGCACGGCGTGGGCCGTCTCGTCGAGTTCTGGACCCCGCACGACTGACGGGGCCCGCCTCCGCACGACCCGACGGATCCCCGCCCGCCCCGCACGCACGGGGTCCGGCCGTCCCGGGACGGCCGGACCCCCATCGCCGGACCGTACGGCGTACGGCCCGGCCACCCGGTCCGGTCGCGCGACCGGATCCGCACGGTCCGCGCCGGTGCGGCTCAGTGCAGCAGGTCCTCACCGCCGTCTGCCGCCTCGACCTCTTCGCGCGTGATCCCGAGCAGGTAGAGGACGGTGTCCAGGAACGGCACGTTCACCGCCGTGTCGGCCGCCCTGCGGACCACCGGCTTGGCGTTGAACGCCACCCCGAGCCCGGCCGCGTTCAGCATGTCCAGGTCGTTCGCCCCGTCGCCGACGGCCACGGTCTGCGCCAGCGGCACTCCCGCCTCCGCGGCGAACCGGCGCAGCAGCCGCGCCTTGCCCGCCCGGTCCACGACCTCACCGGTCACCCGGCCGGTGAGCCTGCCGTCCACGATCTCCAGGGTGTTGGCGGAGGCGAAGTCGAGGCCGAGCCGCTCCTTCAAGTCGTCGGTGACCTGCGTGAACCCGCCGGAGACGACCCCCACCTGGTAGCCGAGCCGCTTGAGCGTACGGATCAGGGTGCGGGCCCCCGGCGTCAGCCGCACCTCGGCGCGGACCTTGTCCACCACCGAGGCGTCGAGACCGGCGAGCAGCGCCACCCGCGCGTGCAGGGACTGCTCGAAGTCCAGCTCGCCGCGCATCGCGGCCTCCGTCACCTCGGCGACCTTGTCCTCGCAGCCCGCGTGCGCCGCGAAGAGCTCGATCACCTCGTCCTGGATCAGGGTGGAGTCGACGTCCATGACGACGAGCCGCTGGGCCCGCCGGTGCAGCCCGGCGGAGACCACGGCCACGTCGACCCCGATGGTGTGCGCCTCGGTGGCGAGCGCGGTCCGCAGCGCCTCGGTCCCGCACCCCGAGACGGCGAACTCGACCGCCGTCACCGGGTACTTCGCGAGGCGGAAGACGCGGTCGATGTTGCCGCCGGTCTCCGCGATCCTGGCCGCTATGGCGGCGGTCTGCTCGGCGGTGAGCGGGTTGCCGAGCACGGTGACGTGGGAGCGGCCCTCGCCCCGGGGACGGTTGTCGCCCGTGCCCGAGATGATCTCGGCCTGGAGCTTCATCGACTCGGCCCAGCTGTGCACGGTGGCCCGGAGCTCGCCCTGCGGCACGACGGTCGGCTCGGTGACGAGCGCGCACAGGACGAGGCGGCCGCGGGAGACCACCTGCTCGATGTCCACGACGTCGACGGAGTAGGCGGCGAGGGTGTCGAAGAGTCCCGCGGTGATCCCGGGACGGTCCTTCCCGAAGATCTTGACGAGAAGGGTGGGAACGTCTGAGGTCTGCGATGCGCTCATGGTGCTTCCACCGTATCGGGCGCCGCCCGCCGCCCGGCCCCCCGTCCCGCGTACCGGACAGCCGGACGGCCGCGGGTCCTCCGGGCCGGCCGGCCGCGGCGGTCGCGGGCGGTTTCCGCCCGGTGTTCACGCGGCCCGACTTTCGGAGAGGGGACCGGGCCTGAAATAGTTCCCCCGGATGTTCACCATCCCCAGACTCCCTGCGACGGGGGTACACCGGGGGACAAGTAGTGGGGCGTGGAGTGCCAGAACTCGTACTGGAATTGAATGGAAGGACCTGGACCCTCGACCCGTCCAGGTCGTACACCCTGGGGCGTGATCCCCAGGGCGACCTGGTCATCGACGACGCCAGGGTCTCGTGGCGTCACGCCACGATCAGCTGGGACGGCCGGAGCTGGGTCATCGAGGACCACGGCTCCACCAACGGCACGTTCGTCCGGGGGCAGCGGATCCACCACCTGGAGATCGGCCCCGGCTCGGCCGTCCACCTGGGCAACGCGACCGACGGTCCCCGGCTGGACCTCACCGCCGGGGACCGGGGCGCGCAGGCCGGCCAGGCGGGTCACCGGCCCCCGGAGCACCACCAGCCGCCGGTGGCCCAGCCCGTCCCCGGCCACCCGGCCGCGGAGCAGGCCGAGTGGGCCGCGCACCGGCAGCAGCCGCAGCAGGCACAGCCGCAGTACCAGCCGCCGCAGCAGCACCAGCCGGCGCAGCCGTACCAGCAGCACCAGCCGGCGCCGCAGCCCGTGAACCCGCAGGTCCCGCACCAGCAGCAGGGTCCCGGAAACGGTCACCCCGGCGTCGCCGCGGGGGCGTCGTCGGCCTACGCCGACCGCAGCCCCACCACGTTCCACCAGCTGGCCCTCGGCCACGTCATGCGCATCGGCCGTGCCCTGGAGAACGAGCTGGTCGTCTCCGACCTCCAGGTCTCGCGGCACCACGCCGAGTTCCACGCGACGCCCGACGGCCGCTTCGAGATCCGCGACCTCGGCTCGCACAACGGCACGTACGTCAACGGCCAGCCGATCCCCAAGGGCGGCACCGCCCTCCTGGGCCCGCAGGACATCGTCGGCGTCGGCCACTCGACCTTCCGGATCGTCGGCGGCCAGCTGGAAGAGTTCGTCGACACCGGTTCGGTCTCCTTCTCGGCCCGCCACCTCACGGTCACCGTCGACGGCGGCAAGCAGATCCTCAAGGACGTCACCTTCGGCGTACCGGAGAAGTCGCTGATCGGCGTCATCGGCCCGTCCGGTTCCGGGAAGTCCACGCTCCTCAAGGCGCTGACCGGCTACCGCCCGGCCAACGAGGGCGACGTCCTCTACGACAACCGCAGCCTCTACAAGCAGTTCGCCGAGCTGCGCCAGCGCATCGGCCTGGTCCCGCAGGACGACATCCTGCACAAGGAGCTGACCGTTCAGAAGGCGCTCCGCTACGCGGCCAAGCTCCGCTTCCCCGGCGACACCGCCACCGCCGAGCGCGAGGCCCGCATCGACGAGGTGCTGCGCGAGCTCAAGCTGGACATCCACAAGGAGAAGAAGGTCACCTCCCTCTCCGGCGGCCAGCGCAAGCGCGTCTCCGTCGCCCTGGAGCTCCTCACCAAGCCCTCGCTGATCTTCCTGGACGAGCCGACCTCCGGCCTCGACCCGGGCATGGACCGCGACGTCATGCAGCTCCTGCGCGGCCTCGCGGACGACGGCCGCACGGTTCTCGTCGTCACCCACTCGGTGGCCGAGCTGGGCCTGTGCGACAAGCTGCTCGTCATGGCGCCCGGCGGTTCGGTGGCGTACTTCGGGCCGCCGGAGGAGGCGCTGAACTTCTTCGGCTACTCCACGTGGGCCGACGTCTTCTCCGCCTTCGAGAACTACCGCGACTACGACTGGGCGGGCCGCTGGAAGGGCTCGCAGCACTACCAGATGTACGCCGCGGACATCGACGCCGTCGCCGCCCAGCCCGTCCAGGTGCCGCAGCAGGCGATGGCCCGCCCGCCCAAGCCGCAGGGCTGGGGATCCCAGCTGTGGACCCTGATCCGCCGCTACGTCTCGGTCATCGCCTCCGACAAGGGCTTCATGGGCCTGATGGTGATCCTGCCCGCCGTCCTCGGCGCGGTCTCGGTCGTCATCCCGGCGGACTTCGGCCTCGGCTCGCCGACGCCGCCGTCCCGCTTCAACGGGGACGCCGGAACGATCATGCTGATCCTCGCGGTCGGCATGTGCTTCAGCGGCGCCGCCAACTCGGTCCGCGAACTGATCAAGGAACGGGTCATCTACGAGCGGGAGCGCGCCACCGGCCTGTCCCGCTCGGCCTACCTGATGTCCAAGGTCATCGTCCTCGGCCTGATCACGGCCTTCCAGGGCCTGATCATCTGCGGCATCGGCTTCTCCACCCGGGCGCTGCCCGCGGAGGGCCTCTTCATGCCGCCCGCCGTCGAGCTGTGCGTCCAGGTCATCGCCCTGGGCCTCACCTCGATGATGTTCGGCCTGGTCATCTCCGCGCTCGTGAAGACCGCGGAGAAGACCATGCCGCTCCTGGTGATGTTCGCGATCGTCCAGGTCGTCTTCACCGGCATCCTGTTCCAGGTGTACGGCTCGCCCGGCCTGGAGCAGTTCGCCTGGCTGATGCCCTCGCGCTGGGGCATCGCCGGCGCGGGCACCACCCTCGACCTGGGGCGCCTCATGCCGCCGTGGGACCCGAAGAACCCGACGGACACCGACCCCCTGTGGGAGCACACGGCCGGCCAGTGGGGCATGGACCTCGGCGTCCAGCTCCTGATGGCCGCCGTCTGCTGCGTCTTCGTGGCGCGGCTGCTGCGCCGCCACGAGCCCGAGGTCATGCGCAAGTAGGCGACCGGGGGACCGGCACGCCGGAGGGCGGCACCCCGCACGGGGTGCCGCCCTCCGGCGCACCGGGGCGCGAACGCGATCAGTACGCGCTGTTGACGTTGTCCATCGAGCCGTAGCGGTGGGCGGCGTAGTTGCAGGCCGCGACGATGTTGGCGACCGGGTCGTACAGGTCGAACTTGGTGCCCTTGACGTGGTACCGCGCGAAGGTCGGCTGGATGACCTGGAGCAGACCCTTCGAGGGGATGCCGTTGATGGCGTTGATGTCCCAGTTGTTGATGGCCCGGGGGTTGCCGCTGGACTCCCGCATGATGTTGCGGTGGATGCCCGAGTAGGTGCCCGGGATGTTGTGCTTGTCCATGATGAACAGCGCCTCGCGGATCCAGCCGTCGAGGTTGTTCGCGAAGACCGGGGTGCGGGTGGCGGAACGGCTCGCGGCCGCCTTCGCCGCGGCGCGCTTCTTCGCGGCGGCCTTCGCCGCAGCCGCCTTGGCCCTGGCGGTGGCCTGGGCCTTGGCGACGGCCCGGGCCTTGGCGGCCTTGGCCTCGGCGGCGGCCTTCGCCTGCGCGGCGAGGTTCGCCTTCGCCCGCGCCTCCTGCTGGGCCTTCAGACCGATGGTGGTCTGCTGCTCGTTGAGGCTGGCGGCCAGGGCCTTGGCCTGGGGGCTGTGGGCGTCGTAGGACCACGCGACCCGCTGCGTGCCGGAGAGGGCCTGGGGCTCGGTCTCGGTGGAGCCGTTGCCGGGGACCAGGGAGAGCGTGATGGCCGCGGCGCCCAGGGCGGCGACGCCGGCGATCGTGGCCTTGTGGGTCTTCTTCAGGGCACGACGACTGTGATCAGGGGTGTTCGCAGACATGCAGGACTACCTCTTCGAATCGCAGGGGGTCGCTCGGCCGGGGCGGCACTGCGCCTCACTGGGCGGCGACGGATGCAATTCTTAGCGGCGGCAAAATCCCTTGGCAAAGGTGTGACGTACGAAGCCGGGTAGTGGATCAGGGGGTCGGGTATGGCTGCCGGGGCAGGTGTGATGACCCGTTTTCTCCGTCCTTATCCGTCCTTGAGGTCACCACTAGGGAGCTTCGTAAGTGACGTGCGTCCTATGTGCCGCCTCACAGGCGGGGGGCATCGACCTCACCCCGGGTTGCTGGAGCAACGCATACGGTGAGGCGCCTTCCCGGTGGAGGAGGACGGGCGACCCCGGGGCCCGTCCGCCGTGCGGACGGCGCTGCCTCCCGGACACGGCCTAGGACCGGAGTCCCGTCCCGGCCTCGCCCCCGGACGGATACGGACCGTCACGCCCCGCCGGTACGGTGAGGGCATGAGCCATCGACCGAGCTCCGGCCTGGCCGCCGTGAGCACCGCCCTCCTGGCGATGAGCCGCCACCTGGAGGTGCGCGACGTCCTCAAGACGATCGTGGCCTCCGCCCGTGAGCTGCTCGACGCCGAGTACGCGGCCCTGGGCGTCCCCGACGACCACGGCGGTTTCGCCCAGTTCGTGGTCGACGGCGTCAGCGACGAGCAGTGGCGGGCGATCGGCCCGCTGCCCCGCCAGCACGGCATCCTCGCCTCGATGCTCCACAAGGCCGAACCCGAGCGGCTCGCCGACGTCCGCGAGGACCCCCGCTTCGGGGGGTGGCCCGACGCCCACCCCGAGATGTCCGACTTCCTCGGCCTGCCCGTCCGGGACGGCGACGAGATCCTCGGCGCCCTCTTCCTCGCCAACAAGCGCTGCCCCCGGGAAGAGGGCGGCTGCGGCTTCACCGCCGAGGACGAGGAACTGCTCTCGATCCTCGCCCAGCACGCCGCCATCGCCCTCACCAACGCGCGCCTGTACGAGCGCAGCCGCGAGCTCACCATCGCCGAGGAGCGCTCCCGCCTGGCCCACGAGCTGCACGACGCCGTCAGCCAGAAGCTCTTCTCGCTCCGGCTCACCGCCCAGGCCGCCGCGGCCCTGGTGGACCGGGACCCGGTCCGCGCCAAGGGCGAGCTCCAGCAGGTCGCCGCGCTCGCCGCCGAGGCCGCCGACGAGCTGCGCGCCGCCGTGGTCGAGCTGCGCCCCGCCGCCCTGGACGAGGACGGCCTCGTCCACACCCTCCGTACCCAGATCCAGGTCCTGGACCGCGCCCACTCCGCCCGGGTCACCTTCGAGAGCTCCGGCACCCGCGCCCTGCCGGCCGCCCAGGAGGAAGCCGTCCTCCGGGTCGCCCAGGAGGCCCTGCACAACGCCCTGCGGCACGCGGACGCCCGCCTGGTCGGCGTCACCCTCGCCCGCAGCGGCCAGGGCGCGCGGCTCACCGTCACCGACGACGGCAGGGGCTTCGACCCGCGCGCGGTCCGCAGCGCCGGCCGCCACCTCGGCCTGGTCTCCATGCGGGACCGGGCGGGCGGCGTCGGCGGACGGCTCACCGTGACCTCGGCCCCGGGCGAGGGCACCACGATCGAGATGGAGGTCCCCGGTGGCTGAGAAGCCGATCCGTGTCCTGCTGGTGGACGACCACCAGGTCGTCCGGCGCGGTCTGCGCACCTTCCTGGAGGTGCAGGACGACATAGAGGTCGTGGGGGAGGCGTCCGACGGCGACGAGGGCGTCGCCCGCGCCGAGGAGCTGCGCCCCGACGTGGTCCTCATGGACGTGAGGATGCCCGGCACGGACGGGATCGAGGCCCTGAAGCGGCTCCGCGAGCTGGCCAACCCCGCCAGGGTCCTGATCGTCACCAGCTTCACCGAGCAGCGCACGGTCGTCCCCGCCCTCCGCGCCGGCGCCTCCGGATACGTCTACAAGGACATCGACCCCGACGCCCTGGCCGGCGCCATCCGCTCCGTCCACGCCGGGCACGTCCTCCTTCAGCCCGAGGTCGCCGGCGCGCTCCTCTCCCAGGACGACTCCCCCGGTGGTACGGGGCGCGGCCCCTCCCTCACGGAACGCGAGCGCGAGGTCCTCGGCCTGATCGCCGACGGACGGTCCAACCGCGAGATCGCCCGCGCCCTCGTCCTCTCCGAGAAGACGGTCAAGACCCACGTCTCGAACATCCTCATGAAGCTCGACCTCGCGGACCGGACCCAGGCGGCCCTCTGGGCGGTCCGTCACGGCCTCACCCGCTGACGCGCGCCGCCTCCCTCCGGTGGCCCCGGGGCAGGCCCGCACCCCGTACCCCGCGCCCGTCCCCGGCACCACGGCCGCCTCGCCCGGCCGGGCGCGCCCGTACGACGGTCATACCTGTGCGACGGTCGTACCCGCGCGCCGAGCACGCCCGGCGCCGGGCCTTCAGAACCCCCGCTCCCGCTCCCTCTCCTCCACGTACGCGTTGTACGCGGCGACCCGCGCCCGCCGGGCCACCCGCTCCACCGGCCGCAGCGCCTCCCCCCGCGCCGCCATCTCCGAAGCGCTGACCGCGCCCCCGTGGCCGTGGCCGTGCGCCAGGTCCACCAGGAGGCCGACCCGGCGCGCCAGCTCCAGGACCCGCACCGCGCGCTGCGGATAGCCCGGCGCCAGGACCTCGCCCCCCGTCTCCGTCCGCGCCCGGTACGCCTCCCGCGCCGCGTCCGCCACCGGTCCCGAGGCCGCCACGTCGAGCCGGGTCAGCACCGCCGTCGCGTCCCGCAGCGCCTCCGCGAGCTCCCGTTCCGCCTCACCGAGCGACGGTACGTCCGCGGGCGGCGCCTCCCGCACCGCCAGACAGCGCCAGACCACCTCCACGCGCACGTCACCGGCCGGCCCCGCCTCCGAGACCTCCGGCACCAGGCCGTAGGGCGCGCCGAAGCCCACCGCCGCCTCCTCCGCCTCCAGCGCGCGGGCGTTGAACTCCGGCGGTCCGCTCAGCCCCAGCGGATGGCCCGGCGCCGGCAGCGCCACCCGCCACCCGGTCACCCCCAGCCGCCGCAGCCGGCCGAGCGCCAGCGTCAGCCCCACCGGCCCCGTCTCACCCGGCAGCCCCTCCACGCGGTGCACCGCGTCCTCCCCGACAATGGCGAGCGCCGCCTCGTCCGGCGACACCGTCCCGGCCAGCAGGGCATTGCCCCAGGCGGCCAGGCGTCCTGAGCGTGGTTCCGAAAGCATCCCCCCAGATTAAGGACCCGAAGGAAGCCCTAGGGACCGGCCCGCTCCGCCGATAACGTAGGTTTTCCCCTGGACGCCGCGCCCACCGGCGCAAGGCGACGACACTCGACCGCAAGGGGAGACAACGCGCTCATGAGCGATGTACTGGAGCTGGTGGACGTATCCGTGGTCCGCGACGGACGGGCTCTGGTGGACGAGGTCTCCTGGTCGGTCAAGGAGGGCGAGCGCTGGGTGATCCTCGGGCCCAACGGCGCCGGCAAGACCACCCTCCTGAACGTCGCCTCCAGCTATCTCTTCCCCACCAAGGGCACCGCCCGCGTCCTGGGCGAACGGCTCGGCGGCGTCGGCACCGACGTCTTCGACCTCCGTCCCCGCATCGGCATGGCCGGCATCGCCATGGCCGAGAAGCTCCCCAAGCGCCAGACCGTCCTCCAGACCGTCCTCACCGCCGCGTACGGCATGACCGCCACCTGGAACGAGGACTACGACCCGGTCGACGAGGCGCGCGCCAAGGCGTTCCTCGACCGCCTCGGCATGAACGACTACCTGGACCGGAAGTTCGGGACGCTCTCCGAGGGCGAGCGCAAGCGCACCCTCATCGCCCGCGCGATGATGACCGACCCCGAGCTGCTCCTCCTGGACGAGCCCGCCGCCGGCCTCGACCTCGGCGGCCGCGAGGACCTGGTCCGCCGCCTCGGCCGCCTCGCCCGCGACCCGTACGCCCCCTCGATGATCATGGTCACCCACCACGTCGAGGAGATCGCCCCGGGCTTCACCCACGTCCTGATGATCCGTCAGGGAAAGGTGCTCGCCGCCGGTCCCGTCGAGACCGAACTCACCTCCCGCAACCTCTCGCTCTGCTTCGGCCTCCCGCTCGTGGTCGAGCGCGTCGGCGACCGCTGGACCGCGCACGGCCTGCCCCTGAAGTGACCCGGCCGGGCGCCGTGACCGCACGGCACCGCGCCCGCCCCGGGGTTTCCCGCCGCCCCGCGCCCTGTCCCGGGAGGACCCGCCGCCCTACCATGGCCCTGTGGATTTCGACGCGTGGGTCTGGTGGCTGATCGGCGCGGTGGGACTCGGCATTCCGCTGGTCCTCACCGCCATGCCGGAGTTCGGCATGTTCTCCGTGGGAGCGGTCGCGGGGGCGGTGACCGCCGCCCTCGGCTTCGGCGTCGTTCCCCAGGTGCTCGTCTTCGTCGTCGTCTCGGTGGCGCTCGTCGCGGTGGTGCGCCCGATCGCCGCCCGGCACCGAGGTGACGCCCCCGGGCTCTCCAGCGGGATCGACGCCCTGAAAGGGCGTCAGGCCGTCGTCCTGGAACGGGTCGACGGTGCCGGAGGGGGCCGCATCAAGCTCGCCGGGGAGATCTGGTCCGCCCGCGCGCTCGACGCCGGACAGACCTTCGAGCCGGGCGAACAGGTCGACGTGGTCGAGATCGACGGGGCGACCGCCGTGGTCATGTGACCGAACCCCGCCCATGACGTTCCGACGTCTGCGAGACTCGATCATCGAAAGCAACCCGGCAGTCAACCGGCAGCGAAGGGCACGGGGAACACGATGTCAGCAGTCATCATCGTCCTGATCATTCTGGTGGTGCTCGTCTTCATCGCCCTGATCAAGACGATCCAGGTCATCCCGCAGGCGAGCGCGGCGATCGTGGAGCGCTTCGGCCGCTACACGCGCACGCTCAACGCGGGACTGAACATCGTCGTCCCGTTCATCGACTCGATCCGCAACCGGATCGACCTCCGCGAACAGGTCGTCCCGTTCCCCCCGCAGCCGGTGATCACCCAGGACAACCTGGTCGTCAACATCGACACGGTCATCTACTACCAGGTCACCGACGCCCGGGCCGCGACCTACGAGGTCGCCAGCTACATCCAGGCGATCGAGCAGCTCACCGTCACCACCCTCCGCAACATCATCGGCGGCATGGACCTGGAGCGGACCCTCACCTCCCGCGAGGAGATCAACGCGGCCCTGCGCGGCGTCCTGGACGAGGCCACCGGCAAGTGGGGCATCCGCGTCAACCGCGTCGAACTCAAGGCGATCGAGCCGCCGACCTCCATCCAGGACTCGATGGAGAAGCAGATGCGCGCCGAACGCGACAAGCGCGCCGCGATCCTCACCGCCGAGGGAACCCGCCAGTCCGCGATCCTCACGGCCGAGGGCGAGAAGCAGTCGCAGATCCTCCGCGCCGAGGGCGACGCCAAGGCCGCCGCCCTGCGCGCCGAGGGCGAGGCCCAGGCCGTGCGCACGGTCTTCGAGGCCATCCACGCCGGCGACCCCGACCAGAAGCTCCTCTCGTACCAGTACCTCCAGATGCTCCCCAAGATCGCCGAGGGCGACGCCAACAAGCTCTGGATCGTCCCCAGCGAGATCGGCGACGCCCTCAAGGGCCTCTCCGGCGCCTTCGGCAACATCGGCGGCGGCGCCCCCGGCTTCAACACCAGGTCCGGCGGTACCGAACGGCGAGACGAACCCCCGGTCGACTGACACGTACACGTAACTCTCGTGCATGATCGGTACGAGCCCCTCGACCCCGGTGGCACCGGAGCGGGGAGGCGACTCACCGACCCTGTAAGGAGAGGGCGTTGTCCATCTGGGAAGCCCTGGCGGTCTTCGCCGCCGGCATCGGCGCCGGCACCATCAACACGATCGTGGGATCGGGAACGCTGATCACGTTCCCGGTCCTCCTCGCGACCGGACTGCCGCCGATCACCGCGAACGTCTCCAACGCCCTCGGCCTCGTCCCCGGCTCCGTCAGCGGAGCCATCGGCTACCGCAGGGAACTCAAGGGTCAGAAGAAGCGCGTCCTCCGCCTCGGCGCCGCCGCCCTCCTCGGCGGTCTCCTCGGCGCGGTCCTGCTCCTCGCCCTCCCGTCCGACGCCTTCGACGCGATCGTCCCCGTCCTCATCGGGCTCGCGCTGATCCTGGTCCTGGTGCAGCCCCGCATCGCGGCGGCCGTGAAGCGCCGGCGCGAACGGACCGGCACCGAGGGCCACCCGGACGGCGGCCCCGCCCTCCTCACCGGCCTCTTCCTCGCCAGCGCGTACGGCGGCTACTTCGGCGCCGCGCAGGGCGTGCTCTACCTCTCCCTCATGGGCCTGCTGCTCCACGACGACATCCAGCGGATCAACGCCGTCAAGAACATCCTCGGAGCGCTCGTCAACGGCGTCGCCGCCGTCTTCTTCCTCTTCGTCGCCGAGTTCGACTGGACGGCGGTCCTGCTCATCGCGGTCGGCTCCACCATCGGCGGCCAGCTCGGTGCCAAGGTCGGCCGCAGACTGTCGCCCACCGTCCTGCGGGGCGTGATCATCGCCGTCGGCGTCGTCGCGATCCTCCAGCTGACCCTCAAGTAGCGGCGCGTACGGCGGGACGCGGCGAGGGGCCCGTCGCCCCCCGGGGGGAGACGGGCCCCTCGCCCATCGGCCGGATCCGCGGGTACGTGCCGGATCCGCGGTACGCGTCTACGCGGCCGAGGCCGCCAGCCACTCCGGCAGCGAGGACCGCTCGCTCGCCCGCATCGCGAGCAGCATCGCGTCGGCCGGAGTCGGCTCGAACGGCTGGTGCAGCAGTGGCATTCCCGCCTGCTCCGGGGTCCGGTCGGCCTTGCGGTGGTTGTCCTCGGCGCAGGAGGCCACGGTGTTCAGCCAGGTGTCCTTGCCGCCCTGGGCCCTCGGCACGACGTGGTCCACCGTCGTCGCCCGCCTCCCGCAGTACGCGCACCGGTGCTGGTCCCGGACCAGGACCCCCCGCCTCGACCACGGCGCCTGTCTTCGGAAGGGCACCCGGACGTACCGGCAGAGTCTGATCACCCGGGGCACCGGCAGATCGACGGCGGCACCGCGCACCCGCAGCTCGGGATGGGCCTGCTCGACGACGGCCTTGGCCTGCAGCACGAGCACCACCGCACGGTTGAGCGTGATCGTCGAAAGCGGTTCGAAGCTCGCGTTGAGTACCAGCGTGTCCCGCATGTTGCCCACCTCCCGTATGCCGGCCCACTCCCCGGCGGGCTTGGAACAACGATGGCCGGGCCGGCCGGGTCGGACAACGCAATTTCTCGCGAAACAAAAGGTGCCCGCTTCTGATCTCTCCAAGACCAGAAGCGGGCAAACAACAAACGAACGATCAGCCCTCCGCGGGAGCGGCGTACTCACCGATCAACTGCGCGCGGCCCAGCGTGTGGAACCGCAGGTTGAACCCGACGGCCGCCGGCGAGGCGTCGGCGTCCGGCCCGAGCTTCTCGCTGTCCACCGCGTACACCGTGAACACGTAGCGGTGCGCCGGGTCCCCGGCCGGGGGAGCCGCGCCGCCGAACTCCTTCGCGCCGTAGTCGTTCCGCGCGTGCACGGCCCCGGTCGGCAGCCCCTCGAACGAACCCGACCCGGCACCGGCCGGCAGCTCCGTCACCGACGCCGGGATGTCGAACAGCACCCAGTGCCAGAACCCGCTGCCCGTCGGGGCGTCCGGGTCGAAGCAGGTGACGGCGAAGCTCCTGGTCTCCGCCGGGAACCCCTCCCACCGCAGCTGCGGGGAGGTGTTCCCCTCCGCGTACACCTGCGCGTCCTTCAGTACTCCGCTCGGCGTGACATCGTCGCTCACCACGGTGAACGCCGCCACCGGCGGATGGAAGTCGTGGGGGAGCGGCGCCCTCTTGCCCTCGGACACGTCGAAACCCTCCGTATCGCCCGTCGCCGCCCGGCAGCCCTGCCGCGGCGGCCTTACGGACGCGAGCCTAGAGCCAGTTGCGACGGCCGCCGACCTCGGCGAGCCACTGGTTCAGGTAAGCCGCCCAATCGGTGGTGTGGAAGTCGTGCAGCCCCACCGTGAAGGACCGGAAGGAGTCGCTGCCCTCGGTGAAGAGGCCCGGCTTCTTGTCCATCTCCAGGACGACGTCCATCTCGCGGTCGTCGGCGACGAAGCTGACCTCGACCTGGTTCAGTCCGCGGTACTGCTGCGGCGCGAAGAACTCGATCTCCTGGTAGAAGGGCAGCCTCTGCCGCGTCCCCCGGATGTGCCCGCGCTCCATGTCCGCGCTCTTGAACCGGAAGCCCAGCTGGAGGAAGGCGTCCAGGATCGCCTGCTGCGCCGGCAGCGGGTGCACGTTGATCGGGTCCAGGTCACCGGAGTCCACGGCGCGCGCGATCTCCAGCTCCGTCGTCACACCGATGTGCATGCCGCGCAGCTGCTGGCCGGAGACGGCGGTGACCGGCGTCTCCCACGGGATGTCCAGACCGAACGGCACCACGTGCACCGCGCCGGCCTTCACCTCGAAGGCCCCGCCCAGACGCACCTTCACGAACTCGATGTCCTGCTTGTGCTCCTGGTCGCCGCCCTCGACCTCCACCCGCGCCTGGAGCCCGACGGAGAGCCCCTCGATCCGCTGGTCGACGCTGCCGCCCTGAATGCGCACCTCGCCCTGGACGACCCCGCCGGGGACCACGTTCTCCTCGGTGAGCACCGTCTCCACCGTGGCCCCGCCGGCACCCAGGCTCGCGAGCAGCTTCTTGAATCCCATGGTCTTCACTCCTTCTCGGTCCTGACCCCTACATACGCGCGACGACCGTAGCCGGTTCCCCGCCGCACCCCGTTACGCTCGGACGGCATGAACGAAAGCCCCGACCGTACGCCGCTCCCGCGCTCCTTCTTCGACCGCCCCGTCCTGGAGGTCGCCCCCGACCTCCTGGGCCGCACCCTGGTCCGCACCACGGAGGAGGGACGGATCGAACTGCGCCTCACGGAGGTGGAGGCGTACGCCGGGGAGATCGACCCGGGCTCGCACGCCTTCCGGGGTCGGACGCCGCGCAACGCCGTCATGTTCGGCCCGCCCGGACACGTGTACGTCTACTTCACCTACGGCATGTGGCACTGCCTCAACCTGGTGTGCGGCCCCGAGGGCAGCGCGAGCGGGGTCCTGCTGCGCGCGGGGGAGATCGTGAGCGGCGCCGAGCAGGCCCGCCCCCGCCGCCGCTCGGCCCGCAACGACAACGAGCTGGCCAAGGGTCCGGCACGCCTGGCCACCGCCCTCGACATCGCCCTCACCCTGAACGGAGAGGACGCCTGCGCCGGCCCGGACGCCCCGCTCACCGTCCTCACCGGCACCCCGCCGACCCCGGACCGCGTCCTCGCCGGCCCCCGCACGGGCGTCGGCGGCGACGGCGCTCCCCACCCCTGGCGCTTCTGGATCGACGGGGACCCGACGGTCAGCCCGTACCGCGCCCACACGCCCCGCAAGAGGCGCCTTGACTCGCGCCGTCCCGGTGCGTAATGTAGTCCGAGCCGTTGGAGACGGGTCCGCTTGTTCAAGCACCCCGAGACGGCCACCCACTACTCAAGACGAATCCCCGGCTGGGGCGTATTTCGGCATGCCGAAATTCGTTTCGAATGGCTCGATTATGAGTCGCCGGAGAAATCGGCTAACGTAGTGAACACGCCGGAAGGGCCCGGAGCGAAAGCGAACGGGGCCGGAAAGCACCGGGGAAATCGGATCGGAAAGATCTGATAGAGTCGGAAACGCAAGACCGAAGGGAAAAGCCCGGAGGAAAGCCCGACGAGGGTG